>JACTUB010000024.1 GCA_015660885.1 Methanoregulaceae archaeon | reverse complement strand
CAGGGTATGAATATAAAATACACCATAATACCTTCGAGTTAACAGAGCTGTACTCAATAGGGATCCGTGCCATACCGGAAAAAGGGGCATGGATAGATCATAACATATTCAAAAATTCCGATTCCCCCGTTTTCCAGAAAGGACCTGCCGGGTATGGTCATATATATATGACGAATAATATGGTAGGTAGTTACGTTGCTGACCACGAAGGTGTGATCGGATCCAATCTGACACTCTATGCTGAAGGACCAATAGATTTAAAGTAAATCGTGGTAAAAAAAACCAATCATTTTTATATGGGATTCCTACGCCGGTACCCCCCCGTTCCAGATCAATTTGCACGATGTGAATACAAGATATGTCATGATACGTTTGAGTCAACAAATCTATATCCTGTTAGTATCCGATCTTTCCAAGAAAAAAAGTATGGGTAGATCATAACATATTCAAATCTTCCTTCACTCCAGTTTTCAGAGAGGGGGTATCCAAATTGCGTATTTTTCGGATATGGTCATGTTTATATGTCAAGGAATGTAATCGGGTAGAATCAGTTGTACTATACCGAAGAACCGATCAATCTTCCGTGAAGAACGGTAAAAAAGTGTGTACCTGCTCCAGCAATTTTTTCATCAGAACGCCATCTAAGCTATAAATTATTAGCAAGGTGCTGAAATGTAACCAATCTCTATAAATATTTCAATTTCTTCCAAGAGTCTCGTGATTTTGGGCAATTTCTGAATTATTTACATTTTCATGAATAGGATATCATCAAACATACGATTGCTGATTTGATAGTAATACACAAGTGCTGGATTAAAGTGTGCGGTGAAATTTGATAACTCAGGAACATTTCCCGTCATCATATTTATCATCGGAATGCCTTTTGCCCGTATTCTCTTCAAATCGTCGAAACGGAGGAGAGATGGAGCACCTGAATTAAAATATCTTGAATCGGAGGCTGCCGACCAGGTATATGCCTGCTGGTTATCCCAGGTAACAATCTCTGCACAGGCCGTCTCATCATCCCGTGTTTTCGCCATCACCATCTCACCGCAATTCTGATTCTTTATGACTGAAAATAACTCCGTGATAAGATGCTTTGAGCATGGTGGTTTCTTATTCTTCCGAGCATATGTCTCACAAAGAAGAGCATAGTATCGTGAAATGTCAGAAAAAGGCTCAATACTGATCCGGTTCTTTTCTGCTTTCCGGATATTTTGTTTCACCAAAGAATCTGCGTGGGATTCGAGATTATTTCCGAGATTGATATAATATGTACAAAAAACACTTGAGATCCAGCCATTCGAAGTAAATGGTCTTATATCAAGAAATTGCGGGGAATTCAGGATACTGATGGAAAAATAATGTTCTTTTTTAAACTCCTGAATCAGGGAGCTGGCAATTTGTCTGGAAAATGATTCCTGCTTATGAACTCCTTTACTAGGAGAGGGGGAAAAAACTAAACCCCCATAAGGGGTCATGGTACAGATGGATCTGGCAACAGGAACGACACCCCACTTCAGTTCGACGAAAAGGGAGCACCCTCCAATGAGGAGACCGTCTTGGAAACACCCGAAGATTTTTAGCTTTTTTCCTAAAGACCGGGCACATGCCTCCAGCCAGCTGGTTCTATGGAACATGGTTCCGTGCGGCGAATGATCGACGAGCGTATCCCATTGTGAGAAATCAGCTCTCGTCAGTTCGCCAGTATCAAACTTTTTCATTTTTCCTCCAGAATTCAGGAATTTCACGGGGGTTTACGCATTTCAATACTACTTCTGAATTTTATCATATATTCATATATTCCATTTTTTCACATAATGGTTAATATTTTGTCATAATATTCGTAAACAGTCTTTTAATTTCCGAAGCTCGCAAGGATTCATGTATTGAACTCGTTAAGAAGGGTTGTGAGACGAATGATTAATGGGACTTTATTGTATCATATCTCTGTCCTTATGGTGAATTAAAGGACCCAATCTCTTGCCTTCTAAAACAGAGGGAGCCGGATATCACTCATGAATTGAGATATATGGTTCTTTTATTTAATACGATAAACCCGCTTTGGAACCTTGATTTCAAACCGTGCCCCTTTACCCGGTTCACCGCTTTCCTTTATGGTAAGTCCGGTAATGGCAAGGATTTCACGGGCCATGAATAAACCGTACCCGTGATTTTTTCCATAACCCCGGTCAAATATCTTCTCTTTTTCATCGTACGGAATTCCAACACCATCATCTTGGAATATAATATCTATTCCTGAATCCGATTCACGATAGGAAACCACGATTTTTGTTGCTGTTTGCCCGTGCTGCAGAGTATTGCCAATCAGGTTAAAAAAAACTTTTTTCAGCCACGGATCAGCAAAAATCTCCAGATTATCAGTATCAAGATCCATGGCTATATCTTTGAGATCGACGTTCTCCACCGATTGCCTCAGTGAATTATTGACGTTTTGCCAATCAGCCTTTTCTATACCCATATTTTTGTAATCACCGGTGAATTCAATCTGGCGTTTGATGGCAATTGCTGCTTCTTCCGCTTTTTTCAGATATGCCCGATGGACGGTATCCTGAATCCCTTCCTGTAAGAGTGATATAATCCCATAAATGACGGTCAGTCTGTTGAGAATATCATGACGTGCTATACTGCTCACCAGGTTCAGTTTTGCATTAACCTGGTGGAGTGCATTCTCAATCTGCCGACGTTCAGTTATATCCATCCCCACAGCAAGAAATTCAGACAGATTTCCCTGTGCGTCCGGAACTGCCTTACTGTTCCATGCAATCCAGATCCTCTCTCCATTTTTCCGGATGCTTTCAATCTCATTACAGGTCGTGGAAACTGCAGGTTTCAAAAACTTCTGGATCACATCAGATGCATTGTCACCAGAAATATCCGGGAAAGGAAGAATGGAACCGATAATATTTCTTCCCAGTATCTCGTGTTCAGAGAATCCAAAAAAGTTCTCCGCAAATTCATTGAAAAACAGGATGTTACCTGAATTATCAGTCCGGAGGATAATGCTATTAGCATTTTCGACAAGCTCGCGGTATTTTCTCTCATTTTGTTCCAGTATTATTCTGGATTTCCGGTGCTCTTTTATTTCTTTTACCAGCTTCTCATTGGTAATTTTTAACTCTAGAGTTCGTTCCTCAACAATCTTCTCAAGGTGCTGCTGGTAATTTTTGAGTTCAGTGATATCTTCAAAAATTACCGCAAGTCCCTGCCCCCCCTGATCAAAAACAATGGGGATCATCTTGATTTTAAAAAAATATTTCTTTCCGTTGACCTCAATAAGATCCATTTTGGATTGTTCAGTTCCCCGTGCTGTTTCAGTAATGAGAGATAAAAGAGTATCGGAAATATAGGGTGCAAAAGGAGATCGGTTGACAGGTACACCGATAAGTGCCTCGCGTGAAAAATCAAATAATCTGATAAAAGGTTCATTTACCTGATTTATCATAAGATGCTGGTCAAGGACAAGAAGCAGATCTGATGAAAGGTTCAGCATTTGCGATAATGGAACACGTTGGGAGAGTGTGAAGACCTTGGCACGGCCGAACGTCCTCATTTCTGCCTGACCGGATATCAGAAGAGTATTGAGATATTTAGCAGTAGATGTCCTGTTTAACGGTAATTTTTTTGCAATTTCTTCAATGGTTAATCCTTTCGGATTATTCATTAATATCATGCGAATCCGGTTTAATTCTTCCATCTGATCTTCCCTGTCTTTAGACCCATCTTATATATCTTTTTTTAATCACTTTGTATCATTATTATTAATACATTACCATTATGTAATGCATTATTGCAAATCATTAATACATGATTTTAAATAGTATTCAAGTAGTCTTTCTTATGTACCAATCGTTTATGACCTCTGATGAACGATTAGTTCCAAGCCATAACCCAAAGGATGGTATGAATATATAACACTTGATGAAAAAGGAGGAATTATGAATGATAATCCGTGTAATACCTGCAGAGAAGATTGTTTAGGTGGTATCATTTATGGCAATTGTCAACATTTTCGCATCTGGTACAAAGATCACCTTCGTATAGGTTTTGCTTTGGCTCAGGATTTTACATACAGCAAAGTGCGCAAGTCACCTTCCGGGCAAATAAATCATTACCTATAATTTGTCGTTGATATAAAAAAAGGGAGAATTAGAACATCCCGATATTCCTTTCCTGTTCCATATCAAAGAGCATTGCAAAGAGTATAAACATCGAACCTATAAACAAGAGAATCAGCGTAAGTGTAGCCCGGATAAATAACGGCTGCATATCAAATATCTTACCGTAGAGTGCATAAATACCTAAAAAAAAGCTCGTGATGATGCTTAATGTTCCGAAAAAGTAGAAGAACACAAGCGGATGAAAATTGAGGATAATATATTTTTCTTTCAGACGCCAGAGAAAATCTTTGAAAAGGAGCCTGGAGAGCCTGAGAATATACGTACGATATCTGATGCCTGATATCTCCCCAATATTATATCGGGCGGGGTGATTGACATTTACTGCCTTGAAACTGTAGGTATTCAGTCTTACCAGAATATCATTGCAATACCCGTACCGGGGATATATATTATTCGGATCGATGCGTTCAAGTGCTCTCCTTGAAATCGCAGTATAACCATTCTGCGGATCCATCAGCTGCCAGTATCCGCTTGCGATCTTTGTGAGCAGGGTAAGGAGTGCATTACCAAAAAATCTCCATTGGGTCATTCCTTTTCTATATTCAGTGCTTTGAAGGCGGTTTCCCACCGCATAGTCAGCCCGCCTTTTAATTAGCGGATCGAGAAACTCCGGAAGGAATGCAGGATCCATCTGATTATCCCCGGCCATCACCACTGCGATGTCCATACCCTCCTTGAGGGCTTCACGATATCCCGATGTAATCGATGCACCCACACCTTTATTTTTCTCATGCCGGATATACTTGATCCTGGTATCTTTTTCCGTATATTCTCGGATAATCTCCGGAGTCCGATCAGTAGACGCATCGTCAATAGCATAAATCCTGAAGATATAATCAGGGACCGAATTTAGGGTGGGTCCGATAAGTTTTTCTTCGTTAAATGCGGGAATTACCACGCATATATTATTTTCACGATATATTTCCTCAGTCCTTTGCTTGAGGGCGGCTTCATAAATCATTTTTCTTAATTTCGCAAACTGGAACCGGGGATTTTCACTCTTTTGCAGATAAAAGGCGGCACCGGAATTCAATGCCTCTATGGCAATCTCCTCTCCGCCCTTGCCGGTAAAGATGATGAGCGGGGTATCAATTCCCTGAAATTTCAGGGTTTTCAACAACTGGATCCCGTTGATTTCTGGCATGACATAGTCAGAAACAATAACATTGTAGATCTTGTGGTTTAGTTTCCGAAGTGCTTCCTTAACCGAAAGGCATGCATCGACAGACAGTTCTGTGTCCCTCTCAAGAAAAAGTCTTGTAAGCTCCAGCACTTCAGGTTCGTCTTCTACAAGTAATACGGAGATCATGGATATTTCCTGCAAAAATATTTATTATAAAATTTTTAGGTGATTGTTTAATTATAACACTTTCTATATTACATTTATGATGGGAGCTCCCTACGACGGGCTCATCACCAAGATTAATCTCCAAAACAGACGACAGTATCCTTTCAGTTTTTAATAATACTCTCAGGAAATTGATGGTTTTATGTCAGTATCCGGAAATCAGAATATCGCATGACGTAAAATAGAAAATTATATGGATTGACAATGAAGAAACGAATACTAATGTGCGCCAGTTTTTTTTCCCGCTTTACAAAGCCAAAACCGCATATTGTCGAAAGCCCTCCCCCCCCTCAGATTGCGCATGGTCCCGGAATGCAGGTTCCCGAATATAAAAACAAACCATATTTTATCGTTGCCTCAGTTGAAATGGGAAATACTACCACCAAGTGTATCCTGACCGGAGTGAATCTTGAAACCGGGATGTCTTACGTCATCAATAAGACGGTAAGCATGAGCCGTGACATCCGCCCTCCAAAACCGGGTGAGACAATATTTGGCGCAACGCTTGACGGGACTGAGCTCACCCGTGAAGCAGTCACCGAGCTTGTCAGGGATACGCTGCTCCAGAGCCACAAAGACGCACATCTTGATGTGATAAAAGACCTTGATTTTGTTGTCCGCAGCACGGGAGTCGTTGCCGAGATGGAATCACCCGACCAGATAGGTGATTTTGTCATCGCCCTTGCAAACGGATGTCTGATCGCTGGTGTCCCGCCCCGTAAGATGACACCTCCCATGTCAAAGGAGAACCAGTCACAAAAACTTCAGCCGTTCAGCTTTGCCGACAAGGTTGTATTTGTCGGAGCGGTTGCCGGGGTGATTCCTCCTGTGGGTTCGACCGGTGTTGAGATGGTCGCCAACGAAATGGAGGGAGAGCTTGCGATGGCAGGAATAAAAGAGGGGGCAAAATGGACACCGGTTGACTTTCGCAACCCCTGTGTTTCTATTGATTTTGGAACAACCCTTGACGGACGCATAACCAGTGATGTACCGGTTGACAGCCCAAACCCGTTTGCAAAAACCGTGGGTAATTTCTGTGGGCTGGCTGGTGCGATCCCGGATGCACTTGTCAGGGGAACCGGTCTTGTGCACGAGCGGACGGGAACCGCTCTGGATATTTTCGGTGAACATAGCGTGACCGGAGGGTTATTCAGCGGAGGTAACCGTAAGGTCATCGATGAGTATGTTGAGCGTTGTCACAAATACATCGATATCCGTATTGTGCCGCCGGAACGCGACCGGTTCGGGCGTGTGCCTGTCAACGCCCGGCTCGCCAAGGAATCCGGTATCGCAATGATCGGGTGTGACTGCGGAGTGAACAGCAGTGAACTGAATGAGCTGGTTGCCATCGGATTTGAAATCCATAAAAAATATAATCTTGCAACTCTCAATGAAATCGTCGATCGCGTCTGCGCAAAAATGGCATTGCGGTTGATCGATGTTGCGACAGAACAGAATCTTGTGTTAAAAAATTCGTCGATTGGGTTCACCGGCCGGGCGGCAATCTCGGGCCGGAAACCGGAATATATCCTTGAGGGGATTATCGAGCGTAACCTTTTCGATGACCCTATTGACCACCTTGTTTTTGTCGATGACGGGCTTGCCCGGGGCGCGGCACTGATGGGGCGCTGCATGAACTCGCTTGGGAAGCCTAAAAATCCGATTGGGGGCGTCCGCGGGGGCCCATGTATTATGAGGCGGCGGATCAAGATAGGTAAATGATAGTGGTGAACAGATATGGCAGATGAAAAACAAGAAGAACCCCTGTATGATGTCCTCATTCCCCCCGGGGTGCCCCAGAAGTTAATCGTGGAAATCCCCACCAAATTCGATGTAACGGTGGTTGAACGCAAGGAAAAAATCAAGTTTGCCAATATGGAGGGAGATGAGCGGGAGCTGCTTGCATTCCGTGGGAAACTCGAGGTTGTAAAACAGGTTGAAAAGTATATGTTAGAACAATTGCGTACATTTATCCAGAAATGATAATTTTTTAAAAGATTCTCCGGCACCAGAGAACTATTTTTATGATATACGCCGGTGATTTGCGTGATTTTCTGCATCATTTAGGTACGAAATTTTTAACAATACAAAATATTATTTCACAGAAGCATATGAAAAAAATTGATGAACGCTTTTATTTTGTTCTTAATTGAGAGATCATCTTTCCCATTTTGTACATTAGTGATGTAGACTTTGTTGCTTTGTACCAGATGACCAGATCCGGGTTATACTTCGATTTGAAATGTCTCAGGCGGGGATCAACACCCTCATCCATCAGTTCAAAATATTTCAGACCGTTTGATTGTGCCCATTTGATTGCCTCCCATTGAACCAGATCATTGGGGGAGATTCCGGCCAAATCGGTTTTAGACAAACCTACCCAAAAATACAGAATATTTTTAAAACAAAGATAGAAACAGCCCGAGACTTTCTGACCCTTATATTCTGCGACAAAAATTTTCAGGTTGTCCGGGTAAAATTTTTGGTAGATGTTCCGTAAATATTTTTTATGATCTGTTGCGGTAAGACCTTGTTCAATATATCTGTTATACAAAGAATCATGAATAAATTCCAGATCCTTTTCATCGCCGTTTCTCACGGTTATACCGCCCTGTTGGGCTTGGGAAATCATCCTTCTCACCGATTTATCAAACTGTTCCCAAACCGTACCTATTCCCCTGGTTAAGTCAATTCGATAGGTAAAGTGTGGATCCACGGTATATCCGGACCATCGTAGGGGCCGGGAGTCGTATAACCCGGGAGAAGTCCTGACTCTTGCATATTTACACCCTTTTATTTTGAAGATGTAGTTGTCGGTCTCCTGCTGGATCTCGATGTACTGACTCTCCTTTTTATCCTGTTTTAAGGACTCATAGTGTGCTATCACGGGTCCCAGGTACAACATATAGGACTTCGGTGGGGGAGATAATGCTTTTTTGATACGATCTTGTTTTGTGATAAAAAGTGGATAAATTGCGACAAGCTCATTTCCTTTGTAAAACATTAACGGATGAAACTCAGCACCTGACTGTTCCTCTGCGAGTCTGAGCCACGTAACCGTATGAAAAATTGTTCCAGCGGATGATGAATATACTACCTCATCCCAGGCTTCTTCATGTGTGTTGTCCAGTGTTTTAATTGTTAATACCATTTGTCCTCAATAATTCACTTAAAAAATTCTTTATCATTTTTTTATGCCGGTAAGTTAAATTTTTTTTTATTAGATCTTCCTCTGTATACATATCATTTCACTATACTCATTTACTTTATATTTGATATACGGCTTTGGTGAAATTCAACCAGCCCGGATACGTGGTTCCGGCATTCATCGAAGGGAAGATCATATTCCCAACACTCTTTGGGATACCCATAAGAGTAGTCATTTCTGAACATCCTTTCCGGTGCCCGTCTGCACCAACGATGTCCTGCATACTTCTTTCTCGCCAACATGTTCAATCGAGTTCGCTGAGTTCCAAAAAAGATGTTCATTTGACTGTACTGCAGTTCTCAGTATGCAGAAATTCCAGGTCATGATAATAATCAATCAAGCATAGTTCAGTATTTAAATTTACCAGAACCAACTAGTTCGACCGAGCGCTTGCCTTACATTATTTGACAAAATGCTGCACAAATTATGCCCGGATTAGTATAGATCCGGTCCAGTGCGTACAAACGCGGTACGGCCCGGATCGGAATCGGGTAGTGCGGGGAGATTTTTGGAGGGAATATGCATCATTCTTTTTTTAAAAACACACACCATCTACTGTGAATTGATCAAAAAAGATAATTTGGCTTTGTAAAAGTCTAAATCTCCATAGCAGCACTTTTCACTCACAGGGACTAAATCTTTGTTACATCCCCTCAAAATCGTCTTCAAAAGATATTACATCTGAATCATTAAAAAAAGAACGAATTAGAGATTTATTAAGGGGTTGTATTTAAATAATATAGTTTTTTATTAATATAGCACTTTGCATGAAGATTATTATCTTAAGAAATTTTGATATTCCGACATTGATTAAAAAAATTATACAATTGTTCAACTCGATAGCGATAAATTCGAGAAAAAACATATTATTTGAATGTGATACAATCAAAAACCGATTATCTTTATTACCTTGAAGCAGACCGGGTGCAACTGGGAATTGAGAAATGGTGGCCGTCCATCTTTATCAACCAAAGGTGGAAATTTGAACGTCTCTTGCGAAAGATAGAATATTTTATCAACTGCAGGAACAGTCCCTTCTGGAAACCCTATATTTTTTTTTTAATGTGGAGATTCCGCAGTCTTTCGATAAAATTAGGTTTTACCGTTCCCCCAAATGTTTTTGGACCTGGCTTAGCTATTGCGCACCGGGGAACGATAATTGTTAATAGCGCGGCCCGAATCGGAAAGAATTGCCGGATTCATACATGTGTTAATATAGGGACGCAAGCTGGATCATCAGCAAAGGCTCCTAAAATTGGTAATAATGTATACATCGGACCCGGTGCAAAAATATTTGGAGAGATTGAAATAGCGGACAATATTGCAATCGGAGCAAATGCAGTTGTAAACAAATCCTTTTTAGAACCAGGAATAACTATTGCCGGAGTACCAGCAAAAAAGATCAGTGACAAAGGATCTGAAGAATTGCTATAAAATCTACAGAATTATTACGTGCCATAAAAAAATTTGCTAAATGTCGCGAATCTGGCCAGAATCGTCTTTAAAGAGAGCCATAGGCTAGACTATAGCCGTGCAATGACTAATCTGAACAAGAGAATTCAGACCTGATGGATAATCCAGAAAAAATTGACAAAATTGACCCATTTGATGTTTTTATAGAATTTAGACAAGAAGAGCACCTTGAACAGACGTTACATTTCCGGTGACATGCGCAAAGAACAGGTGAAGTGGGCACTCCTTTCTCCTTTATAGAGTGTTTTGCTTTATACGATCAGCGAATTATTTAAGCAACCGGACCAGCAACGCCTTCTGTGCGTGCAGCCGATTCTCTGCCTCATCCCAGACAAGGCTTTGTCCTCCTTCCATCACTTCATCAGCGATCTCCTGGCCGCGGTGCGCCGGGAGACAATGGAGTACCCGTGCATCAGGAGAAGCATGATGCATAAGTTCTGCATCAACCGTATAGTCGTGAAACACTTTCAGGCGCACTTCGCGTTCATCGTCATCACCCATGGATACCCAGGTGTCAGTGATGATCACGTCTGCACCCTTCACGGCTTTTTCCGGCATCCTGACAAGTGTTACTTTCCCCCCTTGTGTCCGTGCTTTCCTGACGACATCCTCTGCCGGTTCATACCCTTCCGGCGTTGCAACAACGACGTTCATCCCTGTCAGCACGGTTGAGAGAATCAGGGAGTTACAGACATTGTTCCCGTCTCCGACCCAGGCTACCCGAAGATCCTGAGTCGAGCCGAAATGCTCCCTGATTGTCATGATATCGGCGAGCAGCTGACATGGGTGCTCGAGATCAGAGAGCCCGTTAATCACTGGAATTGTAGCATGTCGTGCAAATTCCTCGATGGTACTATGTTTATACGCACGGATCATGAGCGCGGAGACATACCGCGAAGCAGCCCGGGCAGTATCACGGATTTCTTCACCCCGCCAGATCTGCATATCACGGGCATTTAAAAAAAGGGCATGCCCTCCCAGTTCATTCATACCGACCTCAAACGAAATATGTGTCCGGGTGGAGGACTTCTCAAAGATCATGGCGAGATTCCTGCCGCGAAGGAGCTCGTGAACTTTACCCTCTTTTCTTAACGTTTTTAGCCGTTCCGCTTCTGTGAGGATCTGTTCGAGCTCACCTTTGCTGATGTCAAGAATCGACAGAAAATCCTTCTTCATCGTAACTCCCTCATATGGTTAATTCGCTGTTCAAGTAATGCCCGGGTGCCGATATCACGCCGGTAGCGTACGCGCCCGGTGACCGCCGATGCTGATTTTTCCGCGATACGTTCTGCTTCTTCAAGGGTCGGACCAATGCCCACGAATGCAAGAGTTCGTGAAGTCAGGGTTGAGAGTCTACCTTGTTGCTCCCCAACATTCGCATAATACACGAGGGCACCCTCAGGGGATTTGATTGTTATTGGATCGCCCGGATGAGGGGAATCCGGATAACCTGATGGCACAATATATTTACATACCGTTGCTTTCTGCTCAAATGTCACGTCTGTCACAGAAAGTGATCCTTCTGTAATCCCGATAACTATGTCCGCAAGGTTTGAACTCAACAGGGGAAGGACGTTCATTGCCTCCGGATCCCCAAACCGGGCATTGAATTCGATGACCTTTGGCCCCCCGGCGGTATTCATAAACTGGCCATAGAGTATTCCTTTATAGGGATGTCCGGTTCTCTCCAGGGCGGCAACAGTTGATTTCATGATAGCGAGTGCTTTTTTATAGTCCGCATCTGAGACGAACGGAAGCATATGATCAGGCATCGAATAGGAGCCCATACCCCCGGTGTTTGGTCCGGTATCTCCCTCAAATGCACGCTTATGATCCTGCACGAGTGGCATGGGAATAAGGTGATTTCCGTCAACGAACGCTTGGAGGGTGAACTCTTCCCCGATAAGGCGCTCCTCAAGTACAACACCCCCTGCAAGTGATTTCACGTATGCAACTGCTCCTTCCTGGTCAACCTGTTCTCCCATGATCCGTACACCCTTCCCCCCGGTCAGTCCGATAGGTTTTATTGCGAGATCTCCCCCGTGATCATAGATAAATGAAATTGCGTCCGCACGGTTATGGAAGACACGATATTTCGGGCACCCGTCAATATTATACAGCTCCATCATGTCGCGACAGAACGCTTTATCTGTCTCAATCCGGGCTGCTGCCTGTGTCGGCCCCACGCAATTAATATTCACCGCTTCCAGCTGATCCACGATCCCTGCTTCAAGTGGTGATTCAGGACCGATAAATGCGTACTCGGCGCCGGATTCCAGGGCATAGGCTATAATACGCGATATATCGGTTTCCCTGCAGAGCCTGGTATCCCTGGCAAGAGCGGATATCCCGGGATTCTGCTTTGCCATTACCGAAAAAATTTCAGTATCATTGCTGCAGGCAAGAGCACGTACTATTGCGTGTTCCCTTCCTCCTCCGCCTACAACAAGTATTTTCATAGCCATATACTCTTGTGCTGTCAATAAAAATGGTTTACTCTTTTTAAGATCTCGCTGACTTTTATGAGCGGAAGGAGACAGACCCCCTGTTGTTTGAGCATCTCTTCGGCACCCTGCTCGCGGTCCACCACGGTGACCACCCGATCAGCCCGGGCACCCGCGGAACGAAGGGCAGCAATTCCGTAGAGAGCAGATCCACCGGAAGTAGTGACATCCTCAACCAACAGGACATCCTTGTCTTTGACATTGCCGATGATGACTTCTTTTTTCCCGTGGCTCTTTTCTGCTGCCCTTATGATCGCATAAGGTTTTTTTGTAATAATTGCAGTTGCAACAGCCAGGGGGATGCCTCCGACGGCAACACCAGCCACTGCTTCGAATGTATACGTTTGCGCGATGGTCGATGCGATTTCAGAGAGGAGATCCGGGTTGGTCACCGCAGATTTCACATCTATATAGTAAGGGCTCTTTTTGCCGGAGGCGAGTGTGAACTCGCCAAATTCGATTGCTTTATTCCTAATAAGCAGATCTGCCAGAGTGTTCACCATGGTACCTCCTTAACACCCAGGTAATAACCGATTATATTTACAGTGCGGTGCAGGACGGGTGTGAGAATCAGGATGAGAATAAATACCGAAAGCGTCATATTTGCCAGAATCCACGAGGGATCGACCATAAGGGTCAGGAGCAATGCTCCTGCAACAAAGTCATACTGATCGGCGACAGGCCATTTCGTGCCCCTTTCTTTCCCGAATCTTCGCTTGAAAAAGCTCTTGCATAAGTCACCGAAGAGTGCTCCTGTAGCAAGCAGAGTGACTGACACGAAGGTATGCTCAGGGAAGTTCTCCAGTCCATATGCGCCTGAAAGCCAAATCTGCAGTAACCCTATCCCGATTCCGGCTAAAATTCCCAGGAAAAGGCCCCGGAATGTTTTACCATCGCCAAATATGCGCTTACCATCAGAGAAGTTCCTCCCACCGTCGACAGGCGTGCCTCCCCCGAAGAGAGCAGCAACGGGATTCGGGAGGTATGCGGGAAGCATAATCCAGACCGCGGACAGCAATGGTAGTACGATAAAATTAATTCTAATAGTATAGCACTCCAATACCTGTAATAAAGAGCAGGCACAAACATTAAGGTTACTCAAACAAGACAAGCCTGAATAACTGAGCAACGGGTGGACATACATGCTGATAAAAAAGACACGAAGTCTTTGCCCCATATGTCGTTCTGCTATTGATGCAGAAATCGTGGAAGAAGAGGGAAAGATCATGCTCCATAGCACGTGCAATGAGCACGGAAATTTCCGTAATCTCTACTGGTCAGATCCGGCATTATATCGCCGGTTTGAACGCTTTGGTGAGGTAGGGACCGGCATTGCAAATCCCCAGAATATTGCTCCTCCCGAAAATTGCCCGTCCTCATGTGGATTGTGCAATAATCACCATTCGCAGACCCTGCTTGCCAATATCGATCTCACGAACCGCTGTAATCTTGACTGCGATTTCTGTTTTGCCAATGCCCGTGCGTGCGGTTTTGTATACGAACCGGATTTTGACACTATTGTCATGATGATGCAGGTTCTCCGCGACCAAAAACCTGTGCCGGCTCCTGCGGTGCAGTTCTCCGGTGGTGAACCTACGATGCGTGAAGATCTGGTGGAGATCATTAAAAAGGCAAAAGAGATGGGTTTTCCCCAGGTGCAGATAGCGTCAAACGGTGTAAGAATCGCACAGGAACCAGGCTATGCCCAGAAGCTCAAAAATTCCGGACTCAGTACCGTCTATCTTCACTTTGATGGTGTTACCACTGCAACCAATCCGCTTTTAACGATCCATGAGAAAGCAATCGAGAATCTTAAAGATGTCGGTCTTGGGGTCGTACTTGTCCCGACAGTCATCCATGGAAAGAATGATCATGAGCTTGGTGATATCATCCGCTTTGCCGTAAAAAATATCGCGGTAATCAGGGGCATAAACTTCCAGCCTATTGCATTTACCGGTGCAGCGAATGACGAGGACGTCAGGAAACTGCGTGTCACGATACCCGATGTCCTGGACGGAATAGAAAAACAACTTGGCGGAGTCTTAAAAAAGGATGATTTCTACCCGGTTCCCTGTGTCCTCCCCTTCTCGGATCTTGTTGAAGCATATACCGGGCGCCCGCAGGTACGATTCACCGCTCACCAGCATTGTGGAGCAGCTACCTACGTATTCGTCCAGAATGACGGTTCTTTCATTCCGATCAACAGGATGGTGGACGTGGACAGCTTCTTTGAAACGATCGAACAGATGGCAGAGAAACTTAAGAGAGGCGGTACCATCAACAAATACACGGCTTTGCTTGAAGGTGTTAAAAATATGCACAATTCCGTGAAAAAGGGCGAGCAGGGGAAAACCGCTGAGTTCTGGAAGATAATTGGCAAGACACTTATCGGGCAGAATTTTGAAGCCCTCCGTGATTTTCACTGGAATGCACTTTTTATTGGTACCATGCACTTCATGGACCGGTATAATTATGATCTGGAACGTGTCCAGCGATGCTGCATCCATTACGCAACACCTGAGGGAAAACTCATCCCCTTCTGCACGTACAACAGCGGACCTGTCTACCGTGAACAGATCTGGAAGAAATACGCAAAAACGAAGGATAATCCTGTTGGGGAATCTCCGGAAACGGGATCCTCATAATTCCCTTTTTTAGTAACCCTTATGGACACTAGTGTATGCACGAGAGGTACCCGTTCCTGAAAATACAACATCCTGTCTGATGTAATCATTTCCCGGTAAATCATAGTATTTTACGAGGGTCACCCGCCTCAGGGCTTCTCCGAGGCACGGCGGGGCAGGAAGGTTTCCGGAATATTCGGTCAATGATCCGCCGGACATGCCCTACCCAATAGGGAATAAACAGGCCGGTTTTTCTCCCTATACTATCCCCTGTTTCAGGATTGGGACAAACTAATCAATAATCCGGAAACAAACCTTCAAAAATCCCCCAATAAGACCGGTCATTGGGCCCCTCTCAAAATTTAGATATGCCTGAATTGAGACCCGATTGCTATTCCGGGCGATATTTAAAGATGAGGGGGGGTTAAGCTCAAAATAGTAGATCTCATTTTCATCCCTGTTCCAGACCCTTTAGGCACATCTCTCGATTTAAGTCATGTATACTCAAAAGGGGGTCAAGGGGATGCTCCCCTTGGGATGCCTCCCCCTATGGGGAGAGAGGGGGTCACCCTCATAAAATATCACCGGTGTACAACTCAAAATAGATCTTATAAGGAACTTCACGTCCTGATTTCCTTCATTAAATTAATCCTTAGATGACCCGACGTCTTTCCTTGATCAGAAGTTCGATATGTTTTCCCTACGGAAACGGAAGATCAATTGTTTTTCCATGTTTCATGGCGATCTTGGCAATCGCAAGGTCCTGGATGGCAAGTCCGGTAGAATCAAAGATGGTGATCGTGTCTGGACCAGCCCGTTTTTTCTTCCCAATCACTATCTCGCCTAAGGTGCCGGCAATATCTTCAGTACGGTAGATACCATCGCTTACCGGCACATTTATCTCACCGGAATGAATTGCCTGTGCGGGATCATCGACAAACACCTGCGCCCGTTTGAGCAGGGCAGGATCAAGTTCCTCTTTTCCCGGTGCATCTGCCCCGATGGCATTAATGTGCGTTCCCTCATGTATCCATTCACTCTGGACGATCGGACGTCTGGAAGGTGTCGTGGTGACCAGGACATCGCAGTCGCAGGCGTTTTCCAGCGAAGATGCGATGCAGGGAAATTCCATAAACCTGTCGGCGAATTTCCTGATATGTCCGGGATCACGGCTCCAGACCTTTATCTGGCGGATCTTCAGTTCCCGCGAGATTGCGGAGACCTGCGCCTGTGCCTGCCTGCCGGTCCCGATAACCCCGAGGACTATCTCTTTTTTCGCAGACAGGTATTTGCAGGCGACGGCACCCGCGGCACCCGTCCGCATATCGGTAAGCCGAGTGGCATTGATCACGGCAGTGGGTTGTCCGGTCTCAATATCGAGAATAATGGTCAGTGCCATCACGGTTGGAAAACCTTTTGCCGGATTTCCGGGATGCACATTCACAATTTTAACCCCGGCAATAGTCAGTGATGGAAGATACGCAGGCATTGTCCGGAAGTCTCCGTCCGGCAGAGTAATGTAGACTTTAGGAGGCATCTGGACAAGTCCCCTCCCGTGGTCAGCGAATGCCGATTCCACAGCCAGGTTGACCTGCCCGATATCAAGTCCCATGTCAGTGTCGGTAAAATACTGCATGAGCGATCATCAATCCTGATCGGATTTTAACATATCTTCCCAAGGGGAATTATTTTTAAAAAATCATAAGGTACCCTGATAAATCGGGCATTGAGGAAGGGTACTGACAGTGTCTAAAACTACAGAATGTTTATGAATTTTCTATCTCTTTAAGCGTTTTATCGGCAAGCTCTTTCATGCGTGCCGATATCCTGCTCGAGGATGAGTAATCCACTTCTTTCATGGCGTTGGCAATCTCGGTCCCCAGTACGAAGATCGCGTATTTATGCTCCATTTTACTCTTGTGTTGCTGGGAGGGCGTAATCTTCAGTGCATTATACTGGGAAAATTTGAGTGCCGGATTTAACCCTTCGAAATACACTTTTACGTCATAGAGCATCTGGTGAAGGTTAATCAGTTCCTCTTTGTGCATGCTTCTACTCCGGACAATAACGTAGTTTTACGCACCATAAATACATATGCCTTAAGTGGGCATTATGATCCCATTTTCATTAAACGGATCGATAACGGGCGTTTGATAATTCCCTTGAAATCTTTCGCTGCAACGTATGAAAGTCCTTTGCCTACCAACCGGTCGAGGAGTTTCTGATCGACGGCCCGGTCCACTACAAGTCCGGTAACTGAACTGTCTACCGTTTCCACTACTTTTTCCACTTCGTCGGATCTCAGTTCTTTTGCCACGGTCAGGTCATCGGTGAGAAAACGGGCAAGGCTGTTTCCTTTTACATCATGAATATGGTCCTGCAGCGTAAGTGGTCCTCTGTTTCCCTCTCTTGACTTTTTTACCGGAGAAAAATGCTTTTCCCTTCTTTCTGCCGCCCCATCTTCATCGCCGGTTGAGCGGGGCATCCTCAGATCCTGCGAGAGTTCAGCAGACTCTTCGAAATACTGGTCGCGGATATATTCGACAGGCACTTTATTGCGGAGGGTCTTTATAATCTCCTTTCGGGCCATATCTTCGACACTTTTCCCTTTGGGAGAAAATGCAACAAAGTCAATGTCAGCAACCTGGAGGAGTTCACGCAGGATCAACTCACCGCCACGATCTCCGTCAAAAAAGGCAGTGGCTGTCTTCTTTTCGCAGAGATCCTCTACAATCTTCGGGATATGTGTTCCCTCCACCGCAACGGCATTTTTTATCCCGAACCGGAGGAGATTCAGAACGTCAGCCCTGCCCTCCACGATTATGATGGCATCCGAGTCAAGGACATTGGGACCTGCCGGAACCCTTTCTTCGCCGATGGAACCGATCTTTTCGATCCTGATGCTCTGCCGGACATCATCAAGCAGCTCATCGCTGTCTATGGTCCCGTCTTCGAATCGGTCCAGGAGTATTTCCTTTGCCCGGTCCACAATCTTTTTCCGTTTAACAACGCGGATATCTTCAACTGATTCAACGGTAACATGGGCGACACACGGTCCGACACGATCGATCGTCTCGAGGGAAGCGGCAAGGATGGCTGTCTCTGCACGGTCAAGTGAGGTGGAGATCAGAATCTCCCCTTTTGTTTCGCCCTTTTTACTGGTTATCTGGACGTCGATGCGCCCGACACGTCCTGTTCTCTGGAGATCCCGTAGATCTAAGTCTTCGCCGAGTAACCCTTCAGTCTGCCCGAAAATAGCACCAACTACATCAGGTTTCTCGACCACCCCCTCTGCAGTAAGGCTGATGTGAACAAGGTACTTGGTAGTATCTGGTGAATACACGTAAACGCACCCCCATGAATCATACAAATGATAGAATGCCTGATCATAGGTATAGATTTTATATTTCATGTAAAATTACTTAAATTGTCTGTAAGGGGTAATCCCTGAAGGGAAAAACTCCCCGGACCCTGTTTTTTTGGGAAAATAAAAATCCTCAAGAGAACCAGAAGCGGTTGCACAGGAATAAAACCGTTCCGCACTTACTTGCCTTTCAATCGCTCAAGAACTTCCTTCTTGCCCATTCCCTCTACCAGTACCCGCTTCTGGCTGGATGTTGCACCGGATTGAATATTTACCTTTGCCGCTGAAATGGCTAATTTCTCTGAAACAAGAGAAATTATTGCCCGGTTTGCCTTCCCATCAACAGCAGGGGCGGTGACACGACATCCGATGGTCTTTCGCCATGCATTATAGCCGGCAGGAAAAGAATTGGTTTTTGCACCGGCCGTAACCCCGATGGCTATAAGTGTACCATGCAGGTCTTCCAAAAGAGCGTCAGCGATATCTGGCATGAGAGCACCGCATAAAGGAATGTTGCCCGGCATAAACGCACATGGATCATAAGTGGCATGCTGCCGTCCTTCACCTGTGTTTAAACCCTGCCGGGCTGCCTGTCGCGCATCCGGGTTGTCCCGTGGTTCACATCCAGACACCTGTCAATCAATCACCCGGGGACCTATGGATGCGCTGTATCGGCAGTATTCTTTTTATTTTTTGCTATTTAGCAGTTGGGGATGAGGCCTCTGCAAGGACCAGGAATATCCTCCGCGGTATGGTAAAGTCTGTTAATGAGTTTTCCGGAAGCCTTTCCCGGAAAACCAGATCGGGTCTTCCTTGAAAAAATCCCCTTCCTGATACACAACCTTACCTCCCTGGATAACAATTTTCGGGAAGAGGGCCATGTGACCCTCAAATGGCGTCCAGCAGCATTTGCTATGCAGCATTTCCGACGTGATCGGAGTGGGGATTTTTCTATAAAGGGCAAAATCAGCGCGGTCCCCCGCACTGAAGCCTGCACGGGGAAGTCCCAGGATCTCCGCTGGTTTGTAGGAGGTTTTCTCAATAACTGACTGCAGGGAGATCTTGCCATCGGTGACCCGCCCCAGAAGGAGCGGTACCATTGTTTCAAGACCGCAGATACCGGAAGGCGCATTGGAAAAATCCTGTGCCTTCTCCTCCCGGGTATGGGGAGCATGATCGGATGCAATGACGTCAATTCTTTCCCATTTCCCCCAGATCTGCTTTCGCTCCTTCTCCGTGCGAAGTGGCGGGTTCACTTTCCCGAAGGGATCCTTCTTGTCGAAGTCTTCCAAAGATAAAAAGAGATGATGGGGAGTTACCTCGACGGAACCCGATGCGGCGTCTATGGATCTCTTTGTGCTGAGATGGCAGAAGTGCAGGCGGCATCCGGTCGCATTTAACCGGCTGACGGTTTTTACCGCACGCAGTTCACCTTCCGGTGAACGGACCTGATCATGGAGAACCAGATCGGTATCCTCTCCATCATCAATTATCTCGGCATGAATGGTGGCAAGAGCATCAAGTGCATGAATGCGTTCAAGTGCCGGACGCAACGCTGCATCACTGATTGCATCTCCAAAACTGGATGGTGCAAAAAAAGTCTCGCCAAATGCCATGGCACCTGCCTGCCACATGCTCTCCAAGGGTGTTTCCGGTGTGACACCGCTGTTGACAGCAAAGCTGCAGTAGGAGTTTTTCAGTGCATCGCGGACACGGTCATGCAGGTATTCGGGAGTAGTGATGGGAGGGATGGTGTTTGGCTGGTCCACAACCACCGTCACTCCCCCGGCAAGCGCACTCATACTGCCGCTCTTCCAGTCCTCCTTTGCCGACTGCACTCCTCCCCGCATGTGCACATGCATATCAATCGCAGCAGGCAGCACGAGCAGTCCGGTACAGTCAAGGTGATCTGCACTCATCCGGCGTGCGCCCACATGAGCTACCCTGCCGCCATCAAGCGTAATATCTGCCACGCGCCCGGATGGGAGAGTGACGCTACGGAGCACGAGGGACGGCAGGGTATCCATAGTATGTGCTTTTTCTCACAACCATAAAGGCATGGTGATCCACACGGGGCGATCCTGGTCATCAACAAGGAGCCTGATGGGATCATCGACAGGTATTCAACTTCCCCGGTCATACTACTTTTAACAAAGAGCGGGGATCCGGCTGAGCAGACAGGCAATTGGCCGGCATCTCTTTGGGAAGGAGGTGTATTCATGGATAAAATTATCAGACTCACACTCGGGCTGTTGCTGGTCATTCTTATCGCATTCGTTTCCGTATTTTCCTACCAGGTATTTGTGGAAAAGGCATACCGCGAATCGCTTTCCGGCACCTATTCCTATAGCTGCACTATCACGACCAATTCTCCGCTTTCCAATGTGACGATCTTTATCCCGGTTCCGGCAGATCCTTCCGGCAATTCCCCGGTCGTGGCAGGCTTCAGTGCCCATGATATTGCCGGAATTCCCAACGACTGGGAGGTAACGCTCTATGATACCGGCAAGGCAACGATGGTGAAGATTACCACTCCGTTGATAACTCCTTCCTCGCAAACAAGCCCGGCCAACCCTTCTGCAATCAGGATGGCAGCGGAACTGAAATCAGACACGGTGATTGACACCCGAGATCCGGTTAATAACAGCGCCCTGTTCCGTCCCGTAGGAGAAATCGGGCAGATTCCCTGCGCTCCTGACCGTTCGGTAATCCAGGGAAGCCCCTTATGCTATCGTTACGTGACGTCGCTGTATGCTGATTACCGGGCAGCGCCGGATGCATCAGTGAATATCAGTGCAACTCTTGTCGGCAGGAACACCTGGCATATATTTGGGCCAGGGTCTAACGAGTACGATACTGCGGTCAGCCTGCAGATGAGCGGAGATCACCATGGATGGTCGACTATGACCGGGACGCTTACCGACAGTATCGGGAGTTATGACATTCCCCAGATCACGGTCTGATATTTTTCACCAGTAACCCGGAATTATTATCCGGCAGTAGATCAGGAACGGGAAAACTACTATCATGGAAAAGGGAAGGAATGTACAGCAGAGAGGCTCGGTACGGATTGGCCTGACCGTAGATATTATTAAAAAAGAAGACCAGCGCAGCGGAAAAAAAACGCGGGGAATTGTACAGGATATCCTGACACATTCGCTCTTTCACCCGCATGGGATAAAGGTGCGGCTGGAAGGGGGTCTTGTGGGAAGGGTGGCAGCTGTTATTGACACCGGTATTTCAGAAGACAACGGGAATGGGCATTGACTACATCCGGTCTTTTTTCATTCACTCCTGCAGAAATTCCCCTGGGAATGAAAATGTATGTTCACCGGACGCGTATGAGGTAGCATTTTTTATCACCATTTTGGAAAAATTACCAAAAAAGTAATCTCCATCGTCCCTTCCGAAGAACATTATGACCAGTGCGAGGAAAGCCGGCAGCGTGATGGGCGCGGAGATATAGTGTGGGGAGTTTGGTCAGTGGTGCCGTTCCTTCTTGCAGTATGAAAAATACCTGCATTCGGAGGATATTTTATACAATGGAATATAACATTACTACAAATTTTGTATTCCCCCGATATCATGATAACTGAGCATATTATTTACTCCGGTGCACTTGCAATCCTGATCGGTATGGTTTTTTATAAATATACCGGTCGGGACCATTCATGGATCATCATTGTTTGTGCATGGGCTCCTGATTTGGATGAGCTGGCAAATCCTGTCCTTCGCCGTCTCGGAATCAGGTTACTTCTTAATGGAAGCTCGATTCAACACGGAACATTCCATAATATTGCGTTTATGGTTATTTTTGGCATAGCCGTGGCATTTTTACTCCACCCGCTTGGGATAAAATTCTTTGATTCATTATTTTTTTCCATGATTGGCTTTGGAGCTCATCTGTTTGAAGATGCATTAGTGTACAAAACAGGGTATATGTACCTCTGGCCATTCTCATCACAAATACTGGGTATCGGGCTACTTCCTATTGGAACAAATGAGGAAAATTATGTCAGAGATTTTTTTGGCATTGCAAATACTGAAGTGTTAATCATCGGTTTGCTGTTATTACTTGTTGCAGTGATAATCCGAACCTGGTTTGAAGGGTCCTTGTCATGGCTGAGGTGGTACATGCCGGATAAAATATATGCGCAATTTTTTCAAAAAAAGACGACCAAATCATAATAAGTGATCCCCCCAGTCGCAAAAAAATCGGGGGCTCTCTATTTTGACTGGAAAAAGACGCTGACAGCTCTTTGGATGATGGATCGTTCACCCGATGATCTCATGGTAGAGACTCAGAAAAAAGTGGGTTGGACATTCCCGGAATCAGGCTCCGGCACTGATCAAAAGGGAAGTTGATTCATGCCACAAACAAAAAATTCTGAGTCCTGCGTGATATTATAAAAGATATTCCAAAGACTGTTTTTTGTTTTAAAGGTACATTACTCGGGGGATGCATCCGCTGTGCAATTATAGATGATTGATTTTATGGATGCCAGCTCTTTTTTAAAATCACCGGATCTCGGTATGTATGCGTCTGCGCCATCGCGACGGGCCTGATCAATCAGGGGATCTTTACCTCTCCCTGAATAGATAATGAACAGGCCATTGTATCCCGTATCTCTCGCAGCCCTGACAAATATCCCGCCATTCATGACCGGCATACGGTAATCAGAAATTACCACGGCAATGGATCGCCGTTTCAATACCTCGACGGCATCCCGGGCGTCAAGGCATGCAGTCACATCAAAATTCCCGACATCCTTAAAGGCCAGCTCCATCAGGTCGAGCATGTCAGGATCATCATCAACGAGAAGGATGGGGATCATGGTGCAACTTCCGGTGTGGGTTTATTCTTTTCCCCGGTATGGACCTGAGGCATCCTGAAACTCCCCAGCGGGGCCCGGATCTCAAACCGGGCGCCTTTTCCTGCCCCGCCATTTTCCTCGATGGTCAGGCCGGTAATGGACAAAATTTCTTTGGCCAGGAAGAGACCAAACCCACGGTTGCGGATCATACCGGGTTCAAAAATTTCTTTTTTCATCTCATCCGGTATACCAACCCCGTTATCTTCGATAACCAGCGAAAGTTCACGGTCTTTGGTAATGCATTCCACATGGACTTCCGTTGCTGTCTTCCCATGGATCCGGGCGTTCTCGACAATGTTATTAAAGACCCGGGTGATCTGGGGATCTGCGTAGATCTCCCACTGACCGACATCACAGCGAAGCGAGATACTTGCAGGATCGAGACCATCGGAAACACTCCGGAGAATATCTTCAATGGCAAACCACAGCGGGGGATGCATGCCAAGGTCCTTAAAATCACGCGTGAACTGGACCAGTTTCCCGATTGTCTTTGTTGAAACCTCCAGCCGCTCAAGATGTTCAAGCAGTGCGGTATCCCCGGTCATGGACTTGGCCCTGTCAAGGTATCCAAGAAGTACCGATACCCTGTTGAGAATATCGTGCCGGGTCAGGCTTGATATAAGATTTAACTTCCGGTTCACCTGCCGTAGTGCTTCTTCCGCTGCTTTCCGCTCGGAAATGTCGAGGTGGGTTCCGGTCATCCGGACTGGTTTTCCCTCTTTATTCCGTTCAGTTACCTTACCGCGTTCAAGCACCCAGACCCAGTGACCGTTTTTATGCAGCAACCTGATTTCGCACTCATAGTCGGCATTCTCTCCTGCAAAATGCTTCCGGAGCAGTTCCTGGGATTTCTGCAGGTCATCGGGATGGGTCAGCGATGATAACGTATCGATGGTTACCGGCAGGAGTTCCTGCGACGGGTAACCAAGGATATCCGCCCACCGATCGTTTATCACGATCTCACCGCTCTGCACTCTCCAGTCCCAGAGGCCTGCACCGGACCCCTCGATCGCAAGGGTGAGTTTTTCCTCGCTCTCCCGCAAGGCCTCTTCGCTGAGTTTGAGATCCGTGATATCTTCGATCAGCCCGGTGATCCCCGTTATATTCATGGCTTCGAAAAGCGGCTGGGCAATGATACGGCCCCAGTGAATGGTACCGGATTTGTCCACCATCTTAAAATCACTCGGGCTGAGTTTTCCCTCCTGTGCTTCTTTTAATTTCTCTCCCAGGATGTGTCGCTGCTCCGACGGTACCAGCGTATAGAAATATTTGCCGATCAGTTCCGGGGCACTGTATCCCAGGACCTCCCGGATGACAGGACTCACATATGTAAACCGCCCACTTGTGTCGGTGGTAAATATGATGTGGCTGATGCCTTCGACGAGCGAGCGGTGTTTTTCCTCGGATTTCCGGACCAGGTATTCTGCCTTCCGCCGTTCGGTTATATCTGAAAGAACAACCACAAATCCGCTCGGTCTTCCGGCGGCATCAGGAATGGTTGAAACGTTTATTTCTGCACAGAATGCAGTACTGTTTTTTGCTATCAACCGGCATTCCAGGTATTTGGTGAACCCTTTTTCCCGGGTCTTTTTTAAATGTTCCCTGCTGTTTTCCAGATCATTGGGCGTAACATAATCAAAGAAATTCTTCCCTGTTAATTCATCGTTGGTCGTATACCCCAGCATCGTTGCAGCCTGGATATTCCCCAGTTTGATTATGCCATCAAGATCCAGCACAAGAATGCCATTGGGGGAAGTTTCAATGATTGTGCGGTAGTGCAGTTCACTTTCCCGGAGGGCGATGTCAGCTTTTTTCAATGCCGAAACATCCGAAACGACAAAGAGCCCGTAGACGAATGTTCCCGGTTCATCAATGCGGGGGGATGCCGACAGCCACGTGTAAGCGGGTGTCTGGTCTTTTTTCAGGAAAACCAGTTCAAAGTGTTCGTTGTTCCCTTTTTTTATCCGGGAAAATTTTTCTTCAAGAAATCCCTTGTCACGGGCACTGACATAGGAAAACAGGGATTTCCCCAGCATCTCATCAGAGGAGTAGCCGAGAATTTCAGACATCTTCCGGTTTACAAATGTTGTGTTACCCTCCGGGCCAAATGTCCAGATACCTTCCTGCGCAAGTTCAATAAGGGTCTGGTATCTCCGTTCACTATCTTCAAAGGCATCCTTTACTTCACGGTGATGTTTGATCTCCTTTTTCAGGCTTGTTGAGGTTATCGTTAATTCTTTCGTGCGATCCTGAACGGTCTTTTCAAGGTCATGCTGGTATTGTTTAATCTCGGTAATGTCATCAAGAATAATCAGGATTCCCCGTTTTCCGTTTTCGAGGATGCTGGGAACAAACTTTGCACGGAAATATCCTGTTTTGCCGTCAATCTGTACCTCAATCTCTTTCTGGACGTCTTTTCCCTGGCTGCATTCCTGCAATATCGAGTTGATATCAGGCAGGGAAAGCACGAGTAAACCGGCTGTCCCGACCGGTTTTCCTACAATATCTTCGGATGATTTTTTTTCAATTTTCAATACGCGTTCATTCACATAATGTATGACCAGATCTTCATCAAGCACAATGATATAATCCGAAGAGAAGCTGAGAATCGATGATACCGGGATCCTTTTTGTAAGGGAGTATATTTTTGCCGATCCGAAGACCTTGAGCTCCACAGCTCCCGAGATGCACAAAACATCGAGATATTTTGCCACCGAGTTGCGGTTTATATCGATGGCACGGGAAATTTCCGTGACGGTATACCCTTTGGAGCTCCCTTTAAGAAAGTTTTTGATTTTCGAAAGTTCCCGGTCATAAGGGTGGGTTTTAATCTGCGTGAGCTCAAGATTATCAATAGTCATAAAACTCCCCTTGACATTATGTCATGTATTTTTTCATTAACCTATATAAATATTAGTGGTGTTGCAAGGCATTTACTTTTTTTCTTTTTTTTGCGCTTTTAAATGATTTACGTAATATTTAAACCATTTTTTAAAAAAAACAGAGCAATAGTCTCAATTATGTTTTTTGCGCAGAATACTTGCGCAGAATATTTTTTTAAAAAAAATATTTGCATATCCTTCAGCGCGCTCCTGTTTGTATTAATTGAATTCTAACGTAAATATTATTCCGACAACTAAACTTCTGATTCCAGCAACATGATAACTCATTTAATTTTGTCCTTATCACTATCGTTTCTATGATTATATCTCTGCATATACTCTTCTAAATATAACAGCAATTTCTCTTTCCGAATACCTCCTTTTGTGACGAGTTTTCTTTTCAGAAATCCCCAGAATCCTTCCAATTCATTGATATGATTTCCTTTACCATCGCCGGTGAACCTATCTACTTGCAGCGATACCGGTGTCAGCTTTCCCAAGTGTCTGGATCCCCGACAGATCCAGTTGATACTTTTTTGAAGATGAGTGGTTGAAGGATTCTATCATCGTCATCATCGACAATCTCGGCCCACATCGCGCCGTTGCAACAGAAAATCCCGGATACCGGTTGCTTTCTTGTTCCTTGACCTCGGTTTGTTCCTCGGTCTCGTATCGTTTTTCGTTTGTTCTTCCATTGACCTCCGGGATTGGGTTCATCCATATCAACAATACCTGAGAAGATCTCCGGAACATCATTGGTCATCTCAATTCGGATCCTGGTCGATGCTCTCATTATTCGTTGTTTGTCGAATCCGGTCCTGTTCTGCGATTGAATTCGAAGCTTTGTTCCAAGAGAAACAGATTGATGACTTCCTTTTATTCATCTCTTGCAAAAGTCAGTGGTAATTTATGAGTATTGAATTCGTACCCGCAGCGCGCACAATCTCTTTCCAGCACTCATTTTGTATAAAAATTTTCAATTGCTTTTTTAGACATGCAATTTTTGTCATTTTTTAACTCGCAAATCCTTCTTTGATGGGGATTAAAATAACACTTTACCCATAAAATAGAGTTACCAAGATTTTTGTCGTAGAGAATTACCCGATTTCAGGTTTCTGTTGCTTTTTCTGTTGCTTTACACCAATGCCTTGCATTAATTTATAATATATAATGCAATAGTAGTCTATGATCATGGGGATGATATCTATGGGAAAGTTGAGAATTGGAATTTTAATGGTTTTAGCCTTAGCCTTATTAACTACCGTATCAGTTGTTTCAGCGGCTTTACCTGCTCCCGTTAAAGCAGACATAGATTACAGCTTTAATTATCACCATTATTGGGTTGTTGATGTAATCACAGGACCACCAGAACTGCCACCTGGCACTGGGTATAATTCATGGTGCTCGGATATGCAACATACCATGAGTGATGGAATTCACTGGTTTACCGCTTATTCAAGTGTTGATCCAAATCTGGCTTCACAGTTCACCGGTCCAACTGAAGACTGGAATAAAGTCAATTGGATAATCAACAATAAAAATGCCAACCCAAGTATCACTCAAGCTGCTCTCTGGCATTATGATGGAGCACCACCTGGTGACCCACACCACTCGACAATTGGGCCTTACACCCATTCCGATTACCAAGCTTACATAGATCTTGTAGACCAACATGCGGGGTTTGTTCCCACCACATGTGGACAACTCTATGCTGTTATTCTCTACAACTCAACCAATCCCGAGCAAGTGATCTTCGTTGAAATGCCTCTAACAACCTGTACTAATCCAGGTACCGGTACTGCAGTTCCAGAATTTCCCTCTCTTGCATTACCTGCAGGAATGATAATTGGCATGGTAGGATTGATGTACTTCATCAAGGTACGAGATAATCAATAAAAAAATTAGAGAATTTTTTTACTAATTTACTAATCGAAAAATTATACGTATTTTATGAAACGAATACCTTATTCAGATCGTATCATAAATCAAAATAATTAATTTTTAAGTATATGGTGAAACGGTATCTTTATTCGTCAGTTCGCTCTATGAAAACGTATGGAAAAACAAAAAACAGTCCTGATTATTTTCACGATAGTGCTGATAGGGGCGATCAGTGCTGGCTGTATCAACAATAAAGTAGTTTATCAGCCTGGTATTACACCCACGAGTACTACAGCTGCCGATCTTCATATGAAAGGATTTGATGCCTATATCAATGGTAATTTTACAACTGCGCTCGATTTTTACGACCAAGCATTGGATGCGGATCCGAAATATACACGGGCATGGATGGACAAAGGGAATGTACTCATCAAGCTAAACCGTACTTCGGAAGCAATAGCAGCCTATGATGCAGCACTTGCGCTGGATAACAATCTATCGCTAGTCTGGAACAGCAGGGGAGAAGCACTGATGGCCCTTGGAAGGTACTCGGAAGCCCTTGAATCCTTTGATAAAGCTCTCCAGATTGCTCCAGAGTATGCCCGGGCAAAGGAAAACAGGAATCTGACCCAAGCGAAACTGAAATAAGGAGAAACGGGATAACCAGAATTAGGACTTTGAAAAATAGGAACAATTAAAGATTTCCCGGAAATAATTGAACTTTTTTTTTAGTACTTATAATTTTTTGCATTTTTTTCAATAATACGAATTCTTTCTTATAATGAACGTAATATTTCATCGATATTTTGTTAGATCATACCACTCTAAAAATAAAAGGATCTGACTTGAAAATATGAAAAATGAAAATTATTAAGTCCAGGGTACAAACAGCAAATTGTTTTTTTTATCGTGGGTTGGTGGATTTGCTTTTAATAAACCAGTTCGCGACAAGGAGAGCAGAAGTAGTAAGAAACTTACAAGTAAATAAAAAAAGAAAATTTCTTTTTGATGCTTTTGAGGAAGAGGACGGCACCGATAGAGCCAACGATTAATGCTGCCGGGAAGGTCATGGTCGGGAACTCTGGGTTGTCACATGCGGTCAGCAGGGAGGCATAACCCTGTCAGCTGCTCTGTCCTTGATGGTGTGTGATCCACCCCGCCCCAAACGTTCTGCAATAATCCCATGACCTGGCTTATGTATGAAACTTTTTTAATTAATTTTCAGATCGGAAATATTCCGGGGAAGAATATACTTGATTGAACTTTAGGCATCTATTAAAAATATATATTGTAAGTACCTAAGTAAATTTGATATATTTTGTATAATGGGATGAAAATGTGGGAAATAGAGACGGATAACCGTATTTATCTGATTTCTCAATGAATTTTTTGTTGTGGTGATGTCATGAAAAAAACAAAAATTAACGCATATATCCTATTAGTCGCGCTTGTCATGGTAGCTTTGGTAATTCCCGTCAGCGCAGCTAACTCGAGTTTACGGGCACAATCGTATTACAATGGTAATCTGATTGACGAGCGTGAGATAGGCCCCGGTCATCCTCCACTTATATGGCAGGCAAATGCCAACCTCCCGGATTTAACGGATAAGTCTATGCAGGTACTCAACGGCGCCAGTGTTCCGGCCCTTGACTGGTCCTATGGTTGTTCCGCGACGTCTGCCTCCATGTATTTCGGGTACTTTGACCGGAATGGATATCCGAACATATATACCGGTCCTACCAATGGTGGATTATTCCCTCTTACCAATGCAGTATGGGGGACCGGGGAATGCCCGTTAAGTGCCTCCCATAAAGGGATCGATAGCCGTACGGTCAACGGATCTGTTGATGATTACTGGTATGGATATGGTTCTTCCATCGATCCGTATTATGGACACTGGGTGGAACATTCACAGGACTCGGTAGGAGATTTCATGGGGACCAGCCAGTACTATCACTGGCAGAATATTGACGGTGGAACAACCTTTTTTTTCTCTACAAATGGTGCACCCCTTAATGACTATACGGGATCTGAAGGAACAACTCCATCAAAGAGAGACGGGGTGCACGGTATGAAGTTATTTGCCGAATCCCGAGGTTATTCTGTCACATCAGATTATAATCAGTATATTTATGGATATAATGGTAATACACAGGGGTTCACGTTTAATCAGTACAAAGCTGAAATCGATGCCGGGTATCCGGTCCTGATCCAGTTAGAGGGTCATACTATGCTCGGGATAGGATATAGCGGGACCGATCAGGTTATTGTCCACGATACCTGGGACTATGCCAACCACACCATGACATGGGGAGGCACGTATGCTGGCATGCAGCATTTTGGGGTCACCGTATTCCATCTTTCTCCAAGCCAGACACCTGCTTCCTCCATAACCGTCACGTCACCGAATGGAGGGGAGACGTGGCAACGAGGGACTACTCATACGGTCACCTGGAGTTACACGGGCAGTCCGGGGTCGACCGTGAAGATAGTGCTGTTGAAATCCGGTACCGATGCTGGCACCATTAGCGCCAGCACGTCAATAGGAAGTGGCGGAACAGGATCCTACAGCTGGCCGATGTCAGCGGCAGCTGGCATGACGACAGGCAGTGATTTCAAGGTCAGCGT
>JACTUB010000004.1 GCA_015660885.1 Methanoregulaceae archaeon | reverse complement strand
TGGTTCAGCCAGGTACAAAGTCCCGCCCATACATTCGGAATCGGGAACTACTCGATTGCATTGAACGCGAGCAACAGTGCAGGGTATAATATCTCAACGCAGGTCACGTTCATCAACGTCAGCATAATTGTCGTAGCCCCGGTTGCAAACTTCACTGGCACACCAAGGTCCGGTTTAGCTCCATTAACCGTCACTTTCACAGATACTTCAACCAACAGTCCTACGTCATGGAACTGGAGTTTTGGTGACGGTTCGCTGGTCAATGTAACTAATCAGAATCCGGTTCATACGTACGCAAATACCGGAACGTATACCGTTTCACTGAATGCTACGAATACTCGTGGTAGCAACACTAAAACCCAGAGTAATTACATCACGGTAAATCTTATACCTCCAACAAGTACGGTAAGTCGTGCGGTGTTCCGTGGTTTTAACAGCAGTACTAACTGGCTCTTTGACTACAACATGGACGGCATCATTGATAAACAGGATAAATTTGGCCAGCTTGGGGACATACCGCTAGTCGGTGATTTCAACAATGACGGGAAAATGGATCGAGCAGTGTTCCGTAGTGTGACCAAAGGGAACAACTGGTACTTTGATTACAATATGGACGGCACGATCGATAAGCAGGATAAATTTGGCCAGCTTGGGGACATACCGCTAGTCGGTGATTTCAACAATGACGGGAAAATGGATCGAGCAGTGTTCCGCGGTGGGACCTGGCTCTTTGATTACAATATGGACGGCACGATCGATAAGCAGGATAAATTTGGCCAGCTTGGGGACATACCGCTAGTCGGTGATTTCAACAATGACGGGAAAATGGATCGTGCAGTGTTCCGTAGTGTGACCAAAGGGAACAACTGGTTCTTTGATTACAACATGGACGGCATGATCGATAAGCAGGATAAATTTGGCCAGATCGGGGATCTGCCTGTCGTTTGGAATCAATAAGAATCCCCAATCCCCCATCCTTTTCATCTTCTTTTTCGAACTCTGGATACTGTAACAGATGTAATATACACTCCATAAAGGAAGTTATGCTGTTCTTTTACCCTTTTAGCTTCGATTGTAAGGTTAACCGTGGTCTTTATCTGAAACAAGTTTCCCCTTTGAGCCCGGATTACCCCTTTTATTATTTTGGCGTTGAACAGCTCTGAATAGAGTGTTGACAGGATATTTTATTCTTTTTAGTGGTATTCCAGAAACCTGACATAGGGATATTATTATATATTTTTGTATTATTGCCTAAGATCATATCCCAATTTTTATAATCAGGATTAGCATAAAGTGGATCTTGCTATGGTGAAATTTGAGTGCAACGGCTGCGGGCAATGCTGCGAAAGCTTTGGGGAGTTCATAAAAATTGAGAGAGAAGTGACCGATGATGAATATTTTTGCCGGTACGGGATCACCAATGAACTCTTTCGTGTTCACGTGCTGCCCGAGTACATCGATGAATTTGCCGATAAATTCGAGGAAATGGAGGACAAAGGTAAGGATACCCCCCAGAAAGGGTGTATATTTTCGCACAGGAAGCCCGACGGCCCGGGTGTTCTCTGCGTAATCTACCCTGACCGCCCCACCATCTGCAGGGAATTTCTCTGCTACCGGATGCTGATCAATCACCGTCAGACCGGAGAGTTCCGGGGCAGGGTTGTCGGAATCAATGAACTCAGGACCCATGACAAGATACTTGAAGCGATATGGAAAGAGAAGATAGCTCACCTGCCGCACCCGTTTGAATCGGAGCACCATAAGGTGCAGCATACCCACGCTCCCGGTGCAGAGAAAACCCACGGGCATGATCCCCACATCCTTGCCCATATCTATGGAATTGAACATGCCGATGATCGTGAATGGGTTGAAAATGTCCTGACGATACTTGCGTCGCACGGTTACCAGGGGGATCCGGTGGACTGAGCCGGTGACGTGGTCCAGCTCGTTGTTCCCGATATCCCTGGTGCGGGAAACAATGTATTCCCGTGTCATACGGGTTTCCTGCCGTACCTGGTGAACATACCATTGAATAACAGGGTGTTGCCATCGCCCCTTCCCTCACCGTACAAAGAAACAATTTTTCAGATACCTGAAAGAACCGCAGGACAATTCTGACACCGTCCGCTGCTTGGACTATTTTGTGATTTTTCTTACCATCGTAAACGTTGTCGTTGTTTTTCTTTTTTAACGGTAAAACAGGTTCGTGTCTGGTTCTTCGGGGAACTGTCAAGCTATACTTTGATGTGAAGAGATGCCGATAGGTACTAAGAATTTCATGCCACCCCCCCTTGAAGATAAAGCAACGCTGGATCATCTTAAGGAAAAGACTGCACGTTTATCGGTCATCTCCAATTCCGGGCTCGTACTGATGAAATTTGTGGTCGGGTTCGCAATAGGTTCTGTCAGTATCCTATCTGAAGCGATTCATTCATTGATGGATCTTATCGCTGCAGTGATTGCTTTTTTCTCGGTACGGAAATCTGCGGAACCCCCTGATGCCCACCATGAGTTCGGGCATGGGAAATTCGAGGACATTTCAGGGTTAATCGAAGCCCTGCTTATATTCGCTGCTGCCGTCCTGATCATAAGGGAAGCCCTGCTGAAACTGCTTGGCGAACCAACCATGCAGTTTCCCCCGGATCTGCTTATTTTTGGTATCGCAGTTATGGGGGTGTCAGCACTGGTGAACTGGTTTGTCTCGCACCGGCTTATGACGGTGGCAAAACAATCCGAGTCCATTGCGCTTGAAAGCGATGCCTGGCACCTCCGGACCGATGTCTATACTTCGCTGGGGGTATTTCTGGGGCTGATTCTGATACGATTAACCGGCATCGCTCTCTTTGACCCGCTTTTTGCCATTGGTGTTGCTATAATGATCATGAAAGCCGCTTTTGATCTCAGCCGGCGGTCATTTTCTGATCTCATTGACCACAGTATCCCTGCCAAGGATGAGCAGAGGATAAAATCCATCATCTGTGAGCATTCAGGCGATTATGCCGGGTTCCATGATCTGAGAACACGGCGCTCAGGCCCCGATATTTTTATCGAATTTCACCTTGTCCTGCCCGGCACGGCAACTGTTCTGCAGTCTCATGATCTCTCAGATCATCTCGAGGCAGACCTGAAAGTTGAGTTCCCGCGGGCTGTCGTTACCATACATACCGAGCCCTGCAATGAGGGGGCCTGTAATCGCTGCGGATCCTTCTGTACCTTTGTTGAAAAGAATAAAGGCCATGATTGAGAAAAACCTGGTGGAGTCCTGGATACAAAAGTCCTTTTTTAAATAACACATTGATGACTGTTAATAATTTAAAAAAATATGGGGACATAGTCCGACCAGAGCGTACTACTTTTCACATCCAAATCTCTTTACAATTTGGTTTGCTGTTCTCTTTTTATGTATGGCTATTCGATGAAGTGATGGGTGAGGTTCATGACGTCCCGATACGGGATCACGCCGACGAGACGGTTCTCCTCATCGACAACCGGTATGGCTCGGAACCCGTACCGTACAAATTCCCGGGCCGCCTCCTTGAGGGTACTCTCGGTCGAGAGGCTGATCACGTTCTCAACCATGACGTCCTGGAGGTATGCTTTGTCATCTGCCTGCAGAAGCTCTTTTAGGTCAATGACGCCAAGCAGGTGATCTTTCCCGTCGATCACGTAGATGTACATGATGACGTCTTTGTCCCGGGCAAGGCGCGGGTAGTCATTCTGGACATACTCGACGGTCGTGTCAGTAGGGAATTTCAGGATCTTCTGGGTGGTATAATGAATAACTTTCTCTTCCTGCCGGTCGATGATTGCCTGGATCTTCTTTGCGCTTTCGGCATTCATAGTATCAAGGATGACATGGGCCCCGGACGATGGGAGGACCGAGAGGATGTCGGCCGCCTGCCCCGGGGTCATTTCGTTAAGGAGCTGAACGACCTTTTCTGTAGTCAGCGATGAGATGATTTCACGCTGCACCTTTGGCTCGATCTCTTCGAGCGTATCGGCCGCATGCTCGTAATCTAGGGTGGAGAAGAGCATGACCCGCTGGTCGTGGTCCACTTCTTCGAGGATATCCGCAAGATCGACAGGATGGATCTCCGAAAGCTTCTCTTTTAAGACGTTCAGCTTAACGTTGCCCTTGAAGCTGCCGATGTTCGTCGGGAGCGGCTGGATGTACTTCCAAGAGATCATCTGCTCTGCTTCGGTATCGGCGGAGGAATAGAGAATCTTAGCGAGGAACCCGAGGCCGAACCTCCGGAGACGGGCGGCCTTTCCGGTATCAACATCAGTGACATAGAGTTTCTTATTCCGCAGGATAAGCCGGATGTCGTACACGATCTCGACCTCGTTCTCTTCAAGGTCAATAACTTTCTTGTCGAGGACGTAGTCGCGGAGAAGGATGACGTCCTCTGCCGGTTCTGTCTCAAAGGGTTTGAGGTCCCCGATGATGACCTCAATTCCCCTCCCCGTGAGAGTGTGGATGTTCTCCGCCGGGATGAGGAGGTTCGGTCGGCCAAATGACCGACTGACATACAGAGATCGCACCTCGGGAATCTTTGCGGTCTCGACAATCACCAGATCGGAAAGTGACCCCAATTTTTTTCCCGAACGCAGCACGGGGACATTCAGGATGTCAGAGAGGAATATCTCAAGATCTCCCGTTGTCGCAGAGCTGGTCGCGTTATCCTGCCGCACCATCATGTTCCCCCATGGACGATCGTCCAGAACTTGTATGCGAGCAGCCCCACAAGAAAGATGAGGTACAGCCTGAGGAGAAGGAGGGCAAATTTAACCCCTGCCGACATTTTAATCTTGGGTGTTGCATATTTCTGATTGATCCGGGTGATCTTGTCAGTCGATTCATGAATGACACTTCCGATCCTTTCTCCGAAAACGCTCTCAAATGTTACCATTCCTGCACCTCCTCCCACCTCACCCGAACAGGTTCGGGAACAATGTGCTGATGCCGTACACTGAAGATACGGCAATGATGCACACAACAATCGTTATGTTCGTGATATTGTCAAAGAGTGTATTTTTGTATTTCCCCATGATCTCCTCATTGTTTAATAGGATGATGAGGAAGACCAGCGCCGCCGGCAGGAGGGTCACTGCGATCACCTGCACAAAGAGGGTTATCAATACAAGCGGGGCTCCCGGAATGAGTACGACCGCCCCGGCGGTTAACAGCCCGAAGAAGTAGAAAATATAGAACCAGAAGGCCTCTTTCACCTTGTAGTTCAGCGAGTGCGCCCACCCGAAGACCTCCCCAAATGCCCACGAGCTTGTGAGAGCGATGCAGATCGCCCCAAGGAACCCGGCATCGAAAAGGCCGATGGCGACGAGCGTTCCCACCCAGGGGTGCGTTCCCATGATGACCTGAGCGGCCTGGGCGGCACTCTCAATGTTCATACCATAGAGAACAGTCCCGGTCACGATGATCACGAAGACTGCGACGATAACGGTGAAGAAGGCGCCAACAATGGTGTCAAATTTCCCCCAGGGGATATCCTTCTCCTTCATCTGTTTGTCGACAACGGCGCTCTGCTGAAAGAAGATCATCCATGGAGCTATCGTCGTCCCGATATTTGCCATCAGGAAGAAGAAGAGTTCACCATGAAGTCCTCCCGGGAAGTTGGGAACGATACCGGCCCGGAGGATATCGGAGATCGAGGGGTGGACGAGCAACGCCGCTGGTATATAGATCAGGTTAACAAGGCAGAAGACCATAGTGATCTTCTCCCACGTCCAGTATCGTCCCGACATGACGATGCTGACCATCACGAGGATGACGAAGAAAACAACAATTATGGGGGGTACACCGAAAATGCTGAGTGCGGCGGTCATGCCGATAAACTCGGTGATCATTGTAAGCCAGTTGACGATAGTTAAATCGAGAAGTGAGAACCAGCCCCAGAATGAGCCGAACGCACTGAAGATCGCCTCTGCATGACCGTGTTTGGTAACGGCACCCAGCCGGACTGTCATCTCCTGCACAAAATACGCGACAGGCCCGAGCAGGACAAGGAACCAGATGAGGCTGAACCCGAATTTTGCGCCGGTCGCTGCGTAGGTGGTGATCCCGCCGGCATCGTTGTCCGCAATCATCACGATCAGACCAGGGCCGGCGAGCAGCAGATAAATTTTGATGGTCTTGATGATCCGACTGTAAAAAAAATAAAATCTTGATAAGAGATCCATGATGCTCTTCCTTCCGTTTTTTAGTGCATTACTTCGATCATCCCTCCATTCGATCTGAATGGTAGTTGAAGAAAGCCGTCCCGAAAAACCAGGATCGGTTCCTACTGCTAAAAATGTGGATGCCGGGTTCATATATAATTATCGCGTACGGCAGGCTTTTTTTTGTTTTTGGGGCAACGTGCTGTCAGAAAAACGCTACATCAATAAAATTTTGACGTATTTACTCGAATAAAATCCAAATCTGACTTTTTGTTATGTTATTGGCAAATCCGGATAAATTTCCCGAATCACCCTGTGCAGGATACAGTGTAAACTGAATTTTTACCTTTTTTTACATTGTTGTCAGGCACAGGCAGGTTTTCAACGACGAGAAGGGGGGACTCTGCTTGAATCAGGACAATGAAAGTAATATCCGGAATGCCAGTAGTGACTGCTTGAACAATGAGGATGAACGAATACCGCATTTCGTCTGCTGACGGGATGGCTTTGTTCCTCAGTTTCAAGAGCCGAAACTTTAATGAAAAGAGATAACTCCGGGCAAAGGATCAAATTTTTTGGATACCAGCCTTGTCCTATCCGGAGATCTGTTTTTTCCCTGCATTCAGGTACCGGAATGAGACGCGGAGGACATATCCGACGATAAGTACGGATGCTGACACCATGATAATCTTTGCCCACTGTTCCAGCGAAAGCGGCACGGTGCCAAAGACCTCCCCTCCATACTGCACGATGAGGATCTGGGTGAGGACAACACCGCCCATCACCGCAAAAAATGTCGGGTTGCCTTTAAAAAAAGGAGGCATCTTCCCGTCCAATGCCCGGCAGTTTATCCCATTCCAGACTGCAGTCAGGATAAATGTCGCGAAAAAAACCGTATTGATCTCATCACGTGTAGCGCCACCAATGAATCCGGTAGCAATCTGGAGGATGCCCGCGATAATAATGAATATCCCTGTCACCATGATAGATAACCACATGAACGGCGAGATAATTGGGGCATCATGCGAGACAGGCCGGCGGTTCATAAGCCCGGCGTAAGGGGCTTCTGAACAGAGGGCAAACGCAGCCAGAGTATCCATGATGATGTTGATCCAGAGAATCTGGATAATGCTGAAGGGTTCCGGATAGCCCATCAGCGGTGCGATGAATATCAGGATACAGGCGCAGAAATTAATCGTGAGCTGGAAGAGGATGAACCTCTGGATATTCTCATACAGGGATCTGCCCCATAAGACGGCATTCGTTATCGATGAAAACGAATCGTCGAGCAGGATGATATCACTGGCCTCTCGTGCCACTTCCGTTCCTGCGATCCCCATGGCAAGTCCGACATCGGCGTGTTTGAGGGCAGGGGCATCGTTCGTACCATCGCCAGTTACTGCGACAACGGCACCGGTCTTCTGGAGCGCCTCTACCAAAAGGAGTTTGTCGATGGGTTCGGCACGCGCCATAATGTCAAGTTCTTGTGCTGCGAACACCTGATCATCTGGTGAAAGTGAACGGAACATTGATCCGGTTAAGACACTACCGGTTTTAAGAATCCCGGAATCCTGTCCTATTGCTCTTGCAGTTTCCGGATTATCACCTGTTACCATACGGACCCGGATACCGGCATGCTGGCAGGTTTCAACAGATTCTGCAATATTGTCCCGGAGAGGGTCGCGTATGCCGACATATCCATCCCATATAAGGGCAGTCTCACTCTCGTCTCCGTCCCTAATCTCCTTGTGGGCAAAGGCAAGCGTCCGCATCGCACGGGATGCAAGAGTACTGATCTCGCTGATATCGGGGGTCTTTGTGCAGAGGGAAGCGAGGATCTCAGGTGCACCTTTAACAAGGAGATATGGTCTGCCATCGATACGCACTACGGTAGACATTCTTTTCCGATTGCCGTCGAAGAGGTACTGTTTCGTTACGTGCATTTCTGCCCGGATCTGCATGTAGTTGAGTGAATAATGCCGCAGCCAGCGGAGCAGTGCACCTTCCGTTGAATTCCCGATAACAATTACCCGGTTCTCCCGTTCTTCGATATGTGCTGTACCATTTACAGCAGCATTCAGGGTAATCCATGCAGAAGGTGTCTGCGGGAGATTTTCCGGGTGCACCGGGTTACCGGCCGATGATGCAACCACTTCCATCTGGTTTTTTGTGAGGGTCCCGGTCTTATCAGTGCATATTGTCGTAGCAGAACCGATCGTCTCGCAGGCTATAAGACGCCGGACCAGGCAGTTCGCCCGCGTCATCTTGCGCATGGCAAGCGAGAGCGAGAGTGCAACACTCATCGGAAGTCCTTCGGGAACAGCAGCAACTACGACAACAACGGCTAGCATGAAGTAGTGAAGGATGTTATTTACCGTGTCGAGGTTCAGGCCGGTTACTTCCCCTACCAGGACCCCCCGGATGAACAGACTCCCGGAGATGAGCACAGCCATTGCGTACCCGAATTTGCTGATGATGCGGGCGAGGGCTGCCAGTTTCTGTTCAAGGGGTGTCTGGCTCGTGTGATCAATCCCAAGAGATGAGGCAATCACCCCCATCTGTGCTGAGTCTCCAACTGCTCCGGCAATTACCTGCCCTTTCCCGGCAGTGACGAACGCTCCTTTTAAGACCCGCTCCCCCGGTTCTTTTGGAACCGGCTCGCTCTCCCCGGTAAATGCGGATTCATCGGTAAAGATATCATCTGCAGTGTACACCCAGCCATCTGCAGGTATTGCATCCCCGGCTTCGAGAAGGATAAGATCCCCGACAACGATATCACGTGAAGGGACCGAGGACGGGTGACCATCCCGGATTACCTTCACCGCCATCTCATCACGGGTCGCGTTCAATATGTCAAATTCCCTGCTGCTCCTATATTCGTTGAAAAATGCGATACCTGTTGAGAGCAGGATCGCAATAATGATCCCGACGATATCAAAAAATCCACTACCTCTGACGAGTGAGACGATCGTAGATATGGCCACAGCAAGAAGAAGGATCCTTATAATGGGGTCATCAAAATTTTTCAGGTATTGTTTCCAGAGCGACTCCCTTGCCGGTGGGGTCATGGTATTTACGCCGAACTTCCGGCGGAATTCGGTAACCTGGGATGTACGGTGCCCGGCATTGCCAGCAAGGTTTAAGAGATCATCAAACGGGAGCATTATTCAAATATCCTACAATGATGCACCTGGTCTTGAATCGTAGATGTACTTTGCATGTTCCTGAAATATACTCTCGCATTAAAGACGTAAAAAGCAGAATTGGTATAACCAGGTATCCCGCTTCGGCCGACCCCCGTTTTTATAGTATTAAGAAGGATATTCAATAGTATTTGCAGGCAGGTAACCGGGTCATTCCTTTTTCTCACTCTCGCTCTCACCATTGTGTGGGTTCTCGTGTACCGGACGGAACACTCCGATAACAATCGATCCTACAGCAAGAAGCGAGATCCCGATAATTGCATAAGTGATAAGGTTGAAGTTCTCTTTCACGATAGGGAGGCTGCCAAAGAAATATCCTGAAAGCACAAATCCGAGAACCCACAAAACACCCCCGATCAGGTTGTACGTGATGAACCAGCGGTAGCTCATCTTCCCGACCCCGGCAAGGAATGGTGCAAATGTGCGGATGAAGGGAACGAAGCGTGCAATAACGATTGTCTTACCTCCATAACGGGTAAAATAGTCTTCGGTCGCTTTCAGATGTTCCGTTTTCACAAAACTATACTTCTTTTCCAGCACTTTCATCCCAATCATATGGCCGATCCAGTAATTCACGGTGTCACCGAAAACTGCGGCCGCGATGAGTGTGAGGAGGAGGATCTCTATGTTGAGGAAACCGGCTCCTGCAAGTGCCCCGGCGACAAAGATGAGGGAGTCCCCGGGCAGGTACGGCAATATCACCAGACCCGTCTCGCAGAAAATGATTGCAAAAAGAATCAGGTATGTCCAGAAGCCGTATCCCTGAATAACTCCCGGGAGGTATTTATCGAAGTGGATGACGAGGTCGATGAGGGTAAACAACAGATTCATTTCCTTTTATTTTGGATGTTGCCAATGATAAAAGAATTCTTTTCAATAAAGAAAAATCGGAAGAAACGATAGTAATTTATGAAGAATGGACACGGGTTGCTGAATTTTCCTCCTGACAAAAAATTCAGTGAGTTACCAGATCTATTCCTGGTATCAGATTCCTCACACGATCATGAATGTGAAGAAGTAAAACGCGATCATTGGCACAAACAGTAACAGATACACACTCCGGTTCCATTTCCAGATCGTCCCGCCGTCCATCGTCTCGATCGGCATAAGGCTGTAGACAGCCGTGATGAGGTTTATGGTAAAACCGACACCTCCGGCAATTGCGTAGAGTCCTCCCAGCCGGGTGAGGGCAAGGAACAGGATCATGAGAATAATGCTGATACAGGGTCCGGCTACCATCTCAATTCCCATTTCCTTGATATTATCCTCTCCCTTCCTGTTTACCAGGTTACGGTACGACTGGGCAAATGCATTGCCGTATAACCATGCGGTAACGAACATAATGATGGTCCCCAGCCCCCAGAACTGGGTGTCAGCATCATGCCCGTGTTTTGTTGCGAAGTAGCGGTGCGCAAAATCGTGCAGAACAACAGATATCGCTCCCACCAGGATGTATATAAGGATATTTCCAAGCGTGAGCTCGATGCGGTCAGCAATGACAAAGGCAAGAGCTATCATGATTACAGCCACTTCGATAATGATGATTTCTGCAGCCGAAAGTCCGAGGAAATGACGATCCCTCTGTTGTACTTCGATCTTCCGTTTCTCGATTTCAGCATCGCTCAGCTTTTCCACTGCATGGCCTCCCGCGAGATCCATAAAAAATTTTGCAAACTTCGACCCGATCTGGGAGAGAGCGCCGATGTTGCTGATCAGGAGATTGACAAAAATGAAAAAAAAGCTTGTCAGCACTGCAGCGAGTGCCATGAACTGCGGGGGAATAAAACCGCTGGTCGGGAGGTTCTTTTCTGTTGTCCCTCGGGCCTGCCTGATCAGGCTTATGATACCCCCCTGCTGATTCTCCCCTTGGGAAGGCGTTTCTATCTGCGGTTGTACCGGCGATATGGCAGGTCCGGGGCTCCTGACACGAACATGGTCGGGACGCGTGAGGGTATTGCTTCCGAATGCATTTGCGACATGCAGGGTGGTGGTATAATTTCCCGCGTTCTGATAGGTATGCACCGGATCTTTTTCAGTACTGGTAAAACCATCGCCGAAATCCCATAACCACGCAAGGGGACTGCCGCTGGAAAAATCAAGGAATCTTACGGTGAGCGGGGGATCACCTTCCCGTGGTTCGGCAATGAATTCAGCGTCAGGAACAATACCCGTATTGATTACACCGGATTTCGTGATCTGCCCCGTTCCAAATTCATTAACTGAAGATAACGTAACGGTATATGTGCCCGTTTTTGTGTAGGTATGCGTCGGGTTCTGTATTGTCGAAGTTGTGCCATCCCCGAAATCCCATTTCCACGATTGTGTGGCGCCACGTGTTCTGTCAGTGAATGCCACTGAGAGGGGCAGAATTCCCGTGGTTGGGGAAACAGAAAAATCTACTTTCGGCGGATCCCCCACTGAGATAAATTCCGGCAGTATTTTTGTATCCTTTCCATACGAGTTAGTAACCGTGAGGCTTATCGTATATTTCCCGTTCGGAGCGAAAGTATGTGTCGGGTTCTGTACTGTTGAAGTTGTGCCATCCCCGAAGTCCCAGAGATATCGCAGGGGAAGGGTACCTTCCGAACGATCAAAAAAGGTTACCCGTAATGGTGCGGTGCCGGACGGTGTAGTTGTATAAAAGTCCGCGGATGGAGAAGAAGCCACGACGATGAACCCGGAACCTGGTTCTACTACGGGCGCTGCAGACCCGCATGCCGGTATGCATGTACAAACAAGGAATGGAATAAGAAGGAACAACGGTAGTATTTTCTGCATGATACACCTTTTTCGTACCTGACTGTTGGCAATCAGGATAAATGCTTGATCTGGTTTACTTCTCATGGTTAATTTGGTGGTATTATAGACAATGTTGTTGGTTCGTCGTTTCGTGAAAGTCAGTTGTGGCAGGCCGGGGTGAACATATTTGGATGAATAAATATATTGAGGTCTGCAAGCGCTATCCCGTAGGTTCTTAAAAAACCGTCAACAAATGCAGCAATTATCCATGTCCCCCAAGGATATAGCCGGATGCTAAAATTTTCAAATCCGTTATCCCCTGGTACTGGGGATAAATGGAGAGAGCGTGCTGGACCGCCAAAAAACGGGAAAAAAAATGCCAGCATTACCAAGGGTGTCCCAAGAGAGTGCACGAGCAGACAACCCATCTTTGTTTCCGTCATTGCCGCCCGTTGTTTTAGCCGGACAACGATAATATGGATAACACCAGCAGCAATGATACCGACACCCACGTATACAAGCGAATCGACTATTGCCGGGTTCATGCCAGTATACTGTTCTCTCAAAGAAGATCAATTTTTTTTCGGGATGCTAAAATATATTTTATTTATATAATCAGAAACAACCGCACGCGATCGGTTGATAATAATTCTGCCGGATGCAAAAAGAATGCGGAATGTGTCGGGTTTCCGGCTGGATATCCTCTCCGATTTTTCTATCAGCTTGTGCGAGCACAAGCATGATATAAGCCGGACTCGCATTTTTTACCATGCAGTTCAGAGTCATGCTGGTAATACTTGTTGTTCTCTGTGGTGCCCTTGCAACAGCCGGATGCACATTCAGTAAGACATCACCTCCTGCATCCGCACCGGGAACCGGGACTTCGGCAGGAACATCGACTACGCCGGCAGCATCAGAGCTAACTACAGTACCCACCGATGAAGTACCCAGTTATAACATGGTAATCGTGGATGTGGGAGAGAAGGACTATCTCGGCATCATCCCGGTCATTTTCCAGGGTGGCATGGGGATGATCCACGTGAAAAAAATAGACGTGAAACTAACACGGGCTGACGGGACAACCCAAATGGCAAACCTCGGAACCAAGAAAGGGGATGAAGTGGACCTCGACGGAACGCGTGGGTCAGGGTCCGAGCGGGGGCAGATTGACCGTGTCGAAGTCTGGGTCACCATGGATAATGGCCAGACCTATAAAACAAATGATGATCTCAGGGAGTATCGTACCCGAGGATAATGAAGGTGTGGATGAATACCAGCTCTTTTGTTTTTATTGCCAACCCACAAAACCAACACCCCTCTGACATATGCAGGTTAACTGGCGGCTGATCCACGCAGCACAAAACTCGTATGCAATACTTTCTGCGGCATGCGAGCAGGAAGGGTATCTTCTCTCCCCGGCTGACACTCCGCTGGATGACGTGACCTGCTATAGTCTCAATTCGATAAATGCACCTCTGTACCGGGAAGAGATTGCCGCTGCAGGCTGCATAACCGTTGTGGGTGGTCCGCATGCAACGGCATTCCCGCGTGAGACAGCAGAATATGCCGATTATGTGGTTGCCGGCGAAGGGGAATTCACACTCCCCCGCCTTCTTGCACAGATAGATCAGGGTAAAGACGGGAAAATACCTGGCGTGGCGACAGGAAACTATTTTGAACCGGCGGATTCCTGCGTCCGGCTCGATGCATATCCGGCATTTTCCCAGAGGCAGGGGTATGTAGAGATCAGCCGTGGCTGCCCGTTTTCCTGTGCTTATTGCCAGACACCTCATATTTTCGGGCATTGCATGAGGCACCGTTCCATTGACGCAATCGCTAAGTACGCAAACAAGTACGAGCACGCGAGGTTCGTGTCGCCCAACGCGTTTGCTTACGGCTCTGATGGTATCCATCCACGCTGGGAAAAAATTGAACATTTATTCAGAAAACTGGAACACAGGATATATTTCGGTACATTCCCCAGTGAGGTACGCCCGGAATTCATCTGTGAGGAATCCCTTTCACTCCTTAACACGTACTGTTCCAATGCAAAACTCCATTTCGGAGCACAATCGGGGAGTAATGCAGTGCTGAAGAGACTTTTTCGGGGACACACTGTTGATGATGTTATCCATGCAGTGGAACTCTGCAACGTGTTTTCGATTACTCCCGTTGTGGACTTTATTGTCGGGCTCCCCTTCGAAACTGATGAAGACCAGAAAAGGACACTTGACCTCATACAATGGGTTGCCCGATCTGGAAAGGTGCATGTTCACCGGTTCCTCCCTCTGCCCGGCACTCTGCTTGCCGGGACCAACGCGCGATCACTCCTGCCGGAAACTGAAAAAATCTGCGGAAAACTTGCGTATTCGGGTAAATTGACAGGTTCTTGGAATGATCCTGAGATAAGGTTTTTTAGACGCCCTTCAAATGATATACCATGAAAGATGTGCTATTGATAGCAGATCTCCATGGTCAATTCGGTAAAATTGATTCATTTCTGGATTTGAATCCGGAAGCGGTATTTATTGCAGGCGATATCACCAATATGGGTCCGGTTGAAACGGTCGATGACGTGCTTTCACGCATTGATGTGCCGTGTTTTGCAGTGCCCGGCAACTGTGACCCGCGTGAGATCATCGAAACGCTCGAACACTCAGATGCGGTATGTCTCCATGGCTCCCAGATTAACCTGGGAAGGATATCGATTGCAGGTATCGGCGGATCAAATCCAACACCCTTCGGTACACCGTTTGAGATGACCGACAAGCAGATAGATGACGTACTACATGGTACTATGAAGAAGATGGAAAAAGCCGTTCACAATGTTCTTCTCACTCATGCACCGCCTTTTGAAACACTCGACAAAATTAATGGCGAGCATGTGGGCAGCCAGAGCATCCGGCGGCATATGAAGTCCTTCGATCTTGTCTGCTGCGCCCATATTCACGAACAGCGGGGTGTCATGGACGTTGATGGTGTAAAAATTGTTAATCCTGGTGCAGCCATGGACGGTTATTGTGCGATGCTCCACTTTGGGACAGAAGCACGGGATATCAGGATTGAACTCCTGACCGTTTAGAGAGGAGCAGTTCAAGGTATGAGGCGAGGATCGGCTCGCCCTGTATACCAATTTCTTTTGAAATTGTTTCAATCTGGTCAGAAGCTACCTTGTCATCCCCCTCAGCCATTACTTCAATCTCTACAAACGTTCCAAGTTCCTCGACGGAATCCAGGGATATTGCAGTGTTGCCGAGCTGGTAATTCTCACGCCATTTATTCACTTCGGCGGTCCTCGTAAACCCGAGGCGATCCAGTATCGCTTCAAAGACCTCGCCGGATTCGACTGCCGTGTTGAGTTCTTCGCGGGCTTTGAGAGCGGATGCTTTTATTTTCGCCCCTTTGTAGGTGATTACCGCATGATCGTTGGTGTACCTGACCCGTACCGCTTCATCGGTCATGCCAAAATCCCGATGAGGTGCGTTGTAATAAACATCATGCTCATGTATCCTGCCGAAAAATCGTGCATTGTGCCCGACCAACCGGCGGCGTACCGGATCAAGCGACGGAACTCTGACTTTCAACTCAATTTCAAGCATGACTGTGCTACACGTTTATCTGTATTCGTTGCAATTTAATATAGTCAGGTGAACCATGGCGATACAATCTGGAGATTTTATCAAACTAAGCTATTCGGGCAGTGTGAATGAAAACATTTTTGATACTACTGATGCAGAAGAAGCAAAATCTGCGGGTATCCACAGCCCGAATGCGATATACGGCCCGGTCACTATCTGCGTTGGGCAGAAACATGTCATCCTCGGTCTGGATGAAGAAATTGTCGGTAAGGAGGCCGGTGCAGAAGGCGATGTTGTTGTTACCCCTGATAAGGCATTTGGGGATCGCGATCCCAAACGCATCAAGTCGTTTCCGAAGAACCAGTTCAAGGAAAAACCCGTCCGCGGCATGCCGGTAAAAATAGAGGAGATGGGTGAAGGAACGGTCGTTGATGTGATCGGCGCAAAGGTAATCGTCGATTTCAATCCACCGCTTGCCGGACAGACTCTTTCCTACCACTATAAGATCCAGGAGATAGTGACCGATCCGCTCGAAGAGCTGAAAGGCCTTGTCCGGCTGTATGCCGGCAGGGAGATGGAGATTGTAATCGATGACGGCAAGGCAACGGTCACCCTCCCCCCCGGAATTAACTATGACCGCCGCTGGCTTCTCTGGCGGGGCAGGATCATCCACGAGGGTTTCGAGTTAATCAAGGATATAACAGAAATCACGCTGGTTGAAACCTTCAAACGGCCGGAAAAGAAAGAAGAATAAGCCTTACTGATACTATTAGATTTTTTTAACTCTGTAGAACTCCTTTTTTTTCACAGAAACTCGCTTATTTTCCGGTGAATTTGAGGAGGACCTCCTCTCCCCCCGGGATGGGGAGGCACCTCTCAAGGGAGCATCTCTAGCCCCTCCTTCTTCATATTTCTCCTTTTTTGAGGTTTCACTGCTAAAATAGTATTTTACCTGGATTATAACTTGGTAAATAAACAGGTACCCCGGACAAAAAGACCTCCTGTGTGAAACGATTTATAGTGCCCGGATTAATTCATGTACATGCATGTAAGCATGAAAAAAATCTCCCTGGTAATCCTCGTCCTCTTCGTGTCTGCACTCGTTGCCGGCTGTTCAAGTAATTCAGGCTCGTCAAACAGCACAACACCATCAACCACAGGAACGACTGTTCCAGGATCAGGTCCTGCGTATGTCGCAGGAGATATCGTAAAAAGTCCAACCTCCACCGCACCGACTGCCTGGCTGATCATCAGGTACGATGCATCCACCGATATGTATGAACGGACGCTGATCTATCCAAATGCAGACGGGAGCTGGGGCTACCGTATGAATTCTAATACCGTTGAATCCACCAGAACGGTAGTTGACAGAGACTATACGAAAATTACCAATAAAGCCGTTTCATCAATACCAGTCCAGACCCCGACGATTCCTGCAACCCCCACGACCGTCGCAACAACTGTGACAGTCACAGTGACAAGTACAACAGTCTCATCTACTGCAAAACCAACCATAAAAAATATTATTCCTGATGAAGGAACCGATGGCACAGTGATTTCCATAACGGATCTCACCGGCACCAATTTCCAGAGCGGGGCAACCGTGATGCTGATGAAGAGCGACAACCCGAATATCACAGCGAGTGATGTTAATGTGCAGTCTTCAACCCTGATCTCCTGTACTCTTTCGCCTCCGTTAAATGCAACTCCCGGTTCATGGGATGTTGTCGTGACCAATCCGGATGGTCAATATGCCATATATACCAACCTGTTCAGCATCCATGGTTCAGCCAATCCTACTACGACCACCATTTCGGAAGGAGGAATTGGTATCACCAGCATCGATCCAACGTTTGTTGCCAGCTCGAATGTGTACCTCCCCCTCACCGTCTATGGATCAAATTTCCAGGATGGCATTACGGCAAAACTTACCAAGAGCGGGAACTCGGATATTATTGCAGGCACGATAGCCCGGGCAGATACGACGCAGATGAGATGTTTTTTTAATATTCCCACGTTATCGCAGGGAACATGGAGTCTTGTCCTGACAAATACCGATGGAACAACCGGTACCCTGGAAAACGCATTTGATGTGCGGAGTTGAGCAGAACAGGATTGACACTGCTTCCCCTTTTTCCCTTAACTGCTCCTGCTTGGAAGATCCCCTGAGCAGCCATTTTCGAACATGAAAGGGTTTTACCACAATAATGGAATGAACCTGCCCGCTCCTTCTCATTGTCTGGCAAGGCGGTAACGCAGCAGTGCGGCAATTCCACCGAGTGCGATCAGTCGTTCCCCGGGCTCAAAACCTGACGAGAGTACAACAATGATTGCCCGCATTGTCTCGGCTTTTTGTATGAGGTGCATGATCTCGTTGTTACGGAGAAGCGTATCCGCGACGAGTACCTGTTCAACAGCGCCAAACCCAATGGCTTCCCGGACTTCGCGATGGCCATAAGCAACTGCGCCATCCTGCGAGATCCGCAGGAGCACTTCGTCCATTATTTTTACTTCGCGGGAGAGCTGGAGATCGTTTATCAGGGTATCGAGCACACCCTTACCGATCACTTCCTGCACTGCACCTCTCCCGATCCGCCGCGTGTCGATGACAATCGCCCGGTCAATCGCCGGACAGGACCGGTTTTTTGCAAATTTTATAAAATCATCCTTGATAAACCCGGGGCCGGCAATGATCAGCGGACCGGAAACGGTAATGATTGGTAAAAGCACCTGTTCAAAAAAACCCGTACGGGTATCTGTCTCCCCTCCCTTACCACTTCCGGCGGTGATCGTGATGATACTTTCCGGACCATACTGGCGTAACCGGAAGAGTTCTGCCTCCCCTTCCTCAATCGTCAGGATATGAATAACCCCGTAAACAGACGCTTTAACCGCCCGTTCTATCCTTTCGAGATCGAGCGGCCGCCATTGCTTGATCACGGAAATTTCAAACCCGGTTTCGACATTGATCGTATGATATTCCCCGGTGTCTACGCCATGTTCAATAATACCGGTAAGACGGAGCCGGACGCCGTGTTCTGAAAATTCCACACGCTCAACCCTGATTCCTAGCCGGACAGGCCTTTTTTCCACTTTCTCCGGCCTGATTTTATCAGAAGCGGCGTCCCCACTCCTGAATGTTGTAGCAAATACAAGATCGCCGGCATTGATGAGGTGACGGAGATGCCAGAGATCATCGATGCTCTCCGGGAATAACCGGATTTCCCCGGATCTGTCCTTTAATTTGCCGTATTCAGCTTTCATGGTGTCCCGTAATATCTGAACCGCCGGCTGGTACGAATGCCGCAACATGATCCGTGTTCAGTATGCCTTTGAGTGCTTTCTCCTCCTCTCCCGAAACTTCCTGTTTGAGGAGACGCAGTACTTTCTTTGCCACATCATTGGGTTCGAACTGCCCGGGTTTAAGTTCGACATACGCTTTCGTTTTTCTTACGATCGCAGATGGCGGACCGCCGATTACCGCTGCATGAGGTTCGAGCATAAGCCCGATAGCGACAGCCAGCGGCACATTCCGGTAATAAGTACGTTCCCCCCGGACAATAAAAGAGCCCCGTGAGATGAATTCTCCGGATTCCGCGGTCTTGCTTACCTGAGAGGGAAGTGCACTGTACACATCTGCGGAGAAGTGACCGCTCCGCCATACACCGGAATATGAAGCAGCAAACTGTGCCACCTCATCCATCCGCTCGGTTTTACCTTTGACGATAACGACACTTGCCCCATGTACATCAGCATGCACGAAAAGGTCCTGGCCGCCCATGTATTTTTTGACCAGTTCCTCGTTCTGCGATGCATCCCGTCCACCAAGCACAATAACGTCGTCGCTTGTCACAAACCAGCGAAAACGGTGGTACCACAATTTTTTCATCAGGATAAAATCCCTCTTTCGCTCTTTTCTCTTCGGCAGGGTTGTTTTCATCGCCTTGAGTGCACCTTCTCTCTTCTTCCGGAATTTTTTAATTACATCATAATACCGCCCTGCGTTCTGTTCGATCCCTTCATGGATATAGAGTTTAACCCGTCTCCCGATATCGATTTCAACCGCTGCTTCTTCCGGGTGGAATGCAACAATCTTTTTTGCCTCCGCCGAATCTTTCTCACGGATGAGTTTCTCCATCTCCTGCCATGAGAGGGTTTCACTCGCAGAATCCAGTGTTCTGATCATTGCTGAGACAAACGGGTAATTTTCATACAGGGCAGCGACAACAGCTTCCGTCTTTTCGATCTTCTCTTCAAATTTCTTTATCGCCGATTTCTGGTATTTTAAAATCCGCTCTTCCTTGTTTAGTTTTGGTTGTGCATCAGAAGTCTTTCTCTCGGCTTTTGTCATCGGATAATAGGCTTCGAGAGCTTCTGAAAAAGTCTTGAAATGCTGTGTATCCTGTCCGTCCCAGAGATTGATTGGTTCGCAGTGTTTTTTCGAGATAACCGGCTCTGGTGCGTGCGCTACCTGATCTAAAAGTTCCTGCACAGCCGCATAGATTGTTTCCGGATCCGCAGCACTGGCAGGAAGGGATTTATCGAGACCTGTTTTCCGGCATATATATTCAGCGTATGTGCCCCCCAGCATACAACCTATAGCCAGGGAACGTACCAGATCGCGGTCATCAGTTTTCATCAGGGTGGCCATAGCATCCTTTGATGATGTGGGATCGGTGATACCCAAGGCATAGGTAGCATGGGGAACAATCTCACGGTCCCTGAACCGGTGGTGCCGCAGTGGCTTGATAATGGTATAATTTTCATCAGTCAGTATGACATTTCCCTCATCAAAAAGTTCGATGATAAGGCGGTATATCATCTGACCTTTTCCGATATCAAAGATAAGGATACGCTCCAGCCCGTGCTGCCGGATGGCGAGTACCTTCCCGCCTGAGATATATTTTCTTAAGAACATGGCGAACTGGGGGGGATTTTTCGGAGGTTCCGGCATTTCTTTGACGAGATGTGCTCTTCTCCCCGCTTCGATAATCATCTGGTATCGCACTTTGTTTTCCCCATTGAGCCGTATCCCCAGGGTCCGGGAATCAAACTGGTATACTTTATCGATCCAGAGCGGCAGCTTTTCGCGCAATTCTGACGTCACTGCCTTAACGTCTATCCCGCTCATTCCCTGTTCGGATGCCATGGATGTACCAAATGTGTTTACACGGAATATGTAAGTTACCTTGCGACAATCGGCAGGGATGAATACAGTGCTCCGATGTGCCAGGGAGTCCAGTGGTATCCTGCAACCTGGACAGGATGCCCGGAGTGCGGTTGCACCTCTACGGGAATTTTTGACGGCATCTTTTTCGGCTCAAAAAAAAAACAGTCATCCCCACAACTCAAGAATACCATTCACGAGGCTGTCAGGAAAGCTTTCCCGGTAGGTTATCACGAGGTTCTTAATTGTCTCTGGGACATTGAGGAGATACGCAGTATACCTGCCCCGCTTCGAGGATTTTTACCGGTTCCGGATAATAGAATTTTTAAATTTTACAAAAGAATCATAAAAAAATCTATCTTCTCAAAGTAACTGCCCCGAAAAATTGCAGGTAATTACTTGGGAAAGATCATTTCGCAGGACAAGAAGAAGAGATGCATTGCATCGGTGCCACGCCAGACTTTATTATTTTATAAAATCAGAAAATGAATCATCCAAAGGAAAGGACATCCGAACCATGAAAAAATTGTTGTTCGTGAGTTTGATTTTGATTGTTGGTTTATTAACGTATGTTATATACTTTGCCAGAGATATCACGCCATCGTCTGAAACATTTTCATCCGTTATTATGCCACCCTTGGTGATCTATCTATTTTTTGGAGTTCTTCTCTTCATGATCGTTAGAAAGGGGTATGACTTCATGGTATCCCGCTGAAGATAAGTAGCGGCAAAAGAACTATTCCAGTATAGCGAAACCATCTCTTTTAAGTCCAGAAACCCATAAAAATATACGCGGAATATTTGAGTTACCTTGAAATTTCAGGAAGAGATAAGGAAACAATACTTATTTTTATGTGCCAGCCCGTTTTGAAACCAAATTACATATGGCTTGCGCACTAAAAAATAAGACTACTGGTGTAGCGGGATGAGTGAAGTTGCAATTGAAGAAAAACCTGCCCTGACAAAAAAAGAAAAGACAAAGGCAGAAAAACAGGCTGAACACGTTGCCCGTATTAAACGGACTCTTGTGGCGTCCCTGGTTGGAATTATCACCGGTATTCTCTCGTACTGGTCCGGGGGGATTCCCAATGCAGCCGGGCACCAGCAAAACGGTTTTCTGGCATTCATGCTTATGCTTGCCGGCGTCGTACTTCAGAAGCATATCTTCATATTCATGGGTATGGATACTTCGAAACTGGGTGCAAAAGACTGGTTCTACCAGGGATTCATGACCTTTGCCTTCTGGTTCATGACATGGACGATCCTGTTGACTTCATTATCCCCGGTACTAAAATAATACATCCTCTTCTGGAATCCCCATGAGAATCGCGATAGTTCACAAAGATCGTTGCCACGCAAAGAAGTGCGGCACCGAGTGTATACTCTACTGCCCACGGGTCCGCACCGGGGATGAAACTGTTGTTATTGGTGAGGACGGCAAGGCACTCATCTCTGAAGCACTCTGTGTCGGGTGCGGTATCTGCATAAAAAAGTGTCCCTTTGACGCTATAGACATCGTAAGCCTCCCCGAAGAGCTCGAGCACCCGACCCACCGGTATGGGAAGAATGGGTTTGCCCTCTACGGTCTGCCGATACCGGTCGAAGGGAAGGTAACAGGGATCCTCGGAGCAAACGGTATTGGTAAGAGCACTGCTGTTAAGATCCTTTCCGGGCAGCTCCGCCCCAACCTCGGTAATTTCGACAGTGAAGTCGCATGGGAAGAGATTTTAAAACGCTATGCAGGTACGGAGCTCTTTGATTATCTCCAGACGGTTTCAAAAAAGAGCATAAAAATTGCATCAAAACCGCAGTATATCGATTATATCCCCAATGTTTTTTCCGGTACGGTCAGGAAGCTGTTAACGACCACTGATGAACGCAAAAAGCTTACAGAAATCCTTCCGGTACTGAAGCTCGATGCGATCCTTGATCACGACATTAGCACATTAAGTGGCGGGGAATTGCAGAGAGTAGCGATTGCAGCCTGCCTTGCACGGGATGCCGGTCTCTATTTTTTTGATGAAATAACACCTTTTCTGGATATTTACCAGCGGATTGCAGCAGCCAAACTGATCCGGGATCTTGCTACCCTGCACCCTGTGGTGATCGTTGAACACGATCTCGCGATCCTTGACATGCTTGCAGATACCGTGCATGTAGGTTACGGGAAACCGGCTGTCTTTGGTATCATCACGCGTCCCAAAGGAGTCCGGGTAGGTATCAACCAGTATCTCGAGGGGTATCTTGTCGAAGAGAATGTCCGTTTCCGGGACACGCAGGTGATCTTTGAAAAACGGGCTCACGATAAAGGTTCGGACCGGGAGACCCTCTTTGCGATCCCGGCAATGACGAAGGAATATGAGACCTTTCACCTGAGTGTTACAGGAGGGACAATCAAGGCCGGCGAGGTGCTGGGGGTTGTCGGAGCCAATGGTATGGGCAAGAGCACGTTTGCAAAACTCCTCGCCGGCGTTGAAACTCCTTCGACGGGAAAGATTGAAACATCCCTGCGTATTTCTTATAAACCCCAGTATATCAAGGCAGATACTTCTGACACTGTCGAGATATACCTCCGCCAACAGACAACAAAATTTGATTCTTCCCTTTACCAGCATGAGATCATCGAAACACTCTCGCTTGAGGTCATTCTCCAGTCTCCGGTGGATTCTCTGAGCGGGGGGGAGCTCCAGCGGGTGGCAATTGCCGGGTGCCTCTCCCGGGATGCCGATCTCTACATTCTTGATGAACCCAGTGCCCACCTTGATGTTGAACAGCGGGTCAAAGTGACAAGAATGATCAAGCACCATGCCGAGGGAAAAGCAGTAGGCATCATGGTGATCGACCATGACATTTATCTCGTCGATATGATCAGTGAGCGGATATTAGTCTTTGAAGGAGTGCCGGGCAGGCAGGGGACTGCAGCCGGACCATTTAAGATGCGGGAAGGAATGAACCGGTTCCTCAAGGCGCTTGAGGTTACGTTCCGCAGGGACCAGAGCGGAAGACCAAGGATCAACAAGCCCGGATCCTTTCTGGACCGGGAACAGAAAGCATCGGGCGAATTCTATTACTATACCGCAGACGAGTGAGCAGGATGCTCACCTCGCATTTTACCTGCTTATTGTCAGGGATTTTTCAAAAAGTCCAGAAAATAACGGTAAATCTTTGCGACACCGGCGTATATTAAAAAGCGACCTTTGTTTTTAAAATTACTTCCTCAGTTTACGCTCTTCATATTCGACGAGGACAGGAGCGATCGTTTTTGTGGATATTGATCGTCGTACCAGAAAGGTGAGCTGGCGGCAATAGTGGATATGTGCCATCTGGAAACTGACAATCAGCCCGAAACAGAAGCACGTGATACTAATCAGAATATAACTTACTACATCAACCATAGTCTGTCACTCCGTATGTTATGTCTCCCGGGCAAGTTCGTCAATAATGGGAACCACAGATTCGGCATCGGAACACTGCTGGGCGATTACCATGAACCGCCGGTTATAGTACATCATCAGGACCTGATATCCAAGAATTGTGCCGATGGCAAAAGTAATAATGCCGATATTGATATAAATTAACACATCTGTAAGCAAGTCAGCCATAACAATCTCAGTGACTGTTACAATGTCAAACAAATAAATTTATTGAATGGATTTTTGAAGAAATTCCTCCTTGACCCTGAGGGTAGGAAAGAATTCTCCATTTTATTTCCTCATAGCGTCGCCCCGGACTCAATCAATCAGGTATATTAAGTTACATACCGCACCTTGAACCGGGAGGAACCTTTTCGATGAGACTGAGTCGTTTTCTGGTGAGTGATCATGAAGACTGAGATGCCCTTGTCCAAACCAATCCGCCTCTTCGTCAGCCAGACAGAAAATATCCTTGACACAGAAATTGCCCTCCTTCGCAATCCTGAGGCAGACCCGAACGGGACGCTGGTGGACGTATATACCTATAATATCGAAAAAAACGTCATTCTTTTCCCCGCTCACTACACGGGTCTTTTAAAAGATTTTATCATCGCACGGCATTGCGTGCATCTGCTTATCAAAGGAGCGGCGGCAAAAAAATCCCGGTACCTGGTCTGTTCCTTTACCGGAGGTTCAGTGTACCAGGGAATACACCAGATCTATATCGATGCTCTCAAGGATGAGGCAAAAAAAGAGAAGAAGCTCCCGGTCACAAAACTCATCCAGATGCTCAGTATTCTCTATACTAATTTTAATGATGATATCAACGAGCTTCCCTGGAACCCGATCACCAACGCCCGTGTCTATCACCGGATGCCCCAGATAAGAAAGACCCAGCTCTACTATCTCATGAAAGAGGGAAAGGCAGACATGGATGATATGATGGAATATGAAGATATCATCCCCCGGCGTTACTTTGTTCTTAATAAGGCGATGTTCTATGCCCGTGACCAGTACCTGGCAAAGACCCTTCCTGCCGATGAGCTTATGCCGGTGATCAACATCCCGCAGATGAAGAAGTTCAATCACCTCGAGGTGAAAGAGATGCTTACCACGCGCTGGACTCACACCTCGTGGTACCAGTCCAAGGTCTTTGGTGACACTATACTTGAAATTATGGAAAAGTACCTGCAGAAAATAGACTGGAATGCAGAATCCAGCCTTGACTATTTCCATGAAATCTACCAGCTTGGAGTGCGTATGACCAACCATTTCATCTCTTACATGTCGATGAAAGACTGGTTTGTCTGGGAACCCCCGAAACATCTGCAGGATGCCCAGGCAAGAAAAACGGAGTATGTAGATGAGGCATTGAAAAAGATCTTCGGGGATCTGATTGAAGAACATTCAGCAGATAACACGCAGGGATAACCATGGACCGTATATATTCAGGATCTCAGGGGGAACATTCGTGACTGTAAAGGAAGCCGAGGAGCTGATACGGAAGGGGCGCGCCTATGCGAGCCGCACGAAATACAAGGAGGCAATTGCATATTACGAAAGAGCTCTGGCTCTTGATCCGAGCAATCCTTCCGGCTGGTATCATCGGGCAGCAGTGTTCATTGAGACCGGGAGGAACACTGAAGCGCTTGCTGACTGCGAGCGCGCAATTTCCCTCAACCAAAACTATTCTGACGCATGGTCAAAAAAAGGACATGCGCTGTATAATCTCGAACGGTATGAAGAAGCCGTAGTTGCCTGTACCCGGGCACTTGCACTGAACGGCAATGATGCCTCTGCCTGGTACATCAAGGGGGTCTGTCTGGATGAGCTCGGGCGGAACATAGAGGCCCAGGAAGCGTACGGCAAATCACTTGAACTTGAGATTATTCTTGATATGGAAGCTGAAAAGAAGAAAATTGGCAGGTGAAATACCCTGAAAATGTACTCTCCCCGATGTTTTTTGGAACTAAATAAAAATTCTTTTTTGTAAGTGGATAGAATGCGCCTGTCCTGCTTTCATCGTCTATGGGCCCTACCCGGCGCAAAGAATTTCCTGCTTTGGCCAAATGTTCCCTAAATTCTCTTTGCCTGAACTCCTGCAGGAATTCCGGCAATATTTTATTAGGTGATTGATCAATAAGAGATCCACATGGAGATCCCGGAAATTCGGACCTGGATTATGTTTTACCTGATTTCATTCGTCGGACTTCTCTGGGCTGCATTTCTTTCCGTACAGGGAGTGATGCTGTGGGTGAGCCTGTTTCTCGTAATTGTAATTGTCGGGATTAATTTTTTCACTCTTTATAATCAGATGAAACTGCGTGCGTCACGAAAGGAAATGCTGCGGCACCTTGTCCAGGGGTTCGATCGGAAAACGCAGGAAGAGGACAACCGAAAAGCTGACTGATACGTTGCTTCGCTTTCATCAATCCTTTTTAATAAAGATTTTCTGGAGGGAATTATAGGATTCGAACAGATTCTCCAGTGTTCGTCCAAGATATTCCGTTTTACCCATAATATAGAACCCCTTGGATACCAGTGCCCCATGGAACATTCTTGCCAGTTCGTCCTTTTGTTTCTCGTTGAAATAGATTGTTACGTTCCGGCAGGTAATGAGATCAAGCCATTGGGAAACAGGGACACCGCTCATCAGGTCATGAGGGCGGAACCGTATCAGTTCTTTAAGGTGTGATTTGACCTGGAAATTGCCATCAGGGAGCTTGGTGAAATGGCGGCGGATTTGCGTTTCAGATAATTTGACCATCGCTTTTGAGGAATAGATACCCTCCTGAGCTTTTGCAAGAACAACTTTGTCAATATCTGTTGCAATGATCTGGGCAGAAATACCCGGGTTATGTGCCAGGAGTTCCGAGAGTATCATGGCGATGGAATATGGCTCTTCTCCGGTTGAACACCCGGCACACCATATCCGAACCCGTTTTCTTTGTTTGAGTAACGCGGGTAAGATATCTTTTCTCATAAACTCATAGACATCGTTATCCCGGAAAAATTCAGTAACGTTGATGGTAAGTGCATTACGCAGGCTCTCCAGTTCCGGCGGGTTCGCTTTCAGATATCCGAGATAATCTTCATATGTCGCGCTACCGGTCGATCGCATCCGTGAGAGAAGGCGCCGCTTTATGTAATCTTCTTTATAATTTGAACACTGGATTCCCAGTGTCTGTTCAATGAATTTTTTCAGTGCTTGAAAACTATCCATACGAAATCCTGAGATTATCCCTGTTTTTGCCCGTAGTACTAGGGAAACAGCATTGGGTCATCACAGGCAAAAAATGAATAGGCAGGGCCTTTTCCGCCTCAATTAAGATGGAATTTCTCCATCATCTTGCGACTGTTCTCTGCCATCTTTGCGAGCTCTGCCGACGCACTCGCGATCTCCTCCGTCGAGGCGCTGGTCTCTTCGGCAAGGGCAGCCATATCTTCCATCCGCTGCTGGTTGTCCTTTGTCAGGGAGGATACAGACTCGATGCCTGTCAGGAGTTTGTTGGTTGCCTGTGCCTGGTCTTCTGTTGCCTTCGTGATCTCGTTGACGCCCTGCGAAACAATATTTGCCTCAGATATGATCAGGTTGAGCGATTCGACGGTCTTGTTGACACTGTCAATTCCCGTTTTGATCTCTTCAAAGGAGTTTTTCATGGATGTCGAGGTCTGTTCGCTCTTTGCCTGAATGGATTTTATAAGGGTTTCGATCTGGCTGCTCGCTTTCTTGGATTCCCCGGCAAGGTTCTTGACCTCTCCTGCAACCACGGCAAAACCGCGTCCGTGTTCACCGGCCCTGGCCGCCTCGATCGCCGCATTGAGTGCCAGAAGATTGGTCTGGTTGGCAATATCAGTGATAAGATTCACGATCTTTGAGATTGCCCGCATCTGCTCGTTCAACGCGGTGATATCATCAACACTCTGTTTGGAGATCTTCTCGACATTCTGCATCTTGGTGGTTGCAACCTTGCCGATCTCTGCTGCCTGTGCACCTTCTTTTGACGCCTTGTCAGCGTGCGTCATCACTTCGTGAGATGTGCTCGCTATCTCCTCAATTGACGCCGAAATGTCTGAAATATCAGTCGAGATCTTTTCAACATTCGTGATCTGCAATTTTGAATTATCGGCTGCCTTCTGGGACGAGATCGCAACCTGTTCCGTGGCCTTTGCAATCTCTTCCGTGCTCTTGAGGGTGTCATTGATTGTGGCATCAAGCCTGACCATCGCCTGAACCAAATCGGATAAGACGATCCGTATCGAACCTACAGCCCCGTTATAATCCGCTTTGAGCCTGACCAGCGGATCGGCATCATCTATGCTCACTTGGTACGTAAGATCACCGGAGGCAATTTTTGAGAGCGCCATCTGGAGTTCAGATGCACTTGCCGTCAGGAGATCAGCTTTTGTCTGTGCCTCGTCCATCATCGCCTTGATCTTCGATTCCTGTTCGCGCTGTGTCGTAATATCATCATATACACAGACGATAGTCTGAAGATTTCCTTTCGGATCAACCATCGGAATTCCCCACTGGTTGAGGATATGGACACCTGTGGGGAATTCAATTTTGATCTCGCCGAAACTTCTTTTCTTTTCCTGCAGCACTTTTTTAAGCCCTTCACCGTGTTGTTCGAGAATCTTGAAATCTTTGGCACTCATACCGATGAGCCGATCTTTTGCAAGACCGGTCATGGAGATATACGCATCATTCACCATCATAATCTTGAATGATGTGGTCATCAGCATGATTGGCATGGGATTCTGGTTGACAATGATATCAGAGCGCAGTTTAAGGAGGGCAACCTCATCCATTTTCTTCTGGAGGTCCTGGTGGCTCCTGCGCTGTTCGGTGATCTCATTGTAGACAAAAAGGAGATGGGAGATCTCATTTTTGGCGTCAAGGATCGGTATTACATACTGCTCGAGGATGTGGGTTCCGCTGGGGAGCTCAACGGTCACTTCACCGAATACACGTTGCTTTTTCTCTAAAGCCACCCGTGCACCTTCTCCCTTTTGCTCGAGAATTTTGACCTCACGAAGGCTCATCCCAATGACACGCTCACGGGGAATACCGCTCATTTTTATATAGGCCGTGTTTGCCTCAATGACAGCAAAACCCGGGTTGGTCATCAGGATAGGGATCGGGTTCTGCTGAACAATCATGTCGGAACGGTGCTTGAGCTGCTCAATCTCATCACTCCTTTTCTTCTTCTCTGTTGTGTCATTGTAGATGAAGAGCAGGCTGGATAGTACCTGGTCGGGTCCTATAATCGGAATACAGTACTGTTCCAGAATTCGTATTCCGGAAGGCAGTTCTACGATCACTTCTCCGAATGAACGCCGCTTCTCCTGGATCGCAACCTTTGCCCCCTCTCCCTTCTGACTGAGAATTTTGAAATTTTTAAGATTCGTCTTCAGGAGATCACTCTCTTTAATGCCGCTCATCTGGATATAAGCGGCATTTGCCTCAACGATTGAGAATGCTGGCGTGGTAAGGAGCATAGGGACAGGATTTTTGCTGACCATCATGTCAAGCCGTTGCCTGAGTTCCGCGATCGTTTGTTCAGATTTTCTGATAGTTGCACTCTCTTCTGAAGGACTTATTTGTAGTACCGGGGTATCAGCCCCGGTGAATAACGCTTTTCTCCCTGGTCTTTCCGTCATCTCCATCTCCCGTCAATTATCCTGCACTGGTGTATTGCCATTTGATTTTCATGAGGTTCACTTTTTTGCCACGTCTTCAACTACTTTCTGCATATCAATCCAGATAATAAGGCATGTATTCTCTTTGTCGGACTCATCCCGTTTCACCTTGATGATGCCTTTGACAAAACCTGAGACTTCAGATGCGAGCCCGTCGCCCAGATGTTCGATCTCCGCTTCTGCAACCTGTAATACTCCTATTACATCATCGACGATGATGCCGACATTGCTGCCGGATACCGCTTCCGGCACCAGAACGATAATCTTCTGATTATCCCGTATCTCCTGGTGTGGTAAGTCGAGAAGGGTATTGAGGTTCATGATGTTGGTGATCTCTCCGCGAAGATTTATTACACCTGAAATATAAGACGGTGCACGCGGAATGGGGGTGATCTGGATCATTTCGACAATCTCCCGTGCAAGTTGTATATCGAGAGCGTAGCGCTCGCCTCCAAGCACAAATTCTACTACTTCAACCGTTGAGGCCATTTTTCACCTGAGTCTGAACTGTTCCATTAACTTTTTCAGCCGGTTTGCAAGCTCTGCAAGCTCGGCAGATGCGCTTGCGATCTCTTCGGTCGAGGCGCTGGTCTCCTCGGCAAGGGCTGCCATATCCTCCATCCGTCCCTGATTCTCTCGTGTAATGGCGTTGGATTGTTCCATCCCGTGAACCACGCGGGTCGTCGCCTCCGCCTGATCCTCGGTCGCCTTCGTGATCTCGCTCACTCCCTGAGCAACGACATTCGACTCGGCAATAATCCGGTTTAAGGCTTCGATGGTCTTATTTACACTCTCGATTCCGGCCTGAATTTCAGTATACGAGCTTTTAATCGCGGCAGCGGTTTTATCGCTGTTGTCCTGAATGGAACCGATGAGACTCTCGATATGGTTTGTTGCGGATTTGGACTCACCGGCGAGGTTTCGGACTTCACCCGCGACAACTGCAAACCCGCGCCCATGCTCGCCGGCCCGCGCAGCCTCGATTGCTGCATTCAATGCAAGGAGGTTAGTCTGGCTGGATATGTCAGCGATCATCTTCACGATATTGGAGATCTCTTTCATCCGCTCGTTGAGTGCCGTGATCTCGCTTACACTCTCACCCGCAATTTTCTCCACCATCGTCATCTTGGCAGTTGCTATCTTGCCCAGTTCGGATGCCTGGTTTCCTTCCATCGCTGCCTTCTGCGCGTGACTCATCAGATCCTGAGACGTGCTGGCAATTTCTTCAATGGAAGCGGAGAGATCGGAGATCTCTTTGCCGACCTTTTCAACCTCGTTAAGCTGTTTTTTTGCACCATCAGCAGATTTCTGTGTACCGATAGCAACCTGTTCGGTTGATTTGGAGATTTCTGTCGTGCCGCGGCTTGTTTCCTGGGTAGTCACTTCAATCTGTTTTATGGATTTTTCCAGCTCCTCGATAACCTTCCTGATTGAATCGATCGAAGCATTGTAATCCTTTTTCAGCTTGGCTAACGGATCACCGTCAACAAGCGGGGCATGGAACGTAAGGTCTCCTTTTGCAATTCTTTCAAGCCCGCTTTCCAGCACTACGGCACTTGCCGAGAGCGCCTCTGCTTTTTTCTGCGATTCCTCCATCAGCTGCTTGACTTCTCTCTCTTTTTTAATCCGGTCGGTGATGTTGTTGAACACGACCAGCAGGGAATCGACGTTGCTGTCTTCGTCAAGCAGGGGTATATAATACCATTCAAGATTGAACGTGCCACTGGGAAATTCTATGACGGATTCACCCTGGCTGCGTTTCTTGGATTTTATTGTCCCCTCGACGGTACCTCCCTTGTTCTTGAGGTATTTGAAGTTTTTCATCGACAGGGATATTACCTGCTCCCGGGAATAACCGGTAAGCGACAGGAACGACATGTTGGAAATTTTCACATTGAGGTCAGGATCGATTGTGAAGAGAGGGAACGGGTTCTCCTGGATGATTCTGTCGACCCGCTGCTCAACTTTTTTTACTGCATCCATCTTTTCGTGCAGCTCCGTGTAGTCGACCCATATGTAGAAAGCGCCATCCACTTCGCCGGTTTTGGTGAGAATAGGAATGGCATTGAGCTTCAGGTATTTCTTGATGCCGTCCGGGAACGTTACCAGGCAGTCGGTGACTGCAAGTTTTTTTGTCTCGAAACAGGAGTAAAAATGTTCCCCGGAAAGGATGGTAATGTCAAAATCAGTGAGTTTCTTTTTTAAGAGTTCTTCACGGGTTCCGCGCCAGATTGTTTCATAGGCTTTGTTTATATGAATCCTGGTTTTATCCTTTCTCAATATGGCGATTGCCATTGGATTGTATTGGATCATCACGTCAGCACGATGCTTTAATTCCTGTGCCAGCGCTGCCCTGGCAAGTGTCTGGTTCAGCATCTGTGCAACTGGTTTCAATCCGGCATCCACGGTATTCTCGTCGATGCGGACAGAAAAATTCCCTTCACTGGTTTTCTTTAATACATCTTCGATCTCTTTTAGCTCCATCTCATAACCTCTTCTGCTATGGTCTTATATGCAATTCCGGCGGCGCTGTCCGGTGCAAAATGCGAAATCGGCATGCCACGTCTCTGGGCTTCGTATACCGCAGGAGAGTAGGGAACAGTATACACGCTCGGGAACTTGCGTTTGATCTCGTTGAGAGTGGCAATCAGCCTTTCCTGTTCATTTTTATTCTCTTCTGCCGTCTTTCTGTCTTCAGGAGACGGCTCGGGGGGCTTATAAAAGATGTTCCGGAGCTTGGTGAAAATATCCCGCCTGCCCTCTTCTTCGGCGCGGGAACGCGACTGAAGTAACCCCTCACCCCAGCGGCTGACAATAGCCATATCAGGGACGATCTCTTTACCAAGGACGTCTTTTATATCAGCAAATATCATCGAGAGGGTCGCTATTCCGTTGAGCGCAAACGATCCTGAGTCAAGGGTCACAATGACATGATCCGCTGCAAAGAGTCCGTTGATTACGAACTGCCCCAGGCTCGGTGGCGTATCGATGAAGATATACGAATACTGGTTTTTAATACCGGAGAGTGCTTCTTTAAGAATACCCGTCGGGAATTTTGCATGATAGATATATGGTTCAGCACCCACCATGTCAAGGTGCGAAGGTGCCAGGTCAATACCGGAAGCAGTTTTTCTGATGATTTCCTGCAGCGTGACATTCGGGAAATCATCGATCCCGCTCATGAAGATATCATACATGTCTTTGTTAGAAGTACTGGGATCGACACCGAGACCGGCAGTTGCATTCGCCTGAGGATCGCAGTCAACAACCAGTACCTTTCTCCCGGCCTGATGACAAAAGCCGGCAACATTCAGGCAAGATGTTGTCTTACCCGTACCCCCTTTATGATGAGAAAAGGTAATAACTGGAATTGTACCACCCGATATATTTTTTTATTTATGACTATATACTTTAATACTTATCGGTTCTCTAGAACAAAAATCCTGCCTTTTTTTCAAAAAAGAAAAATTCATTTGAATTTTCGCGTAGGAATGGTTGACAAACCACATCCCTGATTAACCTGAAAACTACAAGGATCCCTATACCTTTTTTATAACATCTTGTCAAGTATTGTACGTGGAGACTGGTGATATTCTTGCCCTCATCGCAGGCATCGCGATCGTAGTCTTCGTAGCAGTATTAGCAAATCCTCCGGCTTTATCAAAAGCTCCGGTTTCTGCTGGAACTGCAGTGCAGCCTGCAGGAACAGTCACTCAATTCCCTGCTTCTATCACGACAATGCTACCAGATGTTAGCCCGATTCCTGTCGAAACACCGGTTGTTACAAAATCCAGCCCTCCCCCGTATCGCATCTATTATACTGACAAACCCTTCACCTATCCGGTGTATAAAATGCCGGACCACATGGAGACATTCGGGGCATCAGAAATACCCTGGCGGAACCAGGAGTGGGTGCAGTTTGCCTTTATTGAAGATACACGGGGTGGTCTGACGCAGGTTTTCTCCGTTCCTTACCCGGTATGGGTAATCAACACCACGGTCATTGCAGAACATCACCCCAGTGATCTCCGAATTGCCCTTTGTTATGCAGATACCGGCGGCATTATTGAGGGCGAAGAGATCCTGAACAGGGAAACGTCGTACCGTGTTGTCCAGACCTCAAATACCGGCATGTACATCATTATTACCGCAGACAGCATTAACCGCTTCCGGATAAACCTGGAAACCACGCGGGCATATTATGATGCATATAGTCCCCGGTAATACGGGGATGAACCTTGTTTCTGCACCTTACTACACAGGAAATCTCCTTTCGGGAAGTATCGATTCCAATCAGAAGGTTGGTGTCGGATCAGGGAATAGGTTCATACATCTATTATATCCAAAATATTAAGAACGGGATCAGAAAATGGCCTTTACTTACTTCTTCCGCGACTACCAGACCCTTGAAATGATCCGTGAGTTTATTCTCCCGGTAATCGGCAGCAGGAGGTATATAAATATCTGGAGTGCCGGGTGTGCAATGGGGCAGGAACCGTATACCATTGCTATCATGCTTCGTGAGAATATGGGACCGATGATCTTCCGGAATGTGAAGATCTATTGTACAGATATTGATATCAGTAACTTATTTGCAAAGATAATCGAAGAAGGAAGTTACGCAAGACAGGAACTGGAAAGGATCCCTCAGGATATATTTTCAACATATTTTTCTCCTGATGAACAAAAACCCGGCAACTGGAAAATTGCAGAAGAGATCAGGAGGAGACTGATCTTTGAAAAACACGACCTGCTGACATTCCAGCCAGTCCGCCAGAGCATGGGTCTTATTGTCTGTAAAAATGTCCTGCTCCACTTCAATGATGAGGAGAGGCTTAAGGTATACAGGATGTTTTATGATGCCCTTGATGACGGGTGTTTCCTTATCACCGAACAGACCCAGAAATTACCTGCCGAAATGGAACGCTATTTTGAACCGGTTGCAGCCAATGCCCAGATCTTTAAAAAAATTTCCGCACAACAATGAAAATCCTTAACCTTTTTACAAAAGGAACGCAATACACTTCCAACGTTTACCTCGTTACCGGGACATGGAATGCCCTTTCTGACATGAACACGCTCATCGATACCGGGAGGGACCCGGCAATCCTTACCGGACTTATGGCAGCTTCAACAGGGGTTGGTAAAAAAAGAGTAGAGCAGGTAATTCTCACCCACAGCCATTATGATCATGTAACGCTCCTGCCGCTTATCTGTGACATGTTCAATCCTGTTGTTCGTGCTGCCTCTCCTTTTCTTGAGGGAGTGGATGTTATACTAAAAGGGGGGGAAAATGTAAGAGTGGGTGACAGGGATTTTGAAATTATCTCTACTCCCGGACACAGTAATGATTCGATCTGCCTTTACTGCTGGCAGGAGGGTGTCCTTTTTTCCGGGGATACGCCCCTTGTGATCCGAACCACTGATGGTACGTACGAACCGGAATTCATCAGTGCACTGGAAACCCTCTGCAGCAGAGATATCCGGTCCATATATTTTGGACACGGCCCCCCCCTTTTTGACGGGTGTAACGAAATTTTAAAGGAATCCCTGAGAAATGTCAGGAAAAATAAATGATCTGTTGCTTTTAATCCTGAGATTTCCGTTACCATTTTAATGGGAGATATTTTGATATATTCAGGTCTTTGGGAATACCCAGACGAACCCGGATACCCCATGGTATTTCACCTATTGTTGTGACTCGGCCCGGATTGCGGTACTTAAAAAACCAAACTAATACAGTGCTTTCATAACAGCGCGGCAAGAGTAGTGTGGAGGGACTGGTACTGTTCTCCCATTATCAACTTTTCGTGCTTGCAGAAAAAGGAGGCTTCACGAGAATAGGATGAAATTTTTAACTGGAGAATCGATAAAGTCCTTGGGGAACAAAAATTTCAAAACATATCCCTTTTTTATAGACACCCGTTTCTTTTATCGCAAGGCCGGTAATGGAAAGGATTTCACGCACAAGGAACAATCCGTAACCGGTATTTTTGCCGAACCCTCGCTCGAAAATCCGTTCTTTCTCTTGGTCCGGTACCCCGATACCGTCATCCTCGTAGATGATGGAAAGACCATTCTCTTCCTTCCTGAACCCGATACGGATCTGTGTGACATGCTCACCATGGCGGAGGGAATTGTCGATAAGATTGAAAAAGACTTTCTCTATAAGGAGGTCGGTATAAATTTCCAGTGAGCTGCTGTCGACGCCGACCGAAACGGATCCCAAATCCATTGTCGTCAGCACCTTTAAAATCGTAACATTCACCGCAATCCACTGCGGTGGCTGTACACCAATATTCTGGTAATCCCTGGTGAATGTAATCTGGCGGCGGATTGTTTCGGCAATCTGCTGTTCGGTCCCGATAAGGTCGGCAATTTTCTCGTTGTTCTGTAGTTTTTTCATGATGCCGAGGTACCCCGTCAGCGTGTTGAGCTGGTTGATAATATCGTGACGGGTAACGCTGTTTAACAGGATGATCTGCTTGTTTGCCTTTTTTATTGCATCCTCTGCCCTCTTGCGTTCAGTTATATTCATATCAGTTCCACGGTAACCTGTGAGATCTCCCTTTTCATTAAGTATCGGGGAACCGCTCTTTTCAAGAATGACGATGCTGCCGTTTTTATGGACGTTTGAATTGATGAAATGCTGGAATAGTTCTTTGTGTTCAATAATAGTAAGAGCCGATTTCTTCAGGTCCTCCCGCATTCCTGGTTCAAAGAGATCATAAAAATGCTTCTGCTGAACCAGCTCCCCGGGAGAATACCCCAGGATCCTCTCGACGGCCTGACTGCTGTAGCGATACACGCCCTCTTCATCCATTTCCCAAATCCATTCTTCTGCGTTTTCGGTAACCTGCCTGAACCGGTACTCGCTCTCCCGCAACGCGTCATTTGTCCTGATCAGTTCAGCAGTCCGTTGCCTGACCTGTTCTTCAAGATCCTGCTGGTATTTTTTTATTTCAGTGATATCCTCAAGGAGGATCCCGACAGCCCGACCCCCCTCTTCAAATACCAGCGGGATACATTTCATTTTGAAAAAACGATCTTCTTTGAGGCCGTCAAAGTGTACATCGAAAGCCTGTTCCTGGCCTTCGAGCGCCTTTGCAATAGCATCCAGGTGGTCGCGGGTTATATAGCGTGCCAATACCGAGTGTTCTATTTTTTTCCCTTTGAGTTCCGGTTTTTTGAGATGAAAACAGGAAAGAAAAGGATCATTTACTTCCTGGATGAAAAGATCGTTATCCAGGATTAGTATCATATCTGTTGCTAGACTGAGCAGGTTTGGTAAGGTAAGCCGGTGGGTAAGATAAAATAATTTTGCGGGTCCGAGGTTCCTCATGTCTGCCTGTCCGGACATGACAAGAGAATTAAGGTATTTTGCGGCAGTTGCGCGGTTAAGTTTGAGCTTTTGGGATACTTCTTCTATTGACAGGCCTTTCGGGTTGATCTTCAGTAATTCCCTAATTCTTTCCTGCTCGCTTTCTCTTACCATGTGATCCTTGCCCTATCACTGTTGATATGCCGATTAAATATATAAACTATTAACACTCGTTATTTTTAATCGATATAATTGAACAACAATTTTAATCATCAATAAACAAAAAATTTAAATAGTTTTAAGAAAAAGGAGATATTACCACAGAATATTGTCAGAAGACTACGGGCAATGTGGTACAGGTTTCAGTCGAGAAAACGAATGGAGGATGAAAAAACGGCAAAAACAGGAACGAGAGCAGAGATCTCATCACCGGGAGGCTCCGTGCAGGATGATCTCCAGGATCATTTTAAAGTGCTGAATGAACTTGCTGACAAACTCGAGGAATATTACGCTATGCCTACGATTCCTGTTGAGTGTGAAAGCGATTATCAACGATGACGGGAAAAAATCGCGGGGTTGGATCGGATGCATGAACGATGGGATACCGGCGCTCTCTGGGTGCAGTGTACTGCCATGCTTGCACGGGAAGGCCCTGGTGTATGTTCTGTATGGATCGGCAGCGCAGGCAAAACGGCGGTAAACGAAAACGATCGGTCGTTACGTGAAAACCAGGGAATGATTCAGAAGAGAGCAGGTCAGGAGCATGCACATGACGGAAATCACGTTTGAAACGGATAGGACATGGATGAGATTTGCCGACCTGCTTGTTGATACAGGTGTGATCTCTGACACCATTGAGAACAGGACCTTGAAACGCAATCTGGATGAACGACAATCTGGTTCCTGAGTCATATAGACGATATCAGGCGATGAGCTGGACCTTCATTCAGATGCCGGTTCAATAAAAACGGAACTGAAGACGAAAAAATAGAACTTGGAGGATGAAATGGAAAATATTGGAAGAGAGTTAACAAAAGACGTCAGAATTGCGGATGTAACTGCAAACCCGGCACCACTGGGGCTTCTGGCATTCGGCATGACTACGGTGCTTCTGAACCTGCACAATGCCGGGTTCTTTGGGCTGGGATCCACTATCTTTGCGATGGGGATATTTTTCGGGGGTATTGCACAGATTATCGCCGGAATTATGGAATGGAAGAAGAACAATACGTTCGGTACAACCGCGTTCATTGCGTTTGGCTTTTTCTGGATATCACTCGTGAGCATGATTCTCCTGCCGAAGCTTGGGCTGAGTGATCCGATGCCTACAGCAGCATTCGTATCATTCCTCACGATATGGGGGTTGTTCGCTTTTGTAATGTTTGTCATTACCCTGAAACTGTCAAAAGCGTTGCAGGTTGTTTTCGGACTCCTCACGATCCTGTTCCTGCTTTTGATCGCGGGTAATGCCTTTGGGAATGTCGCAATTTTACAGGTTGCCGGCGTTGACGGCGTAATCTGTGGGCTCGCCGCGATGTACACGGGCTTGGGACAGGTTATGAATGAGGTATACAAACAGCCAATGATATCTCTCGGGTAACCGGCTTACTACGGGATATTTGTCAAACAGGTAAAATGGAGATGAACATGGGAAAAACCAGAACCAGCACGGAATTAAACACAAGCTGGCCGGATCTTAACGACCAGCTGTCAGGAACTGACATGGTTTCTGATTGCATTGACTGCAGGACAAACATTGACGGGACACTGGATTATAATCCGGTTCCGCAGGCATTTAAAAATTTATGGTTATTCAAAAACGGTGGCGAAAGAAATGAAGTTTGTTGATGACATGAAAATCGGGAAAAAACTCCTCGGTGGGTTTCTTGTAGTTCTGCTTATCCTTGTTGCAGTTGCAGCATTGGGTTACGTAAATCTCCAGAATGCAAAAGCAAACCAGGATGTGATGTATAATGAAAAAATGGTTTCGGCCGATAATCTGGCTACGGCAAATGCGGCCATGGAAAAGATGCGGGGAGATGTTTACCGGTATATTTATGTCCCGTCAGACCGGCAGGCAACCGGGGCTTCGCTAAGTGCCCAGGTAGCGACTATCAATGACCAGATGAAAGAATTCCGTGCACGGCCCATGTCGGATGGAGACAAGGCGACACTGGCAAAATTCGATGCGTCCTGGTCAGATATGCAGGCAGGCTACCAGAAACTCCAGAAGGATGCTGATGCAAACGACATGAAAGCAGTCGATGAGGGTCTTGCAGCAAGCAGTCCAGTTATTATGGCACGGACCGATACTCTTGCAGCCCTTAAGACGCTTGTTACGAGTACTTTTACGGCATCGGAAAAACTTGCCAAGGACACTGCTGACGCAACTGCGACCGCAACCTTATTGATGATCATTGCAACTGTCTTTGGCGTCATTGCAGGAGTTGTACTGGCCCTCTACCTCTCAAAGAGCATTACCGGCCCGATTGATGATGTCAAACGGAATCTTGACGAACTCAGCAAAGGCCATCTTGGTCACCGGATGAAGTTGTCCCGTAAGGATGAGATCGGTGAGATGGCAGTCACGATGGACATGTTCTCAGAGGATCTCCAGAAGAATGTGGTTGGCTCCATGAAAAAGATCGCTGATGGCGACCTGAATGTTATGCTCATGGCAAAGGACCCCCAGGACGAGATTACTCCGGCACTTATGAACACGGTGAGCTCGCTTCAGGGGCTTGTCACCGAAACCAAGATGCTCACCGAGGCGGGGGCAGATGGCAAACTGGATGTCCGGGGCAAAGCGGACAAATTCAATGGAGGATATAAAGAAATTGTGGTAGGCATCAATAACACACTCGATGCGATTATCGGCCCGCTGAATATGACTGCCGAGTACATGGACCGGATCAGCAAGGGGGATGTCCCGGCAAAAATTACCGACCAGTACAAGGGCGACTTCAACGAGATCAAGAACAACTTAAACCAGTGTATCGATGCAATCAACCTGCTTGTCAGGGATACGCAGACGTTAGCAGCAGGTTCGGTTGAAGGCAAACTCGATATCCGTGCCGATGCATCCAAGCACCAGGGAGACTTCCGGAAGACCATCGAAGGGGTCAACCACACGCTTGATGCGATCATCGGCCCGCTGAACATGGCTGCCGAGTACATGGACCGGATCAGCAAGGGGGATGTCCCGGCAAAGATCACCGACCAGTACAAGGGCGATTTCAACGAGATCAAGAACAACTTAAACCAGTGCATCGACGCGGTCAACCTGCTTGTCAGGGACGCAAAGATGCTCTCGGTCGCTGCAGTGGATGGTAAACTCGATGTCCGTGCCGATGCATCCAAGCACCAGGGCGACTTCAGGAAGATCATTGAAGGTGTCAACAATACGCTCGACTCGGTCATCGGACCGCTCAATGTTGCCGCCGAGTACATGGACCGTATCAGCAAAGGGGATATCCCGGCAAAGATCACCGACCAGTACAAGGGCGATTTCAACGAGATCAAGAACAACTTAAACCAGTGTATCGACGGTCTTGGCGGGCTCATCGAAGCAAGCGAAGTTCTCAAGCGGATGGCCGTCAATGACCATTCAAAAGGCGTTGAGGGGAACTATATGGGCGTCTTTGCCGATATCAAGATGTCAGTGAATCTGGTCAGGGAACGGGTCAATCATGTGACGGAATCCCTTGTCAGGATCAGTAACGGTGACCTGTCAGAAGCCGACGTGTACCGCAAGATTGCAAAACGATCGGAGGGAGACCGCTTAGTACCGTCATTTATCAGGACATTTGACGCGCTTCAGAACCTGACAAAAGACGCAAATATGCTATCCGATGCAGCAGTGGCAGGAAAACTTGCCACCCGTGCTGATGCGGCACGGCACCAGGGGGAATACCAGAAGATCATTGAGGGGGTAAATGAGACCCTTGATGCGGTCACCGGGCCGCTTAACGAGGCAATGAGGGTCGCTGACACTTATGCAAAGGCTGACTTTACCGCACGGTATGACAACCGCCTCCAGGTACAGGGAGACTTTACCAAATTCAAGAAATCTTTGAACAATGTCGGTGTCCAGGTCTCCAAGGCACTTCTTAAGGTGAACCAGCAGATAAACCAGCTTTCCGCGGGAGCACAGGAAGCCACTGCAAGCGTCGAAGAAGTATCGGCCGGCTCAGCCCAGATCGCCAAGAATGCCGGTGCCGTAAGCCTGAATGCTGAAAAGAGCGGTGAGGGAATCAAGCAGGTCCTCAAGGCAATGGAAGACCTGTCAACCACAGTCCAGGAAGTTGCGACAAAGGCAGAAGCTGTTGCCCAGATCGCAAAGAAATCCGAGGAACTGTCCCAGACGGGATCGGACCTTGCCTCCAAGGCAGATAAGGGAATGGTCGGGATAACCAAGTCTTCAACAGAAGTCAACGAGATCATCCTCGATATCAAATCCCAGATGGACAAGATCGGGGATATCGTAGTTCTCATCGCCAACCTTGCCAATCAGACCAACCTGCTTGCCCTGAACGCAGCCATTGAAGCAGCCCGTGCTGGTGAGGCGGGCCGCGGGTTTGCCGTTGTAGCAACCGAAGTTAAATCACTGGCTGAAGAATCTGAGAACTCTGCAGCGAAAATCCGCCTCATGATCGGTGATCTCCAGAAACAGACACAGCGTGCAGTGGAGAACGTTGAAAAGTCAAGTGGTGAAGTTAAGGAAGGCGGAGTCGCACTGTCCCAGACCCTTGAAGTGTTCAACAAGATTGTTGCCTCAATCGATGAGATCAACAGGAATATCAATGACGTGGCGGCATCTGCAGAAGAACAGGCTGCTTCTGTCGAGGAAGTGACTGCGAGCGTGAACGAGGTCAACGCACTTGTCAATGATACCGCAAAGGAGGCAACCGACTCGGCAGCAGCAAGCGAGGAATCTTCTGCAGCGATCGACCAGATCACCAAGATAGTCCAGAATGTGACCGTCATTGCTGACCAGGTAACAAAAGAGGTCTCAAAATTCAGGATCAAGGCAGGTTCTGATGACAGTGCTTCTGAGGATGCTTTCGCAGCAGACAGTGGCGAGGAATCACCCGTTACTATCGACCGGATCTCCAAAGGCGGGTCCTCCAGCACGGCGCGAGCCGCGTAAACGCAGTCTTTGCGAGGTCTGATCATGCAACCGAATACGAATGGAAAAACCGGAAATCCCCTCCCGGTTTCCGCAAAGCGCGTCAGCAGAGGAGCTGTGCAGGGAGGACTGGAATCAGGTTCAAACACGGTTCAGGTCGTGGAGTTCCTGCTGGGCAAAGAACACTTTGCCGTTGACCTGTTCAATGTCAGGGAAGTTGTTGAGTACAAAACAATAACCCAGCTTCCCGATACCCCTGCATATATCAAGGGAATAATTGACTTACGAGGTGAAATAACTACAATAATCGACCTGAAGGAACGCTTGAACATTACCCGGCAACCAGGAGCTACCGATGAAAACAGCCGGATAATCGTTCTCGACGACAGCATCACGGAATCCAAAACCGGCATCATGGTTGATAATGTATCTTCGGTGACGACCTTTGATCGTTCTGCGGTAGATACCAGTACGTCAATGGTGGAACAGAACAATTCTGCCATCATCGGGATTATCAAAAAGAAGATCAGGATCAAGGACCGGGATGCACATGAACTCCTGATCCTCATCGATATCAAGCGGCTTGTAACGGATGAGAGCGTCAAGCTGGATATGACAACCCTTGAGACGGGGGAAGTCGCAGCATAATAATTTAAGGATACGGGGATACTGTCGATGGTAACGTGGAACGGATCGGAAACACTTCCCACCACCCCTCCTTTTTCAGGGTCTGGTCCAGACACCGGTGATACCAGAACAATATCAGTACTTTATGTCGATGATACTCCGGCACTGGCTAACCTGATCTGTATGTACCTTGACAGGGACGGGGAAATGATGGTTGATACATCGCTGTCTGTCGAAGAAGCGATGAATAAAATGAGGTATATATGCTATGACGTAATCGTTACCGACTATAACAACAAAGAGGAGAAAGGGATCGAGCTCCTGAGGAATGTCCGGGCCAAAGGAGGGAGGATCCCCTTTGTGTATTTTGTTTTGTTCCGGGTCGCTATGTATGAGGACGATGCAAAACAGCTCGGGCAGGTTTCATTCGTTGAAAAATTAGGAAATTCAGCTACGAATTTCAACAAGCTCCGCCAGGTAATTCTTCAGGCAGTTCGAGAGGATCGGAACAGTGCAGTCTTGCGTGCAGATCAATCTGCCTCAAGACCAGACGATGCCGTGAGATCATGATCTGACCATATTTGTATGCCGAATATGTGTGGACTAAAAGGTAAAAGGAAATCGTTATTCCTATTAGTTTGTCCTGCAGAAAACAGCATTCTCAAATCCAGGTAATCCTGAAAAATATCAGAACCTTTGTTATTGCCACTCGCGGAGCGATGAAAATATGTTTTTTTGAATTTATTGCATCATTTATACGGACTATGGAAAAAACCGAAGTGAGTGAACGATGTAAACATTTTTACTATGAGATGATGCACTCAATCAATAGGGGGGAATGTAACGGTTCAAATCTCAGTACTCTATGTGGATGATGATGAAAATCTTCTCGAAATTGTCAAGATCTTCCTTGAAGAAAAAGGTAGTATCAGAGTTGATACCGTGATCTCTGCTAAGGACGCTCAGGGCAAACTTGCCATTAATAAGTACGATGCGATTATCTCGGACTACGAAATGCCCGGGATGAACGGCATTGAGTTCCTCAAATACATAAGAAAAAAACACGGGGATCTCCCCTTTATCCTTTTCACCGGCAAGGGGCGCGAGGAAGTGGTGATCCAGGCTATCAATAACGGGGCAGATTTCTATCTCCAGAAGGGCGGGGAGCCGGAATCACAGTTCGCCGAACTTTCCCATAAAATCCGGCAGGCAGTCCAGCGGAGAAGTGCTGAAGCGAGCAACCGCAACCATGAACGTCGTGAGGCAGATATCCTCAACTTCCTGCCGGATGCAACGTTTGCGATTGACGCTGATGGCGTGGTGATCGCGTGGAACCGGGCAATGGAGAAGATGACCGGGATTATACCATCCGAAATTCTTGGAAAAAGCAAGCACGAATACGCACTCCCGTTTTACCATGAGTGCCGATCCATCCTTATCGACCTTGTCCTTAATGACGATCCTGCCACAGCAGCCAGGTACCCGCATATAACAAGGGAAGGGAAAAACCTGTTTTCAGAGATTACGATCCCCCATTTCCATGATGGCAGGGGTGCCTCCCTCTGGTTTACCGCATCCCCGCTGTACGATACGGGAGGAGCGATAGTCGGGGCGATTGAATCAATCCGTGATGTCACTGCCCGCAAACAGCAGGAACACATTCTCAAAGCACAGCTGGACCTCGGTCTTGCGCTTCAGACCACCCGGGAGATGAATGCGACGCTGGAGGCCTGCCTCACTGCCGCTATCGGGATATCGGGAATGGATTCCGGTGGCATATACATGGTTGACGAAAAGACAGGCTCGGTTGACCTTGCTGTATCAAAGAACCTCGGGGATGAATTTGTCAGTAGCGTCTCCTCTTATACTCCTGGTTCTCCGAATGCAGAGATGGTCATGACGGGAAAGCCGATCTTTGACTTATTTAATCAGTCAGGAATTACCTTTCGCTGTGTGGAGGAACACGAGGGTCTGAGGGCTAGTGCGATTATCCCCATTTCTTCCGGAGACCGGGTGATTGCATGCATGAATCTTGCCTCCCATACCCTCGACGAAATTCCGCCAACTGCCCGTGTTGCCCTTGAGACAATCGCCACTCAGATTGGTGCTGCAATAGTGCGGATCAGATCAGAAGAAGCCCTTTTCGAGAGCGAACAGAAGTACCGCAATGTTGTCGAAGACCAGACCGAGTTTATCTGCCGTTTCCTTCCGGGCGGTACCCACGTCTTTGTCAATGATGCCTACTGCCGGTATTTCAACATGAGACGCGAAGAACTGATCGGGAAGCGGTTTGTGCCAAAGATACCCGATGAGGACAGGGAGATAGTTACGAAACATTTCAGGGGGCTCACCTCGGAAAATCCTGTCGCCACGATTATCCACCGTGTCATCCTCCCTGACGGTTCCATCCGCTGGCACCGCTGGTCTGACCGTGTAATTTTTGATGAACAGAAAGTACTGACTGAATACCAGTCGGTCGGTCGGGATATCACCGACATCAGGCAGGCCGAGATAATGCTGCAGAAAAGGGAAGCAGAACTAAGAAGCATGCTTAACGCAACTCCGGTTGGAGTCGCGCTTCTGGTCAACCGGGCGTTCCAGAGAGTAAATCAATCGCTCTGCACGATAACCGGGTATTCCGAGGAGGAAATGATCGGGCAGAGCACGGGGATGCTCTACATGGATGACTCTGCATATTTTGATACGGGCCAGGATATATACGATCAGATAGACCGGGAAGGATTAGGCAAAGGAGAAGCCCGCCTCAGGAGAAAAGACGGTACTATTATCGATGTAATGCTGACCCTGAGCCCGTTTGACCCCGCAAACCTCGCAGCCGGTGTCACTGCAACGGTTATGGACATCACCGATAGTAAGAGAGCAGAAGAGGCTCTTAGACAGAGCGAGAAGAATTACCGGAGTGTTATTGAGAATTTCCAGGACTATTTCTACAAGAGCGATCTGGAGGGGAATCTCATTCTTGCAAGCCCGTCATTTGCACGGTTCCTTGAGTATGAATCAGTGGAGGATTTATACGGAAAAAGTATTGCTGAAACAGTCTGGTTCAGGCCGGAATTACGGAAAGAGTTACTTGATGAGATATTCCGGCAGGGCTTTGTTACAAGTTACCCGATAACCTTAAAAAAAAGTGATGGTACTCCGGTTTATGTTGAGGTAAGCAGCCATGTGTACCGGGATGATCGTGGGGAGATTGCCGGTGTTGAGGGCACCTTCTGTGATGTCACTGATCGCAGGAATGCAGAAGAGGCCTTGAGGCAGGTAAACCGTCATCTCAACCTGATGACAAGTATCACCCGGCATGACATTTTAAACAAGATCATGGCCATGCTCAGTTACCTTGCAGTGATTAAAAAGAAACCCCAGTCTCCGGAGATACAGATGTTTATTGAAAAAATGGAATCTGCCACAACAGAGATGAAATCGCAGATCGAATTCACGCGTGTCTACCAGGACCTCGGAGCCCACGAACCGCAGTGGCAGGATGCAGGCAAGATAGTCTTGGGTTTGGAGATCCCATCATCCATTTCAATACAATCGGCTTTACGGGGGGTTGAAATTTATGCGGATCCCCTCCTCGAAAAAGTTTTTTATAACCTTCTTGACAATACCGCGCAACATGGTAAAAAGGCAACAAGGGTTAGCATATCATGCCTTCAGACTCCTCAGGGGCTTATCCTTGTCTGGGAAGATGACGGCGTGGGGGTTCCTGATGCTGAAAAGGGCCAGATTTTCGAGCGTGGATTCGGGAAAAACAACGGGCTCGGACTTTTCCTTGTCCGGGAGATTTTGAGTATTACCGGCATTGCTATCAGGGAGGGCGGGACAGCAGGAGAAGGTGCTCGGTTCGAAATTATAGTGCCACGGGGAGTCTACCGTTTGAAACAGGGTTGAGGAGAACTCGGTGTTCCTTTGTTGTTGTATAAGGGCACATTATCCCTAATCAGGTGTTTTTTCTGGAGCAACATATGAATGCGACATAATGACAGAAGTGATATCGTCGGAATTATTTCCAAACGTTTCATCACATTCCCGTATTTCAGATGAGTATCTGCATAGTTTTTAATATTACCGTGACGCGGGTAAGCACCGGAAGTAAGCGTTCTGACTGCAGTCCTTAGTCCTGGATTGTTCAAAATATGACTTGAAGATGACGGCACAGCGTGTAATGTATTGTTATACATTTTAATATCTTAACATGCCATTTTTCCTGTATGCGGGGAGAAAAGCTTTCTGACGCAATCGTCTATGATAAGCTGAACCTCTTGAAAAAGGATTTTTTTGGCTATATTGAACGCAATACTGAAAAAGTAGATGCAAACCTCCCTGTTTTTTATGGGCACGTGATCTCTGCACTCGAAAATTCTTTCCCTGATATCCCTGATGAATCTCATGACGAATTCATCGATCATATTACATTTGAGGTGTTGAATGCAAGCAGGAACAGCAGTGATGTTGCCTATATCAACAAGGTCATCCAGAACGCCCTTCGCCTGAAGAAGAGAAAAGATGCAGAAACCGGTGTCGATATTGTTGTTGGGCTGAAACTGGTAAAAGCCGGGGACTACGCACACGCGATCGATTTTCTGAAAAAATACCGCAATCTGGATACAAAGATTGGCACCACCCTGGCATACTGCTATTATGCTCTTTCCCTGCGGGAGTTTAAAAAAACCGATACATCTGAAGAACGCCAACGCCCCGGAGAGATGGAACTTCTCGCCCGTGAAACCATGCTCAGCCTGGCACGCACTCCGGCACCCATAAACCAGGTAAAACAACTGGAACTGGATGATCCGTCGTTTCTCGAGAAGATCTTCTGGCAGATGATCTTTTTGGGACTTGAATGGTTCCCGAGTGAGCGATGGTTCATTGAAGCCGGACTGGAGAATGCCGCAGTCACCCATGACACGGAAATGAGGAAGCGGTTACTGGATATTAGTTCAGAACGGTTTTATAACGATATCCACTTCCTTCGCGTCATGTTTTATTATTACCTTGACAGCCGGGATGCCGGTGGTGCTGCCGGTGTCTTGAACCATCTCATCCGGCAGTATCCCGATGATCTTGAACCGATCTATCTTGGGCTCAAATTCTCGCTCCTGACGAAAAAAAAGATAACCTATCACAGTTTCAGGAAATTGGCAACCTCAAAGGGCATGCCTGCCCCGGTGATATACCTTTTTGATGTCGCTTTTAATCTCCTCAACCGGGAAAAGGTAGACGCGTTCAATTGTATTGCGGAATTTGAAAAGGAGTTTCCGCAGTTACACTACTATATAACCACCCTCAATTATATAGCCGATGATTTCTTCTCCCCTGATGAGATGCAGGTTAAAAAGGCAAAAAAAGCGCTTCTTGATTCCATTGACCAGTATTGTATTGAAGAGCTCAGAAAAATAAGCTCACTGTCAAAAATAAGCAGGTAACCATATCCGGATTTTTTTCATTGCGAATGAGCTGCCACTCTACCAGAGCATGTCGTTAAAAAAATCATTTTTTTGAGAAATGTCAGGTAAAACCCCGACCTGTTCAGTCCCGGGTTTTGCTCTTCGGAACTTTTGGTATTCTCCATTTGCAGCAGACCCTGGAATAGGAAATATGGGGTGTATCGTCAGAATCAGCTGAAGACAGACATCAATGGTCTTTTTCATTATTTTCAAGCATAATTTTATGCTCAACGTCAGGATGAGAGTAATATATCACAGACAGGATCGACTTTTATGAGGGCCCGAAGCCCCCTATCCCCAACAAAAATAGTCCCGACTCCGTAAAAGGGGTGTCCTTAAAAGGCTGAGATTGGTTGTTCAAGTAACGTTCGGTATGATAATTTTTTTACCAATACGAAATGACAAAGAGGCATTTGTCATTGTCCAGCACAAAAAAATTCTTCCGATCTGAAAACCTTTTTATCAAGTGTCGGATCGACCATGGCTCAGGTTAACCAGACCAAAGCGAGCTGCTGCACTAAAAAAATTTCAGGAACGAACAAAAGAAACACAGGTTATATCAGAGACTGTTTGATGTCCCGTCTGCCCTGCGGATCAAAACCCGCCCGCCGTCGGCCGGTAGGAACGTGACAGACCGCCCGACCTTGCCACCGACATCCTCGGCAGCCAGCTGGATATGGTGCTCTTTTAAGGTAGTCCTGATCTTTCCGGCATTCCTTTCACCAATATTGAGATTGGTCCCGAAATACTCAAACATGCATGCCCCGCCCACGATTTTGGCGATGATGGCCCGGTTCTTGCAGCCAAGAGCAATAAGTTCGTTGACCAGGAGGGGAACAGCGGTATCGGCGTATTTCCCCGGCCGATCTTTTCTGCCTCCGCTTTCTGGCAACATGATATGGACCATCGCGCCAACATACAGGTTTGGATCAAACATAGTGAGACCGATACAGGAACCCAGGCCTATCGTCATCATCGGGAATGATCCGATCCGGTATTCCCCGATACCAATCATTGCCGTCTGTTCATTAGGGGGATGAGTGGCAGGCATAGCAGGCACTCCACAGTTAACTTGTCTTTACCATGTTTTCGAGAAGTTCAATAATTTTTACAAGAGTGCTTCTCTCAGGCATCATAATGATATCACTGTCTATCTTGAACTCTTCGCATACAAGTTCAGTAGAGAACAGTAATACTTCGTTCGTCTCTTCCTGCATCTGGGCAATGAGGGACTGCATGGCTGCATGCGCCATGTCGATAGTGAGTGCCGGGGGGGAAGGAAGCATGATAAAGCCGAGGAGTTCTGCAGTGGCATCAAGAAAGGCAGAGACCATAATATTCCCTACCTCGAGCAGTGCGCTCTCATCCATCTCATCGAGCGGGCGGTTAAGCTCTGTCAGGCCGAGCATCGTGTTGGTCATGCGGACGGCGGATTCCCGTGTTATATAAAATAAAACATATCCCCCGTGGGGAATATCCCCCTGGAGCTCAAAAGCAACCATTGCCGCTGATTCTTCGCCCATATATTCCCCAAGCTGAGTCAGATCTACCATGTTGATAGCCGGGACGCTCATCTCAATCGTGCTTCCCAGCATCTGGGAGAGTGTAGTCGCTGCGTGCGCAGCTCCGATATTTCCAAGTTCCTGAATTGCATCTTCCTGGACTGTTGATAAGTTCATGACATTCTCCTATATTATGGTATTTACATCAATAACGGGTACAACACCACCATCACCGAGAATGGTGATACCGCTCACGCCCCGGGTATTCCCGATAAAACCGCTCAGCGGTTTCACGACAACTTCCTGCTTGCCTTCAACGACATCCACCGGAATACAGCATTTCCGTTTCTGGTATTGCACAACAACGAGGATCTCACTCGCCTTTGAAACTCCTGCCATGTCATCCAGCCGAAGGATCTGAAGGACCTCGTCACGCAGCAGGATCGCTTCGCCTTTTCCTATCTGGTGGGTTTCATTCCTCCGGAAATTAGCAACTTCCACAATGCTGCTGATGGGGATACCAAGCCGTTTTTCGTTGATCCTGACGATCATCACATCGACAATAGCCATCGTCGGTGGGAGTAACAGTTCAAACCGGCTTCCTTTACCCGTGGTTGTTTCCACCCGTATAGTACCCTTCAACGCTTCTATGGATCTCTTAACCACATCAAGCCCGACTCCTCTGCCGCTGATATCAGATATTTTATCGGCTGTGGAGAAACCGGGCTGAAATAGCAGGTCAATTGCCTGTTCCGTAGTGAATGTTTCGGCAACATCAGGATTAATCAGTCCCTTTTCAATCCCTTTTGCCTTGACCTTGTCGACATTGATGCCCGCACCATCATCTATGAGTTCTATGATAACATTATCCCGGTCACGGTGCGCAGAGAGCTTGACATACCCCTTCCGAGGCTTTCCGGCCTTTTCCCGGATGTCAGGGGATTCAATCCCATGATTTACCGCATTTCTGATCAGGTGAAGCAACGGATCATTGAGTCCGTCCATCACGCTTCGGTCAAGTTCGGTCTCCCCTCCTTCAATGACGAACTCAACCTCTTTGCTGTCGTACTGGGCAACATCGCGGACAACCCGTGGCAGGCGGTTGAAGATATGATTCAATGGTATCATCCTGATATTCATCATCAGGTTCTGAAGTTCAGAGACTGACCGGTCGACCATGCCGATTGCTTCATCCATCTCCTTGATTTTGTGTTCTTCGGCGATCTGTTTCAGCCTGCCCCGGTTAATGACGAGATCTTCGACCAGGTTCATTATATGGTCAAGCTGGTGGATATCGACCCTGAGATTTTTGATCTCCCGGCTTTTATCCGGAGACTGGGATTGTTTTTTATCAGTCTCTGCCTTTTTTGAGCTCTCGGTGCTCTCAACCGGTGTCATGGTTGCCGGTTTTTTTGCAGGACGGATAACAACTTCAGTAATCTCGGTCCCTGAAGCAGCAGTTTTTAACGCCACCTCCCCGGCATCACTTGCGATAACGAGCTCAAGCCTGCTGTCAAACTTCCCTTCATCAATCGCCTCAATGGTCGGGTTAACAGAAAGAATAGTCCCCAGCGATTTTAAATTTCCGAGGGCAAGCATGGCACGCACATCTTTCATTATGCAATCGCTTGCAACGGTGATTTGCATCTCGTATTCCGGAAGATTCTCCGTGTTTGTATCCCCTGCAGGCCCTGCTGGCTGTCCTGCTTCTGCCATATTAAGAGAGGCCTCAGTATTTACTTTTGGTATGCCGCCGCGTTGTTCAATCCATTCTTTAAGGGCTTTGACCTGTTCAGCCGGATTTTTTGACGAAGAGTCACCTCCTGCTTCAATATCATCAAGCATCCGTTCAATGAGATCGGAACAAGCAAGGAGCAGGTTGACCAATTCCGGTGAAATTTCTGCTGCACCACTGCGGATAAGCTGGAAGACGTCCTCCATTGTGTGACAGAGATGCTCCATGTTGGAAAAACCCATGGATGCAGATGCACCTTTCAGCGTGTGGATGGAACGGAAAATCTCGTCAATGGCATCCTGATAGGTGCCCCGTTCAAGGAGCAGGAGGTTCTTGACCAGGTTCTCATGGTTCTCCCGGGATTCTGCAACAAAAAGCCCGCGATATGCCTCAAATTCAGACACAGGTCCCCTCCATCGTGAGTACTACCCGCTCTATCTCCTTTGCCAGTTTATGCAAAGGAACAATCTGGTCGACCGCGTTGTTTTTGATTGCAGACCGGGCCATCCCGTATACAAGGCAATCCTTCTCATCACAGATAAGGCTCACTCCGCCACCCTGTTTTATAGCACGCGCACCTATGCCTGCATCATTTCCCATGCCACTCAGAATGACTGAGACCGCATATTTCCCATATACCTGAGCAGCGGACTCAAAAGTCTTATCAACGGCTGGTCTGACACCGTGAATGGGTGGTGATGTGGTATGGACGATACGCCCTGTTGTTTTGCCGTTTTCTCCCATCACACCGGAGACAATCGTGTGGACGCCCGCTTTCGAGAGAAGAATTTTTCCTGTTTCAAGGAGATCCCCGTTCTGGGTCTCTTTCACCGGCATGGTGGCGATCCTGTTGAAACGTTCGGCAAGGGGTGTTGTGAAGCCGACCGGCATGTGCTGGGTGATAACAACACTCGCAGGAAGATCGGGGGACAACGTGGATAGCAGGATATCAACCTGCTGGGGTCCACCGGCCGATGACCCGATGAGTACAACCCGATCGGCGGTGCCGGTATGGGAAGAGCGGGTTTTGCGGGGAATAACCGTTGAAGACAATGAGGCAAGGTGTTTGATCTTGGAGATTAGTTCATCGCCAATCTCCCTGACGTGAGGAAGGTCTTTAATTTTCAGCATGAAATCATCAGCGCCAAGACGGATCGCCTCGACGGTCATTTCTGCGTCCTGAGAGGTGAGGGAGCTCAGCATCAGGATCTTCGGACGCTTCTGTACCTTTTGCAGTTCTTTTAAGACCTCAAGCCCGTTCATCTTCGGCATCTCGATATCAAGGGTGACAAGATCCGGGTTCAGCGACTGGATCTTTTCGAGTGCATCGAGCCCGTCCGAGGCGGTTCCCACTATTTCAAGAGAGGCATCCTTGGCCAGCATGTCCCGGATTACCGTGCGCATGAACACGGAATCATCAACAATGAGAACTTTCACCATAATTTCAGGACGCCAGGACGTTTTTGACCTCTTCTAATACTTTCGGGGCCTGGAACGGTTTGATGATATAGCCTTTTGCTCCGCTCTTGATGGCAAGTTTCACCATCTGTTCCTGGCCCACCGCGGTGCACATGACAATCCTCGCAGCCGGATCGAGCGCTTTTATTGCCTTGAGTGCTTCGATCCCGTTCAGCTTTGGCATCACGATGTCCATGGTGACGAGGTCGGGCTTCAATTCCTTGTATTTTGCAACGCCCTCATCCCCGTCCCCCGCTTCACCAACAATTGTATGCCCGCCGGAGAACAGGATATTTTTTAACAGGGTCCTCATGAAGAGTGTGTCATCCACTATCAGAATTTTTCCCATTGACGATCATTCAATTTATTGGTAGATAATCCTTTAAAGAAGTATTGGATTTAAAACACGTGAAATTTTAGTTAGTTTGGGATTTTGTAGCATCAGAAATATACCGTACCCCTTTTGTAGTGAGCTGGATCTCCCTGCGTATCGTCACCACTTCGCCGAGACCGAGTTTCAGGATCTTATCATAAATGGCATCAAGCTGTTTGTGTGGGATATTGAGCATATTCTCGATCGCATGCGAGTCCATGCCGGAATAGACGAGCATGGCAACCTGCTGGTCCACGCCATCCAGCTCGGTGCCTTTCATATCCATACTCTTTGTCGTGTCCCTGAGGAAATTATAGAGTACCTGGAGGGTGGAAAGCGGGCAGAGCACAAAGCTTGAAGATACTTCACCTTGTTCAAGGTGATCGATTTTTATAACATCGGTGGGTTTGCCCTGGACATCGCGTTTGGTAAGTTCGATCGCCGCCACGTCATTGACCGGGACACAGATCTGTTTTGTTGCAGAGACGAACCAAATCCCCGAGCGGACAACAACCACACTTCCTTTGTCCCACTGGGCTTCCTTAACCATCACGCCGCCGCGAATTGCCGGTGACATGAAGTAGGCCATAAGCCGGTATGCATTGCAGGACCCGAGGATGAATTTTTTTAATACCTGCAGGACCTTCTCAACCGACAGGATCTTATAAACGGTTTCTGTATCAGTCTTTACCGTAATTATGAGGATATTTTTCTTCTCGGCAATATCGGCGACGGTCTTGAAATGAATTTCTTTATTGATGGGGGCGGGAAGAACAATCCGGTCTTCCCCAATACCCATTTTAACGACAATCCATTCATTATTATGCTGAATTTTTACCGGAACTTCCTTCATACATTCTCACGGGGTGACTCTCTTTCTTTTAGTATTCTTTTCTGGAATAATTATCTGTTTACCAGGTTTATTTCATTCCTTTAGCTGGTGGAATGCCTTTCTCTTTTCGGATCCGTGGAGTCTTCAACCTTTTATCTGTCTCTTTCAATTCATTCTCAATCTCAGTTGCCGGCGCTTTAAAATCTTTTAAATCTCTTAAGAGGCTGAGATTTCTCTCTTTTTTTACGTGCTTGACATCTGATGCAAGTGAGCTCAGCAGGTCTTCATCGGTGCCGGAAGCACCTCCTGCAAACGAGGCCATGTCGGCTTGGGTGGATATCTGGTTCTCGGCGATATCCGCTCCTTTCGGGGCGTCGGATGGGATCCAGTCGGTCTTCACTGTCAATGGTTCAGAGCCGGATGGCAAAGGTTCAGTACTTTTCACCGCAGATGGAGAACTGCCGCCGGCTGTCGGGGCCCCTGATTCCAGATCGACATCAAGATTAACGTCATCAAGATTCAGGTTGTCCAGATCTTCGAAATCCTGATCGATGGATTCCCCCCCCTCAAGACCGCTGAATTCTTTAAGATCTCCCGCATTATCTTTGAGAATATCATCCGCTTCTGAGCTGACATCCAGCGAGGGCATGGGGATATCGGGCTCAGGTATTGTCAGGGCAGGCCCGACTTCCGGTGCAGCAGGGGCTGGTCCCGGGTCTGAAGGTGATGGCTGAGATGACGGGGGGGCTTCCTGCTCGTCAAGCCCATCCAGAAGACTTACATCAAATTCATCGGCAGAGAGGGACAGGAAAGGATCCTGATCTTTTCCCTGGACCCGGAGACCGGGTCCGCCACCGCTGCCCGGGGGTGGAATTATGGAACCGGCACCTTTGCCTGCACTGGCGAATGCAGAATCCTTGACCTTCTCGCTGACCGTTTTATCGAGCAGCTGGTTAATGTGCTCTACTTTTTTCTCATGTTTGCTGCGTTCTTTAAGAATTGTCCCCAGGGAACCAAGTGATGAGAGAAAAGAACGCAGGTGGGCACCGGCCCCTGTTTTTATTGCAATACTTTTCCGGGGCTCTTCCTTTTTCTGGGGAGTAACTGTTTTTTTATCCGGTTGTGCAGTTTGTGCAGGTTTTTTTTCAAAAAATTTCATCTCGTTCAGTCGTTGAATAATACCAGCTTTTTTTGGTTTTTGGGATATTTTTTTAGAGAAAACCGACCTGATATCTGCGCGGGTTATCGCCCCGAGCAGAACGAGTATGATAAATCCTGCTCCCACGATAAGGGGGATCAGGAGGATCAAGGGGACATCAAAGAGGATCATGACCGATCCGGCGATAACTATTACGGTAAAGAGGATTACCCTGCGCAGACTTTCTTTCATATAAGGTACAATCCTAATGCAACCGAGGTTGATTTTCCCATATTCGTGAGTGCCTCGGGGCTGAAGAACAGGTTTACACCAATGGGTGCAACCAATAATATGAGTCCTGTCAGTGTACAGAATATCGCTGCGTAGAAATAAAACATATACCGATCCCCTCCCCCGACAATCCGTGCAGCGAAGAGATTTGAGATGGTGATAATGGTCAGGATGAGTACCACAAAGTTGCCCATCTCCTTTTCAGGGAAGTTGGTGAACATCGACAATCCCCCAAGGGCACTGCCCGCAGATACCCCACTTGCGCCTGCCCCTCCGGCGGCAGCAGTTGTTGCCGCGAATTTTTCCATCATTGTCGAGACAGAACCTGTCAGTGTCAGCATTATGCGGTAAAGGACAACGAGGATTCCCGCCATTGCCATGTGCATGGGTACAAGGAGCACGATAAAACTGCGGGCATGCATATCCTTTTTCTCACGAAGGAGGGTCTGTTCGAGCACCGAGGATCCAACAACCGTACCAATCGGTTCCGGCGGACCGCCCATGATCACCGTGTCCAGGTAGATATTGAGATATTTATAAATGAGGTTGCTCCCTGATTCACCAATGAATTTATCCCATATCTGTTTATTATCAAGACCAAGGTTCATCTGGGAGTAGACTGCATTCACGAGGGGTTCAAGGGCGGTGAGCGATTTTTTATCAATGGTACCAAGTGCATACACCGCAGTGGTACCCTGGCCACCCATTATCGAACCAAGGCTCCTTATGAAGGTTGAAAAATCGTTATCCCGGAGGGAAATATTACTATCATCAATAAATCCGATGATGCCGAGGGGTGCCAGGAGGATTCCCACCAGCAGGAATATCAAACCTGCATTGATCCCCATAAGTGCCATGACGATAACCGCAACAATGGTAAGAGGTATAATGACCCTTTCCATCGCATGAATGGTGTGCTGTTCTTTTGAAGATCTTTCCGTCAGCCCGTGGGATTTGGGGTCATCGGGAACGGATGTGTACATGAGCACGTTACCACCGACACAGATCACGAGGACAATTGCGTAAGCCATGTTAAGCGTTGACTCTAGGCCCTGGGGGGAATAGATGGCAACAGAGATCATAATGGTAACTGCGATAACCGTGCCGGAAAGGAGCATCGCAATATACGCATCTCCCCATTTTTTGAGCATTTCGAGTCCCTGCTCGACCTGACTGCGGTACACGCTTCTGACCGTAGAAAGTTCATTTTTTAAAAAATCATCATCAGGGACACCGGAGTCTATTGCATTCGCGTACCGGTTCAGCATGCTTTTAAGGATGGTATTATTTGTTCTATCAGCCACTATTCCCAGAGCTTCGGAATAACTGTAATTCCATTTTTTTACAAACAGGTCCACTTTGGTAATATACTTTGCTGAAATGTACTCTTTCCGGTTTGCTGCGTAGGAAAAAATCTCCGGGCGTGATGCATTGGCAATGGCAAGCGATGCCATATACGTGTTCAAAAAGAGGAGATCAGCCCCCATTTTCCGGTTTTCAGTGACTTGGGCAATCCTCTCTTTTAATGCCTTTACGTGAGAGGTAAACGGGATCTCACGTTTTTTGAGTTTCTCAACCTGATCCGGGGTGGTATCAACCATATCAGGAACCAATCGTCAGCAGCCCCTGTTTCTTGATCTTCGTCATCATGGTGAACAAGTCCCAGAACTTGGTATAGCCTGCCTTGTGGAGCCGTTCGAGTATTTTTGCCCGCTTCTCTACTTCAAGGTAGATCTCCGATTTTTTGCTCTCGGGCATGCCGAGCATGGTTGCGATTTTATTTTCAAGTAAAAAGGAGCTGCCCTTCCCTGACCATATGAACGTATCGGTGATAGGCTCCCAGGTGAACATTTCGACAAAGGTAAATCCCTGGGTTTCCGGGTTGAAACCTACCAGTTCGTTACAACTGATCATCCGTCGGACCAACTGACCATCGGGTCGTTTGACAGCACTCTGGATGACCACCAGGTTGAGATTATCCACATAGGTCTTAGGAATATTGATGGGGTCTCCACAGAGACGCTGGATGAGTTTTTCCACCGATGCCGCATGAAAGGTGCTCATCACCGGGTGTCCTGTCTGCATCGCACCGAATGCAACGGATCCTTCAACACCCCGTATCTCACCGACAAGAATCTGGTTGGGACGCTGACGCAGGGCAGCCTTGAGCAGGTCAAACATGGTCACTTCTCCCCCCGCAGCCGCACCTCCCGTTCCCTCTCCTTTCCCCTTTGCAAGTGCCACTTCCCGAATCCAGTTCCGGTGCGGTACATTCAGTTCCGGTGTGTCCTCAATGGTAACTATTTTATTTTCCGGGGGAATGAATGCCGTGATTGCGTTCAGGAGCGTGGTCTTCCCGCTTGCAGTCTCTCCGGAAACGAAGAGTGACATACCGTATTCAACGCAGATCCAGAGGTATGCGGCTGACAGGTAGTCAAGACCGTTGCTCTCGATAATATTGAGGATGCTTAACGGCACTTCGTTCACTTTACGGATGCTGAAATTACTCCCGTGCCGGCTGATAGCAGTTCCATAAACGATGTTGATACGGGAACCGTCGGGCAGGGTGGCATCAACTATAGGACTCCTGTATGTGATAGGACGCTTAATCCGTTCTGCCACTTTCACGACAAATTCATCCAGCTCACTGGAGACTTTGAACTCTATGACCGATTTGAGACCTTTAAAAATCTTATGTTCGATAAAGATAGGTCCGACACCATCACAGGAAATATCTTCAATATACGGATCGGAAAGGAACGGTTTGAGCACACCCATATCGATCTTATCCCGGATCAGCAAATACTCGATTGCCCGGTATTCTTCATTGGTGAGGATCACCTTGCCTTCGGGAGTAATGGGAACCTGGTGCTTCTTTTTGGTGTCCTTCATTTTTTTCTGTGCAGTGAAATCGGTGTTTAAAAATGTCGTGATTTTTGATTTGATATCCTGCTGTTTTGCATCTCCCCCGGTTAGGTGGGTAATATCCGTTCCTTTTGGAAGGATAACGGTTACAGAAGCCAGCATTTTCTTTATTACTTCAGCCCGCTCCTTATCGGTAATCGGGTCATCTTCAAGCCCGTCTATCAGGTTAATAAGTCTTGTCTCAATTTCCGGGAGAATCTGGTTTACGCTGTGGAGGAACGAGGGTTCGATGGGGATGTAAAAGTTCCTTACATCATCCGGGTCCGGAAGAATGTGGACAAAGGTGGTATCATTGACCGGATAAATGATATTGGGGCTTTCCATGGTGCGGAGATCTTTTTTTAATTCCGAGAGGAAGAGGGGGATGCCGTAGGTGTTCACCGGAAATGTGTGGAGGTATTCAAGGAGGTGGGGACTGGCTTTCACATACTCTTTGGCGTTGGCCGGCAGCATTTTGAAGAGCGGACTTGATTCAATATCATTATAAAAATCGACGCTTGAATCAACAACTTCCTGCTTGAAGGGCAGGTTGACGGCTACGGACAGTGAACCCATATCAGACCTTCGCAAAACTCATGGGGATGACTTTCATGCCATACCCGGGATGGACTTCGAAACTGACAACGTTTCCGGTTGTCTTGTGTGCACCGCGGACCTTGATGACCTCCATTACCATGACATACTTGTTTCCGACAAGGGCTTTTTTCATGTTCAGGTGGGCGTCGCAGATTGAGCGTATCCGTACGAGGGTGTCTTCTTCAAATGCATATGTATGCAGGGTTACCAGGATCGTCTTCCCGCTATCGATAAGGGACTTGCAGTTCGTGAAGAAGGTGAGGATGTGATCAGTCTCTGCATATTCGGTAAAGAGCGTGAGAGAATCGACAACGATTACCTGAGATTTGCTTTTCTGGATATGTCTGACAAGGCTTGAGAGGATGCCCACCATCTCCTCTTTTTTCCATTCAAAACCGACAACATTGAGAGGGAAAATTTTGAGGTAGCCCCAGGCAAAATATTCCGAGATGTCAAGGCTCATGGACTCCATCTGCTTAATAAAACTCTTGCTGGTATTTTCTGTCGTAAAGAGATCCACTGACATTCCCTGCTTCATCGCTCCCCAGATGATTTGCTGGGTTAGTACACTTTTCCCGGTATCATTTTCCCCTTCTATAAGAGTGAGGGATTCTAGCGGAAGACCATCGGCAATTTTTTTATCCAGTTCGCTGTTGCCGGTCGAGATAATCCTTCTGTCTTCCCCGCCCATCAGATCAGAAATGTTTGCCATTTAGAACTCCTGTTGTCATCACGGATAAGTTGTCTGGGCATTAATCCCGTTGCCTGTTGTTATCTGAAACCATTCCGGGCTTCCTGTGGTAAATGTCGCCCAGACCCACATCTTTTCGCCTGGATCCAACTGGTTGGGATGGATGGTATCCGGAACAAGCGCACCGAAAATGCACCATGTCCCTTCTATCCCGCAGGTGTTGTTGTTATAGGTCAGGTGCTGGTATCCCCCGGAATCCCCGCTGACACGGATGAGTATGTCCATATGCGTAAAGTCACTTATCATCTCGTTACCGTTATTCATCACGCTGAAATTCAGCCCCTGTCCAGACAGGTTTGTCTCAGTTTTGTTCAGGGCGATACTGGTCCTCAATCGTGCTTCGCTGATCTGGGCCAGATCCTTTTGTGCACTGGCAATAGTTTCACCTGCAGTAAGAGTGCCGCCCACAATCACGTAAGCAACAATAACAAGGAGCAAAATTCCCACTGCAGCCCCGATAATCTCAGCAACGGCCATGCCTGATCAGCTCACCGTGAATTCGGTTGATCTCCAGATTCCGTCAGGGAGGGCAAACTGGAAATACACCTTGTTTCCCGTGGAAGGGATTGTAGTTTTGAAGGTAACTTTTACGGTTTCACCGGGATCCCAGTACTGATTGCCATTGAGATCATATTCCGGATTCGTGAAAGTCTCTGCCCACTGATTATCACCCAGGGTGCCACCGGAATGGGCAAGATGATTGAAACTACCGGTTGCGCCGCCAAAGACATCGGCCCGCTGGATATCCAGGAGTGATATCTGCTCGCTCCCGATATTTTTCATCCATATCTGAGCGGTGCCCGATGATCCAGATGCATAGGTGGCAATTATTTTAAAATCGGTTCGGATCTGTACGTCAGACTCGTGTGTAGTCGAAGAAAACGTCCCTGCCATATTGGAAATGACTGGATACACTGCGTTTATCAGGACCGCCGATGCTACCACCGCGGTTATCAGGAACAATGCAGTGGTAATACTCTCGGCAGACATTTATTTAGATCCTGTCAGGCAGATTCATCCATTCTTCATCTTTTCCTTTATTTATCTGGGATTTTTTCCCTGCCATGGAAATCCGGGGGATATCAATGCCTCCCTGACTACTTTTTTCCGTGCTGGCGGGCACATCCTGGCGTTGTTCCATCAGGACTTCGATCATGTCGCGGTCCATCGAAGTATCGTTGGGGGAAAGAATCCTGTTCAATGCATAGAGTTCGGCAACAAACTCGTCCGGACCTACATCATGCTCTTCACCAAGATTTGCCGGCATAAGGCGGGAGATCTCACGTATCTCGTCGCAGGATTCTTTGGTGATAAATCCCATAGCCCGGTAAGACTCAAGAATAATCTCAAGCCGGTCATGGCCGACCTTTTTTACTGCCTGGCGCGTCCACTTGAAGAGTTTGTAGACTTTCTGCAGCTGGAGTTTCTCGCTTGCCTGTTCGGCAGGAGGCTGGGGTCCATGAACCGTTTTTGAGGGCATTCCAGTCTGGGATCTGAGGACTGCAAGCATCTGTTCATCCAGCATTCTTTTACTGTCTTCTGGCGACAGGGTTGCCGGTTCGGGTTTAACTTGCAGAATGTCCTTTCTGGTTTCGATCTCCTTTTTGGCCTGAGAAGCATCAAGTTTTAATTCACGTTCGTTGAGGGCAGCTTCCCTCACTTCCAGAGCAGATTTTTTTGCTTCTTCTGCCTCGGTCGTTGCTTCTGATGGGCTTGCTGTAGCTGCAACTGTTCCGGTAGTTGCTAAGGTAAACGGGTTTTCCAGTTCATTCATCCGTTCCCGGATGTCCATTAAGAGACGCTTGATAGAAGTTTTGATGAGGTCAACTTCCCGCTCCAGATTCTGGAGTTTGACTTCCGGATCATCTTCCGATGCGGCAGTGATAATATGGTCGACCTGAGACTGGTTTACCGCCATGTTGTATCTGCTCTTTATATTACATTCATGACTATTAAATATTTTGTTGGGTAAATATCAATAATTGATGAATTATAGCGGAAAATCAAAAAAATTTTACCTTGAATATAGATCACAAGGGGATCTAACTCCTTTATTGTCCTGATACAGGAAGTGAATATCTGTCAACAGATTAACTGGAGAGGAATAACCAAGAAGACTTTTCCTGTCTCCTTTTGCGGGACTAATTCTTCCCTGCAACTAATTTAGCGACGAAGAAAACAGAGTTACAAGAATCTGGCTTTTATACCCTTAAAAAAAAGGAAAAATATCTGCAGATGAGGATTTTTTATGGATGAGATAACCATAGTATTATAGTGCCTGATAAAGAGAAACCCTATTTATAAGAATTAAAGAATTCCAAAAAGGGAGAAACACTAAAAATGGTTATGGATGATTATCAGAATTCCAACCTGAGGATGGCAAAAGAATTGTCTAATGTCATTCTTGGAGATTTGGAGATCAACCAGTTACCCATATCGCAGATCCTGATGAAAGCAAAACGACTGGCCCGGATGTTGCATGATTCTGACGCCCAGAAATGGCTGGACTATGAAATAATGGGCTATCCTGTGGTATTTGATCCGGATGAACTGGGTTCCTGCAAGAAATATTATACCGATGATCGCCCGGTAATACGGGATGAAAAGACTCACCGTCCCCATTCCATCGGTCTTCCCCATCTTGAATCGTACATCAATTCTACAAAAATCGAATCTGTAGCAAAAATAGGGGCAAACGAAAGCCAGAAGATGCAGATCCTGAATAAACATCACGAGCTGGTAAATGATTTTGAACGCCTTAAAACCACTATCCATAATTATATAACGGAGGTCAATATTTCGCTCTCGGTCGGCGATTTTGCGGAAGATATTTTTGAAGATACGCGTCTGGCAGCAGACAAATTTATCCGGGAGAATTGTCCCAGGGCAGGAGAGCAGCTTCTCGAGATAAACGAGAGAATGAGATATTATGATCCGGATTCCTTTTCACAAGCTCTTGGTGCCGTGCAGAAAATCTTAATCACGGTAGCCGATACCGTTGTTCCGGTGCGGGAAAAAATTTATCTGGATAAAAGAGGCAAAGAACGGAGCCTGGAATCGGACCAGTACCTTAACCGGATCTTTTCCTATATTGAACAGAATTCAAGAAATGATCCGGCGGTATCCATGATCGAATCTGAGATGGCGTATATATTTGCAAAATCTGAACACAACCGTGAAAAAACAAAAGGATTGCGGGAAAATGTGTCAAAAGACGATGTGGAGCTTGCAATAATCCATATGTATCTGGTCATCGCTGAAATCGCGAAGATCAAAAAAATTGAAACGATCTATCTCAAGACACCTCCTTCAAATAATTACAGTCTTCCTCAAAAATTATCTCCTCCAAACTTAGAATGAATTTTAAGGTAATTAAAAAATTTGCTTTTTAGAATCCTTCCTTTTTAATTAAGTACACCTCCTTTTATTAGTGAGTGAATGATACTCTCTGCCGTTAACCCTGCTGAGTAAATCGCGATGGCAACGTCATGCGTTGTTGTTGCTATCCTATTTCTCAGCAATATTATAGGGGGATAGATCCGTTTATAAAAATTCATCATCTGAAAAGAACAGTCATTTATTCTCAATAGTTTCTTCTATCTGTCGGAATTCAGTCATCTTATCGTAAAAAATTGCAGAAGTTGGATAATGTTAGGAACAAATTCAGTTCTTTTCAAAAAAAGACATTTTTTTTAAGATAACACGTTCGTAACGGTTATAGTTGCCGGGGTTGTTTTGGAGAATGGTAATGCACCACCTACGGATGGTCTGAGTTCAATATTTACAACAGTATTCACGGGAACCGGAATAACATTGAATGCAATTTCGATTTGCTGGTTTTGTACCATAGAATTGAGGCTGGATCCTGCACCGCCTTCCTTGGCAGTGAAATGGGTTTGAGAAGAAGTATTACCCAGGGTAAGGATTACCAGATCAGAGCTGGGTGTGGAAAAGGCAACCTTGAATTTTGTTAAATCAATGCTTGGGGCACCGGGTGCAAGACCAATAGAGAATCTGATCTCGGTAATGGAATTATTATCTGTTGACAGTCCATAGACGTTGCCTATCAACAGGAGGTTTGTCGTTGATTGTTCCACACTTTTGTACACAGTCTCCTGGGCTTTCTGGGTTGTGAAAAAGCCGGCGCCAAGTATTACGTATGAAAAGACGGCAGCAACGACAACGAATGCGATGAGCACAATCGCTGCCTCAAGACCGGTAAAAGCATCTGACGTGTTATTTTTAAGGGACATGAGATTTCCTTAGAGTGATATGTATAAAGTGAGATTTAATTAGAGTATCTTATAATCTTCTCTTAATGATCCGAATTCAGAAAATCAATGAATATTATTGTTTAAAAAACCCATTCATCTTTTCAACGAGGGTAATTTCACAAATAAATTCATTGAGGATAATAAAGTGTTTTCTGCAGGAAAATCCTCCCATCAGTTTTATGAGAGAAACCTGTGACCGGAATGATCAAAGTGTGCGACCGTGCGTTTAAAAAAAGGAGAGATTAATAGAGAACATTCGTATTAGCAATCGTTGCAGGAGCCGTCTTTGAGAAGGGTAAAGCAGCCCCAACAGATGGTCTCAACTCAATAGTCATTCTGGTATTCGCTGATACCGCGGCTGTATTGAATAGGATCTCTACCTGATCGTTGGGATTTATTGAAGTGACATGGGTAGTACCAATCATAGTGGTGAATGAAGTCGTGGATGCACTTCCTGTAGTCTGATTGAGAATGATCGGGGCAGTGGCTGGCGTGGAGAAGACAATGTTCATCTTGGTCAAATCAAGTGCCGACGCACCGGGAGCAAGACCAATAACGAATGTGATACTGGTAATGGAATTATTATCTGTGGAGAGTCCATAGACGTTCCCTATCATCTGGATGTTTGCAGTCGATTGTTCAACACCTTTGTAAACCGTCTCCTGGGCTTTCTGGGTTGTAAAGAACCCGGCGCCGAGTACGACATATGAGAACACCGCCGCGACGACAACGAATGCGATAAGCACAATCGCTGCCTCTAGGCCGGTGAACCCTTCATCATTACGTTTCATGGATTTCATACTTCAACCTTCATACACTGAGAGGACAATGGGATTCCACCGTCCCTGTTTCTTAAATTGATTTTGTAATATAAATATTTTCCTCTTTCGTGCCTTCTTTTGATCTGGTTTTTGAGGTTTTTTCAGCGAAAATTCTCGAAATCATGGGAAAAAACCCGACCGAACTTTCGCCACCATCGTGAACTATTCATATTTCAGATGATAAATTTTTGTCTTTCCGCTTATTCTCACATGCGTATGCAGTATTTATGGTAAGAAACCAACATACTTTTACCACTTCTACCATGGACAAAAAATCTGTCATGTATGCGGTGGGTGCACTGGTCATTATCCTTGTTGTGGCCCTTGTCATAAAACCGATGGTAACCGGCAAACCCCTCAATACAGGTCTTCCCGTAGCTGCGACTCCGCAATCCACAATCCATGTTACCCCATCCCCTGCAGACACGGTGACTCTTGTAGTAATCCCAAAGACTTCCCTGTCAACACCTGTCCCGACACCAGTTCCCACGTGGGACAAGAATGTCATAACAATAGGATTTGTCAATCCGTCATCCTATGGCGTAACATTTGGCGATACTTTCCCGAATGGAACCCGGTTTGACACCAATCCTGTGGACACCAGCATGACTTCCTATGCCAAAATTTCCGGAAAATACAGCGGGACGACCCAGATCATAAAAATTCCCTTCCCCTACTGGGAGCTCGTCTACACCGTTGATCCCGTACCAGCAGCGGAACCGGGTTCACTTCAGGTTATTTCGACACAGGGAGAGGGAATATCATATAGTGGTGTACAGGGCTCCTATTCCGGCGTGATTCCTGATTTTACCCTCCAGGTGATCGATGCCACTGATCCCAATCGTATCGTCCGAACGATCAGTCCCCCGGGTGGGATTAACCTGAACCTGTGGGAGGGGACTAACGATCCCCGGCCGTGGACTGAAAAATTCTACGAGGGACATCGAAGTTATTATTTTACCATCACATCGGAGTCGCTTAACTCGTACAGCATCGATATCAGGGTCCCGACAAAATATATCGGGACATACTAATTTTGCATTTTCCTGAAAAGCTGATATCAGACTATACCTTGAAGGTAGTTTCAACTGCAGAGAATACCACCCATTGCCGGTTGACAGGGCCAGAGAAAAAATTGAACAGATCTTTTATAAAATAATTTTATTTTTCGGCTCCTGAAAAAACTCTCATGAACAAAAAATTTGCATCTACATCGTGAAAATAGTAGTATTCCAGATTTAACGAAAGAGTCCCTGTCTCCGTTAACGATGAATGCCCGCCGACAGGGCGCCCTCGCGGCGGATCAGTGACTAAAATTCTAAAAAATCCCGTGCCCCGCCGTGCCTCAGAGAATCCCAATGGCGGGCAGTTCTCATAAATGCGATGGCTTTCATGGGAAAGTACCGTTTGATTGAATGGAGGCTTTTTCGAGGTCTCCGGCAATTTATTGCCTTTAGCCCCCGCTGCTGGAACATCCCCAATAATACGATTTAGTATCTTTTGGCGAAAAAATTATATGAAAAAAAGGTTTCTGCCGACGCCAGTTTTTACTTAATCGATCTTTCTCTTTCCCATGGATTCAATATACACGATCTCTTTACCCACCTCTACATGGGCTTTCCTGTCCTCGGGTATGGGAATTTCAAAGTTTGAAAAGTCTTTCATGTCCATCAACTGTGCCGTATTCCCGGCAATCGAGATAACCTGGCCGCTCTTACGTTCAACAACCGGAATGTATGCCTTTGCCGATACCGGCTGGACGATAGATCGTTTCACGCCGTCAAAGATTCCTACAGCATCAATCCGTGCTTTTGCAGCACCATGCTTCCCCGGCTTAGATGTGGCAATACCGAGCACCCTGCACGGCTCGTCTTCGATTACAATATAGCGTCCCTCTTTTATCTTCCCTATTTCGGTCTGCTCTTTCATTTCATTCACACCTGGAATAACCACATATCGTAAACGCGGTAGTAATTTATCACTATTGCATTACATAAATACAGCGTAGAAAAGGGAAGTCCGGGGCATGGAATTTATTACTGCATGCAATCAGATGGCAGAACTGGTAGAAGAGAGTATCCGCGATCTTACGGGAACACCTGAAGGAGGTGTGACGGTGAAGATGGGTGCGGATCTCACCCCGACAAAAAAGATAGATCAGGTGGCAGAGGATTGTATTATCTCTTTTTTACAGGAGCATCACCTCTGCTCCCTCCTGGTGAGTGAAGAGGCCGGAAAGGTTAAATTCCAGGGAAACGGTGGCACCATCTTTCTTGATCCGGTGGACGGGACGTTCAATGCCCTTGCAGGGATACCCTTCTATGCACTTTCCATTGCCTATGCTGAGCATGGGGTTGTGCAGCAGGCATTCATTCGCAACCTGGCAAGTGGAGAAACATTCACGGCCATAAAGGGGAAATACGCGCGGTGCGACAACAAACCCATCAGGGTATCGGATGTCTCCCAGCTGGATGAATCTGCAATGAGCGTCTACGGAAGAAAATTTGATCCCACCCGTATGATGCAGCTCGGGCAGAAGATCCGACGGTGGCGTCTGCTGGGGGCCTCTGCTCTGGAACTTTGTTATATCGGCTGCGGGAGGATTGACGGTTTTATCGATCTCCGGGGAACGCTGAGAGTGACCGATGCTGCTGCCGGGATGCTTGTGTGTACTGAAGCAGGCGGGATAGTTTCGGATCTCGAAGGTAAGGGGATCCGGTTTCCGAATGAGGTGACAATCGGGCGGTGTCTCGTTGCCACAAACGGGGTACTCCACCATAAGGTAATCGAGTACCTGCGGTGATTATTATGAGGATACTGCTTGTTTCGCGGATTGACAACCGGGATGCGCTTGCATTTGCTGAGAAAGTCAGAACGGTTCTTGAAAAAGAAGGATCCGATGTAGTATACGACCGCGATACAGCTATCGCTCTGGGGCTACCCGGCTGTTCTTTCGCAGATGCGAACGAGGAGATTGTCATTGCGATCGGGGGAGACGGCACTATCCTCCGCGCGATCCAGCAGATGCCCCGCCCCATCCCGGTACTTGGCGTCAACTGGGGCGAGGTTGGTTTTCTTGCGGATCTTGAACCTTCTGAGGCACTGGAATTTATACAAAACCTGCCTTTGGGTTTTTCCGTTGAAGAACGGATGAGAATCATGCTGTCCAATGGTGACACCTGCCTGGGAAATGCACTGAATGAAGGGTTAATAGTGACCACCCGACCGGCAAAGATGCTGAAATTTTCCATTCTTGTTGATAACATCACGACCGAGGAGTTCCGTGCTGATGGCCTGTTGATCAGTACGCCGACCGGTTCTACCGCCTATGCAATGAGTGCAGGAGGACCTATCGTTGACCCACGAATCCAGGGATTTTTACTGGTTCCACTCGCCCCGTACATGTTGTCATCCCGCCCTCATCTGATAAGCAGCGACCGCCACCTTGAAATCAAACTGGATAGTGCAAAACCTGCCCATCTCGTTATCGATGGCCAGAAGACGATCGGCGTGGGATCCTCAATGACAATTGGAGTGAGACGGTCTGAATATCCGGCGCTCTTTGTCGACGTTAAACGTAATTTCTTTGAGAAGGTGGATAAAAAACTCCGGAAGCTTTGAAAAATCATTTTTTTTGGTATTTCAGGGTATAGAAATACCATTTCAATTACCAATTTTTCATGTTCCAAAGTTCTGGAGAAACCCACATGAACAAAGAGTTTGTTCCTGAATCGTGAAAATCATGTTATTCAGATATGATATGGGATTGGTACCTCACTCTCCCCAAATAAGATAACCACCGCCACCCCTGACGGGTGCCCCCGCGGCGGATCGGTGAAAACCTCCCAGCCCCGCGTTGCCCCGGTGAGGCCCTGAGGCGGGTGAGCCCGTGCATACTATAATTTTCCGGGAAAGTAATGTTTTATTAAATGGTCACTTTTTTGACGTCTCCGGCAATTTTATTGCCCCAGCTGCCGGGGGATCCCCCGTGATGCGACAGCTTTTGGGAAGGCTGCGAAAAACCTACGTGAAAAAAGGTTTCTCCCATCCCATATATCCCTGTTCTTGTTCCTATACCCATACCGTTGGACAGAATCCAGCAGGATATTCAAGTACCATGATCATGGTACCAGAGTTTCTCCGGATCTTCAAAATAAAAGACTTATCTTGAAAGCCGATCTACTACTGGACAGGTGGTCTCGTGCAGGTTTCCATGAAACTTGAGATGAAGGATTCTCCGGGTCAGCTGGTTGCTGCCCTCAAACCCATGTCTGAAGTAGGGGGGAATATCATCGCGGTCATTCACCAGCGTGAACCCGATCTGGATGATGATACCCTAAACGTGCAGATCGTGCTCGATTTGCCGGAAGGGCGCCTCGAACGACTCGTAGCGCTTCTCAAGGAACAGGGAGTGCACATCCAGCGGATCGGTGAGGAACGGCTTCTTTATAAAAGGACGGTAATCCTGATCGGGCATCTGATGCACACCGATCTCTCCGATACCGTTGACCAGATTGACTCTACCGGCTTTGCAGAAGTCTGTGAACTCGCGATGAGCATGCCAGCGGTGCACGAGCGATCTACTTCACGGATAACTATTAAAGCGGTAAGCAAGCATGACATGGAAGCAGCGCTTGCAATTCTCCGCCGGGTATCCATCCAGAAGTCCCTGCTCCTGATTGAACCTCTCGAGGAGATTGCATGATGAAGGTTGCGTTAATAGGCCTGGGTTCGGTAGGTAAAGGGGTCGCCGGGGTGATTGCACGAAAAGATCTCGGTATTACGATTACCGGGATTGCCGATTCGAAAAGCGGATGCGTGGAACCTGACGGACTTGACATTGCAAACCTCCTCTTAAACAAGAGCAGGAACGGCTACTGCGGCGACCGGGAAATATCCGCTGCCGATGTGATAAAAAAAGCGGATTACGATGCTCTCGTCGAAGTGACCCCCACCAATGCTCTTACCGGAGAACCTGCCATCGGGTATATCAAAACAGCCCTGATACGGAAGAAACACGTGGTAACCTCAAATAAAGGACCAATCGCCCTTGCCTACAAGGAACTTCATGCACTGGCACTTAAAAACGGCGTGGCCCTGCGGTACGAAGCAACCGTAGCGGGTGCAGTTCCCGTCATGCATACCCTGGAACACGGGCTTGCCGGCAACGAGATCCTTGCGCTCTATGGCGTGCTGAACGGTACCTGCAACTACATTCTCACCCGTATGGCGGATGAAGGACTTACCTACGAGCAGGCATTGATGGAAGCCCGCGAGATGGGATATGCGGAGGCGGATCCCACCTATGACGTACAGGGAATAGACGCGGCGATCAAGCTCGTGATCCTTGCAAATACTATCTGGGGGAACAGCATAGGGTTGAATGACGTCGATCGTACTGGCATCGATCTCCTGACTCCCGATGCATTACGGCTGGCAGAGGATGAAGGGTGTACCATCCGGCTGATTGCCGAAGCGATTCCCCGTAAACATATACTCCGTGTTTCGCCCCGGATCCTTGAAAAGAACCACCCACTGGTGGTTGACGGGACACTGAACGCACTTACCCTTGAAACGGATATGGCAAAGGAGATCACCCTGATCGGCAGGGGGGCCGGATCCACCGAGACAGCAAGCGCCATCATCGGCGACCTGCTGTTCATCCAGGACCGTTATGTCCAGCGTACTTGAGCGACGGCGCGAATACCTGCGCCTGATGCGACAGTTCACGCTCGATAATGGTTTTTTTACCGTCACCGACCTCTTTCATGCAACCGGCCTTCCCCGCAGTACCGCACAGGACTGGGTGAACCGGCTCCTCACTGAGGGATGCGTACTTTTACGCGAGGAGAAACGCGGGAGAAGTGCGGCGCACTACGTGGCGATCAGCGCAATGCCGTCGAGTGCCTGCCGGCGGATCTTCACGACCATCGATGGAGATAATGTCGAGATATACCATGACTGCATGAGCGGAGCTTGTGCCGCTTTCTGCGGGTACCATCATGCACTGGCAGGTGGTGTCCTGGTGAGCGTGCAGCGTGACGGGACACTGCTGCGGGAATGTGCCCGGATCGGCTCCCGTGAGGTTCCGGTCGGGCTCTCGCCCCTTCCGGCTGTCGGTGTTACAGGCATTGAAAAGGACGGGGATACGGTTGTCCAGCACATCCGCTGCATCGGTGGCCCGGCATACTCGTTGTCCGATATGATGGCGCGTGCGGAAGGGGTGATGCAGGTCAGGACCCGGCATGCCGGTGAAATCGTGGAAGGCGATGTGCGTACCCGGGCGCTGATGCATGTGACCATTGGCATTGATGATACTGATTCAAAGGAAGGAGGCGCGACATTTGCCCTTGCCCTGGCTCTCCTCTCGCATGTCACCCGGATCAAAGGTGTTCTGCCGATCAGCCACCATGTAGCGATGCTCAACCCGGATGTATTTTTGAAAACCGCCGGGAATTCCTCCAGTTTCATCGAAGTGGCCGTCTCACCTGAGAGTTACACTGATCTTGAGGAAAAAACGCTGCGGTTTGTGGCCGGGGAGTCGTTATCCCACGAGTGGGGAATTGCGATCCGGACCGGGCTCGAAATTCCCGAAGGGCTGAGGGAGTACGGGAGACGTGTCCGGACCCAGCTGATCACCCGGGCGGTAGCCGATGCGACTGCGGAGAGGTTCGGTATAACGCTGCACGGGGGAGATGGCGTAATTGGTGCTCTGGGAGCGGTTGCCCTTACCGGGCTTCCCCACGAGATACTGCTTGATCCGGCCCGGGAAATCCCGTGATGACGAAAGCGGGAAGATGAAAACCGGGTTTTTGTTGATCCTGATTTTTTCCCTCATCATTGGTACGAATTCCTGATTACGGCGATTTTTTTATCATATTGAACAGTTTTCTTTATTCATTCCCTGCAATTCATAACAGAGAAGGTTCTGGTCAGTCAGGTTGTCAGGATGATACATTTCGTAAATGCTGCAGAATTTCCGGTTTGAATCAAAATAGTGATTAACCGGATAGCGAATACATACGTGGTATGGCTGTGAGCAGGTCCGGAATATCCGTGGGAATTTTTCTTCTTCTCCTGCTCATAGTCCCCCTGGTAACCGCGGTTGACCTGGCTGATCAGTATTATGGTGACGGGATTAATCTCAGTAAACAAGGCCGGTTTGCTGAGGCCGTCGCTGCATATGACAAGGCGGTTTTTATCCGTCCGACCAATGCCGATGCGTGGAACAACCGCGGCGTTGCCCTGGACAACCTTGGACAATATTCAGAGGCGGTCAACTCGTATGACAGGGCAGTTACCCTCCAACCGGGGTTCGCAGAAGCGTGGTACAACCGCGGCATCGCGTTGCGAAAACTCGGCAGGTATGCAGATGCGATTCTTTCGTATGACAAAGCGATTGCCATCAGTCCGGTGTATGCCGAAGCGTGGCTCAACCGCGGTGTCGCGCTGGATTATCTCGGGCGGTATGATGAGGAGATCGCCTCGTATGACAAGGTGATTGCCCTCCAGCCAAATTATACCACAGCACGGGAAAACCGGGAAATTGCCCTTACGAAACAGAGCCGGTTCAACCCGACAACCATCGGGATGCTTATTCTCCTCGTGATTATCATTATCGGTGCTGTGCTATGGTACACAAAACCTCAGAACCTGTTTAACAAACAACCTGGCAAGAAGAAACCTGCGCAGCTCAAAGGCGGAGAGAAGAAACCTGAAGAGAAGAAACTTTATTTTGGAACAATTCCCGAAGAAAGCAGATTACATACCTTAGCGAGTCTGTGCGGCGTGATGAATGGATCCGGGCTTTCTATTCTTGACGAACCGGATAAAGTGGCAGCATTGCTCAACGAATTGTCCCACGGTGAATATGCATATGAACGAAATGTTCTGGTTATTGCCCTGAAGGATAACATTCCCCAGGAATTATTGAAGTCTCACCAGGGATTCCGGTGGGTCAATACTTCAGCCAGACTGAGGAAACGATTGATGGAAAACCATAAAATACCCGAGGATCTTGCCCGCTGGGCTATAGAGACGTGGGCAAAGGCATTGGAGATGGAGAAATAGTATCCAGGAACCCTGAGGATTCATCGACTGATTCGGTTTTTTTTAGATAACAGATAAAAACTAGCCGGCAAGAGTCAGGCTCGGTGACACGTATCCAAGTTCAAGATTTTTTTAGCCTGAAAACAATAATTCAGAGGTAATGAATGGATTGCTGCAATAAAATTTTTATAAAGTTTCCCGGATCCGGTTATATTCCCTCACAAGGAAAACTACCTGTTTTCACCTTAGATTTATAACACTCCCTATTCAAGTTCATTTCTGGCTCCGATTGGCAAACCAAGCGATCGGATCTCAAAAAAATCAGAAGTTGATGCAAAAAATGACGAATGAAGATCATTGTTTCCGAACTGAGTCAATATTGCGGTTCTCTGGGAAAAATACGGTCATTTGTTGATTAAAATGAGCCTGTTTGGTGCAGTTTAGTTGGCAAAACTCAGAGCTGATCACCCATATATGCCGATGATGAGAAAGAATCCCTGTTTTGTAAATATTTGTTTCTCCGGATCGCGGGAAGAACAACAGATTTCCCAGCCTTAAAGGACACGATCCCCGATAAGCCCAATCCGGGCTCCGTTTGCCAATCGGGCAATCTTGTTTTTTTGGTTCTGTCAGGATTGTGTCAGCACCCGAGGAAAATATCGTAATAATCATGTATTTTAAGGAAAATACTCGTTCCAATCGGGAAAAAACAGGTGAATGGTACAGGATTGCAAGGTCCCCTGTTTTGAGCAGGGAGTGTACCTGGGTCAGAACGAGTACAGGGCGGCTATTACCCCCTCGGGTAACCTTGGACTGAGTTTCACTATCTCTGCCACGCGCAATCTCCCCTTTTTCCATGTTGTCTCCATACCTCGTGAAAAATGCAAAAACTCATCTTCAGTAAGTTTCGTTGCCGTGTACCAGAATTCGTATCCCTATCTGTTATCTCGTCAAAAAAAGGGAGGTTCTCCTCAGGAAGAATCAGAAAGAAGGCATTCACTATAAGAGTACCCGGAACTAAAAATTATTCAGTGGTGATCCTATGCCAGAGAAGAAACACGAAAACCTTGCGGGACAAATCCTGGATCCCAGGGACCTCATCGCGTACCAGGACGGTTCGGTAGTGAGCCGGATGCTGGTCTATAAAAAAAGCGGCACTATCACGCTCTTTGCGTTTGATGCCGGTGAAGGGCTGTCAGAACACACTGCGCCGTTCGATGCGATTGCCATGATCGTTGATGGTGAGATGGAGATCTCGATCGAAAAGAATCAGTTCCTACTTAAGGCAGGGCAGATGATCGTCATGCCGGCCAACAAACCCCATGCCCTTCATGCACAGCAACGGTCTAAGATGATACTGACGATGATCCATGAGTGAAATGTGCTAAAAATTTAGTACGAATGCCGATGTATTTCCCTGCATTATGATCTTATAGATTAATTTCGAAATATTTATAAAATTTAACTTATACCATCTCTTGCCATATGAACGGAAACAATTTGAAAAGCTGGGTGAAAAAATGGACTCATTTCGCCAGATTCCCTTGGAAGCAATAACCCTCTACCGCTGTGCATTGGAAATGTCAGGTAAAGGAAACCATGAATCAGCTCTTAAAAATCTCAGTACTGCAGTTATGTTGGCACCGAAGTTTGCTTTAGCGTATTGTGAAATGGGACGCTGCTATGAAAAGCTTGGGCGGTATCCGGAAGCAGTATCAAAATTTGATAAAGTTCTCCAGATCTATCCATCACATGTTGAAGCAGAGATGAACAAGAACAGGGTCCTGGAAAAGATGGGAAAAAAGAAGTAAGGTAAAAAAGCCGGTCCAGGTAGTTTTCACCGTTTGTTCTGTCATTCCTTGGAGTCCCCTATACATAACAAGAATAATTGATCGAAGGCGGAAATTACCATTAAAAGAGTGGTGTTTTTTTGAGATGCCTTGTAATCCAGCATGACCGATAAGTGAAACGTAGCAGTTTTCTGATATACCGCGTATAAGGGAAAAATGCGTGGGGCCGGATTCGAACCGACGAACGCCTGCGCGACGGGACCCTAAATCCCGCTCCTTTGACCAGACTCGGATACCCACGCCCTGCGGGAGATTGTTCAGGTCCTTTATACCTGCGACGTCAGAAAATCCGGCATTGCTGACTTGGTTACAACTTCCGCGTACCGGGTATATTGGTGCGGTGAAAATATGAGCATATCGTCAGATCCTGTTCAGGTTTTATCGTCCTCTTGGATTATAGCTCGGTGAAAAATCTTATTTTATTGAATCTTTTTTGACCCCCGTTTCGTGACTGGTAAACTCTGGAGTGACCATCAAGGAGCGGAGGGCAGAGTTTTGTCATCAAATCCCCTGAATGGAGCATCTTTTGCGTGCGGTATAAAAAAAGATTCCGGATTACAAATCCACTCTGGTCACGACACCGTGGATCTTATCTGACGGCAGCTTGTAGAACTGGACCATCGATGGCGTGAGACGCTTTATCGCTGCGAAGATACGCCAGACCGGGTGCACGGTCACAATATCTTCCATGCCATAGAAGATCGTCTTTTCTTCGATCTCCGCCTCTTTTAAGATTGCCCCGACATCAACAATCTCCATGTATCCCAAATAGATCTCGAAGATGGAGAGCCCTTGTGCTATCTCGCGGGTGACGCCCCACGTCACTCCGAACGGTTGTTCGGTCCGGATAATCGAGACGATAATGTTATCATCATAGATGATGTTGTTGGTGAACATAATGCGGGGGATGTACTGGGGCAGCCTGCGGAAATCGCGGGCAAAGAAAAGCGCGGATCCTGAAATCCTGTTGACAGACTGGTAAACTTCGTTGAACTGTTTAAGGAAGTCATCAAGGGGAACTGGCCGGAGGGCAGCTGCAAGTTTTTTCTGGCCGAACACATAGATCAAAATTACGGATAACGGAATGGATGCGATAATAAGGGACCAGTACCCCCCGTACGGGATTTTGTTAAAATTCGAAATCAGGAACACACAGGTGGTGAACAGCACAAAAAATGCGATACATGTTTTTACCAGCTCTCCGCGGAGGATTAAAATCCAGAGTATCATTATCCCGGTGATCGCCATTGTTCCGCTCACGGCAAGTCCGTACGCATGAGTCAGATTATTGGAACTCTTAAAAATTGCAATAATCAGCAGAACAGCAAAGAGCAGCAGCCAGTTAACCACATCAATATAGATCTGGGAGCGGAGCTGGGGCGAGGTGAATTCAATGCGCATGAGTGGCATGATGCGGGTAGTGATTCCCTGGTAGACAATGGAGAAGATACCCGAGATCATAGCCTGCGAAGCGATGATCGTTGCTGCAATGCTCAACAGGAGAAAAGGAATATACAACATCCGCATCTCGGAAAAGATCATCTCAAAAAGAACATTTTTTACCCCAGGATGAGTCATCAGGAATGCACCCTGACCAAGATAATTTATCGCAAGTGCGAAAAAAACAAGATACCACGCACGGATAATCGGTTCCCTGCCAAGGTGTCCCATATCCGCGTAAAGAGCTTCACCGCCGGTTGCACAGAGTATTACCGACGAAAGGATGAGAAACCCCGCCAGCCCGTTGCCCAGAAGATATTTTATGCCATATACCGGGGAGATCGCAAGGAGTACCTGGGGGGCAGCAAAGAGTGCAATAAATCCGGCGGCAGCAAGCGACAGAAACCAGATGACCATGACCGGCCCGAATGCCCATGCAACCTTTTCAGTTCCCCGCACCTGTATGGAAAAAAGCGCGACTGCAATCAGGGCAGCGAGGATCATAAGAGTCAATTGCGACGTGAACCCAAAACCCGGGATAAGCAGGATACCTTCAACCGCTGAAAGAATACTGATTGCCGGCGTGATCACACTGTCACCGATGAAGAGTGAGATCCCGACGATTGCCAGGAGAGATACAAAAGCCACCTGATTTCCGGATTTTAACAGGGGCAGGAGGATCTCCTTTAACACGATCGTTCCACCTTCACCCTTCTTGCCGAGGTGCATGGCAAGATATGTATACTGCACGGTGACAAGAATGGTGAGCGTCCAGATGATTAAAGAGAGGATGCCGATGATATTCTGCGGCGTGGGCGGAATAAGGAGAAAAATTGCTGTCAGGGTGTAGATGGGGCTTGTCCCGATATCCCCAAAGACAAGTCCCATTGACTTTACAATCCCTGGTACCGCGAAATAATTTTTTAGCATTCCTTCAATACCAGTCGTCAGAAATAAGGTATAATCCTTTCTCTTTTACGCAGGAAAATGTGTTTTTGCCAAGGAATATTCATAAAGCATTGACAGGCTCACGCCGGTCCTTTCTTTCCTGGACATAGAGCCGGTAACTGGTAATGAGCAGGACAATGATGAGAGGGCCCAGAATAAAACCTGCAAGTCCCATAGTCAGGAGACCGCTGATAATCCCGATGAACATGATCACCCAATGGATCTTCACCCGCCTGCCGACAAGCACCGGGCGGATATAAATCTCGGGTACGCATGATACGACGACGTATCCAAGGAAAAAGAGAATAAATACTCCTCGTGTGTCTCCCAGGGCGAGCGCATATGTCCCGACCAGGAGAAATGCGACCGATGAGCCGAGAATGGGAATAAGTTCGCAGAATGCAGCAAGGAACGAATAAAAGATAATATTCCCATAACCCAGCAGGTAAAAAACGGGTAATGCAATAAAGAAGGTAAGGACGGCGATGGCAATCTGTACGATATAAACTGCATACAGGGTGTCTGCTGTCACTTCAGAAAGTTTCTTCACGTATTCATTGAACATTTTCGGCACGTGCCGGGTGAGTTTGAGTTTAAGTTCCTCTCCCCATAACAGCAGGGAAAACAGGGAGAAAAATAATACAAATGTCTTAAAGGCGATAAGGATGAGATTATCGAGAATTGTCTGTTTGTAATTTACAAAGAGTATGGTCGCTTTATCGATGAGACCCGAGAGATTTGTCTTGGTCACCGGGATACCAAAGTCCAGAGGATTGGTTGTGGGATTGTTCAGCCAGGTACCAATCGTGTCGAACATATCCAGAAGTCCATGAATGTTTGATGCAAGGATAAGATATGAGATAAGTACTACAAAGCTTACCGCAAAGAAGACACCAAAGGTCACCACCGCAGCAGATACACCGGGTTGTGTATACTTTGAAATGCGATGGTGCAGCGGCATAAGTACAACTGCAACCGAGGCACCGATGAGCACCATATCGATAACCGACAGGAATACCAGGAATGCGAAAAGGGAGAGAATGAGTATCAGCAGGAACGGAAAAAGATCGGTACGGCGCTGGTTCATGGATGAATACCTATTGTGCCGGTTTGAAATTAATAGATATGTCGCGTTTTTATATAAAAACCGGGAACCGGAAAACGATACCCATAACAATATAAAAAAACCAATCATCTTGGTTATCAGATGAAGCGCATCGAGCATATTGCCATGATAGCGCACGACATGGGTCTCATTTTTGAGTTCCTTGGCATCGCTTCACTGCTGCCTTTTCTGGTACTCGTCATTTTCCGCGAATGGGATATGCTCCTCCCCGTCGCCTCCGCCCCGCTCGTGTTCCTTATCTTAGGTGCACTCCTCTCCCGCATCTCGTTTGAGGATCTCGAACCCTCCTTTTCCGGTACCCTCATTGCTGTCGCGTTCTCGTGGCTTGCAATCGCGCTTATCGGTGCACTCCCCTTTGTATTCGGTTTGAAAATGTCGTATACTGACAGTATCTTTGAGGCGATGTCGGGCTGGACAGACACCGGCTTCACCATGATTACATCCCTTGACTCGATACCAAAAACACTTCTTTTCTGGCGATCATTCACCCAGTGGATCGGAGGGATTGGTATCATTGCATTCGGTATTTCCCTGCGACGGAAGTCCCGGGTCTCGCTCTTCCGGCTTTACCGTATGGAGGGACGGGAAGAAGAACTGGTGTCAACAGTCGTGACAACCAGCCGGCGGATGTGGATGATCTATCTTGTATTAACCTTTGCATTTACCGGCATGATTATGATTGCAGGGATACCTCTGTGGGATTCGCTGAATCTTGTGATGGTTGCTATTGCCACGGGAGGTTTCACGGTTCATACAAGTGGTCTTGCATACTACAATAACCCGTTATTAGAAGCCCTGCTCATACCCGTGATGCTTGCCGGGGCAATCCCTTTTAAGGTCTTCTTTTTCCTGTATAATGGAAAAATCCGCGAAATGTTCCGCGACCAGACCGTGAAAATGTTATTGCTGATTGCGCTTGCAGGTTCCCTCGTGACATCGTGGGATCTCTTTATCTTTGGCAATCTGCCCATCGGCACAGCATTCCGCCAGGGTATATTTACAGCCGTATCAGGACTCTGTACCTGCGGCCTGCAGAACTCAAGCCCGCATACCTGGGCGGCAATTCCGATCGCTGTTGTCGGGATGATGATGTTCATTGGCGGAGCTATGGGAAGTGCGGCGGGAGGAGTCAAGGTAAACCGTGTAATGCTTGCGTATGCAGGTGTGAAGTGGTGGTTCCGGCGGTTCTTCGTGAGCAGCCATGTGCTTGTACCTCTTCGTTTTGGCAAGCGGACGCTCTCAAAAAAGATTTCGGATCTGGCGATCTCCCGGAACATGCTCGTTATCGTGGTTTATGTTCTGACGATATTTGTTGCTACCATCGTGTCTTTGCACCTGTATATCACTTCATTTGGACTCGATGAAGTCATTTTTGAACTGGTCTCGGCATTGAGTAACGCCGGGCTTACCGTCGGGTTTATATCGGCAGTAAGTCCGCTCTCGATCAAATGGATCTTTATCCTGCTGATGTGGCTGGGGAGACTCGAGATCGTCCCGGTTATCATTATTGTGATGGGCTTTGTCAAAGGGATTGAAGAGGATATAACAAAACAGAAACCAGCCCCCCTTGTGTATGATCACGAGGAGCTGTATTAGAAAAGATACATTATCCGATCACGCCGTCGCTTCCTGCCGTACAGGTAAACGGATGCGACAAGGACGGCAATTCCTGCCACAACCAGCACATTTTTTGTCACTATATCAACCACCCACAGGATCATGCCCGTGAAGATCGACATGGCTGTGGGAGGAGGTGGCGGAATGATTACGTCGGGGGCCATGTGCGCAGGAGAGGTTGTTTTCAAGTCAGAGGGTACAGAAGTAACTGCTTTGGAAAACAGCGCGAAACAGCAGAAATGGGTGACCTCGGCATTGACGACTCCGGTGTTGGGGTTGTATGTCGTGGGAACCTCCTGCCAGACACCGGAAGTACGATCAAATGTTCTTACGATAAAGTCCTGACCCCAATGTGCCTGCGGGACGGTGAAAGTGAGGGAAATTGGCGGGGAAAACGTACCTCCATCCGGCTGCAACTCATAAGCCATGCCGCCATAGGTAAACGCAGAACCATCGGGTATGCCGGGAACACTCTCTGCGTGTAGTGAATTGATCGTTATAGATGAAAGCGCCGCACCCGAACTGTCTTTTGCGACAATCCCCTCCCTGACGGATACCCTTGCAAGACCGTCCGCTGACTGCAGCGTGGTCGCCTGCGTAATAACACCCTGTGCATTTGAATAAAGTTTGGCAGTTTTCCCGGTAACCGGCAATGATGATGGTATGGGCTGAGGGACTTGGGTGTTCTGGACAGCAGCGGGTGCATTTGTCCCGGTACCAGAATCGGAGTCACTGCCGCTGACGCTTTCGGGATTACTTCCGGAATTACGTCCGGGACTGATGTAGGTAGCAATGGTAAGGGTAATCAGCTGGAACGGGTTGCCGCTACCGGAGAGTCTGGCCAGCGCAAATGTGGTGACGTAGGCAAACTGCGGGGGAATGTCGGCCTTGAAATATTCAAGATGATTCACGGAATCATTTCCTACAAATACTGGCTTTACGATGGTGCCGGCGAGGTTGCCGGCCGAATCATATCCTTTGGCTATTACGAATGTGTGGTCCCTTCCCCAATCAATTCCGGTAATCCCTGCCACCCAGTCGGAACTAATACTAAGATTTATCCGTTCACGCAATGGTGTGGGAAGGTTATGATAAGAAACACTCATCGTATAGGCAACATTTTTCGACGTGTACCCGGAACGGTGGATAATATCTTCGAATTGGAGGTTGTCAAGGGACGTGGTCCCTTCCCAGACTTCGGTAACCAGGTACGCTGGAGACGAATACCTGAGGTATTCGGTCTCGTAATTCATCTCAAGGTTTGAACCGATCTCTTGTGGGAACGATGATGGGAGTATATCCCTTGTCTGGAGAATTACCGGCGAAATGGATCCGATAATATTCCCCGCCCCGTCATCGAACGTTGTACCGGTGTTAGAAACAAACGTGATATTCTGCCACCCGTATCCAGGGGGAGGACGTGATACCAGGGTGGTTTTATCCGACGTGAGCGAATAATCAGGAACCAGGTTTTTATTGTATGTCAGGATCTGCCTCCCTGCTATATCCGCAACAGAAATCCCGGTGATATTGGTGAATGCAATGTTCCGTGCACCGTTTTTCACCGTGATATAACCGGCTTTTGATGCCACAGTAGTCCCGTAAGAGTTTGTTGCAGAAAGGTTGACCGTGTAGGTCCCTGCTGATGTATAGGTATGAACAGGGTTCTGCTGCGTGGACGTTGCGCCATCGCCGAATTTCCAGAGCCAGCCGGAAGGAGAGCCGGTTGCAGTGCCGCTGAATGCAACGGTAAGAGGGACGAGCCCCTCAGTGGGTGCGGATGAAAAATCGACATGAGGCGTTCCGACGGAAATAGTCTGAACGTCCGAAGTACTCCTGCAATAAGAGTTTCCGGAAATCAGTCTTACGGAATAAATACCGCTTGATGAGAACGTGTGGGTTGTATTCCGGTGCATATCATACGAACCGTCCCCGAAATCCCACCGCCAGAGAGAAGGTGAACCCGATGAAGTATCAGAAAATTCCACCGTGAGCGGGGCAGGACCTTCGGTGACATTAACCGAAAAACCGGCGACAGGGCATGTCCCGCTTACACCATACGTGAACATGTATATATCGGGTTGTCCGTTCCGGTCATCGACCCAGATAATCCGTGAATCAGGAGTAATGAGAACGGGTGAAGTTTCCGTATCCGGATCGACAGATTGTGCATTGGTTACCGGCTCCTTGACTGATGTCGTTAAATTATAGAGCATCACGTCATACCATAAAGCGGGCGGGCTGGTATCCTCTTTCCATACAACATGGGTGGAACAGACCGAAGGGTTTGAGACCGAAATGGCCGGGTCACCGGCTACCACCGTTGTAGTTGTCAGGTCAGAAAGATAGATGGTATTCGCGTTGTCATACCAGACGATTGAATTGCCGTTCATGACCGGGCGGCTGTTAAAGGCGGGTAACAATCCCGGCGTAAGATTGGTGGTCATCCAGCCTGCGCCTGTGTCATTCATGAAAATATCACTGCCCGACATGCGGTTATTCTGCCATATAACCCTGTCGCCGTAGATGGAGGGAAACACCTGGTCGGTGTCCGGTGTATCCGGCGTGAGATTGTAGAGTATACCGCTGGTCAGGTTATACAATAGTATATCGTAGGTACCAGAAATTGGCTCCTGGTTTTGCCATACAATGTTGCCGCCATCCACCACGGGATGGTTTTTTACTGAGGAAGGGACGTTTACCTTATGAGCGGTGAGGGGGAGTGAATCAAGGTCAGTATAATAGATATCATCCATGCCCCCGCCTGAATCCTCATACCATACAACGCGGTTTTTCCTTATATTCGGGGCATAGGTCAGGAGGGTTGAATTGGGAAGCAGCAGCTGAACTCCGGAAGTATAATTATAGGCAATAATTGTCTGGGACAGGCCCGGACAGGTCTCTTCCCAGACAATCCATCCGGCGTCGCTGGATGGGTAGATATTCATGCAGCCCGGATCCCGGGAAAACGAGATCCGGGTCTCGGTCCCTGCAGGAATGGCACCGGCAGGCAGGAGGATGAGAAAAGCACAAAAAAGTCCGGCGAGGATGAGATTTCTGTTCCTGAACCGGGCAGGTGCCGCCATAATCATCACTCCTTTTTTCTCACACACACCTGAACTGGACCCATCCAAAGCCTCTGAAACAACAGTCAAAGGCATCTGTTCTCAGGCCGAAGATACCATCTGTCCTGCCACCAAGCTGGATCGTTATTCCCTGGGCAGGTGTCCATTGACCAGCTGCGAGATATCGTCCCACGGATCCTGACGGATCATCGCCGCACCAGTTTGCACCCCATGGATTTCTTAATACGATATAATTGTTGGTATTTATGGTGATGGAACCCAGGACAGAATACGAGTGATTGGGAACGATCAGGTCACTCCCGTACGGACCGGTTGATCCGAACAAGGCAGAACTACACGCCGGCAATGATTCTACAGACGGGTCATACGTCCAAGCAACCGTGGGGTAGATGGTTTTCCGGGAAGCCACAATTGCTGCACAGAGGTTTTTGTTCAGTGCATTATAGCTCGAAGCAAAGCCAAACGGTGACAGTTCCTTGGTGAGAAATGCCGATGGCTGGCCGATCGTATTATTCCCGGTGAAATCCCATTTCATTTTTGTCAGGTGGAATAAGGAAAGGAGGGGATCTCCCGGAAGGAATACACTGATCTCGGGATCAGTACTTGTTGCATTCGGAAGTACTGATGGTTTCAGGCCCATGAACATCGCGTAGGCCTTTTCGTATAACGCCGGCCACAGTTCCCATTCAGTGGTCATCTGGGTAAATACCGGTTGCTTGTAATCGTCGACCGGAAATTTCGTGGTCGCACATTTTGTGACCGATCCACAGGCTGGCGAATAGAAGGTAATGTTGTAGCCGTTTAAACAAGTGGAAGGATTTGGCGGGAAAGCAGGGTAACTGCACCATGCCCGCGAGTAGAGGGCTGCGATGAAATAGCAGTCCACGCAGGCACCCTGCATTGCATCATCGACAACATCCTTAAGGGTATTGAACGTAATTTTTTTGAACGGCAGGGATGCCGGGGGAGAAGATCCCTGCGGTGCGCCCGGCGGCAGGTGATCAGATGATGGTATGATCGGAGCGTAGGTCTTGGGCATCCTTCCCGGCGTTGCAGGAGCCCCGGAACCTGTCCGGGCGCCAGGAAAAATAACTGATTTTCCGGGGTCAAAAATATCTGAAAACTTCGTGAGTCCGGTCGGGACAAATGCCGCCATAAGGGTCTGGTGTGGGTTCACTTTGTTCCAGTTGATCTCTGCCTTCAGCAGGAGGGGGGCGAGGACATAAGGGTTGCACGCCCCGATTTTTCCGGGGTCCTTCTTCTTCAGCTGCTCAAAAGGATCCGGGCTAGCCCATGTCATATTTTTGTTTATACGCTCTTCACAAGCCACCAGATCTTCAGCAGGTACGACTTCTTCAGGTTCAGTCTTTTTTGTAGATTCAGCCACAGCTACACCACCATAAACGTAAAAACGGTACGAGTCCCTGCCGAATTCGGGGACATATACCGGCAAATCTTGAATACTTTTATTAGCATATAATTATTGTTATTGAACTTTGTTTTATTGAATCTCTAATATTGTTTAATATACATTTTTTATTAATGACCTACCAGAACTGACATCCGATAGCGAAAATGTCTTTGTTTTCATCTTTGAAAAATCTCCTCCTCTACCTGCAATACCGGACTTATTTCCGGATGCCGGAATTTCCTGTCACAAACCTCTCACCGTTGTTTCCCCCCTCATCCTTAATGAGGATGCAGCGCACATACTTGTGGAATAACGGAGTTGAATGGCAGAGATCAAAATTGTCGGGACGGCACATGTCTCGCAGCAGAGTGTCGACGAAGTGCGGGCAGCAATCGAGGATTTCAAGCCGGATGTTGTTGCGATTGAACTCGATCCTGCGCGGTTTACCGCTCTCAAAAAGCAGGGGCGGGACCCCTCTGTCAGCGATGTGCTTGAAGTCAGGAACTTCAATTCACTGCTGGTCCAGTGGCTGCTGGCCTACCTCCAGCGTAAGATCGGTATCGACGTGGGTGTTGAACCCGGTGCTGAAATGAAGATAGCGATTGAAGAGGCGGAGAAACGGGGCATCCCCACCGCTCTTGTTGACCGTGATATCCGGCTTACGCTCCTGCGGTTCTGGAGTTCGTTAAGTATCATCGAAAAGATCAGGATGTTCTGGGCTTTAGTCGTATCAATCGCCGAAGTCGACGACGGCAGGGAGATCGATATCGAGTCGCTCAAGGAGCAGAACGTGATCGATTCGGTCATGGAAGAATTCCGGAAGTTCTCACCCAACGGGGCCCGGGCTCTCATTGATGAGCGTGATGCGTATATCGCCCACCAGATTATCCTGCTGAAGGCGCAGAAACCGGAGGGGCGTATCCTCGCAGTAGTTGGTGCAGGACACCGGCAGGGGATAACGGATTACCTTGACAAACCGCAAACCCTTCCCCCGTTCGATGCTCTCGCCCGGGAACCAAAATCATTCCCCTGGGGCAAGGTGGTTGGGTTTGGCGTAACAGCAATTTTTTTCCTGCTCCTCGCTGCAATAGCATTCTCCGGCGTCGGCCTCAATGTGCTGCTCTATGCGTTCCTCTTCTGGGTGATCATTCATGGGGTGCTGGCTGCACTTTTCACCCTCCTCGCAGGAGGGCACCCGTATTCAGCGCTGACCTGTTTCTGTGTAGCCTGGTTCACTGCCTTAAACCCCATGATCCACGCCGGCTGGATTGGTGCATATGTCGAAGCAAAGGTCAGGAAACCACCGGTCTCAGATTTCCGGAAGATATATGAAGCCGGAACCCTGACTGACATGGCAAAAATTCCGCTCTTCCGGGTCGTGCTGGTAGCTGCGCTTGCAAACCTCGGGAGCATCTTGGGCACTATTATCTATTTTATTATTATCTTCCCGGTGCTCGGTATCGACCCCCGTATCGTGATCTCGTCAGGTCTCCACAACATGGGGGTATTTGCCAGCGGCTGGATGTAAAACCACCGTATTTTTTCTTACCTTTTTCTCCCGGTTCTCAGTTCTGCGATCTCTTCATCTATCCAGTCCTGGACGAGCAGTTTCATTTCCTGTTTACCCATTCCGGTTTGGTACCGAATCCGTATCTCGACTTCAAGCAGATCCAGAATGGGATGCACTGCGTTGAAATATGATTCCGGGCAGGTGATGCCCCCTTCTTTTTCGAGGTGGAGCTGGACCAGTTCGTTGAGGTGTTCGAATTCTCCGGTGAGATCGATGATATTCTCAAGGGTCAATCCCACCGGCATATACGGATCTTCCGGTACTGCTTTATCATCAGGGTGATTGCAGGTATCGTCAGGGTTCTGGTCCGGCATCGCATCCGCATCCGTAAAACCAAATCCCGCCGCATTACATAATTTCCTGATTTGTGAGCGGGTGAATACATACTTTCTCGTCTGAAAGAATTTATATTTTCGTGAAGGCGAATCTGACCAAAAAGGTTTATGCTTATCCCGCACTCTCCTGTTTGCAGTACACGGAATAAAAAAGTGATCCCATGTCAAGTACAGCGCTCCTTGTCATCGAAGGGCTCTGGTGGACTCCTGAGCAGAAGCCCAAACGCCCGTCTGTTTTGCTTTTTTTGGAAGGACTTGAAAGTTACCGGGGTGATTTTAATATTTATTATGCGAACTTTTATGAAAAAACCGGGTTCCGGCGGGCACTTGAGGACGATTTAACGAACACCCGCGAAGACCGTCTTTTCCTGTATGTCGCAGCGCACGGTACCGGCAAACGCATCGGCGGCTTAAAGGCGAAGACCGGAATGAAACTCCCAGCAATGTTCAAGGTGGTTCAGAGCGCCGCCAACTATTCCAATATCGAAGGAGTTCTCATCGGCTCCTGTGCCGTGGGAAACAATATTGACGATTTTATCACCACGACAAGCAACTCGCATATCGCGTGGATCTTCGGATACACCTGTGAAATAGGCTGGATGGCAAGTACGCTCATCGATGTTTCCATCTTTGAATACTTAATAAAACTCAAAAAAAGTGATCTCAAAAGCAGGAAAAGAATTCTTGATGCATTTGAAAAAGCCCTCGGTCGTTTCAACGGTGACTATGTCTTGTGCAAGGAGAAGGGGAAGAACATCCCGTTAAAAGATGCTGTAACACTGGTAGTCCAGCCCCGCAGAGTCGGAAGTAAAGCCCAGGATGAGACGAGAAACCTGCTTGACAATCTCGGCTGGGGAAAAAGGTAAGGGGATGGGCATCAGCCTCTCTCGAATGGCAATATCCGGACAGATACTATTCATTTGATGTAAGAATACGCTAAGATGGGTTCCATTTTATGGTATCATTCGCAGGATAAAAATAATGAGAACTGAAAAATAATTTACGCAAACATTGCTCCCTCGACATCGCCGGAGCCGTATTTGAAGTTGAGACGTATTTTGGTGATTGCGGCAAGGAAATCTTCATGCTTAATCGCCGGGCGTTCCTTCCGGATCGCAAACATACCGGCTTCCATGCAGATTGCCCGAAGGTCGGCTCCGTTCTTGCCTTCTGTCTGTCTTGCGATTTCACAGAGATCAACATTGTCATCAATAGTTAGTGCCCGGCAGTGAACCCTTAGAATTGAGAGGCGTCCTGTTTCATCCGGTAACGGGATTTCGATGATCCGGTCGAACCGGCCGGGGCGGAGCAATGCCTTGTCAAGTATATCGATACGGTTTGTTGCCCCGATGATTTTGACATCGCCACGGTTCTCGAAGCCGTCCATTTCTGCAAGGAGTTGCATAAGCGTCCGCTGGACCTCACGATCGCCGGAGGTATTAGCCTCGGTCCGGCTGGCGCCGATGGCATCGATCTCGTCAATGAATATGATTGTGGGTTTTTTTTCGGTTTCTGCTTTTTGTTTCGCCAGATCAAAGAGTTCCCGAACGAGCCGGGCGCCTTCCCCGATATATTTCTGGACAAGTTCCGAGCCGACAACCCGCATAAATTGGGCATTGGTCTCATGTGCAACCGCTTTTGCCAGCAGTGTCTTGCCGGTACCGGGGGGCCCGTGAAGCAGCACGCCTTTGGGGGAGATAATGCCGATTTGCTCGTAGAGTTTTATACCTTTTTCAGTCAGTGGTAACTCAACGGCTTCCCGAAGTTCAGTAATCTGTTTCTCCAGACCCCCGATATCCGAATAGGTTTCTGTTGGTTTATCCACCAATTCCATTCCATAGACCTGTGCGTCGAAGCTGGTGGGGAGGATCTCAACAATCGCCAGCGACTGCTGATTGAGTGTGCACCGCACACCGGGTTTGAGATCCTCCACATTTATCGAAGGAGAGCTCCGCACCAGAAACCGCGGGCCTGCACTGCTCCTCACGATGACGCGGGACGCATCGACAACATCGGTAATAGTGCCGATGATCAACGGGGGGCTACGGAGCTGCTCGCTCTCACTTTTGAGCTTTCGCACTTCCCGTTCGTACCGGATCTTCTGGGTCTCGATGTACCTCTTGTCTGCTTCCACCTGACGCAGTTGTTCGCGTAGTTCCAGGTTGCGGGATTCGAGGTTCCCCACACGCTCCATCATCTGCACCTCGAGCTCGTGCTTATCGGTCTCGATCTGTCTCAGCTGCTCGCGAAGCTGTTCCGATAGCGTGCGGTACAACCGGTAGAGTTCTTCGGGAGTCTGAGGGTCCGGTGCCTGATGGAGGATATCGCTCATCTCGTTCCTCAATTAGCTATATAGGGAAACTGCATATAAAGTGTTTGTGAGATTATGCAGTGTGAAATGTGTGGAGAAACGATTCGCGGTACTCCCAAGTTAGTCCGGGTGGAGGGCGCTGAACTGCAGGTTTGCATGAAGTGCGAGAAATTTGGCACTGAAGTGCAGCAGGTACGGCGTAAGGATATAGTACGCCCCACCACCGCAGTACCTCATCCGGGGAGAACTGTGACGGCAGCAGTCCCTGCTGACCGGAGAAAACGGGATCTCTTTGATTACATGGAGGGGGAGATCGTGGAGGATTACGGTGCACGGATCCGGCAGGCCCGGATGGAAAAAGGGCTCACGACAAAAGATCTGGCCCTGCAGATCAAAGAACGTGAACATCTCATCAAAAAAATAGAGAATGGTGAACTGACCCCGGAAGAAGGTGTACGGAAAAAATTAGAGAAGGTCCTTGAGATACGGCTCATCGATGCACCGGTCACGGAGGCAGAAAAAAAGACGCAAAGCAAACTCACTCCTACACTGGGCGACCTTACTATCATAAAAAAAGCAAAAAAATAATATATTCAGAAGCCTGTTCCCGGGAATTTTTGTTTTTCCCTGATAAACTAAAAAATCTGATTTTAATGAAATAATCTCTCCTTCCCAGCCATAAGTGTGCCCGGGTTTATTGGAAGGAAGTGTTCCCCGTTGGGGTCTAGAGGAAGAAGTTCTTCCAAACACCATCACTATCATTCACCACGACACTACCTCGGCGCATCCTCGGCCACTGCCTTTATCAATTACTTTCCCTGCACTTTCCCGGAAATCCGGCATCCAGGAGATCACTGATGGATGCTTGCGATACCAGGAGAATTGTGATGTCAACAGTTGAGAAAAAAATGCGTCTCATGCAGACGCTGGGTGATGGCAGGAACACTCACCTTAGTCATCAACTTTTCAGAACATTCTCCCAAAAGGATAAATATCGGCGTATTATATAGTGCAATTCTGAGAATATGTCGCTACTGAACACGGTTTCCGGAGAAAACCCGTGAATCCGCCACAAGTCAAAAACCTGATGCACGCATGGGAAAAAGGAATCTTCTTCGGGATACTTATGGCCATCGTTTTGGTGGTTGTGTGCAGTTCTGCCACCGCCCAGCCCTCTCCGACGTCAGGAGGAGGATTCGGACGTTTTAACCAGGGGGTTCCGGTATACTGGCCGTACCATGCCTTGTTCATGTCAACGGGATTCGTCCTTCTCGTTGCCGGTTTTTTCATCGCAAGGTTTCGCAAAACCGGGAACTGGTACAAAACACATATGATCCTTGAATCTGGTGGTTGTGCATGTGTCCTTGTCGGCTTGTTTATTGGCATATACATGGTCACGCTTTCCGGTCTTCCACATCTTCGTAATATCCATGAGCTCATGGGGGTTGCAGTAGGAACCATGGTAATTATCACCATAACTATCGGCTATTTCATAAAACGCATTAATAAGTCAAAAAACGTCATCCGGATGAGCCATCGCTGGCTGGGTCGAATCTCGATTGTTCTCGTTGCTATCAATAGTGTACTTGGTCTCCTGATCCTCTCCGTGATCCTGAACCGGATCCCCTGATGTTTTTTTAAATAAACGTGCGGTAAAACCGCTTTGACTGGTGTTTATTTTTCATTCCTGAACACTCCTGAACATGAAAAAAAAACACAAAACGGTCTGTTTTTCACCGATTTATTTAAATAAAATAACTTACCCAGCACCCTGTATTTTCAGGAGTGAGTAATTTTTTAGATAAAAAAAACTCGATACGCAAAAAATGAAATCTCCTCCCCGGCAATGTCCAAACGGACACGGAGCTATGCACCGCGCCCACCGCGCCCACATCAAACAGACAAAAGATAAGTTGCAATCATGGCACACAATACTCTGGCAGTGGCACCCGGACTGCCGGGTTATATTGCTAGATTAGATTCCGGATAGTCCCAAAGAGACCAGTAAAATGGATACGAAAATACCCGACCAACATCCTGTCCTGTAATTGGGTGATGTAATAGAAAGGTGGCGTTTTTTCCCTCGTCGCCACCAAAAAGTGCGCCTACAGGTTATCTGGTTTTATGGTGCAATTATCCAGTTATTTTCCAGGCATAAAAACTTCAGTACTGAAGTCAAGAGTATGATGATTCCCGGCCACGTCATCGTTCTTCATCATGATCGCTGCTGCCTGAAAGGGTTTTGTCTTTCCGGGAAATGATTGATTCACTGGCAATTTTCCGAAGTTACGCAATGCCAACAGAACGCGTAAAAATTTTAGAACTTTTTTCATTCAACTATTTTATGGTTATTAACTTTGACCTGACTAAAACGCCTCCTTTATTGCAATGCAACCAACAATCCTGCGTGCTACATTTTGGCTCTTATAAATCCGACCACAAGGTATAGGGCACCAGAAAAGATCTCATTAGAGAAAGTGATAGCGTGCAAAAGGAAAAGTTACTACATCTACATTGCCCGTGATTCACATTAAAACGTACTTGGAAAACATCACCAACGAGGAAATCCATCCCTGACAGTATAACTCCTTAGGAACAACTCCTGGCCACATCCATAAGGATAAAAAAGCTCACAAAGATGCTCTTTTGACGCTTGGCGATGAGATCGTTACTCATGTCCATAGGCAATCAATGCCTGTGGTGAACTTTTCTTCAGATATCGCGTCGACAAAAGTTGCAGCAGGACATTATTTTTTTATAAATAAGTCGCTGGCATTTCACCTTTGGGCAAGAGATCCGCACAGAACGCGAAGATAGAGCTTTGTTTTTTTACATGTCACCCGGTCCGTTCCGCAACCCAAAATTTTTATTACTAATGTGCGCAAGGGTTCCCATATGGCAATCTATGTAATGCTCGGGAATCTGAAGGGTGCTGCGTTTGAAAAATTTGCCGGCATTGAAGAACGGGACAAGAAAGCAGCAAAGCTCATGGAATCGCTTGGGGGAAAATTTATTGCCTTGTATTACTTGTTCGGCCGGTACGACTTTGTGGTGATATTTGATATGCCTTCCAAGGAGAATATGGTAAAATTCCTTTCGATTGTCGCGAAGCACGGGACTGTCCGGACCGAGACCTTAGAGACCATTCCCGCCGACATGTTCTATAAAATAGCAAAAGAGGTCTGAACATATTTCAGACAAGGACTCGGAATAGTGTGTTCTCCGGAATATTCGGCTCCTTACTTTCGGGTGTCTACCTTATTTCCCCCTGCAATCCAAGCACCTTGATACCCGCCAACAGAACGCGAAAATAAAAAAGAAAAATAAGGATTTGAATGGTTTTCCGGATATTTTTTTGGACTCGCAGTTGATCTTTACCATGATGGCGTGACATTGTTGTTCTCAGAGGACAAGTCAGTTAGAAAGTGATCGACGTGCCATTGACCACCCCTGACAGCGAAGCCCAATTTCTTTTTCATTTTTCTTACTTGCATCGCGGTTCGATCTTGATGTCAGGAACACGTCTTTCGACATATCCCGATCCCCCGCACGTCGGGCAATCATTCCAAAAAATATCAAAGCCAACGAGACAATGAACTTTACCGCCCCTACATCCTTGATTTGGACAAGGTACCAATTTGGACATATTTTTTCTTTATTATTTATTTATTAATAAACTTTGTGTTTTAAATTGGAGTTATAATCATTGGAAATTTAGTTTTTAATCATTATTTTTGAGATATTCTTGAATTTTTTTCATTTCCATCTATATTTTCCTGTCAGACGAGATTTTTGCGAACAGAACGCGAATATGAAGGAATTCCAGTGGAAATATAAGGGTAGGAATATTACTTCCATCCAATCTTTGAGAAAGGAAAATTTTCATTTTCAATGAGAAATGCCGGACGATCACGGAATTATGCACCGCTGTTATATCACGACCAACCTTTTCTATACTACCCCCAGCTCACGGTTTACAGGGATGTTCCTTGTTATCGTCCATGCACGGTGCGGTCTGCATGGGGTGGTTGGGATTCTACTATTGGACACGGTCCCCCCCATTATTCCTTCACGATCACCGATGCATTGGTATCGAACGGGTTTTGTCGCATGGCTAGTGAGAAGAGGTACGGGTAAGTCTTCTTCAGGTGCTGCATATAGACCAGCCATTCGATCACGAGCTTGCTATACACTCTGGTCATATCTCCCGACAAGTGATCGTAATCGGTTGGGGGGAGACCGGTAAGTCGCTCACGTGCGATCAGTTCTTCGGAGAGATGAAAGGCTGCCTGGAGCAGATCGGTAAACCGTTCATTCTCTAAAAGATAGGGATTTTCCAGAAGGACAAGCATGAATCCCTTATGCTGCGAGAGGAAATTATGCAGTTCTTCCAACGAGAGCGCACGGCTGTCAAGCCGGTATGAATGTTCTCTGAGCATAGTATGCGCTTTCAGGAAATCATCATCCGACCAGTTATTGGACACAACGAGAGCTGAGCGGACCTTTTGTATGTCCGGGTCGAGTGCACTGAACTTTTTCAGCAGGTTCGTTCCCATTTCGGAATAAAAAGTCCCGACAATCATATTCATTTTCTCGATCCTCTGGGAGCGTTCCCGTATTTCAATCATGTATTCAATGGTGTTTGCTACGACACCGACAAAACTCCCGACACCGGCAATAATAATCACAATAATCAGGATCTTTCCGAGTGGAGTAAGCGGGTGAAGATCCCCATACCCGACCGTCGTAACCGTTATGATGATAAAATAAAACGCGTCAAGCGGGGAGAAACCCTCAATGACGATCATCCCCGTTATGCCAATGAAAAGAACAGCTGCAAGGATTACAAAGTAGATACGCAATCGTAATCCGATACTTTTCATCATTCACAGTTCCTTCAGCATGATTGTATAAAAGGGATGCGCATGAAACACTGTCACATCAACGTCACAAAAAACAAGGTACTATCGATGTTAACAATTTTTTGTACTGCATTTTCCGAATGATATCTTATCATGCCGGCTTTTTTTTCGCGCGCTGCTTCGCCTCGTCGTAAATCCTGAAATCCTGGTAATATCTCTCACCGCAAAATATAAACTCATCAATCGAAAAACTAGATGAGAATGCTGGAACTTGTCATATCACCCGTGGTCTTTTCCTATGTTATAGTCCCGCTCCTGATCTTTTCGGCACGCGTCTGTGACATGAGCCTCGATACAATCCGGGTCATCTTCATGTCGAAGGGGATCCAGTACCTCCCGGCGGTTATCGGGTTTTTTGAGGTGATCATCTGGCTGGTTGCCATCGGTCAGGTGATGAATAACCTGACTAATGCCGTATGTTATATCGCGTACGGGGCCGGGTTTGCCACCGGGACGTTTATAGGGATGGCAATCGAGGAGAGACTTTCCCTGGGCCTCACCAGCGTCCGCGTCATCACCAAGGAAGACCCGGTCGAACTCATGAAGTTTTTACGCTCAAATAATTACGGGGTGACAAGTATCAACGGGGAAGGTGGTACCGGCAAGGTCAAGATGGTCTTCACCATTATCAAGCGGCAGGACCTCAGCCATGTGATAGGGATCATCAAGGATTTCCACCCGAACGCATTCTATTCTATAGAGGAAGTGAAATCCGTAGCCGAAGGTGTCTTCCCGGAACGGAACTCTCACCGGTTATTCCGGTGGATTGACTCGTTCAGCTACAGCCCGAAAGGAAAATAACGTCATTTGGATCATCCCTGGCCCCAGGGAATCCTGCAGGGTCTCCAATTCCCTGAGTCGAATCTGTTTGTATCTGGTTGAAATTTTCTTTTGAATAGAGAGAGTACGAAGCAGGACACTATTGCACATTTTCTTGAAAAAATATAAAATGAGAAAGCAACGGGAGGCAATTTTAGTGCGAAAGTCACTAGAGTTTTTTTGCTATGTTAATCTGGGTAAGTGTTTTCTCTCTGATATGCATCAGGATCCCGAACAATGCGTTATTCTCATCGGTTAGCGGCTGTACGATAATACTGACCTGCCTTCGTTTGCCGGGCTTCGTGACAATTGCGGTATTAAACTCATGGATTACTGCAAGATGCTGGCGGATAACATCAGGGACAGGATCTTCCATCTGCTCGTCCGTCTTGTCATTGATGAGCATCATGACATCCCGCCAGTATCTTGTCAGGATCTGGTCCTCGGGAAGATCAATTAACCGCGCTGCGTACGGATTAAAAAAGATAATCCTTCCTTTCGCATCGAGGATGATCACAGCATCCATTGCATTCATGATCTTTTTTGGATCTCCGATGGGATATTTCCCGAGATACTTCTTCCTGATGGCATGATTATAGAGGGCAAGTTCCACGTTAGAAATGAGATCCTGTTCGGTAAACGGTTTGAGGATAAATCCAAGGGGTTGTGCACTCTTGGCCTGATCCAGTTGGGTGTCATCACACATCGCGGTGAGAAAAATGATCGGACAGAAAAAGAGCTGAAAAATAAACCTGGCCGCAGTTATTCCGTCAAGCAGTCCGTTCAGTTTTATGTCCATCAATACAAGATCCGGTTCAAGGGCTGCTGATTTCATTACCGCGCCTTCCCCGGAATCTGTCTTCCCGGCTATACTGTATCCTCTCTTTTCCAGCATCTGTGATATAATATTGGCGATAATCTCGTCATCTTCAACAATCAGGATTTGCTTTTTTGTCATTTCTACAGGAAACAGAATTCAGCCCTTTATTCTTATTAATATATTGAAAAAAATTCTATCCATCCCTTTTGCTTTTGGAAGCAACGGGTTTTCTCAATAGACACGCCAAATTAAATGAAAAATAACGCGGAGAGCGATAAACCGTTTACTCTGAACAATCACATCAGGGAGCCGTTGAATCTGTGGGGAACCTTTATTTTCCGTGACTTTGCTAGAGAGTCACCTCTTAACACCGGATCCGTGTGGAAAAATTATTATGGAGACAAAAGATATCGTCAGATACGGATGGCGAAATAAGGGTATATTTTTAGGGATAATTAAGACGGATGCAGCTGAAAAGAACCCTGTTTCCCGGATCACGACCCTGGCAGACTTACTCTCCCTTATTCCGTTTCTCCGTCGGTGACCTTCTTTCCCGGGACGTGATCTTTCATTCCTGGTTGCAAAAAGTGACGAATCCCGGCACCTGTTTTTAAAATACGCCAAACCTGCAGTTTTCAGGCCAAAATTCGAATTTTATGGGCAGGAAAATGTTCGCTAATGAACGCTATTGGAAGGCGAAACGGAAGGGGTCGGGGGGTCTGGTATGGGTCTTGTGAAAAGAAGGCCTGTTTTGGGCACCGGAAACCCGGGTTTACTCGTCGGATACCGTGAGTTTAGGAATCAATTTAAACGATTCATCTGATCTGTTGGATGACAGTTACCTGTGGACAGGTATGACGATTTGGCCGGGACAGTGATTTTTTAGTGTTCCAGTGGAAGCCCGGATCTACACTAACATATAGGGTGGTTTGGGAGAGGATTACGTCAGTGATTACCGGTGCCAGGGGAGTTCGAGATACCTCATCTCCGACCCCCCGATCCGGGCCCGCTACGGCCCCGGATTGCCCCTCCGGACACTCTTTTTCCGGGATCACTTGCAAAAATGGGTACAATTTAGCACATTTTTCCGGAAAACGCCCGTTCCGTAGGATTTACGCCAAAAGGGGCATTTTCCGTGGCGCTGTAAAACGCTAATAGACGTTAATGGGAGGCGAAACTCAGGCAAGATGGGGTATTGGATGGGGTAAGTGAAAGGAGGGGCTGTTTTTGGGGGATGTGTTTAATACTCGAAGAGGAGTAAGTTTTCAAATCTTAGAACTATTTTTATATACACAATAATCGATCAAGGGATTGAGACCTCCAATGGAGGATGACATTCATGAAAGTGAGGAAAATGAACGAAAATGATTCAAAATGTCTGATCGCCTATTTTTCGCGGTCAGGCAACAACTATGTCAGCGGAACCATCGTGAACCTGCCGGTCGGTAACACAGAAGTCGTAGCAAAGATGATCCAGGAAATGACAAAAGGCGATCTGTTTCATATTGAAGCGGTAAATGCGTATCCCGGGGATTATACGGAAACCACCGAGCTAGCACAGCAGGAACTTCGCGCCAGCGCCAGACCGAAGCTTACCAGCCATCTGGAAAATTTGGCTTCCTTTAAGGTGATTTTTCTCGGCTACCCCAACTGGTATGGAACGATGCCGATGCCGGTGTTCACCTTTTTGGAGGATTATAATTTCTCCGGAAAGACTATTGCACCGTTCTGCACGCACGAGGGAAGCGGTCTGGGGCGGAGTGTTATGGACATCAAAAAAATCTGCCCGCAGTCAACCGTCCTGGAAGGCCTCGCAGTCCGGGGCGGTGATGTAAAAAATGCACAGGTGGAGGTATCCGGATGGCTGCGGGAAATCGGGATGATAGCGAAAAAGTAACTACACAGTTTGTCTGGAAAATACCGTGGATCATCAAAAAGTCTAAAGAAAACCGGGTGACGGGGGCTTGGAATACCTCATCTCTGACTATCCAATCCGGGCCCGCTACGGCCCTTGATCACCCTCCGGAGACCCTTTTTCCGGAATCACTTGCAAAAATGCGTACAATTTAGCACATTTTACCGGAAAACGCCAGTTCTGCAGGATTTACGGCAAACGGAGCGATTTCTTTTGAGTTATAAAACGCTAATATACGCTAACGGGAGGCGAAACTGAGGTCAGATGGGGTGCGGGAGGGGGCCGCGGCTCATGGGGCGGGCCTTGGTATCGGCTGGTTTTTATCCACGGAGTGTGAGGATGGGTACAGGTGACTGTATGCAGATCACGCCGCATATCCATGCCATCAGGACCCCGCAGGGACCCGCGGGGGACCGGTTCGTGTACGTCTATATCGTGTACGGAGAGCGCATTGTCGTAATCGACACCGGCTTTGCTGTTGCGGAGAAACTCATCCTTGACGATATCCGTTCGGCCGGCCGGGATCCTTCCGAGATAGACTGTATCGTGCTGACCCACGGGCACCCCGACCATACCGGGTCGGCCAAAGCTATCCGCGACCTGGCCGGCTGCATAGTCGCAGCCCACCCGCAGGACCGCCATGCCATCGAGAACCCGGACCCGGCCCTCCTTTCGGGTCCTGCCCAGGGCGTCCCGCCGCTCGTCAGCGGCCCTGTGCCGGTCGGGCGGCTCTTAGCGGAAGGCGATACGATCAGCGCCGGGAAAGGACTGAAACTTGAGGTGCTCTATACCCCGGGCCACTCGCCGGGATCGATCTCCCTCCTGCTCCGCAGCGAGGGGGCGCTCTTCACCGGTGACGCGGTACAAGCTCCCGGCCGCATGCCCATATTTGCAGACCCTGCCGCACTGGTTCGGTCGCTCCGGCGCCTGAAGGCAATCCCCGGGCTTATGCATTACCTGCCGGGGCACGACCAGCCCGCGGAGGGAGCTGCACTGTACCAGAGGTTTGATGACTCGATAGCCAATATCCGGCGCTTCCATACCGCGGTGAAGCAGGCTGCTTTGGAGACCGGCGGGAAGCCGGACCCGCAGGCAATCGCGGCCCGGGTCTTCGCGTCCCTGAACCTTCCCCCGGCACCCAGCCCGCAGCTTGCGGCGATGATCAATAATATCATCCTTGCTGACCTGAACGCTGTCGGCCTCGATTCCCTTCTGCAGGAGTGATCCTGTCCCGCGGACGGGATACCACCCCCGTCCCGTTTCTGTGACGGCTTCTCCGCGAGGGGAATGTCCGGAAAACCCTTCTACCGGGACCCCCCGGCGTCCCAAACCACATGTCTCAGGTTACCAGGCCATTGTAACATTGCTAAATACGACCGCACTCATTCCCGCCGGAGAATACGGAATTATTCCGGCCCGGTTCCACATTTTTCCGAATTATGACCTCTAAAATCCGGGCGTTGAGGGAAAAGAGGTACAACCGGGCCCGATACGGGCTTTAATGTACGACAAATTCCCAGGGGTTTTCAGGAGGGGGATACTCCCCCCTCACTGACAGGAGTCCCGGTCACGTACGCAACCGTCTGTCCCGGCACGAGCCGGTTTCCCCCGCGGTCGATCTCGACCAGCGCGGACGGGGTGACGAGGAAGAACCGCCACGTCCCATGCTTCGACCGGAGCCAAAGCTCAGCCGTGATGGCTGCGTCCCGGGCAATGATCCGGAGCTGGGCGATCTCTTCTTTGAAATCATCGGCAAGCTGCCGGGTGGTCGCGAGGATCTCCGGTGCGAACATGACCCGGGCGAACGTGACCGGGACCTTCGATACGATCGCGATGTCGAAGACCCGCTCCGGCCCGCCTAGTGCCATCTGGACGATACCACGCGCCTTGGCGATCGGGATCGCTTCGGCCAGCGCCCGGTGCGGGCGGGGGCCGCGGGTCATGGGGGGCGCCTCGTTTCCATGTTTTTTTTCGCTGGTTTTTTCATGATGTGTTTCCTCCTTTTACTCAATGCGTCTCCGGGCCCTTTGACAAAGGAGCATGGATCTGGATAGATAATGGGCTTTTATTATAAACCGGCTTGAACAGAAATTGGTGCGATTTAAGAACGATTTATCTCCATCCGGGGCTATTGCTTTGTTTTTCTGAAGGAACAAAAATGTTCCTTCCCTATGGATTTTTCGTTCCCATTTTAGTGTTAACTTTTCCAAGTGGTCCAATAAAATATCTGTAAATATTCATTTTACAAATGGTCAGACCTTCGAGAGGGTATTCGTTATTGAGGAATCAGATAATTATCTTTTCACTCTTCATCAAGAAAAGACGCGATATGATGAGGATGTTGTTAAAAAAGTAATGATAAATTCTATTTTTTTTATCGAACCTGCTGATAAAAAGTCAAAAGATCCCGTAATTCAGTGTAACACTGAAAAAAATAAAAAAATCACATCACATCGGACATTAAGTGCATAGTGCGCAGACTAAGATTGTGTAAAATTTTACTAAAACTCTTATATCAGTCAGTTAAGACATCCTCTCTCGACCGTGCTAAGCATTAGCACACAACATTAAATACGATCACTTCAATACAAAATAACCATGCAGGAAGAGTGCCACCGCATTCATGAGGGTCTTTTCGCCCGTGAATGTCTTTATCTCTGAAAAACAGGCCTACCTCCGTTGCATGAATCCAAGCATTTCTGAAACGCCAACCGATGACGGTACGTCCGCGTATCGCTTTTTTGGCTATTTTGGCTATTTTGGCTATTATTTCTGGTATTGAGTAAGCCCTCTGGTTTGCGCAAGAAATCTGTGTGAATGCAGGGGGATGTTGTTGGAGTTGTTGTTATGAGAGGAAAGGAAATTCGTCTGGAACGGATCATGAACCGCAATACGAAGAAGACCGTCATCGTGCCGATGGATCACGGGGTGACGAACGGGCCGATCCCGGGCCTGATCGATATGGCACAGACCGTCAACCTCGTTGCCGATGGCGGGGCAAACGCCGTGATCGGGCACGTGGGGCTCGCGCTGCACGGGCACCGGCAGGGCGGCCGGGACATCGGGTTGATCCTGCACCTGTCAGCAAGCACATCGGTCGGCCCGGACCCGAACGACAAGGTGCTCGTCAACTCGGTGACGAATGCCCTGAAGATGGGCGCTGACGCCGTCTCGATGCACGTGAATATCGGCGCGGATTCCGAGGCACGGATGCTCACCGACCTCGGCGCAGTCGCCGTCGAATGCATGGAATGGGGCATGCCGCTCCTTGCCATGATGTACCCGAGGGGAAAGAAGATCGCCAGAGAGAACGACCTGGACCAGGTCAAGCTCGCCGCTCGGGTTGCCGCCGAGCTGGGCGCTGATATCGTCAAGACTGTCTACACCGGGGACCCGGAAAGCTTCCGCGAGGTGACCCGGGGGTGCCCGGTGCCGGTTGTGGTTGCCGGAGGTTCAAAGACCGATGACCGCACAACCCTTGAACTGATCGAAGGTGCAATGGCCGGGGGTGCGGCCGGGATCTCTATCGGGAGGAACGCATTCCAGCACCGGACGCCGGACCGGTTCGTCAAGGCTGCGGCATGTATCGTGCATCACGGGAAGAGCGCTGATGAGGCAATGGAACTGTTGATGGTGTGAATCATGATTGGAAAGGAGATAAGGATTGAACGGATTATGAACCGGAACACGGGGCGGTCGGTGATCGTGCCTATGGACCACGGGTTCTCGATGGGGCAGATTGAAGGACTGCTGGACATGACGAAAGTCATTTCGGATGTAAGCGACGGGGGTGCAAACGCAATTGTGCTCCACAAGGGGCTCGTCAAGCGCGGGCACCGGAAGCACGGCCGCGACATCGGCCTGTTCATCCACCTCTCGGGAAGTACATCCATGAACCCGGACCCCAACGACAAGGTGCAGGTCTGCACCGTGGAAGAGGCAATAGCACTCGGCGCCGATGCGGTCTCGATCCATATCAACCTCGGTTCGCCCAACGAGTCCAAGATGCTGGAGATCGGCGCCAATGTTGCACGGGACTGCAACCGCTGGGGCATACCGCTCCTTATCATGAGCTACCCGCGGGGCAAGGGGATCGACTCCTTCTCGGCACAGTCGGTCGGGCATGCGGTCCGGGTAGCTGAAGAACTGGGCGCGGACATGATCAAGACCAACTACCCGGGCAACCCTGAGGCATTCGGGAAGATCGTCAAGGCCTGCTCGGTACCTGTCTTCATTGCCGGCGGCGAGAAGACCGGCGACCTCGAGTCCCTCAAGATCATCCGCGACGCTGTCAATGTCGGTGGGGCAGGTGTCTGCGTGGGAAGGAACTCCTTCCAGCGCGATGATACAACGTCCTTCGTCAAAGCCCTCTGCGCAGTCGTCCATGACAATATTGACCCGGAGCAGGCGCTGGGGAAGAAGAGATGAAACAGTTCTGGGTGGACATCCGCCCGTGGAACAAGGAGATCGCCACAACCGCAATCGAGAGCGGGGCGGATGCAGTCGTCGTTGACAAAGCCGGCGATGTGCGAAGACTGGGCAGGATCACCACCATCGCACCGGACGGAGACCTGAAGATCGGCACGGACGTGGCGGAGTGCACGATTACGGACAAAAAAAGCGAGAATACCGCAGCCGGAATCAAAGACAAAAAATTCGTGATTGTCACTACCAGCGACTGGACGGTCATCCCTCTCGAAAACCTCGTCGCCCAGTCAGACCGGATCATCGCGAGTGTCAGGAACCTGAAGGAAGCGGAGCTCGCACTTACTGTCCTGGAACGGGGGGTAGCCGGCATCCTGCTCGAAACAAAAGATCCGGCTGTTGTCCGGGATGTTGCAAACCTGATCAAGGCTGCGTCCGGTCACGTCGGCCTCATCGCGTTTACGGTCACAAAGATAACGCCGGTTGGCATGGGTGACCGGGTATGTGTCGATACCTGCTCGATGCTCTCGGATGGCGAAGGTATGCTGATGGGAAATACGTCCTCGGCAATGCTGCTTGTCCATGCCGAGACCCTTGAGAACCCTTATGTCGCTCCACGCCCGTTCCGGGTGAATGCAGGAGCCGTTCATGCGTATATACTCCTGCCGGATGGGAAGACTGCGTACCTTTCCGACCTCGCTATCGGCGGCCAGGTGCTGGTGACCGACGCGCAGGGAACAGCGCACCCGGCCATCATCGGGCGGACCAAGATTGAACGCCGCCCGCTGCTCCTTGTCGAAGCGGAGGCAGGACCTGCAAAGGTAAGCCTGATACTCCAGAATGCGGAGACCATCCGGCTGGTCAAAAAAGATGGCGGGGCACTATCTGTTGTAAATCTTGCTGTCGGCGATACGGTCATGGGATGCACGCTAGAGGGCGGCAGGCATTTTGGTATGGCCGTTAAAGAGACTATCCGGGAAAAGTGAATACATGAAGGCAGGTATTATCGGGGGAACCGGGAAGATGGGCCGGCTCTTTGCCCCGGTCTTTGAGCGGGCTGGCTACGATGTGCTGGTTTCCGGGCGGTCAACGCCGCTGACAAATATCCAGCTTGCAGAACGATGCGATCTTGTCATCGTATCCGTGCCCATCCGGGATACTGTGCAGGTTATTGAAGAGATCTCACCGGTGCTTACCCGGGACCAGCTCCTCAGCGATTTCACCTCGCTCAAGGCAGCTCCGGTAGCCGCCATGCTGAAATCAGAAGCTCAGGTAATCGGGTTACACCCGCTTTTCGGGCCGACAGTCCAGTCACTTAGTCACCAGACCATTATTGCCTGTCCTGCGCGGGCGCAAGAAGAAGTAGTCAGTTCGCTCCTTGCCATCTTTTGCGGTGAAGGGGCAGAGTGTACTATCGCCACCCCGGACCAGCATGACCGGATGATGGCCGTCGTGCAGGGTCTTACCCATTTTGTTACCCTCTGTATGGCCGAATCAATCCGGAGGCTCGATATCGATATAAAAACCACACGGGCGTTTACCAGCCCGGTCTACCAGATCGAACTCTCGCTTGTCGGGAGATTACTCTCTCAGGACCCGTCACTCTACGCTGATATCCTCCAGCAGAACCCTTTTGTACCCAGGGTACTTTCCCTGTGCACATCTTCAGCTGAAAATCTCCGTACTATTGTGGCATCAAAGGATCCTGCACAGTTCAGTGACTTTTTTTTGGCAAACAGCAGACATCTTGGAACCTATTGCGATGAAGGCATGAAAACAACTGACACCCTCATCGAATACATGGTGAACCGATGACGACTTTCACGCTCGGGCCTGAAGGGACCTTCTCTCATGAACTTGCCCTGAAGCTGGGTTGCACGTCCATCAGATGTACTTCTACAATCCACGGCATCTTTTCAGCGGTTGCACAAGGTGAGGGTGTCGGGTTAGTGCCTATTGAAAACTCTGAGGCAGGTGGCGTCGGTGAGACTCTTGACGGTTTGTTGAGGTTCCCCCTCTTCATCACCGCGGAGATGTATATGCCCATCCATCATCATCTGGCATCGCTGGTGCCGTTTTCCCGTATGCGGGTGATCTATGCCCATCCCCAGACCCATGAGCAATGCAGCGGGCGTCTGGAAGAATGGGGACTTCCGGTAATCCATACCAGCAGCAATGCATCCAGTGCGCTTGAAGCAAAAAAAACCCCCAATGCGGGTGCGATCCTTTCCGTATCCGCGGCCAGTCTCTATAAAATGCCCGTCATCGTGCCGGACATAGAGAACAATGCTTCCAATACTACCCGTTTTATACGCATCTCCCGAACGCATGCTTCCGGTAAAGGAGCGCAAAAATGCAGCATTGTTATTGACCCTGATACCGATCGCGCCGGACTCCTGCATGATTTGCTCGAAGTCTTTGCAAAGCGCAGGATCAACCTCACCAGGATCGAATCACGACCGTCAAAAAGGGGCATGGGGAATTATGTCTTCTTTCTTGACTCCGCATGGTCACCGGATACAAAAGAAGCACTCGATGAGCTCAAATCCATTACCGCGGTAAAAGAGCTCGGGTGCTACCGTACCATTGAGGTGCCCCCGTGATAGTCACTATACCCCGCATAGGAAAGGTTGACCAGGTATTTACCGCACCCCCGTCAAAAAGCTATACCCACCGGGCACTCATCGCCGGTGCACTGGGTACCGGCACTACTACCATTCTCCACCCGCTGTTCGCAGAAGATACACGGCTCACGATGCATGCTCTCGGGATGCTGGGAGTATCAGTCAGCTGTACTCCGGAACAGGTAGTTATCACGGGATGCAGCGGCAGATTTTCCAATGATAAAGAAACCCTTCTCGACCTTGACAACTCAGGAACAAGCCTCCGGCTGCTTACTTCGCTTGCCCTCCTCTGCAGGTATCCGGTGATCCTTACCGGAAGTCAGCGGATGCAGGAACGCCCCATCGCTCCCCTGGCCCGGTCCCTCCTTTCTCTTGGAGGTTCTGTTACATTCTTAAAAAAAGAGGGGTATCCTCCGCTGAAAGTCAAGGGCCATCTCCAGGGTGGCAGGGTTATTGTCGACGGCACGATCAGCAGCCAGTTCATCTCCTCGATTCTTCTTGCCGCCCCCTATGCAGAAACTGGAGTTGAGCTCATCATCCCGTACTCTCTGTCGTCACGGTCCTATCTCGATATTACTCTTGACGTCATGCGGGCGTTCGGTGCAGACGTGACCCGGGACGGGTATGCCCGGTTTTCTGTGAGCAACAGTACTTTCTATGTCGGAAAGACGTACGCTATTGAAGGAGATTATTCATCGGCTTCGTATTTTTTTGCTATTGCCGCGATCTGTGGTGGCAGGGTAACGGTAAAAAATCTGAGACCGGATTCTGTTCAGGGTGATCGCAGATTTCCTGACACCCTCAAATCCATGGGATGCACCGTTATGTATACAGAAGACGCGGTGACGGTAGAGAGAACAGGAGATCTCCAGGGTATCACGATTGACATGTCATCGTCTCCTGACACCGTCCAGACACTCTGCATGGTCGCCGCTATGGCAACAACGCCCACAACGATTACGGGGATCAGCCATTTAAGGTTCAAGGAGAGTGATCGTATCACCGGTACTGCTGAAAGATTACGTGTACTGGGGGGAAACGCAGTGGTTGAGGATGATCGGATCACTATCCGTCCTTCTCCCCTTCGCGGGACTCTTATCGATCCGGACAATGACCACCGTACCGCGATGAGTTTTGCAGTGCTGGGTCTTGGGATCGGGGGAGTTACCATCACGAATGCCGAGTGCGTAAGTAAATCATTTCCGGAATTCTGGGATTCACTTGCAGGGGTTATGAAATGAAGAGGATCGTATTAACCGGCTTTCGCGGTACCGGGAAAACCGAAATTGGCAGAGTCCTGTCCTCACGGCTGAATGCGGCCTTCATCGATACCGATGAACTGATTGAGACAAGGACCGGACGGTCGATACCAGACATCTTCCATTACGAGGGGGAAGAGCGGTTCCGGAGTATCGAACGGGAGGTTATGGCATCGCTCCCCCCGAAGGATGTGATTATAAGTACCGGTGGCGGTGTTGTCTGCGATCCCAAAAACATGGAACATCTCCGCCGTGGCAGCAGCGTTGTGCTCCTGGTTGCGGATATCGATACCATTGAAAAACGGTTATTAAAAAAACCCCGGCCCCCGCTCACCGGTCTTCCCCTGCATGAAGAAATTGCTGAAATGATGGATCGCCGCCGGCAGAATTATTATGCCGCATCAGATTTCTGTATCGATACCACGGAGACTTCACCGGAGGTGGCCGCAGAAAAAATTATCGCTCTCACACATAACGGAGTATCCAGCCAGGTCCAGCGGAATACAGCACTGGCATTTTTTAAAACCGGACGTCTGCCCCCTGTTGCCCTGATAAATCTAACAGAAATCCTTACCGGTCCCGACCGTGATCCCACGACCCGGATCATGGGAGTTGCCGGTTACCCGTGTGCTCACAGCAGGAGCCCGGGTCTCTTTAATGCACTCTTTGACTATTACCAGCTGAATTATCATTATACCTGGTTTGAGGACCCGGAACTTGACGAGATCATGGACGTTGCACGGGCAATCGATGTAAAAGGACTTTCGGTGACAATCCCGTTCAAACGGGATGTGATAAAATACCTCGATGAGATTGATGAACACGCTGCACGGGAGATTGGCGCGGTGAATACCGTAGTATTTGCATGCGGGACAGCGATCGGGTACAACACGGACTGGCTGGGGGTACGCAAACCGCTTGTTTCAATGAAAGGGGCAAAGGCCGTACTTCTTGGAGCAGGAGGTGTTGCAGCCGGTGCCGCGTATGCCCTTACTGATCTTGACATGGATGTGACAATTTTGAACCGGACACCGGAAAATGCAAAAAAACTTGCTGAACGGTTCGGATGTAAATGGGGCAGCTGGGATGAAATTGACCGTATCAAGCCCGAGCTTGTCGTCAATGCGACACCACTTGGCATGCAGCCGGATACCCGCAGCCCTTTGCGGGAAGATCAGCTCAATGAAAACATGACGGTATTCGATCTCGTCTATACGCCTCCGGTGACACCCCTGATCGAAGCGGCGCGGGCGAAAGGGTGCCGGACTATCAGTGGTATTGAGATGTTCATCGAACAGGCCCGGGAGCAGTTTTACCTGTTCTTCGGTATCGATGTCCCGGCAGAAAAAATGAGGGAGCTCACAGTATGAATTCGTTGGGGAGAAATTTCCGGATTACGACCTTTGGGGAGAGCCATGGTGCAGTTGTCGGTGTTATCATTGACGGCTGCCCGGCCGGCACGAAACTGGCAGAACAGGATATACAACCGTTTCTTGAGCGGCGACGTCCGGGAACATCCCCGCTCAGTTCCCCGCGGCAGGAGCGGGACCGGGTGGAGATACTTTCCGGGGTCTTCGAAGGGAAGACTACGGGCGCACCGATTGCGCTCATAATACGCAATGAAAACCAGCAGTCGAAGGATTATGAGGATCTCCGCGAAAAATTTCGCCCGGGCCATGCGGATTTCACCTACCAGGAAAAGTACGGCATACGGGACCACCGTGGCGGAGGAAGGAGTTCCGGGCGCGAGACCATCGGCCGTGTCGCTGCGGGTGCAGTTGCCCTGAAATATCTTTCAGCCCGGGGCATCACCATAAGGGGCAAAATTTTGGCAGTGCACGGGAAAACGTCCGCTGCCGAAATTGAACAGGAGATCCTCAGAGCAAAAGAGGCTGGGGATTCAGCAGGAGGTATCGTTGAGATTGTTGCCCTCGGATGCCCTTCCGGCCTTGGTGACCCGGTCTTCGGGAAACTGGATGCACAGCTTGCCGGGGCCATGATGGGTATAGGGGCGGTCAAGGGTGTGGAAATTGGTGACGGGTTTGCTGCTGCCGGCAAATTCGGGAGTGAGAACAACGACCAGATGACAAAGGACGGATTTTCAAGCAACCATGCCGGTGGCATTCTTGGCGGCATTTCTACCGGTCAGGACATAATCGTTCGAATCGCTGTCAAGCCGACACCATCAATCGCACGGACCCAGCAGACCCGGGATATTCATGGGAATGAAACGGAAATTGTCGTTAAGGGGCGGCACGATCCCTGCATCGTTCCCCGTATCCTGCCGGTTGCCGAGGCAATGCTGGCGTTGGTACTGGTGGATTGTGTGCTGGAACAGGCAAAGTACCATATATAGATGGGATTATCCGGTTATCGTGGATGTTTCCCGGTAATTACAGGATTATCCGGGTAGGATGACCATTCGGTGAACCCTGCTTCATATATGAGAACATCAGGATATCCAAGATAATATTTGAGTACGAGGAAGACTGCAGTTGCCGATCTTCCCGTCCCGCAGGAACAGATAACCGTTTTTTCCGGTGTGATCCCGTACGAGAACAGAATCCTGCGGATCTCCTCTTCCGGTTTTAAAAACGTAGAATTCTCTGCATTCATCATCAGTGCTGCCGGCAGGTTAATGGCACCAGGAATATGACCGGGTTTAGCCCATGGGCCCTGACCTTCATACAGGGATGATGGCCGTGTGTCCAGCAAGATGACATCCGGCTCATCTTTCAGCCTGGCACATTCGTCATATCCTACCAGGAAATCGATCTGCACGTCGACGGTAAATGCGGATGGGCAGGCGATTCCAAAATCGGTTGCAACTGGACGGTTTTCCGATTTCCATTTCAAAAGACCGCCATCAAGAACCATCACATTCCGGCATCCGAACCGGGCAAGGGAATAGGCAACAAGAGTTTGTTCGAGCCCGTCATTACCTGGTTGCGAAGAGAGCGTCATTGGAATGCTGTCCGAGTAGACTACAACCGGGCGGTCCTGCTCGACACCGATCGTGGAAAGTATGATCTGTGCTGCTTCCGGAGAGATCCAATGCACGGGAAATTTTCCGATATGCATCCGCAGCAGTCCTTCATGCAGGTGAATGGAGCCGGGGATATGGTCGTGGAAGTAGGAGTGACTATTCTGACGGCAATCCACGACAAGGAGATGTGGATCATCCAGGTGATCTGCCAGCCATTCTGAGGATACCCAGCTGACCGTGCGACGGTCAGGCCTGGCTGATTTAAAAACCATCATGTGTTCACCCGCCTTATACTGTATACCTGTCATGGGAGTGCTATTGTGCTATATCCGCCGTCTTTACCGGTGAGATGATATACGTTATGTCGGAATACCAGAAAGGGACAGGTCAGGATCCAGAACCTCAATTCCCCTTCATCAATTTCATGAGTCTGATAAATTCTTCAACGGAATACTGCCCGGCAGAAGTTGCGGTACCTGTACTACAGTAGATAAGCTGTGAACCAAACAAGGGAAGGATTGCACGGGCATATCTGAACTGTGTTCCCATTACACCGGTGCAGAGTGGTTTTTTTATTGCACGGGTGAACGCGATGAGTTCGATAATGTCTTCTTCATTGGCAGGAGTGACGATAATTTTTACAATATCACCAAACGTCCTGAGGTCACGCTCAAGCATAAACAGCTCGGGGAGTAACATCATCTGATCTGCATGGTGTGATGCAATAATCATCTTTCCTGTATCCTTAATGCGATGCGCATATGCGGCAAACCGCAGCTCAATATCAACATAATCAACATGGGGTACAACCCACCGGAGCCTCTCAAACCATTCTTCAGCTTCACCGAAAAACTGCCCGCCCTCCTGCGCAGAACGAAGGGTGGCGATAACGGGCAATGAACATGCTTCTTTACATGTTTGCACAAGGGTTACCGGATCCCCCTCCATCAGATCAAACCGGAGTTCGACAATGTCAGCCCCCTGCTCCTGTGCACGGGCTGCATGAGCCGGATCCGTAAGCGCTGCGACGATCTTCATGTGCACATTCTCTTTGGGGTGCAGGATAAAAAAAGATGCACCCTTTTCATGCATACATCCAACCGGATTACCGGTATTGTCTACTTTCTTGTACCGGAAGATACCTGTTTATCCTTTTTCAGCGATAATCCTATCACAGTTATGGAAAGTGGCGCTCCCCCCCGTTTTTTAAAACACCTGTCCGTTACGATTGCACGGGGGCTTATCCTTGCGGTTATTCTCCCACTTGCTCCTGCATTTTTCCTTAATATCTCCACAGCATCCGTCCTTGCACTCGTCTCGGCGACCTTTGTCATCGAATATGGTGCAGCCGCACTGGGTATTGGTCTTGGCCTGCCCCCCCTCTACATTCTGTTCGTCCTTACCTGCGTTGCGCTGGGTGTCATTCTTACCCTGTTTGATATTTTTGACGTACTCGGAGTGCATTCGGAAAAAGTATCACGGTTCTTAAAAAAGTCAGATGAACGGGCAGGACGTTCGATGTTCCTGAAAAAGTACGGGATGTACGGCCTGGTACCCTGTGTGTTCATCCTGGGATTTTATGTCTGCCCCTCCGTCTCATGGGTGATGGGGTGGCCGCGGGACCGGGCCATCCTGTTGATAATGGCAGGATATATCGCCATCTCCATGGTAACGATTCTTACAATTATGGGATTTTTCAAAATTATTCATGTATAGGTTGGACTATGCGGCAATCTTCTCAAATCCGGAAAGAAACACCCATCCCTGAGCTGCTGGCACCTGCCGGATCACCAGAGGCGTTCCGGGCAGCGATTGCCGCCGGTGCGGATGCAGTATATCTGAGCGGAAGGCGATTTGGCGCCCGGAAATTTGCCCCGAATTTTACCGATGGGGAGATTGAAGAGGCAGTCACCGCTGCCCATCGCAGGGATGTCGGTGTCTACGTTACCCTAAACACCCTCATCCATGACCGGGAACTCGCCGGTGTTGCGGAATATCTTATATGGCTGTATTCCATTGGCGTGGATGCGGTACTGGTTCAGGATACCGGCATTGCTGCTCTCGCCCGTGAGATTGTACCAGGACTACCCCTGCACGCTTCAACCCAGATGACGATTCATAGTACGGATGGCGTGAGGTGGGCGGCAGAACAGGGCTTTTCGCGTGTAGTCCTCGCCCGCGAGCTGTCGCTTGAAGAAATAACCCGTATAGCCCGGGAAACTGACGGATCCTGTATCGGTCTTGAAGTGTTCGCACATGGTGCACTCTGTTATTCCTTTTCAGGCCAGTGCCTCCTCTCCTCCGTGATCGGGGGAAGAAGCGGAAACCGTGGCATGTGTGCGCAACCCTGCCGAAAACCCTATTCGCTGATGATTGGCAATCAGGATGAATTTGGCAGACCGACCGGGCTCCTCGAAGTTCCGACACACGGGCACTACCTGCTCTCCCCAAAAGACCTTTGTACCTATGCTAACCTCCCCGATCTCGTCGACTCCCCCATAGTCTCACTGAAGATAGAAGGGCGGATGAAATCAGCGGAATACGTCTCGATTGTTGTATCCACCTACCGGGAGGCACTCGATGCGATCGCTGCAGGAATTGCTGATACATCTTTAACAGCGCTGCGGGACCTCCTCCTGGCATTCAACCGCGGGTTTACTTCCGGGTATCTTTTTGGAAAACGGCATACTGCGCTCATGGGAAGGGATGCAGCGGATAACCGGGGAATCTGTATAGGTGTTGTGAAACGGTATGATGAACAATCAAAAACCGTGACGGTCAAATCCGAAGGAGGGAGTATTCCCTGTCCCGGAGACGGGCTCCTCTTCATCCATCCCAAAAATCCCCGTTATGAGTCTGGCTTTTCCCTCAATACGGTTCCCCTGCAAAGAGATGGGGAGATCGTAATGAAAGTCCCGCGCCCGGTTGAACCCGGTGCAGAGGTGTACATCACCTCGTCAACCGACCTCGCTCATCGTGCGCAACAGATTATGGCTCATCCTCCCCCCACCCTTCGGCACCCTGTTCCCATCGATCTTGCTGCCAGAGTTGAAAAAGACGGTATCCTGGTGCTTGAAGGGCTCATACATACGAGGAAAGGAAGAGAGATCCCGATCATGTATCGATCTGATCTTCGCCTCGTGCCTGCGCGAACGCAACCAATGACCCGGGATCAGCTCAGGCAGCAGCTGATAAAAACCGGTATTTCCCCGTTTACGATACGGAATTTTACCCTCGCCTACAACGGGGATATGTTTGCACCTCTTGCCGGACTGAACTATGCCCGGAGGGAATTCCTTGCACAGGCTGAAGAAATACTGGCGGTTGCACCCCGTCCCTCACATAAAAGCGTTGAACAGGTACATCAGCGTTGGGACGATCTGAAACCTGCAGTTACATTTCAGGCTTCCGGCACAAGCGAAAGTTCCCCGTCATCCTCACTTGTTCTTTCTGTCTACGCAGATTCACCGGGAGGTGTACAGGGAGCTGTTGAGGGGGGTTGTGATGTCATCTGTTTTGAACCCGTGTTCTCCGTTCCTCCGGCTCACTGCTGCACCCGGGCTCGTCCACAATCTCTTGAAACACAGATCGGTGCTGCATACGGAGCATGCCGGGACGCCGGTGTGCGGTTTGTCTGCAAATTTCCCAAAATTACCAAAAATACCTATCTCGATGTACTCCTTCCGGTAGTGCCCCACCTTGTCAGAATGGGTATATACGAATACATGGTCGAAAATTGCGGGACGGCATATGCACTCATGCACACTGATCAGAGGCCTGCCCTTTCCGGTTCAACCGGGCTCAATATCTTCAATCACCGGGCAGTGCAGGCGCTCTCGTCCCTGTTTGGATTACTTACACTCTCCCCGGAACTTACCCGTGACGAGATCCGGATCCTGATCCGGGCTGCCCGATCACGGGGACTCGCGACCCGGTTCGCCCTTATCGTGCAGGGAAATATTGAAGCGATGATCTCTGAGGACTGTATCCTCCAGCCTTGGTTACAAGATAATGCTAATGGGCATGATCCGGGTAATACAACGTTCTCAGGCATCAGGGACACTACCGGACGTATCTTCCCGGTACGGATCGATGGTGAATGCCGCTCGCATATTTACAACGCCGCGGAGATTTGCCTGATCGATCATCTCCCGGCACTCATGGAGATCGGCATCGATGAGGTGGTAATCGATGCACGGGGCAGGACCAGAACCTATGCCGGGGATATGACCCGAATTTACCGTCAGGCCATAACCCTGGCAAAAGACCACATCCGGCATGATCATCACCAGCTGGAACAACTGAAAGATGCAGTAAAACGCCGTTCCCTTGGTGGCATCACCACCGGTCATTTCATCCGCGGGCTGAAAGAATCATAGGTGCTGTTGCCTATGCCTCGTGTACAAATATTCATCATAATTGAATTGAAATGGTGTAACTAAGCCCGAACAGGGAGAAAAGACGAGGATTTGCTATGCCTTCACCATTCATTCTGGTAAATATAAAGACATTCAAAGAAGGAATGGGCAACCGTGCCCATATGATCGCGAATGCTGCGCAGCTCGTAGCGCATGAAAGCGGGGTAACCATCGGGATCGCCCCGTCCTATATCGATCTCCACCCAATCTGTCACCACTTCGCCATTCCCGTATATGCACAGCATGTGGACAGCTATGAGCCCGGCGCCCATACGGGGCACATTACTGTTGACGCAATCAGGATGGCAGGAGCTGCCGGCTCGCTGATCAATCATTCAGAGAGGCGCCTGACACTTGCCGATATCGAAGCATCGATCAGGGCATTGCAGGCGCAAAACCTTATTGCTGTCGTCTGCTCGAATAATGAAGCTACCAGTGCCGGCGCAGCAGCCCTTGCACCGGAGTATGTTGCGATTGAACCGCCGGAACTTATCGGGAGCGGCGTATCGGTATCAAAAGCCAACCCGGAGATCATCAGGCGATCAGTTGCAGCTGTCCATGCAGTGAATGCCAAGGTTAAGGTGCTGACCGGTGCCGGTATCCAGTCTGGTGATTGCGTAAAGATCGCAGTCGATCTCGGTACTGATGGCGTGCTGCTCGCGTCCAGCGTAGTAAAGGCAAAAGAGCCGGCAACCATACTCCGTGATCTTGTATCGAAACTCTAAAAAAAGAATAATTCCTTTTTTGTGCCTGAAAGATTTTTACACTTCAATCCTGCTAGACGATCAATGAGATGAGATCGTGTTTCGTAATTACGCCCCGGACTATCCTGCCTTCGACCACAAGTACGGCATGGTTCTGCTGCAGGATATTGATCACCGTCTCGACATCCATATCCGGAGGAACCGTAGGAAAGCCGGGCTCCATAAAGTCCCGGACAACAAAGAGGTGGGTCTTGTGCAGTCGCTGCTGTTCAATGGCCTTGACAATAACTGTTTCAGAGATACAGCCAACCGGCACCCCGCGTTCAATTACCGGTAACTGCGAGATATTATTCTTTTCAAAGATCTCAACCGCACGCGTAATTGCATCCTGCGGTTGAACGGACAGGACAGGGGTGTGCATAATCTGCGTTGCCTGGATCTTTTTGGGTTCCGCACTGTTCAGAACCACAATGATTTTGGATAAGGTACTTACCCGGGGGTCCACATTTCCTGCCTCAATCCGTGCGACCATTGACTGGCTGATACCGGCGCGCTTTGCAAGTTCTGTCTGTTTCATGCCAAGTACTTCCCGGCGTACCCGGAGTTCTTCTGGGGTAGGGATATGCATGGTGATTACTGATGGTGATATAATAATATCAACTTTATGCTTCTTATGGAGTGAACACGCTTCAGCAGCGTTTATCATGGTGTCTAATCCGGCGTGGCTTTAGAGCTGAGTTGCCGGATATGAACCGCAGTCATTTTTTTTATTCCCTGCAAAATACTTTAAAGATCGATGCCAATAGCTATCAACGATAATCCAATGAACATGTTGTTGGATTAGTGTTAAACATGAACGAGTGCCTTACCAGCGATGACGATGATGAAGAGGACCATCGGTGGTTCTTTTCCTGTTTTTTTACCGCGTACCACGTCTCCTGTGCAGATGCAGAGGAGAGACATTCCCGTCATACACCCTGTTCCTGTCCCATAGCATCAGCATATGATGGATATCAGCAGATTTTTTCGCGGATCCCGGGATACTGGAAGCGTAACGGGTTGATTACCTGATGAATACCAGAGAATCTGATTTAGAGGCTAAGAACACCCGGGTATTGCTTAATGCCACGTCTGGGCAAGCTCCCGATACCCTCGGGAATGAGCCCGGATTGAGTGACGATGGTCAGTTTTTTCGGAAAATTACCGTTAAAGCGAATGGCAGGCGTGAACAGAATGTAATAAAAGACTCGCTCCATATCATCAGGCGCAATGACGTATACCACATCATCAGCGAAAATTACTCGTATAAAACTGAGACGTATTATTCCATTCTGTGCCATGAACTGGAAGGGAAACCGGTCAGGCCTTCCACCAGCGCGATTCTCGATGCATATGTAGTACCGATCTGTCTTGAACGGGCAAAACTGGGGGGCATCCCGACCTGTGAATGGGGGATATCACAGGGGTATGTCCCCCTGCCTGCAATACTGTACGGCCTGAATTACTTTTCAACGACATCAGATTTCTTTGTCGTTCATGACAACAATGAGGCAAAAGAAGTGATAAAACACATCACCAATATCGGCAAGTACCCCTTCTGCTACCAGAAACTGGGCGATGGTGCAACGATTCATTCATGTGTGGGAATTTTTGGAAAAACTTCCACATCCTGCTCCCCCATTACCCGGCTTGCGGAGAAGGTCTATGAACACTTCTCGATCCCGCTTGTCACCATGGTTCTTGTAAAAACCGGTGAGCAGTATATGCTGTCATCACTTGCCCCCACCCGGTACTCACAGCTCACCACTGATGAACGCACCCTGCTTGCAGCATATCTCTCCAACCAGGAATTCCTATGAGTCAGCTTGGCATTTTTGTCGACCGGAAGACGCTCTCGAATTCTGAGCAGCTCAATGCGCTGATCCGGTGCCGGGATGTCGCCGAAGGAATGGGGCATGACGTGGACTTCATCTTTCCGGTGGATATCAACAAAATACCGAAGATGGATGCCCTTTTTATCCGGGCCCGCACCGACCCGCTGAACGTTACCTACGTGGCAGCACGGATGGCAGGCTTTCATGGGATACCGGTTCTTGATGATCCCCGGTCAATCCAGATCTGCTCTGATAAGGTCAACATGTACTCGCACCTGATCAAAAAGAATATATCCATGCCAAAAACCGTTTTTTTGTCAAAAAATAATCTCACTATCAGGCAGGTGACGCACCTGTTCGATGAACTCGGATCCCCCCTCATCGTCAAAGAACCTTCCACTTCATTCTCGCTCCGTGTCGAAAAAGTAAACGATACCGCAGGTTTTTTCCGGGTCGCCCGCAGGTTTATCAAGCTCTCAGACTGGATCGTCGTACAGCAGTATATTGAGAGCAGATATGACTGGCGTGTGGGGGTGCTTGACGGGAAGCTGCTCTATGCCTGCAAGTATACGATCCCCACCGATACCTTCAAAATCCAGGCATCAGTCAATGGTCATCTTGTCTATTGCGGTGTGGAAAGTATCTCTCAGGACGAGGTCCCGCCTCATGTTATCAGTCTCGGGATTGATGCAGCGAACGCGATCGGCAGGGGCCTGTATGGTGTAGATATAAAAAATAATAATGGGGATGCGTACGTAATTGAGGTGAATGACAACCCCTCGATCGAGAGCGGGGAGGATGACTGTTATCCCCGGGTATTTGAACAGATTGTTTCTTACCTTTTTACGGCGTGATTTTTTTGACTGAAAATTGGTTGTGCCGCGCTGAAGAGATTTGTATGCATTGCGGGGGTCATTGTTGTGTTGATGCGCATCCCCCCGTATCGCGATCCTGTTGCCAGAGGCTGACTGCGGCCGGTTTATCTCCGGACTTGTTTGAGGATACAGGGTATAAACGCCTGAAATCAAAAGAAAGTGGCGTGTGCATCCTTTCAAAAGATGGTAAGTGCGTTATTCATGCAATAAAACCGGAAACCTGCCGGGCCGGGCCATTCACGTTCGATGTAAAAAATAATGTAATTGAAATATACCTGAAATTATCATGTATCTGTCCTCTCGTTACCCTTCTGAAAGCAACTCCTGAAGCATACCAGCTTCAGTACGATCTTGCGGTGAAAAGCATTACCCATCTTGTCAGCAATCTCACACAGGATGAAATTGATGCGATCTGCCGTGTTGATGAGCCGGAAACAGAAAAGGTATCAGAAGTACCCCGAAGGAATTTTGAGGTCGTATGACAATCGGTACCGAGCATGAATACTCCATCAATGACAACCGGTTCAATCCCCTGCCCATCTCCGATCGGATTATAAAAACTATCTGCGGGCGCACGGAAAGCGAGATTCTCTTTGGCGATGTGAAACTCGGCAAAGAACTGCAGAAAACGGTCCTTGAAATCATCCCGCGCGTTCCCGCAGACAATCTCATTTCACTTGAAGACCAACTTGTGAAAGGGATACGGAAATTTTACCATATCTTCCGTGAACGGTACTGGCTGCTGGGACTGGGCATGCACCCAACCCTCACCCTGGATCGAACAGCGGTCTGGGATCACGATGAACGAGAATATTATGATGTATATCACCGTCTTTTTAATATCCACCAGCATGGCTGGCTGAATATTCAGGCGTTACAGATTAATCTCTCCTACACAAATGAAAAAGAACTGGTGGCTACCTATAACCGGCTCCGCTCCCTTCTTCCCTACCTTATTGCGGTCACGGCTTCTTCTCCTATGGTGGAAGGGCATCTTACGGGAATTGCCGATAACCGGCTTGTCTATTACCGGGAGAACCAGAAAAAGATCCCTCTTATTTGTAACCGGATTGTACCGGAAATGATCCAAACCGTTGATGATTACCGTACAATCCAGGATGAGATCTTTGCTGAACTTCGTTCTCGTGGAGCAGATATCCTCTGTGAAGAGTGGGTGAACTCGAGCGGGCTCATCCTCCGTTTCTCCCGGAACTGTCTTGAAATTAAGGCGCTTGATGAGCAGGAGTGCATTCGTTCGGATATGGCAGTCTGTGCTTTTGTGCGATCCCTGCTGCGATGCCCGATGCTCCCGCTCGAATCCGACCAGTCCGCGCTGCTCCTGCTCATGGAGGAGGCAATCCGGAACGGTACTGCCGGGCTCAGGAACGAACTCGGGCGGCTGTATAATACTGCCTGGACCCATGCTACCGAAGATGAGCAGGTCTATCTTCCTGTTATACGCAGCAGGATCGAACACGGGAGTCTTGCCGAACTGATCCATGACCGTTTATTAAAGGAAGGTGAGATTGTTCCTATTCTTGGCGATATGGCGAAGTGCCTGCGATCGAATACTCCCTATAATCAGGCATGATTTTTATAGTGTTGAATTCAGGACTGTATCTCCTGTTCACAGTTTATTAGAGGTCGAAATTTTTTTTATCGAATCATGTGAAATGCCTTGACTTCCCGGAAGAAAAATAAAAAGACACTCCTGTCTGGATTTCTAAAAAACGTAACTATTAAAAAACCTCATAATGTAAGAGCCGGCTATACCTACACGGGAATCATTGATATGACTCGCAGGATGCTTTCAGAGGCGGAAGGATATGGACTGCTGAAGGAAAACGGTATTCCGGTACCCGGGTTTTCAGTTGTCCTGACCCGTAGTGAAGCAGCCGCAGCTGCCGATAAGCTGGGGTACCCGCTAGTTATGAAGGTAGTTTCTCCCCAGATAATCCACAAAAGTGATGCGGGAGGTGTTGTCACGGGTATTCTTTCTGCAGCTGACGCAGAAAATGCATTCGATACGATCTCTTCGCGGGTGAAAGCATTTGATCCCTCAGCGAACATCTCCGGTTTCATTCTGGAAGAGCAGAAGAAAAAGGGCCTGGAGATCCTTATCGGGGGCAGAATTGATCCGACATTCGGGAAGATAATCACCGTCGGCATGGGGGGGACGCTTGTCGAGCTTATCCGGGACGTTTCGATACGGGTACTGCCGGTCAGTTCTGGAGATATCAATGCCATGATCCAGGAATTACAGGCATATCCTCTGATCAGGGGATTCCGTAACGAACCGGCGCGAGATATGGAAGGGCTTATTACCTTGATTGACGCCGTGGCCCGATTTTTTATGCAAAGCCCTGATATGGCTGAATTCGATCTCAACCCGGTTTTTCTCTATGAAAAAGGGGCATGCGTTGTGGATGCCCGGATCTACCTGACGGATGATAGTAATGCATATCATACCCTGCAAAAAAAACCTTTGCCGCCGGGGATCCTGAATATCAAATCGATTGCTTTGGTCGGAGCGTCACCGGAACCCAATAAGGTCGGCTACGCGGTCCTGCGGAACCTTCTGGCTTTTCCCGGCAGACTTTACCCGGTAAATCCAAAGCACCAGACAATCCTTGGTCGCACCGTATACCCCTCACTTACTTCAATTCCCGATCAGGTCGATATTGCCGTTGTTGTGGTTCCGGCTCGATCGGTACCCCAGATCGTGGAAGAAGCCGGAAAAAAAGGGATTTTGTTTGTCATCATTATTTCATCCGGATTCCGGGAAAGCGGTGAAGCGGGAATGTATCTTGAACAACAGGTCATGCTGATGGCAGAAAAGTATGGCATACGCATCATGGGCCCTAACTGTCTGGGCCTTATGCTTCCGCTCCAGGGTATCAACACGACGTTTGACCCGATATCGCCCAAACCCGGTACCATTGCTTTTATCTCGCAGAGCGGGGCAATCATCTCCACCATTGTGGACTGGAGCCTGCCCGAAGAGATCGGTTTTTCCGCCGTAATCAGCGTTGGCAACCAGGCGGATCTGAGTTTTGAAGATTTTCTGCGATTTGCAGGAAATGATCCCAATACCCGGGCGATTATCCTGTATATTGAAGAAATCCATGACGGCAAACGATTCATGGAAATTGCCCACGAGATCACTCCAAAAAAACCCGTTGTTGCTATCAAATCCGGTTCATCCAGAATAGGCCAGATGACTGCAGCCTCACATACCGGTTCACTGTCAGGGAGTTTTGAGGTTTACCAGGCAGCATTCTGGCAGTCCGGTATAATTCCTGTTCGATCCATGCGGGAAGCGTTTCAGACAGCTGAGCTCCTTTCATCGGAAGGCTATCCCCGGGGTATCCGTGCGATTGTAATCAGTAATGCCGGGGGTTTTGCAGTACTTTCATCCGACTATGCAGAACAGTTCGGTATTGAACTGGTGGATTTCCCGGCCCCCCTCCTGAAAGAACTTGATGCTATTCTTCCTGCTGACTGGAACCGGCGCAACCCGATTGACATGGTGGGGGATGCCTCGGCTGACCGTTTCGCCCACACATTCGATGTCATGATAAAAAACCAGGATCTCTGGGACATTGCCTTTGTCATCGCGGTACCATCAGCAATATCCGATCCAATCCGGGTGGCAAATGAGCTGGTCAGATTCTCAAAAAACACCCACAAGATGATCGTGGGATGCATGATTGGCGGGGATTCCATGAAAACACCGTTGCGCATACTCCGTGATTCCGGGATTCCGAATTTCCCCGATCTTGAAGATGCATTCAAGGCGGTTGGAAATATATGTCATTACCTGTGCTGGGAAGAATATCATGGAAAACGTTGTCATCCTGCCTAATTCAGTGACTGAGATACTGAATTGGCGTTTCCCTATATTTGTAGGGGGGGTGTTCCCCTCACACCAATCAGATTCGCACATCAAATGCGTCTTCAAGAATAGCGGTTGATCCATCTGGGTTTGTCAGGATAAGATTCCAAGTTCCCCGTGAATCGTATGGAATGTTGAAATAACACCTGACTTGGGTACGCGTTATATCTAACACATGTGTCCGGTATGCGTTAATGTCCACTTTTCCGCTCTGGTTAAGTTTTGCGGTAATATCATTCTGGAAATTTGAGCCAAAAACAAGGATATCGATTGTCGAATTCGAACTGGCAGCAAACCTGGGTGTGATGTCGGTGATGTTAATCACCCCGGTAGAGGTTATAGTTTCTGCAGGATTGGCTGAACGACGGATAATAAATAGGTTGGTATAAATGCCATACTGACCATCTGGATTAGTCACGACAACGTCCCATGAACCGGAATCTGTATTTGACGGGAGCGAAAGGGTGCAGGTGATAGTGATAGAAGACCACACATTGACATTGGTCGCTGTGATATTCGGGTAACCACTCTTCATCAGTGTCACCGTTGCACCGCTCCGGAAATTGTTGCCGTCAAGATCTGTTATGGAAATATTGTTGCCGGCGATTCCTTCATCAGGGATAATATTCCTGATAGTCGGTTTTGTGTTAGTTACTGTAGTGGTGATGACGGGTGTGGTCGGTACCGGAGTGGTCCCGATCGTAGATATTGATGTGGTTGGTGATGTTGTATTGAGGGGGGTAGTGCTTGTGCATCCAGCAATCAATAAAAATCCGAGTATCAGGATTGCATGAAATCCTGTAATTTGCCATTTTTTCATATTTCCTCTTTCCTTAAACGATGTTATGTTTTCTTATATACATCTTAATGGCGGTCATATTTGCGTTCTGTTGCCCGATCTCCCAGGCTCCCGTATGTTTCAATTTCACCCCCTCCTCAGCATCTTACTCTTTTAGAACAAGTTCAAATCCGGATTTCATGATAACATACTGGTGCACCAAGAAAAATTCAATAAAAAACTTGATTGAAAAAGGAATAGATTTTAATCCTGCATTACTACCCTGCCTCAAGTCCGAATGTGAGCTATGGGATGATGGTGAGTGCTTCTGTATCCGTAAAGCCGGTCAGGAACTATATTGGTACCCACAAAGATAATTTCATCCCTTGCTCTTCTCCCAAACAGTCACATTCGCGTTCTGTTGGCAGATCTCCGGGTCGAGGGTAGTTTCTATTATGTGGCAATATCAAAAAGTTCATTGTATTTTGTTGCGATTCAACAATCGACCAGGCCCATACTGGCTGAAAGGATAATTCAGGAGTTCTATATTCGAACCCGTGGCAGTATGTGAATTTATCATACCTGTCTCCCCAATGTTTTTTGGTTTGTCATGGGGATGAGATTTAAACGAGAATCTGTGGATATGCGAAGGATTATTCTTATCGTATTATGCCTGCTCGGTATTGCAGGGTCGGCATCTGCATACCAGATCTCTCTCAGCTGTCCGGAATCCGTGCAGGTTGGGCTTCCGTTAAACTGTTCAGTAGACAGCAATTTACCTGCCGGAACCACATTTGATGTTGTATTTTACCAGTCCGTATATATTGCAGCCCCTGTCAGCCGTTTGTCTTTTGTGATCCGGGAAAATCATGCTACCATGTATCAATCATTTGATACGAAAGGATTGCCCGGGGGCCAGTATAAAGTGGAAGTCCGTTTTTCCGGTTCCGAAGAGGGCAAACTGTCATCCGATTCAGTAACCTTGCAAGTGCCCGAACTTATTGATCGTTCGGGGGAGATCGCGATCACCTCTCCCCTGTCTCAGACTTTCCCCGAAGCTCTCAGAATTGAAGGGTCAGTAACCAAACTCGGCAATAAAGGTGTCGAGATCGAGGTCAGGGGACGGGACGGAGTTGTCTTCGGACCTCAATATATCAGCACAAGAATTGATTTTAGATCCGGGGCAGGAGTTTTTACCCAGAGGGTAGTGGTGACCCAGCCCGGAACGTATGATGTGTACTTCAAGGATGCAGACGGCTTCATCGGCGTAAAGACCTTCAATGTTCTTGCGAGCGTGAGCAAGGTACCGGCATCTGTTCCTGCCACGGCGCTCCCTTTCACCGATCATTCGACAACGGTTTCCCTACTCCTGCCGACGACAAACCAATCCCCGCTGTCGGTATTTTCTATAATGGCAGCTCTCTTAATTACTGGTCTGCTTTCTGTTACTATCAACAAACGCCATTGACGCTGTCATCACATTTTTCTGCGCGTACTGCTTGTCTTCTCTTTAAATGGGAGTGGGGGGATATGTCCGGATAGTCAGACAAAGGGGAACAGGAGTAGAGAAACAAAGACAAGCGAGAGTCAATCCGGCAACATCAACCCAAAAACCAGGCAATACTGCCAAGGGATTGCTTTCCATGCCTGCACTTTATCTTTGGTGATTTTGATGTGGCAGCGATGCATAGCTTCATGACCGTTCGGCCATTGTACGCTTCATAAAATAGTATACTGTTTCAGAATTTAAAAAGGCAATCGGACAAAGAATAGCAGGGATTTTATTTCTTAAATAATAAAAATAATGCAATAAACTATAGAATATTATGGGAAAAGATGCGGTGCGTGAGAAAACAGGAGATCCCACTCCGATGACCGCTCCAGTGGAGGTTTTGGCAGCTTTCACTGTGGTATAAAAAACGAACTCATGCAACTTTTAAAAAGGTAAAAAAATTTTTGAGGAGAGTACGGAGAATCAGAGAGTAATCTTCTTGAGTATTAATCCATTTTTGAAGATGGTAATTCCCCCTCCGCTTTGAGATACGACAATACCAACCGCATTGGTGACCTGCGTCATTGCAGCAACGGAATTGTGGCGGGTACCCATACCTTTCGGAAGGGAAACATTGCTCGTGTCAACAGTGATGTACCGGCTCTGCGCCCGGATATAACCACTGCCGTCAATAACAAATGCCCCGTCAAGCTGGGCAAACTCCTTGATGTTCTCCTTGATATCCTGGTTGGTAATCATGCGTGATTCAGGTTTCTGCCCCTCAAATGCATTGAGCGATATCTGCCGGGATTTTGCCATGACATTATCTGCATCCCCGATAAGGAATGTGGTGCCGACTGACTTGCCTTCTCTCCCTTCTATCGATATTTCGGTGCTGATATGAAAGACAGCATCAAATACCTCCTCTTTTACATCTGTTTCCGCCACTACAATGTCCTTCCATGTGTCCGTGCTGATCCGGACCTCGCCGCTCTGCTTTCTATCGGTGATATCGTTGCCGATACAGAGGATCTCAATAATATGGCCCTGTTCATCGCGGATTGCCTTATCAATCCAGGCGATCCAGACCCGATCACCATTGCGACGTACATTCTCATTTACATTAACAGCATATCCTTCCGCGTTGAACCCCAGATCATTTGCCATCATGGAAAGGTCATGGCCACCACGGGCTTTCTGCGGGACGATAGTACCAACAACATTCTTTCCGATCACCTCATCACTGGTATAATCAAAGAACGCGAGCGCAAAACGATTGAAAAAGGTAATATTTCCCAGGGTATCCATCCTGATGATGATGCTCTGGGTATTCTGGAGCACTTCCCGGTATCTTGCCTCGCTCTCTTTTAATGCGTCTGCCATCTTCCTTTTTTCCGAGACATCCGTAACAACAAACGTCCCGCCTTTACCAATATCCCGGGAGTCAACCGGCTGTACCTGCAGCTGGCATACAAGGAAGGTGTGATCTTTTTTTACCAGAGTACATTCAGCGGTACCAAAACCCCGGGAAGTACGAGTGATCCGGAGTTCCTGGGATACGCGTTCAAAATCCTCGGGAATTTTAAAGAAACTGCACATCTCCTTTCCTACAAGATACGATTCTTCATACCCGAGCATTTCTGCAAATTGCGGATTCACCCATGTAATGACCTTGTTGCGGATCTGGAATATTCCCAGTGGTGTTGCGGAAAGGATGGCGGTAAGCTGGTCGTTCTGCACTTTTACTTCCCTTTCAGCTTTCCTTCGAAGCATTGTCTGCTTGATAAGGGTGACCATTTCGAGAAGGTGCGGGCGAATATCGCCGTTTTTCGGGATGCTGATCTCAGTGCCGTTCGTGACTTCCTGAACAGCTATTTTTTGAGAGCCTCTCCGGCAGAGCAGGATCACCGGTGTCGTGTTTCCTGATGATTTGAGATATTTTAAAAATTCGATCCCATTCATATCAGAAACAAATTCAATACCGTTCACTTCAGGTATCTGTTCGTAGGAGAGGATAACGTCATAGGACCGGCTTTTAATCTTCTCGATCGCCTGTTTTATCGAACGAGCATTGTCAAGCCTGATATCACCGCCCTTTTCCAGAAATGAGCGGATTTGCCCAAAAAGATCGGTATTATCATCGACAAACAAAACAGAAATCATAGAGAATGTCCCGGAGGAAATTGCGTGCTGTCCACTCATATGAGGTGGAAGGTTGTGCGATAAATAGTTGTTGAGAATTCAAGGCTACAGGTGATATTTATGATATAACTCAGAAAATCGGGTTATACCGGCTTTGAAAAAATCCCAATTTTAGCAAGGGCAGGGAACATATGTATGATAACAGACAGGATAGTGGAAGTCTCTCTGCGCTCCTTCTTGTTCCGGAATGACAGGACCGTATTACGTGGTATCCCGCTATCCAAATAGGGAATGCACACATTGCTGGGCAATGTTACGGACAGCGTCTTGGATTTTATTTAATACTCACCGTTCGAAAAAAAAAGGAAAAATTATTCAGGCCGGACTATTTTATCCTTCCCGGGTCCCTCATCCGTCTTATCGTCCTCGTACTTCCCCTGGTACATCCACCACCCGATGAAAATTATTATAGGAACGCCTACGGGAATTGCAAAGCCGCCTGAGAATCGCTCGATTGCCGACAGACCAAAAAAGATTCCCGCTAAAATGGTAAAAATTGATGCTTTCCTGACGAGATCTGGTCGTTTACTGAGGTAGGCAAAAATTATACTTAAAAGACCGATAATAAGAAGGGCGCCTCCAGCCACCCAGAACACCACTGCAAGAACCGGATGAATTCCTGTGGTCTGGCCGAGCAGAATATAATTGATATCCTTATAAATGGGAATAAGACTCTCACCGTAGGGCGACCTCTGGTATCGGAAGAACGCCCATTGAAGATTGACAATAATCCAGTCTCCCCACATGAAGATATTCAGAGGAATCAAAAAAACAAGGCACTGGAGTATGAGCGGAATCCTGAATCGGTTCATAATAAACAGGATAAGTAATTTGCTGGTTTGTGTATTGAGCATATCGAAATGAATATATCAATAAAAAAGAGTAGAAAAAAAATTTATTCCGTATGCTGGACAATCGCCAGCTGGTACATCCAGTCCATGAGTGGATGACATTCCTCAACGAGGCACTCGAGTTCGCAGTTGATGCAGGGAATCAACTCGTCCCCGGCGAGCAGGTCACCGGGATTCACCGGCAACTGTCTGGCACGCAGGAGGAAAGTCTTGATCCCGTCTTTCCGGAACTCGGACCTCTCGATGAGTCCGCCTTCCTCAAGTTTCTTGACGATCCGCGAACATTTACGGCTGTCAACTCCGAGTTCCTTCCAGAGCTCGCTCTGGAGAACTCCTTCGGGTTTTGACTGAATCAGTTTCAGCGCTTCATCAACAGGGTCTGCCATAGTAAACCATCTTATTCTCGTCTTATGAGATAACAGGTGCAATTGTCAGGATATTATTGCCCCTGATTACAACCGTACCGAGGCTTCTTCCCCGCTGGTTATCGATAAACTCAATAGTCTCTTCCATGTGAATATTCAGGTACTCGTCCACGGCAACAAGGCGTCCCTGCAGTTTCTTATTCTCGTCTTTGATCTCGACGGATATTTTTGCATCCACAAGTCCAAACACTTTTTTTATTGGCAAAACAATTCCGTTAACCATCTGCCCTAATTTGGGATGCAAGGTAATTAAAGTTTGCTCATATCCTACAGTCACTTTCAACAGCATCAGGAAAATTGTGCAAGCCAAAGACAGGCAAAACCCGGATGAAAAAAAAGTCGGATAAAGGCTTATTTATCGGGAATCGGTTCCCAGCGCTTTGCAAGTTCCTTTTCAACTGCCGGGAGGGTGGTGTATTCCATCTCCTCGAGCGAGAGGCGGTGGGGTTCGAACGGTCCCTGTGCCCGGATAAGATCAGCAATCTCATTGCAGCGGGACCGCACCCGATCAAACCCGACATCATCAAACATATCGGCCGGGCCGATAAGTTTCCCGTCCGCTACCTGGAAACCCATACATATGACGCGTGGTGGACCGTCGAACCGTGTACAGTTGGCATCGCATAATCCGACCGGCATGAACGGACCGTGATGTGATCCCCGCATCCAGCCTGCGACAAGAACAGGGGTGCAGAACGGTTCAATTACTTCTCCTACAGCAGGAAAGCCGCTCTGGGACCTGACTATCATGACAGGATCATCCTTACCGACATACCTTCCAGCTAACAGGGCAAGGCGCTGGGTACTCGTCGATGCACCTATCGTACCATCCTTTTTAAAGACATGCTTGATGACGTAGCGCGAGGGTGCGCCGATGTAGGCGAGCAGGTTGTAGATCTCTTCGGGGCACCTGAACATGATACGGCGCTTTTTGAACAGGTCGTGCACTTCGAAAACAAAACCATTGTGCATGGACGGGTCGATAACAAGACCTGCGGTGTTGAACGGGTCGGCAAAGATCTTGTAGAGGAAGAAGTTCCACGCTCCCGGCTCGGTTTTGTCTGCCATGAAAATCAGGACTGGATCACTTCCCCGCTCCTCAAACTCCATCTCGGCGACACCGGGGCCCATACCCTTGACGTTTCCTGCGAACGCATCAGCGAGCATGTCTTGTCCGGCACCATAGAGTTTCAGGCTCCTGGCTATTGCCGTGCACTCCATGAAAATATCCCAGGAAAGCTTGTGAATTTTCTCATTATCCACTCCATGGGTATGTGTCATGATCAATTCGAGGTCATCGCCACAATGGGTAACAAAAGAATCGATAAGGAGCTTGCCCTCCTGATCCTTGAGCATCTTAGCTGCCTTTTCCAACAACTTGGGGTGGGCGCGGGAGTGTCCGGGGAAACTTCCTACATCAGCTTTTATGACAGAAATTGTTGTCTTCGGCATAAAAATTCACAGTATGAGATCTCCTTGCGATATTAAAATATTACGGTCTGTTGTTCGCCACGGCTTTTCTTACCCGGGAAGCAGACCCGTACGAACCAAAGGCTTTGAAAAAAACAAGACTTTCAGCATATGCCATCGCCTGAATAGCATTCTCAGTATCTTCATCAACAGCATACAGGTCTTTAAAAAATTCTTTTATGGCGAACTTACAGTTGCCATCAAATATCTGGCTGTCTTTTTTTCCGGGATTTGCGGCCCTGTATTTCGCAAGAGTCCATTCCTGGATTTCTTTGTATAGTACTGGCTGGTACACTTTCAGCGTAGTGAAAACAACATCCTGCCAGAAGGTCCCGACATTTCCTTTAATGATATCTCCTTTGGGGAAATGCAGGTTGATCAGGTCTCTTGGAGTACCGGTAATACCGTGCTGGGCGATACCGACATTTAAGTTGTTATCCCGGAGAGCTTGTGCGATTGCCTTTGTCTGGGGGATATCGATGGAGAGCTGTTCGACAACGTTGCCGTTTTCATCGTAGGTATGCCCATGCGTACTCCCGTTGGCAATGGCGAGTACATGCGGATGTATCCCGTTTTCATGGAGGGCACTGATGAATTCAACTGCTTCTTTTGGCTTTGTCAGGATAAGCCCATGCCCGTCTTTCCTTCCAATTTCCCCGACTTCCACTTCAAGGCCGAAATCTCTTCCTTTCATCCTGCCTTTAATAAACAGAGCCAGCTCTGTGGTAGCCCGGATATTCGGCTCCAACTCTTCCCTGACATTTTTTCCTTCAAAATTAAAGAGATGAGAAGCATCGATGGCAAATGAAGTATATCCTGCATTGATCTGGGCATCGATTAACTGTCTGGTTCCTTCGATCTCTTTGGTATCACCAGTTTTTATCGTGATATGATCTGCATGAAGAGCCCAGATGTCAAATTGTACATCCCTCGCGGCTTCCTTCATCCTTTCTGAAAAATCCTTTGGGGTTAATCCTGTATACCCCCCTTTCAGGTCACATTCTGAACGGGCAAGTTCCATAAATACTGCAGAATCGGTGTCTTTTGCCGCCTTGAAAATTCCTTTTGCAACCGTGGCAATCCGCGTATTTGCTGCCATTACAATTGTTTTCTGATTGGAAATGCCACGAAAAATTGTTGAACCGGGGATTGGATCATAAATGTTCTCTTTCATTGACAATCACTCCTGTTTTTATCAGGCTTCAGTCATAAACTTTTCAATCAGCCTGATCTCTTTTTTACCTCCCACGTAGATGGGGGTGACCTGGTCGATCGCTTCTGGCGTAATATCCAGGATATCCATCCTGCCGTTGCTGATTGCCCCACCGGCTTCATGAATAATTTTCCCCATGGGATTTGCCTCGTACAACAGTCTTAGTTTTCCTTTTTCCTTTCCTTTGAATCCGGGATAGGTGAATACCCCTCCCTTATGGAGGATCTGGTGTACATCTGCAACAAAACAGCCGCTGAAGCGAATTTTATATCCTGCCTGCTCAAGATGCTCAATCCACCGTGCGTGAGCCGGGAGGTAATCTTTTCTCAAAGCACCGGGTGCATAAATTTTCCCCTCCGGGATTTTTATATCCTGTTCCTTTAAGACAAATTCTCCCGTTCCATCGAGGACGAATTCATGTACTCCCTTTCCCGTGGTTAATGCAAGAATAGTGAGGGGACCGTACAGAAAATAAAGGGCAGCAACCATTTTTGCGCCTTTTTCAAGAACATGGCCGGGATAGATGCCGATAATCGATCCTATGCAAAGGTTCACGTCAATGAGCGAGGAACCATCAAGAGGATCGATTACAACCCCGAAATCGTTCTTCGGATTATCGATTTTGATAATCTGCTCCTGTTCTTCTGTTGCTATATAATGGACAAGACGTGATTTTTTAAGTCCTGAAACAAACACACCGTCAGCGAACTTGTCAAGAGCCATCTGCTCTTCACCAAAGGTATTCCTTGTCTGTTCACATGCCTGTGTTTTCATGCAAGTACTGAAAAAACCGTTCTTCACGTCCTGAGCCTGTGCGCTTAAAAAGAGAATTAATTCTGTCAGGCTTTCATTTGTTCCCGAACTGACAAGAAAATCTTTGAGTATCATTTTTTAATCACCTTCCTCTGCCGTGTTCAACCCGAGTAATCCAACAGGATTTTATTATTCCTTGAGTAGTCCTTTGATCCAGAGGTTTATCAGGATTATTATCCTTATCCGTTCACCGGGAAAGATTCGTCATCATCCGGGGATAGCCTGCCCCGGTTCACCGGTGCAAGGAATTTTTTATTACAGATTTTTTGGGTTTTATTCTCCGCCAGTGACGACAACACCGTACGCCCAAACTTAAAAATAATCTAAAATTTTATTGATTAGCCTGGAATTTCATGCGGAATATCTTACACATCAAACAGGTTATCGCACCAGATGATGGATCACCAAAAAAAAAATTATTGTCGAGTTCTCATATGAGCTGTTTTCTTATGATGGATCCGGCAGAAGCTCAAATGTCACTTCAAAACTCCGTTTTTAAACGAGGTATGCATTGAACCCGGATTGACAGGTGGTAACGTTGCAGTTGTGTGATACGACTGCTCACCACTATCGGCTTCAATGGTGATGGCGGGATACTGAAAACTGAGCCTGATCGATTCAGGATTAGCACCGGGAATTTCAGTGATAACGTTAACCTCAATACCAAGATAGTGAACCTCCACGTAAGGTTCTGAGTATGCTCTCTGCCGGAACGCTGCTGGATCCGGAATTTCTGAGGGGTCTTCACCATTCAGGATGACCCTGTGGTAGCCGAATGCCGGTTTTTCTCCTGCAGAAAAATCGCGGGCCATCCGGGCAACAAGATGGGAGAATAATGTATCCATCTCCCGGAACATATCCTGTGGATCTTCGTACATTTTTTCCTCCAATCTCTATTTTCTCTCGCTCTTCCTTCCCAGTGCTTCAGTCAGTTTTGTTATCTCTGTAAAATCCTTTTTCCGCTGGTATGTTGCCTTCCGAAGATCGTTTACCAGCGTTTCATCGATATTTTTAGGCATCATGGCGGCACTATTGATTGCAGCCAGAGCTTTGTCAAGTATGGCGCGCTGGTCCTGGTTATAGAGCATTTCCCATGCCTGGTGTTCGGATTTCTCCATGGCATCGTGGTCAAGCGATCCCCTCACTTTTGGTATAGCGGCATCAAAGTGAGCGCGTGTTATCATTAAATTCTTAATCGCGTCACTGCGTTCATGCTCATTACTCGTACCCATCAGAATAATGAAATCACGCATCGCTGCCATCTTTGCTTCCCGGACAAGTGCCTCAATATCAGCCCCGACATATCCCTCAGTCTCTCTGACCAGCGCTTCGGTATCAACATCTTTTGCAAGGATATCGCTGGTCCCTCCGCCAAGGTAGACTTCAAAGATCTTCCTGCGGCTCTCTTCATCCGGTGCAGGGACATAGATATGACGTTCAAGACGTCCCGGGCGGAGCAATGCGTCGTCCAGCATATCCGGACGGTTTGTCGCTGCGAGAACAGTCACGTTTTTGAGTTCCTCCATGCCATCAAGTTCGGTGAGGATCTGACTTACAACACTCTCAGCCACATGGGACGATCCCTGGAAACTCCCGCGTTTTGGCACGAGTGCATCAATCTCATCAAAGAAGATGATCGAGGGGGACGCCTGCCGCGCCTTGCGGAAGATCTCCCGCACACCTTTTTCTGATTCCCCGACCCATTTCGACAGGAGTTCCGGTCCTTTTACTGCGATAAAGTTACACTCGCTTTCGTTAGCAACCGCTTTCGCAAGCAGTGTTTTTCCTGTACCGGGCGGACCGAAAAGCAGTATGCCTTTTGGCGGTTTTGTCAGGAGCCGTTCGAATACATCCGGGAATCTCAGGGGCCACTCCACGGCTTCCCGGAGTTCCTGTTTTACATCCTCAAGCCCTCCGACATGTTTCCAGGTAACGTCAGGCACTTCAACAAGCACCTCACGCATCGCACTTGGTTCGACATGTCTGCGTGCTTCTGCAAAGTCCTCATTGGTTACTTTCAGCTGGTCGAGTACTTCATTGGGGATGTCCTCATCAATCTTGATCTGGGGAATCACTTTGCGCAGTGCATGCATTGCTGCTTCCTTGACAAGCAGCGCAATGTCTGCACCTACAAACCCGTGGGTGGAATTTGCAAATTCTTCGATCTTTACATCATCGGCGAGTGGTACACCCCGGGAGTGGACCTGGAATATTTCCAGTCTTCCTTTTTTATCCGGAATACCGATCTCGATCTCACGGTCAAACCGCCCGCCACGCCTGAGAGCAGGATCTATGGCATCCGGCAGGTTGGTGGCAGCAATTACTATTACCTGCCCCCGGCCCTTGAGCCCGTCCATGAGAGAGAGGAGCTGGGCAACCACGCGCCGTTCGACCTCGCCCTGGACCTCGGCACGTTTGGGAGCTATGGAATCGATTTCATCAATAAAGATTATCGCCGGGGCATTCTGTTCGGCTTCTTCAAATTTTTCGCGCAGTCCCTTCTCACTCTCGCCATAATATTTGCTCATAATCTCGGGGCCGGAGAGCGAGATGAAGTGAGCATCAACCTCGTTTGCAACTGCCTTTGCGATCAGGGTCTTACCGGTCCCTGGCGGACCGTAGAGGAGTACCCCTTTGGGAGGCTGGATGCCAAGCCTCTCGAAGATCTCCGGATGCCGAAGCGGGAGTTCGATCATCTCACGGACCATCTGGAGTTCCCGCCCAAGGCCCCCGATATCCTCGTAATGGATATCGGAGACTTCCTTTTTGCCTTCTTCGGGATTGTAAGGCTCCTCTTTGAGTTCAATGTCAGTTTCATCGGTAACTATTGCAATTCCCTTTGGCAGGACTTTGGCGATGACAAGGGTGATAGAATTTCCGATCACATCTATCCGCTGTATCTGGCCTTCAAATACTGCCCGCCCGCGCAGGAGTCGTGAAAGATATTGTTCTCCTCCGACAAGACGGATTGGTTGCGTGGGCTGGATCACCACTTTCTTGGCAAATTCTGCTTCATATTTACGAATTTTTACCTTTTCATCAATCCCGGTACTCAGGTTGCCCCGGATATTCCCGTCAATACGGAGAATGCTGTAACCGGTATCCTGCTGGAAGCCAGGCCAGACAATCGCAGCGGCTTTCTTCTTGCCCTGGATTTCGATCACGTCGCCGGAAACGAGCCCGAGTTTTTTCATCACCTCAACACTCACCCGTGCAATGCCCCTCCCGGCATCCTCGTGGGCAGCTTCCTTTACCGTAACTTCTGTGAATTCTTTCTCGGTCATCATAAAATCCTCCTGGTTCGTTCAGGTTTACCATAAGTTAGTGTTCAATTAGTATATAAGTATAACTTTAAACCTGTGACCTGAAAACGCATTTTTTGTTCTCATCAGATGTAAAACCGGATCTCCCCTACAGAAAGTGCAGTCAAAATGAAAACCTTATTTTTCCGCGCGAACCGGCATAATGACCGTCGTGATTCCGCTGTATTGCAGCCGTCGCTGGATTGCGAACGCAGTCTCATTATGCAGAATCTTCTGGAAAGGATTTTCATGACGGAACACGATCTGCCCGGTGAAAAACGTCGAATTCGGGAACTCTTTTGCGATATTTTTACAAAGAGGTACTGCCATGTCTACAACATCGGTACCGATGTCCATCCGGTAATCAGAAGCAAAGCCCATTTCCCTGGCAAGATCAACGTATTTAATAAGTGAATTTCTCGTTGATTCCGAAAGAGCCTTCACTTCCGCTGCACCTTTGAACGTCCCGGAATCCACGACCGCAATTGAGACAAAGATAAAATTTTCATACACTCCCGGAAAATTTTTCAGTATGGAATAAAACGTGTTGATTCCAAAACCGTGAAACCCGGTCACGAGTTGTACTGCGGTCATTTTATGGGAATTCACAGGAGATGTGTTCTTTACACCGGTCGCTGGTACTACTTCAAGCAGCGTATCCAGTTTCCTCAATCCTTTCGTTACCCGCTGGTAATGCCCATGGATCAGGAAGCAGAGACCAATAAGTGCCGATGTCAGCAGAATGGTGAGCCAGCCTCCCTGCCCCAACTTTTCAAACAGGGTAATGGCGAGGATAGTGCTACACAAGACAAGACCGGTGAGGTGGATCGGGATATGCCGCTTCCATTCCTTCTCGGTTGCCCGGTTCCTGTAGAAGAACCGGGACATACCGAACTCGGAGATCGAGAATGTGAGAAACACATTGATCGCATACATCGTGACCAGTATAAGGACAGATCCATGAGTGAAAATCATGAGCAGGAGTGCGGATCCGCCCATAAGCAGGATTCCGCTGGTCATTGTCAACCGTTCCGAGAGCAATGCAAATGATCGGGGTAGCCATGAATCAATCGCCATGTTTGCCATGACCCGCGGACCGTCAATGAAGCCGGTCTGCGCTGCCACGCAGAGCAGGGCAGCTTCGGTAAAAATGGTGACAAGCGCAAACACTCCCCCGAATGGCCACGCACCAAAGACGCTGGTCGCCAGTACCGCATTCAGTGTCTGCCCGGGTAACGGCTGGACATTCCAGAGGAGGTAGCAGGAAAAAAGACCCCCGGAAAGGACCGCGAGGGAAATGGCCATGTACGCCATCGTACGTTTACCGGTTTTCACCCTCGGTTCGCGCATGATCTGCATCCCGTTGGCGACAGCTTCTATTCCCGTATACGTGCCGCCACCCAGCGAATATGCCCGTAAGAAGATCGCCAGCACCCCAACGATACCAATCGCAGTAAGGTCGCGGGAGAGCCCTGCCTGGATTCCCTGGGCAACCGGGGCGATCTGGGGGGCATGTGCAAAGATCCCGTAGCCAAGCAGAAGGGCATGGGCGGCGATGAATACGAGAAATATCGGGGCGAGGAGAGTAACCGATTCTTTAACTCCCCGCAGGTTCATCTCAATCAGGATGAGGATGAGGACGCACGCAAAGAGGAGCTTGTACGGCTGGTACGAGAACGGCAGGAAAGAAAAGACAGCCTCAGCACAGGCAGCGATTGACACGGTAATAGTCAGCATGTAATCGATAAGCAGTGCGCTTCCTGAGACTACGCCCGCCTGCTGGCTTATGGTATGGTTGGCAACGATATATCCTCCACCACCGCTGGGAAAATGCTCGATAATACGGGAATATGCGTATGAGATAATGAAAACGGTCAGTGCAGTTCCCAGAGCGAGAAAAATGGCAAGATAGGTATGATCACCCAGTGCTATGAAGGCTTCCGGAGGACCATAGGACGAGGATGAAACCCCGTCAGCGCCTAAACCGATCCATGCAAGGAGGGGAAAGAGGGCAATTTTGTGAAATATGCCGGGGTCTTCCACGTCTTTCTTCGCGCCGATAATTGCATGCCGGGCACGTGCACGGAAGTCCTCCCAGTTCCACGAGTCCTTTGCTACCACAGTATCGCCATCCGGCAGCGCTACAACCCCAACACAATACTTGCGGATCCTGCAGGTGCCACGGGAATAGTGCAGACCAATGCGGATTTTTGCACTAACACTTTTTTTGTAGCAGCACTTTGGTTAATATGCTTTCGGGAAAACCACGTTCCCCTGCATCTCCAAAAGATTACCCGTTTTGGGGAGACACACTTCACTCGAAAATCCTCTGCCTCACGGTATTGATGATCAGGGTGATCCAAGTCTTCTTTCCTTAAACCAAATCAACTTTACTTGTTAACTTAACAAGCCAGATTTCGTCCAGAATTAAAAAACCGAGCCTTTATCTTGTCTTTATGGCTACGTGTATGGTATGAGTATTGTTACGGATGCCAGGAACGGCATCGTCACAGAAGAGATGAAGATCGTTGCAGCGCAGGAAGGAGTCACAGAAGACTTCGTCCGGCGCGGGGTAGCTGAAGGACATATTGTCATCCCTGTTTCCCCGTATCGCAAAGTCAAAATATGCGGCATTGGCGAAGGACTGCGCACCAAGGTCAACGCATCCATCGGAACTTCTACGGATATTGTTGATATTCCTCAGGAACTGGAAAAAGCGCGGCAGGCAGAACTTGCCGGGGCTGATACCTTAATGGAACTTTCGACCGGCGGAGATTTCATCGAGATCCGAAAACAGGTTATAGCCAGCACAAAACTCTCTGTCGGCTGCGTTCCTCTTTATCAGGCATTCATTGAAGCGGCACAAAAAGATGGTGCAGTCGTCAACATGAAAGAAGACGACCTCTTCCGGATCACTGCCGAACAGGCAAAACTCGGTACCAACTTCATGGCAATTCACACCGGTATCAACTGGGAGACCGTCAAGCGTCTCAGAAACCAGGGCCGGCACGCGGGGCTCGTATCCCGTGGGGGCGCATTCATGACCGCATGGATGCTTCACAATGAAAAAGAGAACCCCCTTTATTCCGAATTCGATTACCTCCTCGAGATCATGAAGGAACACGAGGTAACTCTCTCGATGGGCAATGGCATGCGGGCAGGAGCGATTCATGATGCCACCGATCGTGCCGCCGTTCAGGAACTTCTCATCAATGCAGAACTTGCTGACAAGGCACATAAAGAGGGCGTTCAGGTAATTGTCGAGGGACCCGGACACGTCCCCATCGATGAAATTGCCGCAAATGTCACCCTCATGAAACGCGTCACCAACAACAAGCCGTTCTATATGCTCGGCCCCATCGTCACGGATATTGCCCCGGGGTATGATGACCGTGTCGCCGCTATTGGTGCAGCGATCTCCTCTTCATTAGGAGCGGATTTTATCTGTTACGTGACTCCGGCTGAACATCTTGCACTCCCGACTCCTGAGGAAGTCTTTGAAGGTGTTATCAGCTCACGAATCGCTGCCCATGTCGGTGATATGATTAAGCTTAAGAAGACCCGCAGAGACGATCTTGAAATGGGGCATGCACGACGGGAGCTTGACTGGGAGCGCCAGTTTGCTGTCGCAATGAACCCTGCTCGGGCACGGGCGATCCGGGAGGAGCGGATGCCGGCCGATACAGATGGATGCACCATGTGCGGTGACTACTGTGCAATAAAAATAGTCAACCGGTATTTCCAGTTCTGATCAATGCTTTTTTTCAGGTCCTGTCCCAATAGCTGTATCGCCAGCATTATAGGATTGTAGGCATAATTGTGGAAGAGCGATACGGTACTGGCATTAACGAAATAGCCCCATACAATCTCTCTACAAAAACGGCACGGTGATGGACCATACAAATGAATTTTGGGGGTTTCATCCCTCTCTCAACGATAGACTGGAGAGGTCGGGCTGTCTGTACAGTTTTTTTCAGGGGTTGCCCGATACGGTGTTCCTATTGCCAGAACGAAGGTATTCTTACCGGGGAAGACTGCCGTGATTTGGAAGAGATCAAAGAGATGATCAAATCTTCGTCACCCTATATCAGCGGTGTGGTATTTTCCGGAGGGGAACCAACTAAGCAAAGAGAAGCTCTGATGGAATTGGCCCGGTATTCAAAAGGGATTAATCTTGATGTCGGTATTCAGACAAATGGACTATTTCCCGACACGCTGGGTCAGTTAATTGAAGAACGACTGGTTGATAAAGTTGCATTGGACTTTAAGTCACGCTTTGAAGGTTATTCAGGTGAACAGGATAAGAGAGTTTTTAATTTTGAAAATTATGAGAGAAATGTCCGGAAATCTTTTAATATTTGTAAAAATGCTTACGCGAAAAATATTCTCACGGAATTCGAGGTTGTAATTACTATTTTTTACGAGAACGAAGAATATATTGAAGAAATTTTGGGACTCATTGGTAAGGTACCCCTTGTTCTCCAGCAGGGTGAACACAAAATTTTACGGCTGACAACTATGCCCTTAAATATGACTGAAGGCGAGTACCGGGAAAAAAAGCGGCAACTCCAGGAACATTTTCATCCGCTGACATTAGATGAGATTAAACGAATTGCTGACAAACTAGGAAGAAAAGTCAGGATACGAACACGCGAGGTGGGAGAAATTCTTTATAATGGCAGAGTGAGCCCATGAAAGTAATCGGCGTCGTCGGGCTTCCCGCAAGCGGTAAAGGGGAGTTTTCAAAAATTGTGGCAGCGATGGGCATCCCTGTGGTGGTCATGGGCGATATGATCCGGAATGCCGTGAAAGACGGAGGGGTTGACCCCACGGATGCAAATCTCGGTGCAATGGCTAACCGACTCCGCGCAGAACGGGGGATGGACGCAATTGCCCATCTCTGTGTGCCGGAGATTCAGCGCCAGACTGCGCCGCTCGTGCTCGTTGATGGTATACGGGGAGACGCGGAGGTAACGATGTTCCGCAGAATCTTTCCCGGTTTTACGCTGGTTGGTATTGACTCTTCTTTTGAAACGCGACTGGCGCGGATACAGGCAAGGAAGCGCTCTGACGATTTTACATCGGCTGATGAGCTCCGTACACGGGATACGCGTGAACTGGGCTGGGGTCTGGGGAACGCACTGAGAGTGGCTGATATACATCTTTCCAATAACGGGACCCTTGCAGCATTTTCAGCAGATGTCCGAAACCTCCTTGCATCTCTTGGACGTGATCCATGACGCTCAAACCCTATTTTTCCTCCTCTGCAAAAGTCTGGGAAGATATCTCATGGGTGTATGGTATTGAGGAAGCGGGATACGCTGGCTGGGAAATCGTCGGCGACGGTAACTACCGGCTCGATAATCCTGCCTGTTTTAAAAAAATCGAAGAGGTGATTGCAGGCACCCGTCTGGAAATAACCGTTCATGCGCCTTATGGTGACCTGAACCTTGCTACTTTAAATGATCCGATCTGGCACGAATCGATACGGCAGATCTGTACCTGTATTGAACATGCATCAGCGCTCACTGACCGGGTCACAATCCACCCCGGTTACCTCTCACCTGTCGGCAAGCTTATGCCCCAGAAGGCCTGGGATCTCCAGAAGGAAGCGCTGCGGCAGATAGGGAAATATGCACAGGAGCACTCGGTACTTGCCTGTCTTGAGAATATGATCAGCATCAAGGAATTTCTCTGCCGCGTTCCCGATGAGCTTATGGGAATGACAGAAGGAATTGAAGGTATTGGTATGACCTTTGATTTCGGGCATGCGAATACTATCGGAAAAGTGTACGATTTCCTTCAGCATGTAAAAAAAGCCGACCACATTCACATTCATGATAATAACGGCATATCGGATGAACACCTAGCACTTGGAGATGGGACGATTTCCTGGAATACAGTCGGAAAAACTATCGCCGCCCAATACAGTGGGGTAGTGGTTATTGAAGGACGGTCCATTGACGAGGCAAAGAAAAGTCTCGCGGTCTTCAGGAGATGTTTTCTATGAGCGGTGAGACACTCCAGGTCTACTTTCTCGGCACTGCCGGGGCGCTTCCAACTCCCGTTCGCAACCCATCCTGTATCATGATCCGGCGCGGTTCTGATACGCTTCTTTTTGACTGCGGTGAAGGTGCTCAGCAGCAGATGATGCGTTCGCGATGCGGTTTTATCGTCAATGCGGTTTTTATTTCGCACTGGCATGCAGATCACTTTCTCGGTCTCTTCGGTCTCATTCAGACCATGTCTTTTAACGGGAGGACTGAACCGCTCACCATCTACGGTCCTGAATGGGTGCATGAATTTGTCACGATACTCCGGCAGGTCGCACGGTTTAATCTGAAATTTTCCCTGGAGTCTGTCGAACTGGTACAGGGTTCCTGGGTACGGTTTGACGGCTATACCATTACTGCATTCGCGGCAAGACACGGGCTTCCTGCCCTTGGTTATATTCTTGAAGAAGACCCCCGGCCGGGAAGGTTCAACCGCGAAAGGGCAATCGAGCTTGGTGTCCCCCCCGGGCCGCTTTTTGGAAGGCTGCAGCGTGGAGAGATTATCCGGCTGGGAACCGGTGATGAAGTCCGTGAGATTCGCCCGGAACAGGTAATGGGCGTTTCAAGGCCGGGTCGCAAGATTGTCTATACCGGGGATACCCGGGCTAATTATATGAGCATCCGGGAGATCGCCAGTGATGCAGACCTCCTGATCCATGACGCAACCTATGACGAGACTGAAGCAGAGCGGGGAGCAGAGTTTTATCATGCGACAGCTGCACAAGCCGGAGAAGCAGCATCCGTACTCAATGCGCGAATCCTTGTTCTTGTTCATACCAGTTCACGCTACCCGGATGCACAGGCACACATCGGCGATGCAACGAAAAAATTTTCCGGGTCCATCATAGCACCCAATGACCTTGATGTGGTTGAAGTCGGATTCCGGGATGAGATTTAGTTAAAAGTTAAAATCTCTCATTAGTTTTTATCAAAGATTTTTTAAAATCCTCGTATCCTTTGTCTGATTACTATTTGAATAATCAAAACAGTATACTCTATTTGTGGTTGACCCAAAACATCAATGCACTAATTGTCATGGGATCACACTGCGATGTTTCATCAAACCCGTAATTAATGGGAAGCAAGCCTGGAGAAAGATCAGCTGGAGATATTGCGATAAGTGCAAATTGCTTTTACAGGATTGATCGCAATACTGTTGTTTCAATCACAACAATATACCAGTTGGTTTCTTTCAATTGCCTCAATGAAACACACGCAAGCTTTCTGGATCGGGCAACAGAACGCGAATATGAGGCTTGCCCTTTCACGTCCAGTATTTTAAGCTCAGAACACCATCGTTCGGTCGTTCATTGTCAGGTAATTCCGGTGAGCATAACAGATTTTCCTGGCGTTTAATCATCTCGATAAGTACCGAAAATACCGCAGCTTCAAGTGGATCATCACAGGAAATGAACGCTTCGCTTGAATGAATTTTTGCAAGTTTTGCCAGTTTTTCACCATACTTCTGATCCTCTTTCTTAAGAGATCTCGATGACCGGGCCCAACGCTCCGCGATTTGGTTTACACCTTGTCGGACATTTACAAAACTCCTTCCCATATCCAATTACCTCAAATTTACTTTGTATTAGGGAGGTCTTTTTTGATAGGTATGGATGGTGTGAAAATAAGCGATCATCCAAAATGTGGAGCTAAAATGCAGCGGGTCTATAAACGGGTTGGTACTACTTTCGTTTCATGTGGCTGGTGAATATAATTCTGCTATTGTCGGAGCCATCTCCACCAAATGATAAATCCGAAAATAATGAAAAGAAAAATGATTACTACAACCAGAATATTACTTTCTGCTCCGACTTCCGGCAATCCCATATTTTAGATTCCTGCTTTTTTGGTGATAAAATAATGTAATTAATTATGATAGATATCGCTAGATCTGGGTCTAGCGGATGCAATAAAGCCGAGTATACAGGATCTGCCAACAGAAACGCATGGTAAGGCACCGGCGCCTTGCAAGCTTTTACCAGTAGATAAAATGGCAAAATTTAATATATCAAAATGCGATTATCCAGCATCCGCCCGGTTCTATAAAATGTATTTAATTGATAGCGGAGAGAAGGGGATGAAAAAGATGAAAAGAATGTCATATATAAAAATATTATTGATAGCGATGATGATCGCTATTATGGTCAATTCAGTTTCAGCGATGCCTGTTTCTTCACTACCCGGGGGGACGGTCATTCCTATACCAGGAGTGAATTACATAGGCGTAGGGCCACAGTTTTTCGGATCTGGAATCACTTGGAGTTCAACTTTAATGTATAGCGGATATTTCGGCTACACTGGAACGATGAACTACGGCACGAATGGATTGTGGAGTCCTACCCTCGGACCTATGGCAGTGGTGGTTGCCCCTACTGGTTCGATGACCTTTTCTTTCAGTACTCCTATAAGGGGTGTGGGTGGTTTCATCAATTATGATCCGGGTTACGGTCCGAATCCTACGATTGCCGTTTACGATTCTGGCATGAATCCAATCGAGAGCGAAACTCTCACCTTCCTCACCGACGGTAGTACTAACAGTGGCGAATTCCATGGTTTTCTAGAGACTAGCCCGGAGATCAGTTATTTTAGACTTTCAGATAGCTACATAGGAATCACAACATTGACAACCGTTACGGGAACTAGTCCTATCAGCACTCCAGAATTCCCGTCGCTCGCCCTGCCAGCAATCATGATTCTTGGGTTCCTTGGAGCCGTGCTTCTCATCCAGAGAACAAGAGAACACTAATCTTTTTTATCCACTGACTTTTGTAAAATTAAGGGTTTAAAATTCTACAATTAATTAACAAAATTTATTGTATCAAAATACTATCATCCGTGCATCTGCTCATTTTATAATTCGTAGTATTCGAGCGAAAGCGGAGCAGAATAGATGAAGGTGTCTGGAATATGAAGAAAATAGTATTGCTCGTATTTATTGTGTTAGTGTTGATTTGTGTAATTCCTGCTATGGCAGATACCGGGAGCATCAGTGTAACTTCAACTCCCCCGGGGGCTCAAATTTGGATAGATGATAACCTGCAGTCTATCACACCATATACATTTGACGGTATAGCTGTTGGAACGCATAGCGTTCGAGTACATCTTGATGGGTATTATGATTTTCTTTACGGGGATTGGAGTGGTCTTCCCTTTTTTATTGATAACACTCAAAAAAATGTTGAGGTAACCTCTGGTCAAACAACATCAGTTGAATTTCAACTCGTCAAGATTACAAGTTTAGAATCAACAATGACTGTAGTGGCACCCCACGTCGCGTATCATGCTGGTGATGGAATGACCGGTGATGGAATGACCGCCGGTCATTGGCCCCCTACTGCCGGGGATTATTTTAATATTTTTATTACTTTTAATCCATTTTTAACCCACTATATTAATGCTTTTCCTATTTGGGCGTTCTGGGATTTTTACGCTAATACCGAAGCGTATTATTTACACTTGTCTTTTCAGGGAGATTGCGGCCCGGGTAATATTGGGGATGGAAATCATATTGGTTGTGAAGAAGTGGGTCCGATAGGTGGTTATGGACAACCATTTGATTTAATTGTTTATGCGGACAATACCGCGCCGTCTGCTGTACAGACAGTTATTAATTTTATCGGTGTTTTTAATCAAAAGGAGGTCCCTGCACAAAGCAGCTATGCAACTGTACAAATAATACCCGAATTCCCCTCACCATATCTACCGGCAACCGCCATTATCGGATTTGTCGGAGCCGTTTTTTTGATTAAAAAAACCAAGGAACACTAACCCTTTTTTAAACTCTTCCTGCTTGACGGATATAGAAGCACTCCCCATTATCCCATAGAGTGCATTCGGTCCTAAGACATGGTGTCAATGCCGGATTAAAATCTATTCCCTTGTCGATCAAGTCTTTCATTGAATTTTTCTTGGTGCACCAGTAAGATATCATGAACTCCGGTTCTGCGCTTGTTCTAAAAGAGGAAATACCAAGGACGGGAGGAAAATGAAACATACGCGAGCCTTCCGGATCGGGCAATAGAACGCGAATATGACCGTTTGTGGATACTATCTATAATTTTTGTTCGCTTAAAGTTGCGAAAAGTATCAGCCGTGGTTGACTCTTTATGTTCAAACCCTATAAGGGAACTCGCGAATTATCAAAAAAAGGATGGTTTAGACGTAGGTATCGAGAAGAACCTGTTGAGATCCATCCCCGAATTTACCCGTAGCAACAACGTGGTCTTTACCGCCAAAACAACCATTCACGGAGCCAGTAGCTGTAACCCACGATCCGACGTTTTGGGCTAAAATAAATCCACTTGTTGTTGCCGTTGCATTAGAATAAGCAACTGTACATGTTACAGAACCAGAAGGTGTAACTGTTACATTTCCGTTTACAAAAGACCCTGCATCCTGACCACCCTGATACGTGACAGTGATGGTCTGTGCATCCGGCTGTTGCGCAGTTACTGCAACAATTTTGGACTTGCTGATATTCCCGGACATGCCGAACACGAACGCAGCGATGACTGCTGCAAGTATCACCGTAATGGCGACCATCAGGATTACACCGATAACGGGTGATACTGCCTCATCATTCTTTCTTGTAAAAGCCATATAATTTCAAACCCCTTTGCTCAAATCAATCCTAAAAAGGAGTTTAGACATAGGTGTCAAGAAGAACCTGACTGGAGCCGTCTCCGAATAGTCCCGTAGCAACAACGTGGTCTTTACCGCCAAAACAACCATTCACGGAGCCAGTAGCTGTAACCCACGATCCGACGTTTTGGGCTAAAATAAATCCACCTGTTGTTGCCGTTGCATTAGAATAAGCAACTGTACATGTTACAGAACCAGAGGGTGTAACTGTTACATTTCC
>JACTUB010000023.1 GCA_015660885.1 Methanoregulaceae archaeon | reverse complement strand
GAACGCACTCCTGCCGCGAGAAGCGCAGGGAACCACGACCACGGAACCGCGAGTGCGAGTTTTATGGTCACGCTTGCCAAGAGGTCCATATGCGAAAACATAATTCGATTGAACATTTTCTGGTACAGCTGCGAGTTGCGCAAGCGGTCATAGTAGGGCACTGTTCCGATCACAAACAAAAATGACGGTATAAAGATTGCAATCGTTGCCAATTAGGAGATGTCCACCGTCGTTAAATACACTGTAATTTAGCTAATTTTGCTATTTTGATATTCGATCTTAGTACTCGATCTTAGCTCTTGTCATTAATTTATAAGTAACAGTGGATGACAATCGCTCACTTCATATAATCATTTTTTTAAAAAAATGTGAAGGGTTAAACACTCTAATACGAGAACGCCCAATAATAGGACGATGCGCTGCACGATTCTTGCCAGCGGGAGTAAAGGCAATTGCGTATATCTCGAAGGTACTGGCGGTGCACTTCTTATTGATGCAGGACTGAGCGCGAAAGAAACCCTCCATCGAATGAACACCGCTTCCCTTGATGCTGGGCGGATCGAGGCGGTGCTGGTCACCCATGAACACGGGGATCATGTCAGAGGCCTTGACGTGCTTGCCCGCCATCTGGATGTCCCGGTCTATGCAACGGAAGGGACGCTCCATGATTTCCTCTGTCACCGCCGCACCTCCGATAAACCGATCGACAGTAATGTCTGCCGGTACCAGGAATTATTTGAGATTGGGGATTTTTCTGTCGAACCGTTTGCCACCTCGCATGATGCTGCCGAGCCCTGCGGGTATATCATTCGGGAAAACGACCTGACCCTCGGTTATTGTACCGATACCGGCATCATTACTCCTCACATGCTTGACCTGCTCGGGCTCTGTGATGCTATCGTGCTTGAGAGCAATCACTGCCCAGATATGCTCCAGAACGGGCCATATCCCGAATCACTGAAACGGAGAATCCGTTCGAAACGGGGGCACCTTTCCAACATCGCCGCCGCGAGATGCCTGCAGACTCTGGGAAAGGATGTACCGCAGGTCATCCTCGCCCACTTAAGCGAGATTAACAACACCCCTGCACGGGTGATGTCGACCGCCCGCGAAGGGCTTGGACTTTTTTTCGAAGAAAAGACCGTGGTTATTGCCACCCAGTGCGGGACATCCTTTTCCTGTCCCCAATGTATAAAACTCTGAAAAACCTGGTTTAATCCGTTTTTTAAGTATCTTTGATCATCAGCAACCCTAGACAGTAGTGATCGATCGAATCAATCAGCGCCTTTTTTGCCTGTTTGACCTTCTTTTCGTCATCAGAAAAGATATCGTGCGTAACGTATTCGAGCAGGATTGCGTAGTAATTATGGGGACCAAATGCCAGCTTTATTTCATCCAGGCAGGCATATGCCTCGTGTTTTTTGCCGCACATCATCTCAAACCCGAAATCAAGGAGAACAAGAGCGGTCCGGGGAATATTTTTCGTCAGCGCCAGTTTCCTGAATTTGTAATAGACATCTGCGTGAGTGGTAATGATTGACAGTTTCATCCCGTAGTAAACTGGTTCGAGTTCATCGGGGAACTGTTGGGTCATCTGCCTTACTACCCCAGCCACTCCCCCTGCATCACGATTCTCGAGGTTCAGCCGGTAGAGCTCCCGCAGGAAGTACATGTCATTGAAGAACCGCTCAGTCGCGAGGCCAAGGAGTTCCTCCCGGATATCACGCCTCCCATCCTCTGATGCTTTTTCGATGCCGATACGTAAATATTCCCGGTTTTCAGGGAACCATTCTATCGCCTTTTTCAGCATGAACCAGAAGATCCTGTTAATACCGGGATCATCGCCGATACCCATCTCCCTGAGCCGGTTCACCGGGGGTTTTAAACGGATCAACTCGATCATCTGCTCGCGGGCAGCGAGTGCATCAGGTGTGGGGCCGCGACTAAGGTTTTCTGCATCCGGTCCCCTTACCGGCAGAGGAGCCCGGGCAAGGTAACAATACGCCAGTGCCGGGCAGATAAGCGCGTCGACATTCCGGTATTTTTTTAACCATTCTATCGCTTCATTATATTTTTCCGTATTGATCAGATTAATGCCGAGCACAATATCATACAGCGTTTTTCCTGTTTTCCTCCGCTTTTGCCGTTCTGCATAATCAAACAGTTTCTGAACATGGGAGAGATCGCCGGACATCTTACTCGTTTCAAGCACGCGGAGCGTAATGCTGTCAATAAACCGGTCGTAAAAATCGTCAGTGATACCGGGCAGGGCTTTTTCCAGGGTGGCAATGACCTGCCCATAAAAAACCGGTATGTTTGCATCAATTTTATCGCTGTTTTTTTCAATGTACTCAAAAAAATCTGCTTTCAGCTGGTCGAGTTTCACCCTGATTACTGCATCGGGTTGACACTCCTGATCCATGATACAAAATTACATTAACGGGTAATAAATTTGTTGAATGTCCGGAGCTGAAAAGATCCTCATACTATGTGCTTTCATCTATTGGCTGGAATTACAGGTTTGTTTCGTGGTCAGAAAGTATCAAAACGTTAATCCATGCATCAGGCAACATCACAGGTAAGAAACACCATGTTCTTTATGGATTTTTCCCGGGTATGCGAACAACTGGAAGGGACGGCCGGGCGTCTCGATATAATCGATATCATCAGCCAGGTTCTTCCCGGACTGGCACCAGAAGAGCTTCCGGTATTTGTCCGGTTTATTATGGGCAGGATTTTCCCGGATTGGAGCTCACGAAAACTCGGTATCGGCCCGAATCTGTTGTACGTTGCTATCGGCTATGTAGCCGGAATGAAAAAGGAAGAGGTGGTTGAGAAGATCAACGCCACGGGTGACGCCGGGCTGGCAATCGAGGAACTGCTTTCGATCAAGTCACAGACTACATTTTTCCACGAAGAACTGGATATCGTACGCGTCTACAATGAACTCATCGCAATTGCTGAAATGGAAGGAAAGAAATCCCAGCGGGAAAAACTACTGGCAGTCCGCAGACTGCTTGCGAATGCTCATCCGCTTGAAGGGAGGTACCTTGCCCGGATCATGCTCGAAGAACTCCGTATCGGGGTGGGAGAAGGTAGTGTGCGGGATGCTATCGCAAAAGCATTTGCAGTTGATTCTGCTCTCGTAGAGCATGCAATCCAGGCGTTAAACGATACGGGTGAAGTCGCACGACTCGCCAAACTTGGCCCGATTGCATTGCGGGATGTACACATAACCCTGTTCCATCCGGTGCGGATGATGCTCGCTCAGCAGGGTACTATTGCAGATATGATCAAGGAGCATGGCCAGATCGCTGCAGAGTACAAGTATGACGGATCCCGGTTCCAGTTTCATAAAAAGGGCAACTGGGCAAGGCTGTATTCCCGCAGGCTCGAGGATGTTACCGGCTCACTCCCGGACGTGATTGAAAAACTAATCTCCGCAACGGAACACGATGTCATTCTCGACGGGGAAGTCATTGCCATAAAAGACAGCAAACCCATGCCGTTCCAGTCGGTGCTCCGAAGGTTCCGTCGCCGTCATGATATCGCTGAAGCGCAGGATGCCATTGAAATGGTCCCGAATGTTTTTGACATTCTCTATCTTGACGGAGAGACACTTATCGACCTCCCCCTCTCGGAACGCAGGAAACACCTTGAGAGTGCAGTGACGCTCTATCTCGCACCACAGGTAGTCAGCAGTGACCCGCTGGAGATTGAACGAACCTATAAAACTGCTCTCGATGCAGGACATGAAGGGATTATGATCAAGGTGCCCGCGTCTCCCTATTCCCCGGGCCAGCGGGGGAAGAACTGGATTAAGATTAAACCTGAGGTGGACACCCTTGACCTTGCAGTTATAGGCGGGGAATGGGGTGAGGGGAAACGCGCTCATGTCTTTGGTTCATTCCTCGTTGCCTGCCAGGACGGAGGAAAACTTATTCCCCTCAGCCGGGTAGCAACCGGGTTATCCGATGAGCAGCTTTCCGAGGTCTATGAACTGATGAAAGACAAGGTCATTAAAAAATCCGGGAAAGAAGTGACGTTTGAGCCTGGCCTGGTCTTTGAAGTGGGATATGCCGAACTCCAGGTCAGCCCGACATATCAAGCGGGATTTGCCCTCCGTTTCCCCAGATTTATCCGGATCCGTGACGATAAGGATGTCACCGATATTGAAACCCTCGACAGCATCAGGGAGCGTTACCAGCGGCAGTCAAAATCGGCGCAGGCATACCAGGCATAAGAAAAAAAATTAAATGCTAAGGGAAAAAAGGTCCGGGTGCCTGTAATTCAATTCACTCTCCCGGTCCATATGAAATCATGATGAAAAAGGGGTTTTGTTTAACGCTGTTTCTGGTAATCATGGTTGCAGGGTGCGTGACTCCTGCAAATACACCAGAAAAGCCAATTGGAAAAGGATATGTGAACCTGTGCATTTCCGACCCGGCACGAGCAGATTACTGGCAAAAAACCGATGATTTCCTGTGGAACACACCCGAAAACCGCGTTCAAGGAAATGACCGTAAACCAGTCGCAGGTTTTCCCTCGTGTGATAATTTTTCTGTCACGATCTGGGAATACACACTGAATGATGCTGTGGAATGGAGTCATGTCACGCTTCAGACAAATGATGGAAGATCCTCCGATGGGTGGATGATTGCCGACCACATAATACAAACATCGAACGAAACGGGTACTGAATGGAGTGACAACTATTCTTCGCTGGTAGGTCGCTGGGACCAGACTCAACGGGGAAACGGAGCAAAAATCTGGTATGATTTTAAAACAGACGGGACATTCACCTTCAATTACGATATGATGGGAAACAGGGAAGATATTCAGGATAAGGGCAGCTGGGCGTATCTTGGAAATAAAACCTATATTCTGATTTCTAATATATCCGGTGGTCACGAACGGGTTTATATAACCCTCAACAATGATGGCAAATCGTTTAATTCCGGAATCCAATATTCGTCAGATTCAGCAGTCTGGTGGGAACTTGTTTATCGTAAGGGGTGATATCCCTCCCTTATTTATTTCCCGAGCCTCGTCATTCCCGGCGAATTGAAGGTAAAACACATCTTAAATGTGCATTAAAAATTACCTGGCTGACCCCGGAACTCACACCGCCGGGGACGCCCTAAAAAATTGACCCTCTCCCGTACCGGGTTCAGGCGATTTGACTTCGACCACGTTGAACAGCATTTTCTGGTGAAGGAACCAGTAATAACCTCCCGAACCGTTCAGAAATGAAAAAGTGTCCGCTGCGTCCGGATTTCGGGGATCAGCGTGCTGTGAGATACCCAGGTATCAGATCCAAGTATTGCCGATGCCTGCCCGACAGCAGCAGTGAGCGACTCGCGTACGAAAGGAGGATTTGTCAACGCCTTTCGTGTGGCTTCACGGATTACCCAGGTGCCAAGCGGTGCCCAGTAATCGCTGGAGATACTCCGCAGTATAAGTACCCGGACTGATCTCTTTGCCTGCGCAAGATATTCGCAGGTCGCGAGCCGTGCTGAGTAGTACGCTCCGGAGATCGGGGAATACTCCTTCTTTTTCATGCCCTCACTGTCCTGCACGATAACTTCTTCCTCTCCGCCCCAGAGCGAGTGCCGCCCCCAAATCTCGATTATCTCGTACTTCCAGTCACCGGGGAGAAGAATGTAGACAATTCTGTTACCGAAGATCTCTCCGGTAAAGAGACGGATCTCTTCAAGCGGGGGATACCGTGCGATCTCTTTTTTGAGCTGGCTGGAGAGAGTATCGTCAACAGCTGTAATTGCCCACCGGGTTGGAACAAATTTCCGGCGTCTGCCCAGGAGCCCCGCTGTCATCAGTCCCGAGATCCGGTACACGTCGATTGCCGATTCCCTCAGTGCAACGCAGGCATCGGTCGCACCTATATCAGTATCGGACGTGATCCTGTCCACGACTCGTTCAACTCGTGCGTTGCCTACAATATCCAGTGTTTTTACCGAACCGGTAAACCCTACCGGAGCAATAGTTCCATCAAAATTAAGGCTGAAAGCGACCGGTTTTTCAAACGCAACATCCACATCGAGAGGTTGCGGGGAGAGGGCGATCTCCTGCAGGTCACCGGCGACAGCGTTGAGGGCTGATCTCCCGCGGATCGTGCGGGCAAGGATACCGACAATATCATCCATCCCGAGATTGTGGGCGAGCCAGTCCGGGGGATTATCAGTGTCATTGATCAAGAGCGGCCCGCCCTGGACATCCGGGTAGCCAAAACTCCCGATGAAGACCGAAGGAGAATTCCCCTGGTAACTGCTAGAGGGTTTGATCGCGACCTGGGCATGAAACCGGCTCACAATAGGGCAGCGGGTAAGCCCACAGATGCCTTTTCCCTTGCACTCAGCGCACTGCATCATCTTCTTTCCTCAGGTCAATGACAATCCGAACCCGCCCATCGAGATATTCCAGGATCTCCTGCATCCATGCATACCAGACGACAGGTGTATCCGGTACATATTTCCCGATCTCTTTACCTACATCGTCATCCCTTTCACGCAGCACCTCAACAACAACAGAACCCGGGGCAAATGCAGACGGGACGATCGCATCCCTGTCACCATCAACAATCCCAAGCACAGGAATACCCCGGTGAGCACAGATATGCCCGCACACTGCCGTAGTGTCATCTCCAATCGCAAGTACCCCGCTGCAGTCATCCGGCATTTTGCTGTAGATCTCGTGTCCACAGTGATCGATCACCAGTACTCGCCCGGTAGAGGATGCACAACATTTCGTCTGCGGCGGTATTAACCTGACCGGCCCGCTCTTGCACCACGCAGTACTGATATCGATGTTCCGGTTCGACGAGACCTTCTCAAGACCGTGCGGTTTGGGCTCCAGACCGGAACCAGGTTCAATCGTGCCTCCGGAACTCCTGAGAGTGACTATATCCGCAGTAGCCCGTCCGATGACAATGCCATTCACATACACGGCTTCTCCGGGAATGCATCCCCGTATCTCGCGTACGTTTTCCTGATGGTGAACGGTGCTTTTTACTGACTTCTTCTTAAATCCCGTAAGATGTGAAAGTACCCAGGCCAGTTCTTCATCTCCCCGGTTCCAGCAGTAGACGATCCTGCCGGAACATTCGAGATGAACAAGCCCGCGATCACCCAGACGGGAAGCAACGATATTCCCAAATATCTCCCCGGTTTTTGCAGTCTTTCCATGGTTTGCCAGAAACACCGGATCATCCTGTGCAAGGATGACCCTGCTCGGGGGTTGTGCCTGGAATTCCACGGGCAATCCTGATTCCTCTGCTGCTGTCCTTGCCATAACCCCCGCTACAACGATACGCTTCGGGCAGAGTACATCTTTAAGCCATGCTACATCTCCCTGGTCAAAAAGTTCAGGGCCGTGAACGACCATCACGGCAGAGTTCGGGAGAATTCTCATGCTTTCCGGGTCCTCAAAACAGGTATGGAGGGTACATCCTGATACCGGCACATCCATGATCTATACTGTCGATACCTGATGACCTGTAGTTCTTACAACACCGGGTTCTGATCCCGTAAACGAAACACGCCACCCCACATCATATCGTGCCCCGCATTCCGGGCATATGAGAATCACCTTGAACACTTCCCGCGTGGATTTGACAGGAGATTTTTTACTGGCATCCACCTTGAGAAACGAGGTGTGGAATCCGTAATCATATCCGCAGGCAGGGCATACGCGGAATTCTTCGTCGATCTTACAGACTTCTATTTCCCTCAGCACCGGCATGGTTACTCCTTTATTGCTCTACGTTCACGCTACGATATTAAAGTTGTCTGCGGTTTGTAGCCGCAATTATGATCCCGGCAGCATTCTTCCTGCCATTTATCGCAAGGTTAACAGCCCGGAGGGGACGAGGGCAGCATTTCATTGTCTCGGCTATTTTTTTCTCCAGTACATCACGGGTTGCGTGTCTCCCGTCAACCGAAGTTCCTGCTCCCATATCAACAATCTTTTTTGCATTATTCTGCTGTTCCGGGTGGTTAGGGTCCATGATGATCAATACCGGTTTCTCAAAGAGCATGGCCTCGTGGAGTGTGGTGAGCCCGCCATGCACTATTGCAATATTTGCCCTGGCAAGGTGCTCATAGAGGTTCGGGACGTAGCCGTGGGACAGAAAATTATCTGAGGATCCGGGGAGTACTGGCCCGGTATAAAAAACATCAAATAACAGTTCCTTATGCCGGTCTGCGATATCCCGCAACATCTGATAGAGGGGGAGTTTGTACGGCTCTCCGCCAAAACTGGTGAATATTGTGTCACGAGAATAGGTATACCGGGTGGGATCCAGATCCAGGAACGGACCCGTAAAGTGATAATCACGTTCCTCTCCCTTCGGCACGACAACATTATATTCGCTTACGGTATCCGGCGCCGGGTAATCCGGGACGATAATATGGTTTGCGAGTCGCAGGTAGCGCCTGATGAGAAAATTGAGAAGAGGCCAGACGGGATTCGTTATGTTGCCCGGCCCGTTGAAATGATTCTGGTTCGTGATGAAAACAACAGGTACCCTGTGGACTCGTGCGGCAACCACCCCGCCATACATGGTATCACATACGACACAGTCAAACCGGTTTCGGGAGATGAGCCTGCTGACGCTTATGGCTGATAATGCCATATTGAGCATTATCCATTTCGAGCACAGGATGGTCTTTTTCAGGCTGAAGAAACCGTCCTCCCCTTCGAGGCAGACTTCTCGGGGTGTATGATGGAGGTTGCTGCATTTGTGCTGGTCCATGAAATCATACGATTTGCCGTAGCCGGCAAAATGAACGGTATGTCCCTGCTGCTGCAGGTAATGACCGAGGTGCAGACAGCGGGAAGCGTGCCCCAGCCCCTCACCGCAGACAACAAAAAGGATCTTCATGGGAGTCTCTGCTCAAAATGTATGTCTTTGATAAATGATGAACTATTACCTGAATCCATCCGATTCCGCAGAAGGGGTGATTGCAACATCCGTTCCTGATTCAGGAATGATGATCCATGCAAGGATAGAGACAATAATACCCGTACCGAAAGAGAGGACCGTTACTGCAGCCCAGATGAGTCGAATGACGGTGGGATCAATATTTAAGTGTTCACCCGGACTAGCACAAACTCTGCCCAGTATCCGGTCTTTTTTTGAGCGGTATAGACGCTTCATGCTAAAAATTATGTTCTTTACCCAATAAAGATAATCGACAGAGAGTTTGCCTGAAAACAAACAATCTAATAGTGACCATGATTCAAGGCATAATGGGAAGAAAAAAACATGGGAGGAAATGAAGGCTCTTACAAAACAGCAACCTTCGGAGCCGGCTGTTTCTGGGGAGTCGAAGCGGCATTCCGGAAAGTGAAAGGGGTCATAACTACTGCGGTCGGGTACATGGGAGGGTCATTAAAAAACCCCACCTACAAAGATGTCTGTTCCGGGCAGACAGGCCATGCGGAGGTGGTACAGATTATCTACGATCCAACGACGGTCAGCTATGAACAACTTCTCGATGTGTTCTGGTCGGTCCATAACCCGACACAACTGAACCGCCAGGGTCCCGACATCGGTACCAATTACCGATCCGTGATCTTTTACCATGATGCAGAGCAGGGCAGGCTTGCGAGAAAATCAAAGGAGAATATTGAGGTATCAGGAGTGTTCGGATTCGGGAAGATTATGACGGCGATTACGCCTGCGTCAGAGTTTTACCAGGCAGAAGAGTACCACCAGCGCTATTATGAAAAGCATGGCGGTTCGTGCAGGATTTAGAACAAGTTTTTTCGGTCATTACCGGAAAAAACACAATTTCTCAACAGATTTCCGGAATTTTTGAAAACGGGAGAATAAGAGAACAGCCGTATCGCCAGTCTTCAAACCAACAATGGATACACATAAAACCGATGCAGAACTATCTTTCCTATCATCTGGTGATGAGGTCCACCCTTCACTGCCTGATAAGGGTTAATGACCTTTGTTTTATCAGAAATATATCCGCAACAACCAATGAAGTGTCCGGCTTATGGCTTTTGCTATTCCTGAACACCCTGATCATGGGGGAACTAAAACCCGATGGCGATCGCTTTGAACAGGCACAGCAGGAAGTTCGAACCCGGAATCGCGGATTGACAATGCATAAGAGAAGGCAATGAGGCAAACAATGTCACAACAACTTGGGGGACAACCCATTTTAATTCTCAGGGAAGGAACTACGCGGAACCGTGGGCAGGAAGCCCAGAACAATAACTTTGCTGCTGCAAAAGCAGTGGCAAGCGCTGTCCGCTCAACCCTTGGTCCAAAAGGCATGGATAAGATGCTTATCGACAGCATGGGTGATATCACCATCACCAACGACGGGGTAACTATCCTCAAGGAAATGGATATCGAGCACCCTGCGGCAAAGATGATGGTCGAGATCGCAAAAACACAGGACGCTGAGGTTGGCGACGGGACAACTTCTGCTGTTGTCATTGCCGGGGAACTGTTAAAGAACGCCGAGGGGCTCCTTGCCCAAAGCGTCCACCCGACCATCATTGCCGAAGGATACCGGCTGGCAGCGGAGAAGGCGCTCGTAATGCTCGATGGGTTTGCTATCACGGTGACTCCGAGCAATTTTGTGATGCTCAAAAAGATCGCCGAGACGGCACTAACGGGCAAGAACGTGGAAGTCGCAAAAGACCGGCTCTGCGGGATTATCGTGAAGGCAATCACGTTGGTCATGGATCCTGATGGTCGTGTGGATATTACCCACATCAATGTGGAGAAGAAGGTCGGCGGTTCAGTGGATGATACAGATCTTGTCGAAGGTATGGTTATCGATAAGGAACGTGCGCATCCGAATATGCCCAAAGTCGTGAAGGACGCAAAAATTCTGCTCCTTAACGCGGCGCTTGAATTTAAAAAAACAGATGTGAACGCAAAAATCAATATCTCCACTCCGGGACAGGCACAGGCGTTTCTTGATGAAGAAGAGCACATGGTCCGTGTGATGGTGGACAAGGTTGTTAAGAGCGGTGCAACTGTTATCTTCTGCCAGAAAGGTATAGATGATGTTGCACAGCACTATCTTGCAAAAGCCGGTATCCTTGCCATCCGCAGGGTGAAGAAGAGCGATGTCGAGAACCTTGCCCGGGCTACGGGGGGTAATATTGTCAACAGCATCGACGGAATCACAAAAAAAGATCTCGGTACAGCCGGACTTGTTGAGGAGCGCAAAGTCTCGGGTGAGGAGATGATCTATATCTCGAAGTGCAAAAACCCCAAAGCCGTCTCCATCATTGTCCGTGGAGGGACAGAGCATGTGGTCGATGAACTTGAACGAGCCATCCATGATGCGCTCATGGTTGTCAGTGTAGTTGTTGAGGGCAAAAAAGTAGTTGCTGGCGGGGGAGCACCGGAAACAGAACTCTCGCTCCAGCTGAGGAGATATGCCTCCCAGGAAGGGGGGCGTGTCCAGCTGGCGATTGAGGCATTCGCAGCAGCACTGGAGGTTATCCCGCGCACTCTCGCCGAGAACGCGGGGCTGGATGCCATCGATATTCTAGTCGGGATCCGGGCTGCACATGAAGCAGGAAAAAAGACATTCGGGCTTGATGTGGATGCCGGCAAACCTGCGGACATGCTGAAGGCTGGGATTGTTGAACCACTGCAGGTGAAAACGCAGGCAATTTCAAGTGCAGCTGAGGCGGCAGTCATGATCCTCCGTATTGATGATGTCATCGCGTCTTCGAAATCCGCTGCACCAGAGGGGGGAATGCCCCCCGGCGGCATGGGAGGAATGCCGCCTGGCATGGGCGATTATTGAGAAATACCCTTTTTCTTTTTTTCATATCGATTATATTATTGTTAAGAATCCGGCACTCATAATGGGATCATTTCCCATCAACGGTCTATTTCGGGCTTTGTACGCTTTCTGAGCGGTTCACGTGATGTTTATTAATGTCGAGCCATAGTCGGTTCAACAGACAAGCTTGCAATTTTTTATAAAAGCGAGAATTGGATTTTTTCCCGGTTATCTTCTCCTTTTCTCTGCTTTCCCGTATTTAATGGGCGAATTTCAGAGATAAAAAAGAGACACCTCCACTTCGTACGGGTAGAAGACCTCAAGGTCCGTGCTGACTGCCGATACAACCACAAGCAAGGATGTGTCTGTTGAACTTGTTGAACTTGTCGAACTTGTCGAACTTGTCGAACTTGTCGAACTTATTGAACTGCTGTCTGTTGACGCGTGTACCATGGGAACGATGAGCAACAAACAGAATAAAGCTGATAATAACGGTTTTTTTCTTCATATTTCCTCCATTTTTTATATTTTTTCAAGATGTGATCGTATCACACACTGGCAGGAATATTTACCAGGACATAGTACCACTTCTCTGTATCTGGCCAAATCCCCTCCCTGTTTAAGAGGATATCTCCATCACGATATACCCGGAATATAATATATTCACATTACGGCGTGCGGCTAAATATAGATAAAAAATGGAGATATTTACACCGGGTAGTTAATATAATCCGGAAGATGGTACTTCACAAAAGGTATAGTAAAAAAATAATGCAGCGCACTATTTATTTGCCTGTATTTCAAGAGCAATGTCGATGACAGTGCGTAGTTCGTCATCTTTGAATGGTTTCAGGATATATCCGTACGGTGCAGTGGCACCGACCCGTTCAAGTATTTCGGTGTCGCATAAGGCCGTGAGATAAATTACAGGAATGTGATAATTTTTCCTTATATAATCCGCAGCCTGGACGCCATCCATCTTTCCGCCAAGGTCAATGTCCATCAGGACAATATCCGGACGCAGTGCATCTGCCTTTTTTATGGCAGCCTCTGCAGTGCCCGCATGCCCCGCCACCGAGAAGCCAAATTTTTTCAGCCGCATTTCCAGAGATTTGGCGACTTCTCGTTCATCTTCGACAATTAATATTTTTGCACGATCCATAACTCTGCCTATCTGCAATTGGATGAGAGGATATATCAATTAATTGTTCCGTTAATTTGCCAACCGGAAGAAAATGACTGTTCATCATCCTGCAATGCAAATCCAATGCGTTATCCCGGATTTCGGCTGAAAGGTGACACGGGAGCGAGGGGTGAAAAATAGTATCCGGTATCTTCCTTATTTTGCCTGGCCCCCTGCCGGCTTTCCCGGGGGGATCACCCGTTTTCCCCGCTGGAGAGAGGCAAAAACCCCGATAACACAAAGAACGGTGAAAAAGACGAAGGCAAAATTCAGGCTTGAAACAAACAGGGGATGATACTCTGGAGTAATTTCGACTCTCCCGATTATCATTGCAAAGATCATCATAGCAATTCCCATGGAGAGCATCTGCCCCAGAAGCCTCATAGTGCTGACAAGACCCGAAGCGACGCCGTAATACCGTTTTTCTACCGAACTCATGATTGCATTGGTATTCGGTGAAGAGAACAGCCCGAAACCAAGGCCGATTATGATGAGAGCGGTGATAAAATACCACAGCGGAGTAGTCTCTTTGAGAAAAACCAGAAAAAACAACCCTGCTGTTGTTAATCCCATTCCTGCCGAAGCGATAATCCCGGGGTCGATACGATCCGAAAGCCTGCCGGCAAACGGGGACACAACTGCCTGCATCATTGGCGCTGCAATGAGAACCAGTCCCGCATATTCTGGGGAAAATCCCTTTATGTACTGGAAGTAAAGAGAAAGAAGAAACGAGACGGCATAAGTCGCACTGTAGTTAATAAGAGCTGCGAGATTCGAGAAGGCAAATACCCTGCTTTCTGAAAAAAGTTGCATATTGAGTACCGGGAACGGTTGCCGCCGTTCGTACCTGATGAATGCAATAGAGCAGGCGATCCCGGTAAGCACAAGAAATATTCCCAGCTCTCCTGGCAGAAGGGAGAACCCGGCCATGACCGTCACAAGCGCAGTACCGTAGATCAGCGACCCGGTAAGATCAAATTTCTCTCTGCTGCATTCCACCCATTCACCCTTCAGTTGCCACAAGACGAGGGCAAGGGCAATGAAACCGATGGGGACATTAATAAAAAAATACTCCGCCACCCGAAATTTTCCGTAAGAATACCCCCGAGGAAAGGCCCCAGTGAGAGCCCGAAATACACGGCGGTGATGTAGATACCCAGAAACTTTCCCCGTTCTCCGGGAGGATATGCCGATGTCAGGATTGCAACCGCTGTCCCGAAGATCATGGAGCTCCCGATACCCTGGATTATCCTGACCGTGAGAAGCATCTGGCTCGAGACTACCAAGGTCATGATGAGCGATGCAGCAGTAAAGATTGCAAGACCGTATAGGAAGATCTTTTTCCTCCCGTAGATATCCGCAATTTTACCGAATGGTACGAGAAACAGGGCCGATGAAAGAAGGTAGGCGGTTGCAACCCAGGAAAGGGCAATCGCATCCATGTGGAATTCTGCACCGATGCTCGGCAGTGCAATATTTACTGCGGAGCCATCGAAGGGCGTAAGAAATCCTGCGAGTATGGCAATGAGGAGGATTACCCGTTTCTCCATGCCGGTAACCGGGGACGCCGGAATATGGCAGATCTCCGGAATGTGATGGGAATCAGCTGCTGCAGTCCCTTCGCCCATCGGACACCCGCATCACACTCATAATCGTATCTTTTTCAGAGGATTGCATTTATTCATTCCTGATCGGTGCACTTAATTCCCTGCACCAGTTTTCCGTTTCTGGATAAATTTTGCCAGTAAACGCTCCTCCCCTTTTCCACTGCAATCCTGACGCCATCAACAGCAATGACGGGTCCGGATGATTGACAGGATTATCCGTTTTAATAATATCCGGGGGGTAATGTCCTCAAAAGCATAAGCACCTGAAAGGTATGTGTCTATTTCTGTTCACGCGTCCGTTAAACAGTCAGGTCAATCCTCACCCGACTTTATTCTCTTTTTGCCATCGAATCCTTCTGACCACGTACCCCGGCAGATATTATTATGGTGTCTCATTGGATAATCAGGGATCAGGGAAAGCTATGCACAGTACATCATTGGTCCGGTGTTTAACCGCTGTAGTCCTTGTCGGGGCTGCCCTGTTTTGTGGTGTGGTGACCGCAGGAACACTTACGTACGCAATTGGGGACAAAGTGGACCTGAGCGGAACGGCATATGCTACGAACACTATATACATATTCGTGACCGGCCCCGGACTGGATCCCAATGGGGTGAACCCCAGTCAGATGAAGAGTCCCGTGGTAAGTGGGGATCCATCGACATTTATTCAGGTCGATGTTGTGAATGATAGCTGGTCTTTCATATGGAATACGGCACACCAGGGGTTCAGCCTCAAAGAAGGCACCTATACAATCTACGCAGTAAGCCAGCCGGTTGCTAAAAATGCCCTTCCTGAAGTGTATGGTACTATCGACATCAGTCTTACACAGGGCGGTGAATCATTTCCAACCTTTGGAACGATCAATATAACCACGTCACCTCCGGGAGCGGTGATATATCTTGACGGGCAATTTGTTGGTATCACCCCGAAGAGTTTTACGGCTGCCCTCGGTACCCATACCTTCAGGATCGAAAGCCCTGGCTACCAGACAATCACTGAGTCCCTACAGGTGAATGGTGACGGGGTGATCTCGATTGAAAAGATTCTGGTGCCAGTCGCCACAGTAACCACTACCTCGATGGTTCCCCCGACCACACAAGCCACGCTCATGACCCTGCCTCCAGTCCCTGCAAGCACTACCACTCCTCCTATACCTCTGACTGCCGGGACTGGCCTCCTTGCAACGGCTGGTGCAGCAGTCCTGCTCCAGCATAGCAATAGGAAGAAGTAACGTGAGACTCGTAGCAGAGGTAGAATGACGAATGCATTTCGCTCAACTATGTGCTACCCATGATGCTTGTTGAGGATGAGGGGGAGGAGGATAAATGGTCTCCCGCCGTAATAAGAGCTCACGGTTAACAAAACCATGGATTTCAAAAAAGAGCTCTCGCTGTTCGATCTGACTAATATTGTGGTCGGATCAGTTATCGGGGCTGATATATACATCGCCTCTGCGATAACTGCAGGAATTCTCGGGCCGTTTTCTCTGGTTATCTGGATTATTGCAGGGATATTTGCAACGGTCATCGCGCTTGTTTTTGCCTACTGCAGTTACTATATCCCAAAAGTGGGCGGGCCGTTTGCATACGTTTCAGCGGCGTTTGATGATTTTTATGGATTCCTCACCGGCTGGAGCATGTGGATCGCCGAACTGATCTCCCTGCCGGTATTTGCGATAGCGTTTGTCAGGTACCTCGAGTACATTCTCCCACTGAATACGCCGGAGGAAATCCTGGTTAAAGGCATGTTTCTCTTAGGTCTGACGTCGGTTAATATCCTAGGGGTGAAGATGGCCGGACGGGTTAACGATATTCTGACGCTTGTTAAGCTCCTGCCTCTCTTGCTCCTCATTGGTGGCGGCATCATCTTTTTTTTCAGCCAGCCTTCAATATTTCTTGGAAATTATCATCCTTTCGTTCCACTAGGAGTATCCGCAACCGGGACTGCCCTGGTTCTTGTCTTCTGGGCCTATGCAGGATTCGAACTCGGGACTCTGCCTGCAGCAGAGGTCAAAGATCCGCAGACTACGATTCCCAAGGCAATTATCATAGGAATGTCCATCGTGGGATTATTCTATCTGGCAACGAATTTTATCGTCTATGGTGCGGTTAACTGGGCAGATCTGACAAGGACATCCACCCCGCTGATACTGGTCGGAGGAGTGCTTCTCGGGACATCCGGTGCTCTCATCATGACCCTTGGGGCTCTGGTCTCCGTATCCGGATCGGATGAAACGGGCATGCTTGGTACCGGGAGGTTGTCGTATGCGATGTCTGTTGACGGGCTCTTTCCACGAGTATTCTCCTCTCTTCACCCGACGTACGGGACTCCCTATATCGGACTTGCCGTCCAGGGTATCATCGCCTTTCTCATCTCACTCTATTCACCTGTTGCCGGTCTGATCTCGTTTGCGGTCTTCAACCTCGCATTTGCGTTTCTCCTTACCTGTCTTTCCCTGATCGTACTGACCCGGGATACGGAAAAGCAATTAACCGGCCAGAAAGTGTTCCCCTGGGTAGGGATTCTGATCTGCCTTTACCTTTTATACTCGACGTCTTTATTCGACAAAGTGGTCGGGGGGCTCATAATTCTCGCTGGAGTAGCTATTTACGTATTTTTCTCGCCGAAACAGGATATGCACCATTTAAAGGATCTGTTTATCTCCGAAGAGGCAATCTTTGTCCGGGCGATGGCGAGAAGAGAACGGTTTTTGGGAAATTTCATGTTGCTGCTCTATCGCGGATATCGGCGGGTGAAGCAGAGATTAGGATGGAGGAGATCGTGAAGTTCCGGAGTATGAAGCACTTTCGCACTGAGCGTGATAAAACTCATGACTGAAAGATGTAAATGCAGATTGCTGACGAAGAAGAATCCAATACTATATGACCATCCTGTAAGAAATTTCTATCTAGTGGAATCATTGCAAACCTGGAAGACATGCTATCATGATCATTGACAGTCGCAAACTCCTCAGTCTGCATAGCATCCCCATTTTCCATTCATAAATTCCGTCGCAGGAATGAAGTACCACTTATTCTTCAGCAGGATTCAGGAATATCGGTTTGTATTAGCGTTTGTTCCCGGTATTATCAGGAAAAATGTAATATTTTGGATCCAATCTGCTGCATCATGACCGCTTCGACGAGTTCGCACTGTTGGAGGTCCCGCACAACCCCCGGATAACTTTTGCCAGTCGCCCCATACCAGTGACGATCTTCTCATCAGTAGAATTGGAAAAGTTGAGCCGCATTGTATTCATGCCACCTCCGTCAATATAAAAGGGAGAACCCGGCAGCACGGCAACATTCTCCTTCAGGGCGTTTTCAAATACGTCCATGGATGAACATCCGTCTGGCAGCGTGATCCAGACGAACATTCCCCCTTGCGGCCTGGTATATGACACCGATTCGGGAAAGGTCTCCGCTATCATTCTGATCATGCAGTCGCACTGGTTTTTATAGGCAGTACGGATTTTCCTTATATGAGCGTCGATATCCTGCTGGTCCAGGTACTCGTATGCGATCCGCTGTGAGAGATAATTGGAGTGCAGATCAGATGCCTGCTTTGCAATAATGATAGATTCCATGATTTCGCGGGAAGCTACCACCCAGCCTAACCGCATACCCGGGGCGAGGATCTTGGAAAAGGATCCGGTGATAATTGTCTGATCCGGTAAAAATTCTCGCATGGAAGGCATTGTTTCTCCGGCAAAATTGAGTTCTCCATAGGCGTCGTCTTCGATAAAGAGTGTGGTTGTCTTTCTCATGACAGAAGCCAGTTCGCGGCGCCGCTTGCCTGTATAGGTGATTCCCGATGGGTTCTGTGAATTGGGAACCCCATAGAACAGGCGTACCGGGTGGGTATCCAGTACCTGTGCGAGCATGACAGGATCGGGGCCGTCTTCATGAAGCTTAATCGGGTGGAAGACCGGCTCGTAAAGTGAAAATGCCTGGATTGCCCCGAGATACCCGGGCCGCTCAATGGAAATATGGTCACCGGCATCAATGAGTATCTTGCCGATCAAGTCAAGACACTGCTGCGAGCCGTTGGTGATAAGGATTTCCTCTGGAGAGACGGACAATCCGAGACGTTTTTTATACCTGTCCGCGATAAACTGCCGGAGAGGGAGGTACCCCTCGGTGGTCGAATACTGAAGTACATTTCTCCCTTCCTGCTCCAGCACAGTTGCCGCAGCCTTCCTGATCCCATCCACATCAATGAGCGCAGGATTCGGGAGCCCCCCGGCAAAAGAGATAATTTCCGGGTTTGCGGTGACTTTGAGGATCTCCCGGATGAACGATTTGGGGGTTTTTGCCATTCGCGATGCAAACGTGTAGTGCCGGCCTGTTATCTGATTCCGATCCGCCCTGATAGGTGTCTGCTTGCTCATGGTTGGAACCTCAATTATTCTTACTTATTTGTCAAGGACAAGGCCATAAAGTGATCAATCCGGTTATCTTTTTTTTCTCCATCCCGACAGGTTCTTTACCTGCCTATTTCATTTTTCTTACCATCGGCACACCCGGTTGCATGACAGGATAATAGAATTTAACGATAAACTGACGCCGGAAAACCAACTGGTGAAATTGTGTATTGATAATGATTCCGAAAAAAAGAAGAGGGGGATAGGATTACCTAGTTAACCGCATTCAATTCGTAATGTAAATCTTTCAGAACGACAAATACCCTAGGAAAGAGCTCATTGAAATTGTTTGCATCGAAATTGAAAGACTACTGAAGACTGGCTGATTCGAATCGATGAGAAGTCCGGTAGAGAATTACCTTATGATTCGCAATGTCAACAGATGGCTGATTATCGCAATAATCGTTATCCTTGCAAGTGGTATCTTATTGACCCTGTGGACTGCTCAACGAGAGGACAGCCAGCTGCGGGAGGACCTGCTCACCAAAACCCGCTTTGTGCAAAGCGGTATCAGTCCCGGGAACGTACTGGCGTTGACCGGCTCTGAAGCTGACCTTGAATCACCGGATTACACGGCATTAAAAGAGGAGCTGATAAAGATACGATCCGACGATTCGTTGATCCGGTTCGTCTACCTCATGAGACAGCGGCCGGATGGGACTGTCATCTTCCTTGTCGACTCCGAACCCCCGGAGTCTGAGGATTACTCGCCGCCAGGACAACCGTATCCTGAAGCATCTGCAATCCTGTTGAATGCTTTTGTTTTGGGAAAGGAAACGACAGAGGGCCCTCTGACCGATCGCTGGGGCACGTGGGTGAGCGGCTTTGTCCCGATCAGGTATACCGGGACTGGTAAGGTTATAGGACTCCTTGGCATAGACATCAATGCCGCGGATTGGAACCTGCAGATTATTTTTGCCTGCGGACCTGCGATCATAGGGACACTCCTGCTCCTGTTTCTTATACTGATTTTTTACTATGTGCTGGAGCGTAATGAGAGGGAGAGGCAGATACTTGCAGCATCTGAAGCAGCCATACGGGAAAGCGAAGAACGGTTCCGGATGCTCTTTGAAGATAGTCCCATCCCGATATTACTCTCAGAAGTCCCTTTGGGCTCAATTGCCTTTGTTAATAAAAAGTTTCTTGATCGCGTTGGTCTGTCGCGGGATCAGGTCATCGGGAAGCGGGGTATTGATCTGGGAATACTGCATGATCCCAAGGATCAGGATCGCCTCACTGCTGCCGTTATGACAGACAATCGTGTTGATGACATGGAAGTCAGATTCGTAAACCGGGACGGCACCCCGGGTACTGCTCTCGTCTCCATGCGGATGATGACCCTGAGGGGAAAACCCTATTGTCTCACGGTAATGAAGGACGTGACCGAACAAAAGGCGGTTGAAGAAGAGAAGCACTACTACACCCTGGGATTACAGCAACACGCAAATGTCCTCGCAGAGATGAACGACAAGCTCAACCTGTTAAACAGTATAACACGGCACGATATCCTCAACCAGCTTACCGTTCTACTCGGATACCTCGAAATCATGAAGATAAAATTTCCCGACCCTGCATTGCGGGAAACTATCGACAAGGAGATCCTTGCTGCTCATAACATCCAGACCCAGATTATGTTCACCAAAGATTACCAGGATATCGGAGTCCAGTCCCCGCAATGGTTTGATCTCAGGAAGGTAATAGCGTCGGGCGCAGCAAGACTCCCGATTTCTCAGGTTTCGCCCGTAGTGCACTTTGACAAGCTTGAGCTGTACGCAGATCCCTTACTTGAGAAGGTTTTTTACAACCTCATGGAAAATGCACTTCGCCACGGGAAGACTGTTACAACTATCGAATTCACCTGCAAAATGCAGGATGACTGTCTGGTAGTTGTCTGCCAGGACAATGGAGTAGGAATTCCGGCAGAATATAAAGAGGCAATATTCGAGCGCAGGTTTTTTAAGCACACCGGATTTGGATTACTCCTTTCCCGGACAATTCTTGGTATTACCGGGATAACGATCCGGGAAACCGGTGAACCGGGAAAAGGTGCCCGGTTCGAGATTACGGTGCGGGCGGGAGCATACCGGTTTACAAATTCTGTATAAAAAAACAAAAATCGGAACGGGGGGACAGGGATCTGATCCGTCCCTCATTTTACGACATTTATGGCCACGCATAGTCAGCGGTCTGTGGTTCTCATGATTCTGTGACAGGATCGCAAACTTTTTGTTACCGGTGTTGTCGGGATCTGGAAGAAACTGGTTGTTTGTCTTGAAGGAGCGGGAATCCCATACTGGAAATTTGATCATTCGGGAATGAGAGATGCGGCATTGCCGGAGATATTCACGGCTCTTTCAGAGTATCAGCAAAGTGCAGGACGAGAACGGCTGGTCCGGGCCTGTCGATATTGTGAGCCATTCGATGGGAACCTGCATCGTGCGATACCTTCTCGAGGTGATAGACGGGACAGAGCACAGTCAAAAAGTCAGGCAGCTGATCGGTCTTGACCTGCCCAACAACGGCTCGGCGCTTGCAGAACTCTTTTTATTATCCGAAACGTGGCGAAGAGATCATTAATAAACTCACCGGCATCTTTGTTCCTCGGGGTTTTGATCCGGTTTCTGACCGGATCATGCAGGGTGTACGACCCGGAAATCCGGTCATATACAGTCTTCGCACAGCTGGCTTACGATCAGATATTACCTACAAGATTATCATGACTACAAATCCCGGAGATGGTAACGGATTTTTTCCCTGGTTTGATGGAAAGACGTGGGAGATTGCAGATGACGGGTGCTACCGTGCGACTATAAATGGGGATGGGGTAGTACACTACCGTGAATCTGTGCTTCCGGGTATTTCACTTGACATCATCCCAGTCCCCAGTGAACAGGGGGATCATTTTCCTGCTCCGTACCAGTACTGCCATATTAACCTGCCCAAAAACCCTCTCGTGATTAAGCAGATCATGCAGTACCTGACTGGCCCGGCAGGTACGAAGTAAGGATTCTTTTTGAATCCTTCTCTTGTCCCTGTTTTACCCCCTGAATCATAAACCCTAAAAATCGTGAATGGTATTGAGTATCTCGCCTGGATCTCTTTCCCAACACTCGGTTGTGTCCTGGTGTCGGAATGAGGGCGATGTTAAATAACCGGTCAGGAGTGGACTTATCTACCAAGAAAACGTCGTGAGAAACCTCAAAGTAAGGATTTTGGTAATTCTTTTGTAAAATATTAATAGAATGAACTCTGATTAAAATACATAAGTTTATTTATTAGTAAGTAATTATATCCATTTATGAGAAAAATGATGATGAATTATGTGGCTCGTGCGCACATATTCCCTGCATTTATCTCAGCATAAACGGGAGGAATTTTTCATGTGTGGTGACGGAAAGGAATCGTATCGCGTGCCAGCAGTAATGTATAGTGAGGATGTGATCCGGTATATCACATCTGTCTGCAATAGCTGCCAGTCACATGGCGAATGTGAAATTGCAAAGAGCTTTTCAGTATTGGATCGCTGTGAAAATTTCAAGGGCAGAGAAATGCCGTTAATTCGCGATGACCTGCAGCACTCAGTTTTTGTTTTCCCATCAACTCCGCTATATCATTCTATAGCCCGGGAACTCCCTGAAGGGAAATTGCATTCTTAATATATGGAGGAGAACCGGAAACAGTTGCCTCAGGATGCAAGGATGATAATTGCCGACCAGAGACTAACTCCCTGTAACAGGCACAATAGCAGCGGAAGTATCCACACGGATACTGAGAATGTGGTTGCTGATATCAACAAAGATAAAATCAGTTGTTACGTATCCGCAGGATATCCCGCACCAGTACTGAGTATTCTTCCTATGCACCCATTAAATCTGATGATACTGAAAGAAGAAAAAATTCCTCTTTTTGAATAATTTTTTTTACTTTCTGCATCTTCCTGCAGTCCGGGAAACTGCTACAAACAACGGGTCCCATCCCGGCACTCAGCAGAGAGTCTTGTCCAACGAGCTTCCTTAAAAAATCAATCGTAACATTCTATCACATTTCCCGGATTTTTGCCTGATTATCTGCTGGTTTCCACAGCCATATTTCACGAAGTATGAATATTATAGGGTTTTGTCGCGGCATCAAACGCTATAAGTGCTTCTTCAAACCGGTTGAGTTGTCGTAAGGTGAACCCTTTGTTATACCATGCAGGAGCATAGTCCGGGTCCAGCCTGATAGCCGCATCATACGCGTGAAGTGCTTCTTCAAACCGGTTAAGCTGGCTCAATGCGAGCCCTTTATTATACCATGCAGGAGCATAGTCCGGGTCCAGCCTGACGGCCTCATCATATGCACGAAGTGCTTCTTCAAACCGGTTAAGCTGGCTCAATGCGAGCCCTTTATTATACCATGCAAGGGCATAGTCCGGGTCCAGCCTGACGGCCTCATCATATGCACGAAGTGCTTCTTCAAACCGGCAAATTTTTCTGAGCACGTTCCCCCTGTCATTCCAGCCATCGGCGTTCTTTGGATCAATTTCCAGCGCTTTATTAAATGCATTACTTGCTTCCCGGTACCGGTCAAGGAAAAATAATGCATTTCCCAGGTTAATCCAAGCGATGGCATAGTCTGGATCCCGTTTGACGGCCGTGCTATACGCACCGATTGCGACTTCATACCGTTTGAGTTCCCATAAAGTGAGCCCTTTTAAATTCCATCCCTGTGCATTATTTGTATCCTGGTCAATCGCCCTGGTATACGCTACGAGTGCCTGAGTAAATTTTTTTTGCTGATAAAAAAGATTCCCCTCTCTTATCCAGTGGTCTGGACTATCTTTCAACAATTCCCTGCTCCTATTGACCCTCAATCTATTTTCAAAGATTATCATTTTTATGGTTTATCACGTTTTTTCAACCTTTAGTTAAGTCAGGGAATACAGATGGGCCCTGCCCTGCAGGCAAAAGGGGTGTGGTAATGTACTGTAAAAAGCGAACACAAGGCACCTCCCGTATGCTGGAGATTACCGTAAAATAAAAAAACGGATCAGATGGGCCCGCTGAGATTCGAACTCAGGACCTCCGCCATGTCAAGGCGACGTCATAGCCAACTAGACCACGAGCCCGTTCATGTCTGATGCTCTATAACATCTGTCATCTTATTATTAAAAAATAGTGCACCGACTTTTAACGGATGTCATGACCTCGATAATCACAAATCTGGAGAGAACGAGACAATGATTTTATTGCCAGACATGATCTACCATTGCACTGATAAAAAAATGACAGAAATACCAGGTTCACCAAAACAGCTCTTTATTTTTGAGCAAAACGCAAGCCGCCTTGAATTGCTCATCCGTATAGTCTACTGGATCATTATCGGTATTATCCTCTGGGTCTACGGGATCCTCGCTTTCATCTGCCTTTTCGTCCAGTGGTTCCATATCCTGATACTCGGGCGTCGGAATGAGGCATTGTCCAACTTCGCCAAGGGCTATCTGGAATATCTTGTTCACGTCATGAACTATACCTACCTCATGACTGACAAGCGCCCCGATATCATGCCTGTACCAATAAAGATTTTCGAAGAGTAATCAGTGGCTGTGGAACCGGGAAACGGTCAGCTCTTTTTTATTTTCAATCGGATCACCTTCTTCCTTGTTCCACGGAAATACCCTTAGATATAAGCCTTCAGGCCCCAGATAATTCTTCTTTGGCCTTCCTTCAACGAGGTCTCCCCGCAGACCATCTGGATCTTCTCCGCGATCCCTTCTGGTGATCCGGAATAATGCCTGTTTTTATGGTTTTTCTCCTGTTCCTTCTTCTATAGAATTTTTGATCCCTTTCAGTATCATTTCTTCGCTGACCGGCAGCCATTCCTTTTCGCGTTTCTGGTGGCGTTTTATCATGCTGACATATATGGAACTATCGAAGAAACGAAAGCCTGGTTTAAGGTAAATCCTGATTGTTCCTGGGCTGCAGGAGAATATTTGGGATAGGTTGAAAAAATGTTTAGATTTTCTCGGATGTGATTTTGGCAAACGTCGCGGTAAATATCCCCGGCATGGAACGGATCTCTTCCATCACTTCTTCGGGTACTTCACTGTCCACGTTCAGCACCATGATCGCTTCTTCACCGGGATTGATCCGCCCGACCTGCATCCCGGCGATGTTGATGTTGCACTTTCCCAAGATGGTCGATGCACGCCCTATGACCCCGGGCTTGTCAAGATGCCGGGAGACGATCACGTAGCCTTCGGGAATCATGTCCATGGTATACCCACCAACTGCCACAATCCTGCTCCTGCCCTTGAAAAACACCGTACCACTCACGGTCTCCTCTGTCTTGTCCGTCTTAATCCGGATTGTGATCAGGTTCTTAAACCCGCGGGACTCCTGCGTTACGGTCTCGCTCACCGTTATACCACGCTCCCTGGCGATGAACTCTGCGTTCACAATATTCACCGGCTGTTGGAGGATGGGATCGAGCAGGCCTTTGAGGGCAAGCCGGGTGACAAACTTCATGCTCCCCGCATAGGCAGAGAGGTCGCCACCGTATATGCATTCGACAGAAGATAGCCGTCCTGTCGCGATCTGGATCGCAAACCTTCCCATCTTCTCCGCCAGCTGTGCGTAAGGTTCCAGTACCTCTGCCTGTTCGGGCGGGACCATCGGGGCATTGACTACATATTTTGCCGCCCCGCCATTCAGGACCTCGATACACTGCCGCGCAACCGAGATCGCTACGTTCTGCTGGGCTTCGACCGTGCTTGCTCCGAGGTGAGGAGTGACGATAACCTGGTCCAGTGTAAGGAGTGGGGATTCAAGCGGAGGCTCCGTCTCAAAGACATCCAGTGCTGCACCGGCCACTTTTCCGCACCTGATTGCATCGTAAAGCGCCTTCTCATCAATAATACCGCCGCGGGCACAGTTGATTATCCGCACACCGTCTTTCATGGTCGAGATAGTCTTTGCATTGACGAGGTGTTTTGTCTCCTTGATCAGCGGGGTATGTACCGTGATGACATCCGCGATCCTGAACAGTTCCTCAACCGACATCATCTCCACGCCAAGCTGGGCAGCCCTCTCTTTGGAAATGAAGGGGTCATAGGCAACGCACCGCATATCCAGTGCGTTTGCCCGCTTTGCCAGCTCGCGTCCGATTCGCCCGAATCCGACGATACCCAGCACCTTATCGTTCAGTTCAACACCCATGAACTTCGAGCGCTTCCACTCCTTCTTTTTGAGGCTGGCTGTCGCCTGCGGGATATTTCTTGCCAGCGAGAGCATCATGGCCATCGTGTGCTCTGTCGCTGCAAGGGTATTGCCTTCGGGTGCGTTTGCAACAATAATCCCTTTACGGGTTGCCGCGTCCGTATCGATATTGTCCACACCGGCGCCGGCACGCCCGATAAACCTGAGCCGGTTCCCGGCGTCTATCACCTTTGCGGTCACTTCAGTGCCGCTCCTCACCAGCAGGGCATCGTAGTCCCCGATTATCCTGCAGAGCTCGTCCTCTTTGAGCTCGGTTTTGACGTCGACATCGCATGCCTTATTAAGGATTTCGAGCCCCTCTTCAGCCAGCGGATCGCTGACGAGCACTCTAAAGTTTGCCATAAAAACCCATACTATATCTGCACCATACTTAAAGAGGGTTATTCTTTACACGAGGGACAAGGGCTTCTCCCTGCAGGAAAAAACACATCCTGGCATGAAAAAACAGAGTGATAATAATTATTATACAAATGAGGTCGACATCATAAGTGGTGCGAGCATGAAAGAGGTCCCCAATATTCTATGGCTTGAAGAGATCCGAAAAGAAGACATATCTTCTGTCGGAGGCAAAGGAGCTTCTCTCGGTGAGATGGCGTCCATCGGTCTTCCCGTCCCAAAAGCTTTCGTAGTCACCGCTCAGGCTTTCCGAAAGTTCCTGGTCGAGACCGGCATTGAAAAGAAGATCTTTGCATCCTACGAACAACTCGATGTCGAGAATAATGAGGCTCTTGAAAAAGCTGCCAGCGGTGCAAAGAGCATGGTGCTCAAGGCTAAGATGCCGTCGGTCCTGAAAGACGAGATCCGGAAAGCCTACAAAAAGATGTCTGCCGAAGATCTCATCGTAGCGGTCCGCTCGAGCGCCACTGCGGAAGACCTGCCCGACGCAAGTTTTGCAGGACAGCAGGAAACATACCTTAATATCAAAGGGGAACCGGCTCTCTTAAACGCCGTGCAGATGTGCTGGGCATCCCTGTATGGGGCTCGAGCAATCTACTACCGCGCCAAGCAGGGATTCGATGATCATACCGTGAACATCGCAGTGGTCGTCCAGCAACTGGTCCCCTCGGAAAAAGCGGGAGTCATGTTCACATCCCACCCGATTACCGGCGAGCCTCTCACGATTATTGAAGGATCCTGGGGACTCGGTGAAGCAATTGTCTCGGGTACGGTCTCACCGGATAAATATATCTTTGACCAGCGGTCGGAAAGAGTGGTCGATGTACTTGTCTCTAACAAGAAAGTTGAGATCATCGCTGACGGGGACCACGGCACAAAGATCGTGGAAGTAACGGGTGCCCGACAGGATACTCAGGTGCTCACCGATGCAGAAATTGGAAAGCTGGCTACGTACGGGAAGATCGCCGAAAACCATTATGGCATCCCCCAAGATGTGGAATGGTCTATCGTGGGTGGGACAATTTATATCCTCCAGTCCCGCCCGATCACTACCATAGGAAACAGGAAAGAGGCAAAAGGCGTGCCAGGACAAAAACAGAGCGCAACAATAATTCTGAAAGGACAGGGAGCGGCACCGGGTATCGCTTCGGGGAAGGTCGTTATCATACGGGACGTAAAAGATACCGGCAGTGTAAAAGAGGGCGATATTCTCGTCACCAAAATGACGAACCCTGACATGGTACCGGCGATGCGGAAGGTCGCGGCCATCGTGACCGATGAAGGCGGAATGACATGCCATGCGGCAATCGTAAGCCGTGAACTGGGGACGCCGGCTGTCGTCGGTACAAAAACTGCTACCCATGTGCTGAAGACCGGGCAGATGGTAACGGTAGACGGTGAGATGGGGCTCATCTACGAAGGCGAGATTCCCCACGCAGCTCCCACCCCGGCAACCGCTTCCCAGCAGGGAGGTGCAGGACCGGCAGCTGTCATTACCGCAACATCGGTAAAGGTGAATGTCTCCATTCCCGAAGCAGCCTCACGGGCTGCAGCGACCGGTGCCGATGGTGTCGGGTTACTCCGGATCGAGCACCTGATCCTCGGGCTCAACAAGACACCGGGCTGGTTCATCACCAACAACAGGGAGGAGGATTTTGTAAGGGAACTCCATGACGGTATCAAGATCGTGCTCGATGCGTTCCCGGGAAAACCCGTATGGGTGAGGACCCTTGATGCCCCGACTGACGAATTCCGGAACATGATGGGGGGAGAGAACGAGCCCCATGAGCATAACCCTATGCTCGGCTGGCGGGGAATCCGTCGCGACCTCCAGAGCCCGGACCAGTTCCGTCTCCAGGTCGAGTCGTTCAAACGCCTCTGGAAGGAAGGCTATGACAATCTCGGCATCATGTTCCCCATGGTCTCCCATCCCGACCAGTTTGTTGCCGCAAAAGCGATGATGAAAACGTATGGAGTCGATGTCGAAAATGTTACGCTCGGCATCATGATTGAAATACCGTCAAGCGCGATAATGATCGAGGAATTCATCAGGTCCGGCATAAAGTTCGCGTCCTTCGGAACCAATGATCTCGTCCAGTACACGCTGGCAATCGACCGGAACAACGAGAATGTAGCCGACATGTACCAGCCCCAGCACCCTGCGGTACTTCACCTTATCCACAACGCGATCCGGGTATGCCGGGAATATAATGTCGAGTGTTCGATCTGCGGGCAGGCCGGCTCTGACCCGAAGATGGCCATTTGGCTCGTTGAGCATGGTATTTCAAGTATCTCGGCAAACATCGACGCAATTGCCAAGATCCGCGAAGCAGTCGCCCGCACGGAAAAGCGTATCATTCTTGAGGCTGCGAGAACCCGCGATGCTGAATAAGGGTTGTTCAAAAGAAGAACTCTTCTCTTTTTTCTCCCAAAAAAAAAGGGAGGATATTGATCATATGTATATCCTGAGCTCCATGTGCACCATCCCCCACCCGGTAGCGGTGCAGGCACACACTATGTTTATGGAGACCAACCTTGGCGACCCGGGGCTTTTTCCCGGGACGGCATCTCTCGAACGGCTTCTCATACAACGCCTTGGCACCCTGTTCCATGAAAAAGAGGCAGGAGGATATGCAACCTCAGGAGGGACCGAGTCCAATATCCAGGCGCTTCGTCTTGCAAAAGTCTTAAAGAAGGAGATTGTATACCCCAATATTGTAGTTCCTGAATCGGCGCATTTCTCATTCAGGAAAGCGTGTGATCTGCTCTGCCTGGAGCTGCGGGCCGTACCGCTTGACGACCATTTCCGGATGGACGCGGAAAAAGCGGCAGAACAGATAGATATGAACACAGTCTGTCTCGTCGGTATCGCCGGTACCACCGAGTACGGCATGGTTGATCCGATTGCCGATCTCGCAAAGATAGCAGGTGCGCATGATCTTTTCTTCCATGTGGATGCGGCCTTTGGCGGTATGGTGATACCCTTCCTGAAAAACCCCATTCCGTTTGACTTCGCGCTCCCCGGGGTTGCCAGCATCGCTGTTGACCCGCACAAGATGGGTATGAGTACAATCCCGGCCGGTTGCCTGCTCACCCGGGAACCGGACATGCTCCGGGCGCTCAACATTGACACCCCTTACCTCTCGGTAAAGCAGGAGTATACGCTCGCCGGTACCCGCCCGGGCGCTCCCGTTGTCGGGGCTCTTGCGGTGTTGGACTATCTGGGTATTGAAGGAATGACAGCAATCATTTCCGGCTGCATGAAGAACACGGAGCGCCTGATAAGCGGTATGGAGACCTTCGGTATCATGCGTGCTGCTACTCCTGACGTGAATGTGGCGACCTTTACGTGCAGGGATGTGCCTGAACCCTGGAAGGTCTCGTGGACACGGCAGGGGCACATGAGGATCGTTTGTATGCCCCACGTCTACCGGGACCGGATTGAGGCATTTTTAAAGGATATTGGTGAAATGTATGCTTGAAAGACTGGTAGCATCCCTTGAGACCTGCCCGATGGTAAAACGGGGAGAATATAACTATTTCATCCACCCGATCACCGATGGAGTACCGATCATAGACCCCGCACTCCTCCGCGAAGTATGCAGAGCAATGGTCAAAATGCTTGACATGACCGGCGTGGAAAAGATCGTCGTAGTTGAGGCGATGGGCATTCACATCGGTTCGATCCTTTCCATCATGACCGATATCCCCATGACCATTATGCGCAAAAGGGCATACAAATTACCTGGCGAGATAGCCGTTCACCAGACAACCGGCTATTCGAAAGGTGAGCTCTATCTGAACGGCGTATACAAAGGAGACCGGGTCGTGATCATTGATGATGTGGTGAGCACAGGTGGCACGATGAGGGCCCTGTTAAAAGCGCTTGAAATTGCCGGCGCTGAAGTCATGGATGTCTGTATTGCCGTTCAGCGCGGTGATCCGGATATTGGACGCCCCTATAAATCACTGGTAAAGATAGAAGTGACAGATAAGGTGTATGTTGTTGAACGACATCTCTGACCTTATTGAACGCCTTAAAAAGAGGGGGGCGCAGAGAGTCGCCCTCCAGTTTCCGGAGGGGCTGAAGCGGCGTTCAGCAGAAGTGGTCGCGGCACTGAAGAATGCCGGTTTTGAGGTGATCGTAAGTGGTGATCCCTGTTATGGTGCCTGTGATCTTGCGCTTGAGACCCTCGAATCTGCTGATGTACTCGTCCATTTCGGGCATGCTCCGGTTAGTGAACAGCCGCGTGTAATCTTTGAACAATGGGAAGTGGCGTTTGATGTAGCAGTACTGGAAAATGCGCTTCCCTTTCTCAAAGGAACAACCATTGGTCTTGTCACAACGGTCCAGCATGTCAATCAGATCCCGGCAATGAAGACGTTCCTGCAATCTAGAGGGATTATCGGCATTGTTGCAGAAGGGAGCGGGCGCACCCCGATCCGCGGGCAGGTGCTCGGGTGCAGTTTCGCCGCTGCAAGAGTGAGCGGTGTGGACGAGATTCTTTTTGTAGGCACAGGACTCTTTCACCCCACCGGTATTGCACTCGCTACCAATGGACGTGTGATTGCACTGGATCCGCTCACCGGAATTGCACAGGAAGTACGCGGGGATTCACTTATTCGCCGCCGTTTCGCAGTTATAGAGAAAGCTCGGGGTGCACGAACCGTGGGAGTCATAGTCAGCACAAAAAGCGGGCAGCAGCGGATGGAACTCGCGAGACGGCTTTCCCGGCTTTCGAAAAATGCAGTCATAGTTATCATGAGGGAGATTAACCCGGACGAATTGCTGAACCTCGGGTTTGACTGTTACGTCAATACCGCGTGCCCCCGTCTCGCGTACGATGACCAGGCACGCTTTCCGGTGCCGGTCCTTTCACCGCAGGAGTTTGAGATACTGTGCGGCACGCGGTCATGGGAAGAGTACGCCATCGATGAGATCGTATGAAGCTCAAACATCTTGAGATGGCACTCCAGCAACTTACAGGATTTTCCTGTCCCCGTGCAGCACTTGAACAATACCAGACACCGGCCCCTCTCGCTGCACGATTGTTGTTCCATGCACTCCTGAAGGGAGATATTAAGGAGAAGAATGTCTGTGATCTCGGCAGCGGCACAGGCGTGCTTGCCATAGGAGCTGCCCTGCTTGGTGCAGATCGGGTAAAAGGTGTCGATATTGATAGAAAAGCGATCGAAGTGGCGAAGGCAAATGCGGCACTGCTCGACATTGATGTTGAGTTCGTGATTGCTGATGTGCGGGATGCGGCACTCCCTGCAAGTCTCGGCTGTTCTGACACTGTTATCATGAATCCGCCCTTCGGGGCGCAGAAAGCACACGCCGATCGCTCGTTCATCGACCTTGCCCTTACTCTTGCTCCGGTCACGTACAGTATCTTTAATGCGGGTTCTGCCCAATTTATAAAGACCTACACAGCGGAGCGGGCGGAAATCGACGAACATGTCGGCGGGATATTTCCCATAAAACGTACCTTTTCCTTCCATACTCAGGATATTCAGGAAATCGGGGTTGAGATCCTGCGGTTGAAACGGATACCCCGGTCCATCCACGCACCATAAAAATACCATAACAGGACTTGTCGCAGCACACCCTGTCACTGATATTTACATGCCGCTGCTGCCTGCTATTCGTTCCTAACCGTGGAAATATTTATAACCCACACCATGCATAGACCGGGAAGCTTATCAATACAATATGCTTATATATGACCATTTACGAAAAAAGAGAGGTTGAGGAATTAATATGGATAAGATGGGAATTATCTCGGTGATCATGGGAATTGTACTATGTGCAATCGGCGGTCTTGCAATTTGGATCTTTCTACCGGAAGTAGTAATTGCAGTAAAAGGGCTGATCGGTATCGTTGTGGTGCTTGCAGGGCTTCTTCTCCTTGTCTTCGGCTTATTGATCGTGAACGATTAACGGCAAAGCAAACAGAAATACCAAAGAAGAAAACCAGATCAGAAAACAGTGTTTTTTATACCTTGACGACAAGGCACTGTGAACCGGCTGTTTCGAGGACCGGTTCTGTCTTGCCGTCAAAAAAATTGTCGAAGGCTTTTTTCACACCGGGTGCTGTGATATAATCATGGGAGAGGAGGATACCTCCCGGGCTCATGCGGGAGTAGAAGAACTCAAGACACTGCTTTGTGCTTTCGTAGGTATCGACGTCAAGATTTACCAGGGAAAATATTTTTTCTTTCACTGGATCTGATGTAACAGGGAAGATGCCTTTATAGAAAAACACGTTATTATCATTTTTTAAGTACTCCTTCACGCCTTCGCATGAAGCGGCAAACTTACCCTCGTAAAAAGGCCAGACCATATCAATATCTTCCACTTTTGGCAACCCTTCGAAGGTGTCGAAAAGATGGAGGTGTTTTTCTCCCTTTGCCGAGCAGATGATCTTTGCTGAACCTCCTTTATACACGCCAACTTCTGCAATATCCCCTGGCACTTTCTGCGTCTGCCGTACGGCCATGTAAACGTAGTATGCCTCTATATCTTCTAACAGGAGTTCCGTCTCGGAACGGATTTTTTTTAACGATTCTGCAAATTTTTTTCGTTCCGGGTTGCCGTAGTGGGAAAGTCTGCCCCTGTTCGCGATGTCGTTTCCCAGAAATGGCTCAAAAAAGATGATTTTTCTGAATTTGAGAAGGTATTTACTGGGGAGGAAGGAGTCAAATACCAAAAATAGATTTTTTTTAGGAAACATGCTCATGCTCATACCAGTTGGTCTTTCTTGAATTTATAAGGTGAAGGTCAGGTACCCGTCAGTTTTTTCCTCAAACGCCGGTTGGTTGCCAGATAACCGATAATAATGGCGATACCAATAAGGACAAGTGATGTGGTATTCGAGACGAGGATGAACAGTCCTGCAATATAGGCTACGATAACCGAGATAAGCCCTAACACTCTTCCATGCCGGTAAGCACCGATGATGGAGATGATAAGCAGGATCGTAGGGAGGATAAGGAGAAAGGACCGGACCCCGGGATCAGAGTATGCAGTCTCGACCATATCTCCCAAGATATTCAGGATCACCGCCTCGGGATCGATCCCGATCGCTGTCCATACCCCGGAAAGTAAACCAAGCCCGATAACAAACTGCCAGATATATGCCCCGGATCTTTTTTTTACCATAGATGTGTTCCCGTTGTTTTCCGGATAGATGTGTTGCTATCTCAGGTTAGATCGTTTTTCTATAAAGGACTCGGGAAAGGCATTGTTACGTTTTCCTTAACAACATAGTGTCCCACGACTCCCGTGGCACTACGTCGAATCCAAACACGGGTCACTCCTGCCGGGAGAGCCGGCTCAAGGGATAATCCCACGCAGGATATTGTTACTTCAAAAAGGGGTGGTTCTTACATGAGGGGTTGGGTGGATTGACGGTCCATGAAGGTCCTACAGTCCTGTATTCTTTTTTGTTGACTGAAAAGATCGGGGATCAAAGAACAGGAAAATATGTCTTGGTCAGCAGGGCGGATCGACATCAACATCCATTTCATCCAGAAACGGCATCAGCCCGGTGATGAAAGGAACAATCGTTCCATGCCCGGATGATTGCATCTCACCTGTATTCACGATCTCGATCACGAGTGGAAAGTCCCGTATGGTCTGCTCGAACGACGGGTCATTCTCCCGGGTGAAACGGAGGAAACTTCCGACTGTGACATAAGGGCGTCCGAACTCCGGTACCGGGTCAAATTCCTCAAGCACAGATTCCAGTACCCGGGTACGTGCAAGATCTTCTTCGAAAAATAAGTAGACCTCGACATCATATCTCCGTTGGATCTCGTCCAGCATGCGGATATCGAGCATACCTCCCTTCATAGCACCAAGAGATCGTAACTTCTCTTCAGGTCTTTCCCCCGGAAGCGCTTCCCACGCTGCATTTTTTTCCATACAAGGGGTTGGAAGTCAGGAATGGAAAAGGTATTGGGTAGTACCTTTAACATGCCCTGACCAAAAACCCTTTCAGGCTCATTCTTGATTTTGGATCTCAGACTCCCTTTCCTTTATGACTGATAAGCAAACAGAACCACGCAGATGTTAAAAAAAAGCGGGTCATCACTCATTACCAGAGTGTCGTTCCTGTCCCATAGGGCGTATCCTCAAACCCGGTAACCATACAATAGTCTTCCTCCACGGGAACCCTCAGATCCTCGTATCCACCAGATTTCGGCAACCTCTTTTGTACCTGTCATCATGCAAGTACAGACCTGTGAGTACCTGCAAAATTCATTGAAGGTCCCAAAAAGATGGCGGTGGGACTGATAAAAAACGAGAAGTCACGGTATGAAAGTTGTTGGCGGACAAAGAGGAAAACGTTCACCTACCATGGATAAAAAGGAAAAGTATTGTTCAGATATTTCCTGGCCCGGCCTGTTTTGGGACAAATGCATGCTTGATAAGATCCCTGCTGAATGCTGACGGAATCGCCCCGGTTCTTGCGTAGGTGTAAAGAGCCGTGACAAAAATGCCCTGCATTGCCGCGGCAACGACAGCAAGAATGACAACGAGAAGGAGGAAAAGGACTAAGGCAACACCAAAGACAACCATATTTCCGATAGCCAGTGTTGCAAGCACACCAAAGAATGCAACAAACCCGATAGCAATGAATATGAGCATAATTGAACCCGAACCCACGATACTTTCACCCCAGGTCTTTTTTATGAGTGCCACGGATTCCTTCACCGATTCCAGCACCCCTTTATCCTCAAGGATGAGAACCGGAACAACAAAGAAAGTTACCAGGCTCCAAACACCCCCGACGATGGCGGTGGCTATCCGCCCGAGGATCCCGGCCCGCCTTTCGATGAGGTGCAGGATGATCCCGACAGTGGCTGAGAGAAGTGCCCACGCAAGAATGGAGGGGAGATGCCGCGAAGCATTGGCAAGACCTTCCCCCACGGACATCTCCTTGCCGTTCAGGTGTGCATTCACGCAGCTTATCAGCGCCGTATTAAAGAAAATAACGACAAAATAGCTGGCTGCATAAAACGCAAACAGGATCACAAGAAAGAGGTCCGACCCGGAAGTCGTCAGGCCCGTGAAGATCCCGGAAAAAATGAGAGGCAGTGCAAAGGTCAGGATGACAATCATAGTTACAATACCGGACAGTACTGGGAATACGAGGAGTTTTTTATTTTCCATCAGAATGTTCCAGCTCGTCTTAACCAGCTCGATACTCCTGCCAATACTTTCAAACATAGAATCGGTGTGGGATGTGAAATGTGATGAATGTTTTTAAAAAACCCCGGACGGATCCCCCCATTACGAATGCCTTGTTCAGAACGGGGAGATATATGGGGAGATTAGGGAAAATATTTTTTAATAATATTACTGCTTACCATCAATTGTATTAGCCATCAATTGTATTAGCGGCGGGTTTGAGGTCATAACAAGCCATTGCGGACACACTTATTATTGCTGTCGTATCCCGTTATGAAAAATCTGATCATACCAGATAAAAAGGTAAGGAATCCTGTTCACCGGGCGATCGCATCCTGGATAAATGCCCCGACAAGGTTTAGTGCCCGTTCTCCTTCGGGTACCTGCCGGGCAAATGCCTGCCAGCAGTGAAACATCCCCTCCCAGAGCTCAAACTGGACAGGTACTCCTGCCCAGCGTGCCTTGTCAACGAAAGAAGCAATATCTGATAACAACAGTTCGTGTGTTCCTGCCTGGATATAGAGCCGGGGAAGCCCGAAAAGACGTGCGTAAACGGGAGAAGCCATGGGGTCCCCCGGATCGTGCCCGGCAAGGTATACCGTCCGGATTGCATTGAGTCTTGCCGGAGTAAGCCAATCGTTATCAATGTTCTTTGTCACCGATTCGCCTTCAAAAAGCATGTTTACAACTGGTGACATGCAGACTCCTGCAGGTGGGAGGGGTAATCCCTGGTCACGTGCTGATAAAAGAAGATCAAGCACGAGCGTTCCCCCGGCTGATATGCCTGTGGGTATTATCCGGTGAGACAGACAGCCGTGGGAGAGGAGATACTTGTACGCGGTGACGGAATCCTCGACGGGAGCCGGGAAGACATGTTCGGGAGCCAGCCGGTAATCAACCGAGAAAACCCGGGTCTGTGCGGCCCGGGCAATCCTTGCACACAGTCCCAGATAATCTCTTGTTGATCCGAGGTTAAAACCCCCGCCATGGAAAAAAAGGACGGTCTGATCTGTCACCGCTTCCGGCCCGCTGATCCAGTACCCCTGCAGTCCACGGGTAATTTCCACAGATTCAATTGCCGGAGGTCCTTCTTCCCCATCCTGTATCTCGTCAATGAACGCAGAAAAATCCTGCCGCACCACCGAAATTGGCTTTCTGAGGTCCGGTGCGTTTGATTTGAGAAGGGTAAGGAGGTCTGCGGGCTGATTCGGGATCATTATCTTTGGTTATGGAAATAAGGGAAGATAAAATGAGGGGTATCACTTGGGGGGATTTTTTTTAAAGAAACACACCAGATTCGATGACCCATATCCTTTTACCAAAATTATTTTGATGATGTCTGGGTTATCGTGGGTATGTCATAAATATAACTAAAACCACTGGCTAAGTTAAGCTTTAGTATTTGCGTTTCACGATCACCAGATTTCAAAGTCGAATACAACTGACCTCCTGCAGAATTTCCTACTCTATCATAACTTCTACTTTCGATATATGAATATCCACAGTTGATGTCAGCTGACATAGTGAGTGTTTGCGTGGTGGGATTTATGAATTCCACGTTAACAGTAATCTGATCGCCACTCAGATAATATCCGATTATTCGCGCTGTAGGTTCTGAAATTTCACAATCTTTTTTTAACTGTTCCGAAAAGTCAATGGTCCGTTGTTTTCCGAATTTGATGGTAACATTCTCTTGTTCACAGATTATACCGCAACAAACTTCAACAGTATGGTTTCCCTCTTCTATCATCAGTGTTATTGGTTTTTTAGTTGCCAGAACTCCAACACTCGTTTTGTCTACAGAGACGGGAAATTCACCTATCCAACCGCCTGAGGATATTTTCAACAGTCCCTTCAATCCCGATGTTACCGTACTATTAGATATGTTGGCGGATACACTTGTCATGTTTGAGAACGGAGTGAAAGTAATTGTAGGATTGACAGTCTTATCATTCACTGTCGCATTTTTCATTTGACCTACACATCCCGTCGCCAGAATACATCCAGCAATAAGTAGGGCTAGGAGCATGATAATTTTCATAGGATTTTTCACTTCTATGCTCACAGGGAATTTCTAATCAAAATCATCATTATCCGCATCATGAGAGAACAAAATATCCCGAAAATATATTATCCATCTACACTTTACCAATTGTCCATTCTCAAAAATAAAGTCTGGCAATGCACTTCTGCATTGCATCTGTTCATTATGTCCCATTTTAAAACCCGATTATGTCTGGAGAAAGAAATGACATCCTGCCAGTATCTCTTTGAAGTATATGCCCTGTCACGGCTGACTATCATGGTATTTGTTTACATCCAGTATCCAGGAGTCGTACCGTTTAGTTTGGTTTCAGAACGGGTTGTATGAAAAAAATAGGTATTGTTTTTTTATCTCTTTTTCGTAATTTCAAGGTCTGCGTACGGAATCCTGCTGAGTCATACAGAGAAGAAATACTTCCCTTACAAGATATTTTTCGAAATTCTTTAATACGATATTATATAAATTACCCTTTCAATCCCGACATCATTTTTCCCTGTCACGGGGAGGTTGCCGGGAATGTCCATCATACCCGGAGGAGATTATGAAGATTTCACGTATCAGAATCCTCGCAATCATGTTTGTTGTAATAGCCATGGCTATTGCAGGATGTTCGAGCACTAGTCCAGCCGCACCTGCGACTGGAATGACGACTACAAGTGCATCGCCCGCACCTACAAGTGGAGTCCCCCAGGCAGCAACCCAGACAGCTGGGTCGGTTGTCAGCGGGGCAAACATTTTCGGGTCCAGCCCGGTATCGTATAACTGGATCGAGTATAAAATGTCCACAAGTGGTATGACAGCTTATATAAAATTTGATAAAGTCAAGGGCACCTGTACCATGAGATTTGAAGGAGCACAAGCACAGGGAATGCCAAGTGAAATGTCCTGTGGCTCAACCGGTGGAACGACGCAGAGCAACCCCAATGACGTTAAATCAGACGTCCAGTATACATTTGTCGGTGTCGAACCGGTATCTGTCCCGGCTGGTACTTACCCGGCTGCCTCAAAATACACGTCAACCTACCAAGGAACTTCATCCACTTTCTGGACAGCACCGGGTGTTCCAGGTTTTGTCAAGATGGTGACAAGTGGTTCCAATGGCGGGGCCACCATGGAACTCAATGGCTGGGGATAAATTTATTCCTGATATTTTTTACCTATTTCAGCATTCGTTCCCGATCTCTGCTGTTTCCAGGCTTTTTACATCGACCCGGTATATATCCGATCCATTTATTCCGCAGAAACTCGATGCATGATTCTTATCGAAAAATCGGTGCATCGCTGCTTCGCAGCAGATAAAGCAAAGAAAAAAACCGAAAGGAAATATCCGGTCTCAGGTCTGCACATCAGTATTGACGGGTATGACAGAATTGTTATTGTTGGTGCTTTTTTTGCCCCGCCCGAAAAATTAAATAGGTGAATGAATGATCCTAACAGATGCGCATACCTTTGCGCAGATATGTTCGCCGGTTCCCTTAAAGGAACTGGGAAATTATATCGTAACGATTGAATGCTACTGATGGATTTTTATGAGGTGATGATATGGTTGAACATGCATTTGGAAACCTGATTTATACCTTTGATGCCGCTGCCGGGGAAGCACTCGGCAAACGGGAAAGCCATACGCCAAGGATTGAAGCGCCTGCAAAAGTAAAAGCGGATGAAGCCTTTGATCTGAAAGTTACTGTAGGACCGCACCCGAACACGGTCGAACACTCGATACGGTGGATCATGGTAACGCTTGAAGAGGAAGGGCGGGCCTTTAACCCGATTGTTCTGGCCAAGGTCTCGTTGACTCCCGTTACTTCCCAGCCGGAAGTTGTCCTGAAAATGAAATTGCTCAAAGGTGGGGTTATCCACGCCGTCGAGTACTGCAACCTCCATGGACTCTGGGCCGGGAAAAAAGAGATCAAGGTCCAGTAACTTTTCAATTTTTTCTTTAAAATCCGGGATGCTAAGGGACAATTTCGTTTGCTCCCCGTTATTTGCCTGAATCATTTGTTCCGGATTATTCGTCGCGAACTATTCCTCTCTTTTCCAAGTTTTGGTTCCTGCCATTTCATTATCGGTAGTGAAATAATTACAGACTGAGAATAGCCAGTGACGAATTCACATGTGTCAGATCCTCTGCAATCTTCCAGAGCCGATCCTGAACCGAACGATCGTGCGTCAGCGCTGATGAACGGACCTGTTTCTGACAATCAAAATAGTTCCCCGATATCCCGGCCACCTCTTCGGAGGTAGCAAGGTAGACAGATGTCCGTGCCCCTTCTTCCGGAGTAATTGCAGGATAACCGGGAAACGCAGACCGGAGAAGTTTTGTATCTGTTACCCCCGGATGAAGGCAGTTTGTTGCTACACCGGTTCCTTTTGCCATGCGGGCGAGGCTGTAAGTGAACGTAATATCCGCAAACTTTGAAAGGGCATAGGCACCCCAAGCGTCGTAATATTCCTGAGCCGGAAGGTCCCCCCAGTCAATACGGTCTACATCTTCATGCGCATTGGAGGCGACCGTGACAACACGGGAGGGCGCACTTTTCCGAAGGAGAGAGAAAAGCAGCTGAGTGAGGAGAAACGGAGCAAGATAATTCACGGCAAAGGTCATTTCCACACCATCTTTTGTAAGATGTCTCTCCTTTTGGAATGTCCCTGCGTTATTAATCAGTACATCCAGTCGTTCATAACGGGAAGTTACCTCTTCTGCCATGCGTCGTATCTGGTCCTGCCTGGACAGGTCAGCAACGAGAAGGTCAGGCATCGCACTCCCGGTTATTCCTGCGAGTTCTTTACGGACCTTGTTACCCTTCTGTGTATCCCTTCCGTGGATGACCACTTCAGCACCAAGGGACGCTAGCTCCCTTGCTGTTGCTTTTCCGATCCCATCCGTTGAACCTGTGATCAGAATGATCGGTTGTGCCATACGGGCGTCTATCGGAACCGATAAGGGAAGAATCTTTCGGATTTTGTCATAGGACACACCCGGGTTATGAATCTTTTTAGTATCCTGTTGATAGCCGTGTTCGGATAAGGCTCCCACCACATTCATTTGCCCGTTACACAATATCCACGTTAAATTGTGCTGCCGTAGCACAGTAGGAATTATCATCAAACGGGAAATACGGTGAAGTGGTATTGTCCGTATTCAGGTTGCGGAAGCACAGAACCAGCGGGAACGTATAATTCCCGGCCGGCGTAATGGCATCAGATATGATCTCCAGTGTATCATTGGATAACCGGAAATTATTTCCGGTAAAAACAGGCGGATCCAGAATAAAATGCATTCCCTCAGGGATCACCAGCAGCTGACCAGGATCAGCCTCCAGCGGGAAGGTCCATCCACTCGCGTTGATCCGGGCGGGAATTTTAAAATACAATTCCCTGATGCCCCCGCCAAAATTCCGTACGGTAAGGTTGACAACCTGCGTCTCATTCGGCTTCATGACGATGTCTGATTGCGGCATCGGTCCGATGTCAGGAGAGGGCTGCATGTTCCGGGTCTGTGACATGAAGTAACATAATTTGGTAACCGTCAGCTGATCATCCGCACCGGAAGCATCATGGCCATCAACAGTAACTCTCAGTAAAAAGGGGAAATAAGGATTGTGGGCCCAGTTGGACCCCGATTCGCCAGTTACATTCGGACCGACCGTGATCGTGACCTGCGAACTGTAGATATGATCGGGCAGTGCAATAAAATCGTCCGGAGATATGCTGAAATTACGGATATCTGCCGGAACGGGGACCTCCTGAAAATTTTCTGTGTCTTTTACAGGAACAAGGGTATAGTGTATACGGTGGATTTCCCCGCTGCCAGTGAAAAGGGTATAATTTGTGGTATAGGTCTCTGATCCATTGCTGCATTCATACGATCCAATAAAACTGTCTGCAAAAGATCCCATGAATTCCGTTGACTGGTACTTTGACGGAAGAATAAGAGGTTTGCCGGGAAATGCATATGCTGGTATCGGAGTCAGTATATTTCCAGAAGCATTCGTCTCCGGAGGAGAAGATACACTGAGATTATTTGTGACCTGAATAAAAGACACGTTACTGGAGGAGGTATTGGCATTATTGCTGCACCCAGCAACCAGAACCAGGACACCCAGAACCAAGACGATCTTCAGCAATGGTCTCATTAGCGGCTATCGTATACTACTACGATGAGACGCCTCATCCATGTATCGAATTATTTTCCAGATCTATTTAACTCTAGACCTTTTATGAAACAGTCAAATTTGTCACGCAGGTCATGAACCTGAAAAGTATCGCCCATCGATATAAATGACAATTCGAGAGCATTCGCTCTTTACAAAAAATTCTCATAAAATTGTTACCGTGTAAGGAAGGTGATAGCAGCTTGGTATGGTTCCCGAGGACTCGCGTACCTCAGTACAGCATACTACGTGAGCTGGCTTAACTTCTGGGTTCGGAATGAGACCAGGTGTGTCCCAGCTGCTATGGCCGCTATCACCAAAAATACGGGGTAAAACCCCAAAGCCAAGGTCCAGATTTGAACTGGAGTGTAGTTGATCTGCAGTCAACCGCGTGGCCGCTCCGCCACCTTGGCAGCCGTGTAGTATGATACCTTATCCTCTACGTCTGGATAAGATATAAAGTTTGCACACAGGATTTCGTCTGGGTTTAACGTGGTGAGCACTAGCGTTTGGACGTTAGTACTTGCGGACTGAACACGTCGTTGCCTTCGTGCGTACATCCCAAGCCTATCAAACGAGTCTTTTACTCGTGTCCTCAACGGAGTCTCTTTTCAGGCCGGGTTTCAAGCTTAGATGCTTTCAGCTTTTATCCCTTGGCGCGTAGCTGCTCGGCACTGCCTTGTCAGACAACCGATCGACCAGAGGCGCCGAATGAAAGTTCCTCTCGTACTATTTCATTCTTACCCTCAGACTCCTTACACTCCTGATAGATAGTAACCGACCTGTCTCACGACGGTCTAAACCCAGCTCACGATCCCCTTTAATAGGCGAACAACCTCACCCTTGGCCGCTGCTGCACGGCCAGGATGGAAAGAACCGACATCGAGGT
>JACTUB010000003.1 GCA_015660885.1 Methanoregulaceae archaeon | reverse complement strand
TTTATCCTTTATCAGCTCTCTTTTTTTTAAGATCCGGCCTGGCAGTCTATCCGGCTTTCGCATGACTGTGTATGATTTAAGGGTTGCAGAACATAAGACAGGACAAGGTGCGTTGAACGGTACCCTGCCCTAATTATCTGAACCGTGCATCACTATTTTAAAAAAATGATCCGATTTCTGTTTTGAAATTATCGTATTTCCTGGAAACTATTTCGATGAAAAACAGGAAGAAATTTCTTATGATACCATAATGATAATCGAGAAGGTGGACTCGTTTCCGGTTATCGGTTCCCACGAACGTTTGTATATCGCATGGATCTCCTGTTTGCCGATCATGTCTGTTGAAATATCCCATATATGAGTCCCGCCGGATCCGACCAGCTTTCCGGAGGTATCGGTTGGTATATATTCGTCTTTTGTTATGCGGAGGCCGGCTGTTGTAGTCAGGTTCCACTGGAAGCCTGTCGAGGGGTTTTCCGCTAATTTGACGGTTATGAGACTGCTCTGGTTCATGTATACCGTAGCGGTGTTCTGCGTTTCATTAACCACTTGATGACCAACCTGGACCGGTGTTTCCGTTAGCGTAGGCAGTGATACGTGATTTCCCGGACCGGATCCAATTCATCCTGAGAATACGACAGCAATGAGGCATATCATCCCGAGACAGACAATTATAATAGTATGATTCATACAACTAATTCTCCTCGTATATTATCTGATGTTTTGACGCAGGATTATTTATGGTTTTATTAAACTGCAAATATTTTTGGTGTTATTAAAAAATCCGGGAACTAAGAAAATTTCATGGAAAAGTAATCTGCAGTGCAATAAAGATATTAGATGTAATAACGGGAGGGGTGGGTATGCATACTTATCGCACGGTGCTTTTAAGGATTTTGAGATAGGTCATATTCAGGGTAGAACCTTATCTGGTGGTCATAGGACTTCGCATAAACGGCCAAATCACGATTCATGAGAGTTTTGCCGCCTATCACAAGGTTAAAGGGTATTCTCGTGGTTTATATAAGATACATACATTTCGCGGAGACTATCATCCAATAGCAAGAGACCTCACTATGGCTTTCGAACATCCTGATAATCCCCCTCTTTTTGTCCCGCTGCTGGAATTCGAAAATGTTACCATAATCAAAGGTGACAAAAAAGTCCTGGATGCAGTATCAGTCATGATCCATGATGGAGAGAATATTGCAATTTTGGGACCAAACGGGGCCGGGAAATCCTCATTTATCAAGGCAATAACAAGGGAATATTATCCGGTTATCCAAAATGATCCGGTAACGTTCCGCATTCGGGGCAGGGATGTGTGGGATGTTTTCGATCTGCGATCCACACTGGGGATTGTTTCTCCTGACCTGCAGTACAGTTTTATGCGGGAACTTTTGGGCAGGGACGTAATCCTCTCCGGATTTTTCAGCAGCATCGGGATCTTTAATCACAAAGTCACGTCGGAGATGGACCAAAAGACTGATGAGATATTGGCATTCCTTGGGATCGATCATCTCCAATACAGGCCGATGACCACGATGTCTTCTGGTGAAGCCCGGCGTTTTCTTATCGGGCGGGCCCTTGTTCATGCACCAGCGACACTCATCCTTGACGAGCCAACCGGTAGCCTTGACTTGCATGCACTCTATACATTCCGTCAAACGATCCGGAAAATTGTCCGCTCCGGCACCGGCATTATCCTGGTGACTCATAACCTCCATGATATCATTCCGGAGATATCCAGGGTTATCCTCATGAAAGACGGGAGATTTTGTTGTGATGGGCCAAAAGCAGAGATTTTATCTGATGCGAATATCGGAGGGTTGTTCAATGTACCGCTGCATATAAAGGAGGAGGGCGGGTATTATTATGCGACAGGATACTAAAGGTGGAATTACGGTAAGGAGTGGTTGTTGTGATACCTGTTGTGGAGGACAATGATCCGGACTGAATGTATCGTTTCTGCCAGTGCTGAACAAAATTTCAATGTTGGACTCAACACAACATATAGCATACCTATGACTGGCATGAGGCTGGTTCCACCGGAATATTCTGTGTTTATCGAGCGTAAGTCGTTCATACCGACATATGATTAGTCAGGAAGGAAGATACTTTTTTAATTTCTTCGCCTAAAATTCCTGCTTCCAAGCGATTGTTAATAAGATTCCGCTGACTGTCCTGTTGTAATGAACACAAAGAGCAATATATTCGTCGCGATTATAGCTGTCACTCTCGTTGCAGCTCATATTTTCCTCTCCTTGGACAGGGCAGCCTGCCCGTTTCACCCCAGGCACTCCCGGAAGTTGAGGTGAGAGCGTACGACGGAAAGGATCTCTTCTCTATCAATGATTTTCGTGAAAAATCCATCAAAGGTCCCCAGTACTTCAATATATCCGAGATTGCCATCTTACCGTTGCCGGGTCTGAGCAACGAAACCGAGTGTTGACCCACAACGAAGTTCTGGAAAGTATCCCCATTATACCAAGGTTGTCACCCTCTTCTGCTGGAAGGCTGGGAAGTAACAATCCTCTGGGAGGTGTGATGGTCTGCGATCTCATAAAAGATGCAGGTATCGATCCCCGCGCAAATATGGTAAGCTTCACAGCCCATGATGGCTATACCACTTCCTTCCCGCTCGATTTCCCGATGAATAATGACATTATCATGGCCTATTGGATGAACAATGTCACGTTCCCGGCTGAACGGGGATACCCGTTCCAGCTGGTCGTGCAGGACAAATGGGTTACAAATGGATCAAGTAGATCGAGCAGATCGAGCTCAACGATGATCCAAATTACCGGGGCTACTGGGAGCAGCGGGGATATTCAAATACCGCTGATTTACGAAAAATTTCTTTACGGACTAAAAAACCACCCTGCATTTTCTATTCTTTAAAAAAACAAAATTTCCGGTTTTTTAATTTTTCCATCAGGATATTATTTTTCCGATTCTCAGGATCCTCCTTGTCATCGTTTTGATCCATCCGCGGTTAACAAAGAGATGGGCTGCGACAAAGAAACCCAGGGCGAGACCGGTCCAGTCATGGATATCGCTCATCAGGGCAAGGGGAAGAACAACGTCTGTAAGCCCGAATATCCGCATGAGGAGAGTAAACTTGAAGAACCCGGTGATAAAACTGACAAGGAAAAAAATGCCCATACCGAGATCCAGAAACCATCTGACAACCTGCATATTCATGACCGTCACACTCTTCTGATATACTCCGGCTTTGCGGTGAAAGGTGATGGAACTTGTGGATCCCGTAGCCGGGTGTGCTTCCCTGGCCGATGAATCCCCAGCAGGGGTTTTCAGGGCCCATTTTTCAGGGCCCATGTTCGGGATCTTCACCGGACCATGCAGACTTGTTTTTCGGAAAATTCTTGGAACCTGCCGGATATCAACCGCGAGATGGACAAAATTAACAACGACATCCGGATCCTGTCTTACCTGAATGTCGCCCCTCCCGCTGATTGCAAAAATGAGAAATGAACTGGGAGTGCCTGACAAAATAATCAACAGGATTGAAGTCATTATCAGGACTTATTTTATCCCGGCGGCATATGCACTTGCGGAGGTTGCGACCGGAAGCGTGAATCTCATCCTGCTCTTCTCCAAGATGGACCCCAATCTTGAAGGGATCATCATCTTTGCCGTGGTTTGCAGCATGATAGTCGGGCTGTTTCTCCTATGCAGATATTGATCTGGAGCCTCAATTATCTGACTACCTAACATGATGAGCATGATGCCGGAATGGAGAAAGGAAGAACCGGGTCTTCATAAGGTCACGGAACAGAAAACAGCGATAAATTTCTGGGGTGATTGTGTTTCACCAAAGATCTGAAGCAGGTGAACATTCTCACTCTTTTCTGGAATTATCGGGAAAACAGATACCCAGTGCTCATAAGATCACAATCCTGACGGGAAAGATGATCGCAGGATCCTGATAGATTTTTTAATGAGGGTTATCACTCATCTTTTTCTGAAGTGTTCTGCATCGCTTTTTCAATTCGTGTCTTCACCTCTTCAGGGTTTACAATTCCATACAGACACATTAGCGGGTCGTGGGCTTCCTGCTGCCAGTGCACAGTTGATTCCTGATACGTATCCGGATGGAGCATATCGCCCATTTCATGCTGGCCGGTCATATCTATTTCGGAGAGCCCGAACACTTTTCCAGCCGTGACAATTGTGCCGAAATGGAAAAAGTGCCCCAGCCGGCTCTGCACGAGGCCAATCCTGTCGATCTGGTGAAGCGGGATTACATTCTCTACCTGGTTCCAAATGCCTCCCGTAATGATAACTACGTCCCGGGTAAGGGTATAGTGCAGGGTGCGACGGAACGCTTCATTCCCCACGATTACAATACCAGCAGCAACAAAGCTTGACAGCTGGACATAATACGCTACCCATTGGAAGAGCGTAAGCAGGTATCCGGTTGAAAGTACCGGGAAATCCGTGCCCTGCACTTTTACCAGCGCAGTTATCAGGCTCAGGAGCAGTGTAAGGCCTGCCCCTATCCAGATTTCGGGACGACGGATAACATCGCCCAGCCAGATGAAAAAAAGGAAGATGGCAACGGGAGCAATGAGAAGTACACCTATCTCAATATATTGAGGCAGTTCCGGTGCAACAGTTTTCAGGGAGTTTACCAGCGTTGGGGAAAATCCATTCACCAATTCATGCAGGAGTGCCAGGGCAATGAGCGAGAGGGCTACCAGTACGATGGGGGTAAGGCCAAGTAAATATTTGTAAATAAAACCCCGCGGAGCCGGCTGGGTGGTGAGGATGACCGGGCCATACACCCCTACCTTCTCCAGTTCTGTCCGTTCCATATACACCGTGTCTTTGAATATTCATTTATTTATAATTATCTTTATGATAATTCGCTCAATTTATCAAGAACCAGGAAAATAATATCATAATCATGGACATTCTCCGAAAAATGGGTATTTGGGGTACGGCGAGAAATTTATCACCACCGGCAATGGTTTGAGGTTACCGGGAAAATTATGAGTGGTATCTATCTACGCTTCGATCATGATCGATATTTCCTTGAATTTGTTTCACAAGGAAACCGGTACGCCAGAAGGACTCATCCGGTTTGACATTAATACATCCCGGGGATGCCTGATGTCTCAGCGGAGATGCAGGTTGTGGGGCGGCAAACATGCCGTATGCCAGATATTCCCTATTATTTTCGTATGAGGGATTTTCAAGAACGGCATTACTCCTGGCAGCAGGCAGCAGATCCAGTACCGGACCGACCCGGTTATCGTTATACCGGGTATTCCGTGGACTAATTTCACCATCATTACCAAATCTACCGGTGAGTTCGAAATTAAACAAGACAATCACCGATACGATTACTGGGTCTTCAATACATCCGGCATTGTTTCGACCGGACATCAGGGAGATCTTCTCTAAAAAAAATATTATTCCGGTAATGAAATTTTATCATTTTAGTCCTGAAATGTAATGTTCGGGCTGATGAGATTAGACTGTCTGTTTTACCATGGTTAATGAACGTATCAGTTTCTGGGTTTCTGCAGGCGATCCTGTCGTGTTAACGAGGTAACATTGTGTCCGGGTCAGGAGATCTGCGATGTACCGGTTCCTGAGGTGTGTTTTATGGGGGTTATTAACGAGGAGGTGGGGGTTGAAATAGTTTTTTTCCGCAAATAGTTTCATGCCTGTCTCCGGATCGAGGGATCGTGCTGTATCCGGATCAGCTGGGTCCCGTTTAAGGACGATTACAGTCTTTATGGTGGTCAGGGGGAGGATCCTCCCTTTTCCAATTACCCACCGGACATCAGTAATTGCCCTCCCATCAGGATCATACTTATGATCAGGAACCAGATTCCCGAATTCTTTCCAGATGGTTGCGAGATCTTCCTGGATGTAAAAATTTTTTTCTGAACCATAAGCAAGGATATCTTCCCCAAATACCCGGGAAAAGAACCAGTCGTCTGATATAATCCTGGTACGGGGGCTGGTCAGCAGCCCGTATGTCTGTGTTGTCTTCCCGGATCCAGGTTCACCGACGATACAAAGCCCTTTTCCCTCGATGTCCACGCAGGCGCCGTGCACCGACCAGATGCCGTGTTCATCTTCAAGAATATCGCCAGCAAGAGAAAGTGCGATGGATTTTATCCAGCCGTAATACCGGACATTTATCAGGAACGCAGTTTTTGCATGCGGGTCAAATAGTACGGTGTCAGGCTGATAGGCCGTATCTTTACAGACGAAGAGCCTGCCATGAGAACGGACATTCTGCGACATCGAATAAAAGTTGTCTTCCCATGTGTCTTTGAGGGCATGATCATCACAGAGAAGCTTTATGCAGCAGCCATAGATTTCGGATTTGATCTCATAGCGGACATTCGGGAGGTACCGATGTGAAAGACGCTCGTTCTCTTCCGTTGATATGAGGGAGATGGTGTAAGTCATAGGCATCGCGCGAACTATAAGGAAAAGATATTTTCTTCTTGGTATCTCATACTATCGCCTAGGGTATTTGGGAAGGCTGTTAACTCGTAGTGGCGGAAAATTTTCCCAGTATGCGTGTAAGCATTCAATCCGTTTTTCAGCTATAGCGGAGTCCAAAAAAATTCCTCAGGGTTTTCTCGTTGCTACGATGAGGAGAAGAACGAGAAGGAACCCAACAATAATACTGAGACGTACGATGACGGGTGAACCTTCGGGGATTGGACGTGGATCTTCAGACATTGGAGTTGTTGTACGTGAACTTGTTGTCTGTCTTTTTTCCCGCGATTAAGCACGGTTTCTTTCTAACCTCACCCTTGCTGAATAATGTTACGATGAGGTTGATCATTACCCCGTTCCCTGAAATAATAAAAGCTGGCAAGGCATTGGTGCATTGCATCCAAGTTTTGGATGATATATCCATTCATAATAAAGATCTTTGATAGTGTCTCCCCTACCGGTGCATGGAGTTGATTAAAAATTCGACCGGATTAAAAAACCCGAAATGAAGAGTATGATTGAATTTATGCTAAAATTCTGTAATCAGCAAACATATAAAGTAGTGCGGTATCTGTTCAAACGTGAGAAACTGATAAATTTTTCAAGCTTTATTATGGCTGGTATTAAACAAGTACCGCTCACCCTGCGGAGGCATATTCTGTTTTTCATGCTGGCGTTCTATTAGGAGTAAACCCCACGTGCAGTATTCCAAAAATTTTTATTGGAACACATTATTTTAGATCTTATATGGAAGTGGAGATTGACTGCTTCGAGTGTCTTGTATGTGGTTATATCTACAACCCGGAAGCAGGAGATCCGGCTGGCGGGATTCCGCCCGGTGTGACATTTTTCAGCCTGCCAGATGACTGGTTATGCCCGGAGTGCAGTGCCGGAAAAAACGAGTTTGCTCTCGTGGAGCTGTGATCGAGCGCGCCAGGGAATTTTGTTAGCAGTTGCAGAAATCCTGATGTACTTTCAGGAGTTTGTAAAAAAAAGGCAATTAAAGCCCGGTGTCACCGGATCTTCGTCCCCGGCTCAACAGGCTTGAAAGGAGTGAGCAGGGATGCGGTATCCCCGGCAGCAAGGATCATACCATTGGATTCTACACCAAAGATCTTTGCCGGTGCAAGATTCGTGACCACCACCACATCCCTGCCCACAAGTTCATCAGGTTTGTAGAACTGTTGCATGCCAGCCACGATCTGGCGCGTTTCACCCCCGATGTCTACCTGGAGTTTTAAGAGTTTGTTTGACTTTTTGACAGGTTCTGCCGCAAGCACCCTGCCGGTCCGGAGGTCCAGTTTCTGGAACTCCTCAAAGGAAACGACAGGTATTCTCTCCATTTTTCTGTTCGCCTCAGCTACACGTTTCTGTAACAGAGCTTCCAGCTCAGCGATCTGAGGTTCTTCTATCCGGGTAAAGAGTGGGGTCGGGGACATGAGGGAGGTCTCCACAACCGGTTCTGTTGCTTCGCTGACGGGATGATCTGCGAGCTTGTCCTGGTACCCTAGCATGGTCCAGCACATCTGTGCCTTTGCCGGCATAACCGGCTCTATGAGCATGGCGACTGCCTTGACGATCTGAATGCAGTTTGCGATCACCTTTGCCGCCGCTTCCCGGTCGGTCTTGATCAATTTCCACGGGGCATTGGTCTGGATGTAAGTATTGCCGAATGCCGCGAGGGCCATTACCGCATCCACAGCTCCCTTGAATTCGTAATCCCGCATCAGACTGTCAACGTTTACAAGGCTCTTTCGTATCTCTGCAATAATGGTAGGATCGACGGTGCGTAATGGTATCCCGCTGAATTCTTTGTGTGCGAAAAAGAGTGTACGGTAGACAAAGTTGCCGAAGATATTGACAACCTCGTTATTGATCCTTTCGCCAAAGACTTTCCACGAAAAATTCAGTTCTTTGGTGTGGCTGGTGTAGGCGAGCAGGTAATACCGGAGATAATCCGCGGGGAGACCCTTGTCGAGGTAATCATCATTAGTCCAGACAACATACCCCCGGGATTTCGAAAATTTATGGTCATCGACCTTAACCATCCCGCTTGCGACAATGGCATGCGGGACGCCATACCCTGCCCCCCGCAGGAGAGCCGGCCAAAAGATGCTGTGGTGGTAGATGATGTCTCCGCCAATGAAATGCGTGACCCTGTTATCCCCACACCAGTAACGCTTCCAGTCTTTTTTTGCCTTCTCTGCCCATTCTTCGGTAAATGCAATATACCCGATAGGAGCGTCGACCCAGACGTAGACCACAAGATCGTCGCGGCCCGGGAACTTCACGCCCCATTCAAGAGTGCGGGTGATGCACCAGTCGTGCAAATCCTCTTTGATCCATCCGATCGCGTAATTTTTCGCATTAATCGTCCCTTTGACGTTATCAAGGAAGGAGAGCAGGAAATCCCTGAACTCTGATAATCTGAAGAAGTAGTGTTCCTGGTCCCGGAACTCCGCCTTTGTCCCGCAGACCTTGCAGACCGGATCTTTGATCTCACCCGGTTCCAGATGCTTGCCGCAGCCCTGGTCACACTCATCGCCCCGTGCCGCTGTCCCACAATGGGGACAGATCCCCTCAACGTACCGGTCCGGAAGAAACCGCTTACACTTTGTGCAATACGCTTGATGCACGATCCGCTTGTAGACATAGCCGTTTTTGATGAGCTCTGATACAATTGCTTTTGTACGGCGGTGAGTCGCCGGGTCATCAGTCATGCCGAACCTATCGAACATCACCCCCATTCTCTGGAATGTCTCGTCGAAATGCCGGTGATAATGTTCGGAAAGTGCCCTGGGAGAAATGCCAGCTTCCTCTGCTGAAACAACGATAGGAGTCCCGTGGTTATCCGAACCGCAGACGAAAACGACTTCTTCGCCTGCCCTCCGCATGTAGCGGACATAAGCGTCTGCAGGAACGTACGTTCGGAGATGTCCAAGGTGGCAGGGGCCGTTGGTATACGGCAACCCGCAGGTGACCAGCAGCGGTGGGTTCATCAGTACTTTTTAGATGTTTATGAGTAATAAGATCTGTATATGGCAAAATGGCAGAATCTGGTAACGCGGGCGTTGGGTGCGGAGCCCGGCAGACCGGATGTGCCCGCGCTGGCCGCATGGATATCAGGGCATCGTGGTACCCCTTCAGACATTATAACATACCAGCTCGACAAGTCGCTATTGCCCCAGCTCACAGCGGGTATCACGTCGCCCTGTGCCGGGGGGAAGTTCTATCGCGACCGGATAATGACGTGCCTACTCGGGGTTGATGATGGAAAGGCAGCTGCTGAAATTAGTCTGGATCCCAATGAAATCACGCAAGATGCTGCGGGGATCGTTGCGCAGAAAAAAGGTGCCTGGTGTGCCCTGCCTGCCCCCCATCTGCTCGGCGTCACGGATGCATACTATGATGATGAAGAGGAGTGGAATGATGCCCTCGCCGGCATATACCGCATCCTGATGCGCTCGATGCGGGATGTCGGGATCAGCGGGCATGTGCTGATCTGCGATACTATACAGGAGCCAGAGATCGTTTCCCTCATACGTCAGAATGTCTTTTTTTTCATGCCGGAACCTGACAGGGATGATCTTGCCTTCCTGATGGAACACCAACCACAGCTTGCAGTCGGCAGAGACCAGCTCGATACCCTCCTCGATCTTGCGAGTGAATATGATGTACGGAAGATCATTATTGTTGATCCTGATTACACCTCTATTACCCGTGCCCTCTCATGTCTTGATCCCGACCAGGTCAGCGCCGGTGGGTATTGCACGGACTTGTGCGAAGATTACTGGAAAAATCTCGTCCAGTCTGCCACATATGCGGTGTAGTGCATCCAACTTATATGTATGACCAGACGGATTGCCGACATTAAAAAGAGGAGCCTCCTAGTCATTTTCCACTGGCAAACCGATTATTTTCACCCGTAATGACCGGTACCACGGTGCGAGGATATACTCTTTATAGGCGCAAAAATAACACCATTATCGAGAGTATAGGAGTAATAACCAGCCTTTTGTCAATATGACATAGTTTGAACATGAGGTTATAACGTATATCAACGGAAGATCCATGGAATTAAAATGCAGATCCCGGATGGGAGATTTCCTGTCTTCAAAACACTAAAAAAATTATACCGGTTGCCCGATTTATTTCAGCGGGATTTGATTTATATTTCTGATGTATCAGTTCATCACCAGCTGATGGGGAACAGAGGGGATGATAAGAATATTGTTGAAGCTCGTACGGTACCCATCCGGAAAGATGATCGTCGTAATATCTGGAGAGAAATCCGGTGAGATAAGCGGGGCAAACCAGTACTGGTCCAGCACCTTCTGTGCCCGCTCAAAGGAAACTGAAGGTGTTACCATTGTTGTCTCATCCCCGTTGGTACTGACGGAGGCAAAAGAAGGAATAATTACCCTTGCAGACGAACCAGTTGCCTGGGTAACCGTAACCGGGTTTTTTGAATTCGCATCAAATGCCTTCTTGAGCTCCGCTGCAGGATCGGCAATCCGGAAAAATATCGCACCCTCCTCAAACAGAGTGAGGTCATAGTGGATGTCAACCTGTGCATCACCATTCGGTGCAAGTATCATGGTAAGTGATTTGACCGTAAATGCCTGCACAGGCATGACTGCGAATGCAAGGAGACAGAGACCCCCGATAAGAATGCATATTCTTTTCATAGTCATTGGATGCAGGTTCGTTAAGGTGATATAAATATATCATGGATAGTTTAGGTTAGGCTGACCCAGCTGCTCTCATGGTGTTTACTCTGCTGACAATCGATAACAGAATGAGGGAATCGTCGTAGCACTGATATGGGGACGGGTATAAAGGATCCGTTATTTAGTAAAGTTCGGCAATCCTGGCAAACTCGGTAAAATGCCGGCTCTTTTTAAAGAGCCACCAGGTGAACCGCTCGATGATGCTAAACTTGAATGAACCCCCGGCAGCATTCGGGTGCCCTCCCCCACCAAACTCCCGTGCTATCAGGTGACTTACCGGGGGCTTGGACCGGAGTGAGAACTTCCCGTCTTTACCGACGATTACCTCGATATCGGTTTTCATCTCTTCACGGATGAAATGTGCCGTCTCGCTCGGGTAGCCGTAGAGCGGGGCAAACGCTATCCTGTACCGCCCCCCGGTAATAGTTGTGCGCTTCAGGCTTCGTTGCATCATTGCATCCATCTCGGTTTTGATCTCTGCGTACTCCTGCTCGATGAGGGTGTCGCTGAAAATACCGGACACAAGGCAGTCCCGTATATGCTCCCGGTTCTTTTTGCGCTGGAGCACCTGGCCAAGCACTGCGGAACGAGGATCGGTATGTTTCCAGAGATCATAATCGCATACAACCCGGGCGACTTCTGCAGCGACGGGGTTTTGCGGAGCAAGATCGCGGGCTACAATCCCACACGCACAGACAGAGGTATCAATACGGAACACCGCAACCTCCTGTGCGACTTTTTTCATTTCATCCTCGCGCCAGCGGTGATGGTCCCGCCATTCCACGTTCCAGCCATGTGCCCGGGCTAACCCGGCAATTGTCTCAGCGTCCTTATGATAGCCGAGATCTGAGATAGAGAGCAGGTCGCCTTTCCCCTCGCAGGACGCAACCAGGGAAAACAGCGAGGCAAATTTTCCTACCGAGCTCCAGATAGTGAATACATTCACGTTCCCGTGTTTCATACGATGGATTGCATCCGCTCCGACAGCATCAAGATCATTGTGCGTGAGGTGAACGACACGCGCCGAACGGCTTTTAACCGCGGCTGCAAGTCCTCCATCCTCTCCATCTGCACTCTTATCCGCACGGGACATCTGTTAATACTGCCATCGCGGTGTATAAAAATGAACGGTCACAGAACACTCCTGTAAAGCTCCAGAGTAGATCATTTATTAGTCACGAGCGACAATATTTGTATCCTGCCCTAGTAGCTCAGCTTGGGAGAGCGCCAGACTGAAGATCTGGTTGTCGCCTGTTCAAATCAGGCCTGGGGCATTTATTTTTGTTTTTGTTTTTGTTTTTTTCAGACCGGATCATTTCCTTCATATCTGCACCAAACATGCGCTACCATAGCTACATTCTTGCACCACGTGATGCACGTATTGGTGCAATTTCAGGAAAGTAATAAGAGCTATCCTCTCAATTTTCTAATAACTACGTCTGGGAGAAGTGGTGCATGAGCGGGGAGTATGAACGGGCATTCCGGGAGTCTGTGGCTGATCCGGAACATTTCTGGGGAGCGGCGGCAGAAAAAGTCCATTGGTACAAAAAATATGAACGGGTGCTCAACAGTGAAAATTCCCCGTTTTACCGATGGTTCGAAGGTGGGGTAGTCAATTCCTGTTATAATGCCCTTGATTATCATGTCGAGAACGGAGTAAAGGATCGCATCGCATTGATCTATGACAGCCCGGTCACAAAAACAATAAAACGCTACACCTATGGTGAACTGTTGGATCTCGTAGCGCGATGTGCCGGGGGATTAGAGCAGCTGGGTGTCGGAAAAGGTGATCGTGTCGTAATCTATATGCCGATGATCCCCGAAGCAGTCATTGCGATGCTTGCTTGTGCCCGCATTGGGGCTATCCACTCCGTTGTTTTCGGGGGTTTTGCCGCACGGGAACTTGCTGCCCGTGTAGAAGATGCCACGCCCCTTGTTGTCATAACCGCGTCATGTGGGATTGAAGTCAACCGCATCATCCCGTACCAGCCGCTTCTGGATGCTGCCCTTGACATGTGCGCCCATAAACCTCAAGCCTGCGTTGTCGTGCAGCGACCGGAGTCACCAACGATTCTCAAAAAAGGGCGGGATGTAGCTTGGAATGTGCTCCTGGAGGCAGATCCTGTCGCGTGTGTTCCCGTCCTTGCGACCGATCCCCTCTACTTGCTCTATACTTCCGGCACGACAGGAAAACCCAAAGGGGTGCTGCGGGATAACGGGGGGCATCTCGTTGCGCTGACCTGGAGCATGAAAAATATTTATGATATACGCTCAGGCGAAGTCTACTGGGCAGCTTCGGATATCGGCTGGGTAGTCGGGCATTCATACATCGTGTACGGTCCCCTGTTTTATGGGTGTACCACTATTCTCTATGAAGGAAAATCCGTTGGGACACCTGATGCCGGTGCATTCTGGCGGGTTATTGCAGAGCACGGGGTTTCGGTGTTATTTTGTGCCCCAACAGCATTTCGTGCTATTCGCAAGGAAGACCCCAATGGTGAGTATATTAAAAAATATGACCTGTCTGCGTTCCGGACCCTTTTTTTAGCGGGTGAGCGATGTGATCCTGATACCCTGATATGGGCGCAACAACACCTTGAAATTCCGGTCATCGATCATTGGTGGCAGACAGAGACCGGCTGGGCAATTGGTGCAAACTGTACCGGGCTGGAACTCCTGCCGGTCAAGCCCGGTTCGTGCACGAAGCCGGTCCCGGGATATGATGTCCATGTGCTTGATGCAAAAGGTACCGCATTACCCTCAGGAGAAACCGGAAATATTGTAGTCAGGCTCCCATTACCCCCCGGATGTTTCACTACCCTCTGGCAGAATGACAAAGATTTTGTCAAGACCTATTTTTCTGCCTATCCCGGTTATTATCTGACCTCTGATGCAGGGTATATCGATGCGGACGGGTACCTCTGGATCATGGGCAGGACGGATGACATTATTAATGTCGCAGGGCACCGGCTCTCCACGGGAGCCATGGAAGAGGTGCTCGCATCGCACCCGGATGTCGCGGAATGTGCGGTTGCAGGAGTTCATGATCAGGTGAAAGGAGAGGTACCGCTGGGTTTTGTCGTTCTGAAAGCCGGGATCGTAAAAGAGCAGGATGTTATCGGGCCCGAGCTCATCCTGCTGGTACGGCAGAAGATTGGCCCGATTGCATCCTTTAAGGCAGCTGCGGTTGTAAAACGGCTGCCCAAAACGAGGTCAGGAAAGATTCTGCGGGGTACCATAAAAAAGATCGCAGATGGGGTTACGTACCAGGTTCCTGCCACTATTGATGACCCTGTTATCCTTGATGAGATCACTGTGACCCTTCGGGGAATGGGCTACCCGAAACGATAAACACTATCTGGAGCTGAAAGGAATCAACCGTTTCAATAACCCGGCGACAGGAAAAAGTCAATGAAAAAATAGATACAATGGCACGTGACGCGACCTGATACCATGCCAGTTAGCCCTCGGTATCCCGTAAAGCCATATGATTTTTATCGCAGTGCTATGATCTTTTCTGGAGGGGACAGGCAGATCAGGACCTATGAGCAAGGTATTTTCTGTGCACTGGAGATCCAGGGCATGCCGGTTCTGGTAGAGATTTTTTCAAAAGGCACTGTAGAAGAACCGGAATTGTATCTCTCTGTCCATACTGACAATTCACTCTCGAAGGGTAAGATAGTCTTCATCCGCAGCCTTATTTCTTCAATGTTCAATCTCAATGAGGATTTAACTCCTTTTTACCAGGCTATGGAGACGGATGCGATCATGATGAATCTTTTATGCAAGCTCCGGGGTATCGGGTGGTGGACTGCAGAGCTTACCCTCTTGAGGGGCTGCATCGTCCTGACGCATTTCCGGCTGATGATATAGGAGTCCGGCGGTTTATTGCACAGTTCTACTTGAATAATAAAAAAAATATCTTCAGATGAGGCCCGTTCTTTTGCAGAGCGATGGGGAAACTGGAAAGGATTTGCTGCGTACTATCTTGAAATCGCAGATCTGCTGGGAATCATCCCCTCTTTACCGGAGAAAATCATTGACGTGATCCGCCACGCACAAGGCCTCAGGCATCCGGGCCTTACGCAAAGATGAAAGCCGACAGGATTTGGGAAGGTGCTCGATCAGGTAAGAAAGATTTAATGAAAAAAATATACAAACCGCTATTCTTTTTAATCTTAAATGGTGTATTGTAAAGTGATATGCTATAACATAGCATAGTAGGAATTAGTATGAAGTACTCGGTTCTTTTCATCGCAATTATACTGATTGCAGTTGCATTAATTGCAGGTTGTACGCAGCAGCAGACAGCCTCAGCCGCTCCGGCAATAATCAAAGTCGGGGTCATCGCGTCACTGACCGGCCCCGCAAGCAATGTCGGTACCAGCATGTGGCAGTCCGCCCAAGTTGCCGCCGACAAGATCAATGCCGATGGCGGTGTTACCCTTAAAGACGGATCGAAGGCCCAGCTCAAGCTCATTGTGGGTGACGACGAATCAACCCAGCAGGGAGGCCAGACAGCCGCGACCAAGCTGATTACCGATGACAAGGTAGACATCCTTGTCGGCGGGTACTCAAGCGCGGTCACCTCAGCCTATGAGCAGACCATTGCCGAATATAAGGTTCCCTACATTGTAACCGGTGCGTCGAGTCCGATCATTACCCACCGCACCGACATTGACACAAGCTACATCTTCCACCATTGCACGACAACCGACACCTATGGGCAGTATACCACGACGTTCATCGACCAGGTGTTACGGTCTGCCATCAACAAGAAATTCAACTTTACCGCAGACCGCCCGCTCAGGCTTGCACTCATCTATCAGGACACCGCGTTCGGAAAAGGGGTGCAATCTGCAGTAAACGATACCATCACAAAAAACAAGCTGAACATCCAGCTGGTTGCCCAGCAGAGCTTCAAGATGGGAGAGAGCGATTTCAGGACGCAGCTGACCGCGATCAAAGCGGTAAACCCTGACGCGGTTTACCTTGCTGCATTCCCGAATGAAGGAGCTCCCCTCATTACGCAGGCACGGAGGGATATCGGCCTCAACACAATATTCTTCAACGTAGAGAACAATGACAATGCCCAGTTTTACAAGGATGTCGGGCAATATGGCGAGGGATCGATCATCGAGAGCCGATTCTCGCCCTATACTGCTCCGGCAGGAGCAGTTGCTGACGCCCAAAACGTTTTCAAGCAGAGTTATTTTGCAAAATTCGGGACCTACCCTGACGCTTTGGGTGCCTCCACGTATGAAGGGGTCTTCATCGCAGCAAAGGCAATCGGGAACACGGGGACCACGGACAAGGCATCGGTAAGACAGGCTCTCGTTGACCTGAAGATGCCCCAGATTATTGAGGCGATGAAGGACCAGACCATCTCATTCTCACCGGACTTCCGGGAGTCGACGTTCGATCTATGGATGGAGCAGTTGTCATACAACGCCACCCTTGGTGAAACCCGTCCCGCTATTGTCTGGCCCGACAACCTGAAGGCAACGGACTTTATCCTGCCATCCTGGTATGTGGCAGGCAGTAGTTCGTAAATAAGTTACCTCCCTTTTTTATTTCGGGCAGACTGATATACTGCATATATCCGGATAGGCGCTGATCAAGTCATGGACAATCTTGGGGTATTCCTGCAGATCATTTTCTGGGGACTGTATGCCGGCTGCATCTATATCCTGCTCGCTACCGGGTTGAACCTGATCTTTGGCGTCATGAAAATCGTGAACTTCGCGCATGGCGAATTCCTGATGGTCGGTGCCTATATCACCGCAACCATATTTTTCCTCACCGGCATCAATCCTTATCTCATTATCCTCTTGTCCATGCTTGTGCTCATCGGCATAGGCGCCGTTGTGGAACGGTTCTGTTTCCGCCCAATCCTCGGTACTGGTAAGCTCAACGAGATCTTCCTGTCGATAGGCCTTATCTATATCTTCCAGAACGGAGCTGCTATGGTGTGGGGGGACAGCTGGCAGAGCGTAAAAAGCCCCTATGACGGTATTACTGTACCAGTGGGGTCACTTTTTGTCCCGCTTGATTATATCCTCATCATGATTTTCACCGCCGCAATCCTCTGCGGGTTATACCTGTTCTTAAAAAAGACAACGATCGGTATGCAGATGAGGGCAACGAGCCAGAACCGGAAAGGAGCAATGCTCGTCGGCATTAATGTCGAACGTATTGATGTCATCAGTTTCGGTCTGGGTTGTGCACTTGCTGCAGCTGCAGGAACACTCTGGATAGTGAGCGGGCAGGTCTTCAACCCTTACATGGGATCGATCCCTGCGATCAAGGCCTTTACAATCATCATCCTGGGAGGTCTTGGCAGCATCCCTGGTGCAATCATCGGCGGATTGTTAATGGGTCTGGCCGAGAACGGCGCAGCGTTTCTCCTTGGTGGCATATGGAAGGACGCGATCTCGTTTGTGATCCTTATCATCGTCCTCGTGGTAAGGCCGACCGGATTGTTCGGGGAGAAGGGGGAATAAGAAGCAATGCATATCAAGCATAATGAGATGGCAAAATACGGAATTATTGCCACGCTTGCCATCGCCATCGCCATCCCGTTCCTCATCGACAGTATGTTCATTCTCAACCTTCTCGTCCTGATGCTGATCTTTATCATCTTTGCATCGGCATGGAACCTCCTCGCATATTCTGGGCAGGGGTCACTCGGCCATGCCGCATTCTTTGGCATAGGGGCGTACGCATCGACACTCATTGCTGCAAAAAGCGGTTTGTCCCCTTTCATTACCATCTTTCTCGGTGCGGCCGTTGCAGCATTCATTGGGATCCTTATTGGTCTTACCTGCGTCAGGCTCAAGGAATGGTTCCTTGCTATGGTCACTTTCGGCTTTGCTATTATCGTCCAGACCCTGACTGTCAGCGTACTCGCCCCGGTCACCGGAGGCTGGGACGGCATCGCATCGAGTCGGCTCCTCAGCCCGTCCATTCCGGGCTACCAGCTGATTGAATATTACGCGGTCCTTGCCATCACCATCGCCTCCATTACCGCGATCTGGTATATCATGAAGTCACGGATCGGCCTTGCCTTTCTCGCAATCCGTGAAAACGAACTCGAAGCCCGGGCTGCCGGCATCGATCCGGTCCATTACCGGCTCCTCGCATTTGCCCTCTCTGCCTACCTTGCAGGTGTTGCCGGGGCGCTTGAGATCCACCACATCGGCTACCTCACACCGGAGCTCTACGGGGTCGAGAACTCGTTCTGGCCCGTTACATACGTCATCCTCGGAGGGCTTGGTTCACTTGCCGGCCCGGTTATAGGGACGATAGTGCTGACCATCATCTGGGAGGGACTAAAAGCGACCGGGCTCACCTTTGGGAGGTACATCATCGTCGGGATCATGCTCATCCTCGCTATCATATTCCTGCCCCGGGGGCTCGTTAGTCTGCCGGAACAAGTACGGGAATGGCTGAAAAGACGGTGGAAAAAAGATCCCCTTCCAGAAACTGCGGGAGGATAAAAGAGATCCCGTTCTTCTCACCTGAAGAATTCCGGACGTTTTTTTCTGGTCATCATGGGGGATCGCCACCATTGACGAAGATCTCACCAAATACAAGAACAGTCCGGTTGCCTCAGTCGCATATTAGAACCCAAGGTACGCTTTCTGGATGCGCAGATCATGCAGGAGTTCCTTTGAACGACCCTCCTGGACGATCCTGCCGTTTTCGAGCACGTACCCCCGGTTGCACATGGCAAGTGCATTTCGGACATTCTGTTCGAGCAAAAGGATTGTCATTCCCTCCCTGCCAAGCTGTTCGAGCGCGCGGAAGACCTGGCCGGTAAGAAGGGGAGAGAGTCCCGTTGACGGTTCATCGAGAATGAGAAGCCGTGGTTCTGACATGAGCGCACGACCGATGGCAAGCATCTGCTGTTCGCCACCGGAAAGCGTACCGGCCATCTGCCGCTGCCTCTCCAGCAGGATCGGGAAGAGACGATAGATGTGGGCAAGGGTTTTGTCCGGGTCAGTGTTACTCGTTCCACCCAGGAGGAGGTTCTCGATCACGGGCATGGTCGGAAAGATCTCACGTCTCTCGGGTACTAAGGCGAGTCCTTTCTGGAAGAGATCATACGGGTGTCTGCCAAGAATATTTTCACCGTCAAACGTAATCAGACCGGTCGCCTTCCGGTTGAGTCCCACGATCGTCTCAACCGTAGTCGTCTTGCCGGCGCCATTCGGACCGATCATGGTGACGAGCTCGCCTTTATCGACACGAAACGAGAGGTCCCAGACGACCTGCAGATTCCCGTGGAAGATATTGAGCCCTGAAACGGTAAGCACGAACGGTATCCCTCCCTTTAGAATGCGTCAATATCACCGAGATATGTGTCGATTACCCGCTGGTTGTTCACGACTTCGAACGGTTTGCCGTCCGCGATCTTCTCCCCATGGTCGAGTACAACGACCCGGTCGGAGACCCCCATGATAACGCTCATTACATGCTCGATGATGAGGATAGACGTTCCCTGGTCCCGGATATTCCGGATGAGACCAACTGCCTCTTTATTCTCTATCGGGTTGAGTCCGGTTGTAAGTTCATCGAGTAACAACAGTTTTGGTTTTGAGGCCAGGGCCCGGGCAAGCTGCACTCTTTTGAGTTCAACCACGTTCAGATTTTTGATGGTTGTATCTCGTTTTTTATCTGGGAAACCTACAAAATCAAGCGTCTGTACCGCTTCTTTTGTTGCATCCGCCATACTCGTCTTCCGATGGTTGCCAAACAATGCACCGATCATCGTGCATTCAAGGGCAGTAAGCCCGGGAAATGATTCAGCGATCTGGAACGTTTTAGCAATCCCCTTCCTGCATATCCGGTCTGCCTTCAAACCAGTGATATCCTCACCGCAGAAGGTAATGGTTCCGGCAGTCGGGGGACAGATGCCGGAGATCATATTCAAAAGGGTGGTCTTCCCTGCCCCGTTCGGACCCACAAGCCCGACAATCTCGTCTTCTTCCAGCAGGAGATTTACCTCATTCACCGCCCGCAGGCCACCGATCTGTTTGGTCAAACTCCTGAGTGTGAGCATTTGAATACCGTGCTGAATTGTCGTGCTAAAGGTTAACATGGTGCGGTATTAAAGATAGTCCCATATCTCCGTTAAAAAAAGACGGACTGGTGTTCAACCACAGAAAAATCCATGAAAGATCATCGGGGTATGCGGGTTAGGATATTCACTTATGCACAGAAATAGGAACGCTTTTCTCATGAATACGATAACCGAAAAATAAAATATGGGCAGGGAGGGATTCCCTGCATGGAATCCTGATGCTGGCAGAAAACCAGTACATGGTATCATGCTGGTTCGAGAGACTGCGGGAATCTGATCAGCCACGTCCTCTCTTCAGGTTCCCGCTCCGGCCGCGATCTCCCAGCGTGAAATCTTCCACATTGCCCCACTAGCGAGTAATGAGCAGTGACGGGAAGGTGCCTCTCTTCCTGACCTTACCTGGGGTACTATCTTGCGTGCATTAATTGGAGATCACCGAAGTTTTTTTTCCGCTGCACTTGACCTAGGGATCATTAATCGTGAAGGAATGCAGCGTGAGCAGGCAAAATATTCGTGCCTGAATATCTTCACGGCTGAAGCGTCCAAACATGTTGATCTCCTGATAATCCGGTGCAAGGAGTGCATCAAGTGCACGGAGATCCTTGCGGAACCACGCGTCTACCCGTGCATGTTCCCGGGCTAATAGGATCTTCAAGAGCTGCTCGGAATTTTCGTAATCAGATGGAGTTTGTGTCATACGAATCGACCTTCTCCCATTGAGACCTAGTATTTTACCGTTATGTCAATGGGACTTTTTTTTAAAAGAGTCTGTCACTGCGATCTGGTATCCTGAAAAAACCCGATACAAGGAGAAAATCATTACGGGGATTGTTGGGCATCTCAGATACGAAGAGCTTACTGGCTATTTTGCACAGATTTTGGCAGATGGAGAGTAAACGTACTGCCGGTATGTAAAATGCTCTCTACGGTGATATCTCCTCCATGCATCTGCATGATCTTCTTTGCCATGGACAAAGAGAGCCCGATGCGGTCAAATCTGCGGGATAGTTTTGCTGCATCTGCAAGCTGGAATGGCTCAAAAATTGATGATAATGCATTTTCGGAAATCCCGGACCCGTTGTCCTTGACAGAAATATGGTGAAACGTGTCATCGGTATCCGAACGGTAACAGACGGTAATTTTGCGGGGTGGTTGGGAGAAATTCACAGCATTTGAGAGGAGTGAATCAAATACCCCAAAGAGTCGATCCATATCTGCATTGATAACCAGATTTTTTGGAATATCGATGGATATTTCAGCTTTTCCGCCATACCCGCTTGAATCCAGTACACTGTTAATGAGCATGGCCAACGGAAATTTTGAGTAGTTTAGGTGGAGTTTCCCACTATCGAGCACAGAGAGCTCAAGCATCTGGTTGATAATCTGGCGTTCTCGGTCAACACTCGCAAGGCAGCGTTCAAGAATCTTTTTTGTATCGTCAAGGATACCGAATCCTTCAGGATCCTGTATGAGCAGGTTGAGATAACCGAGGATCGGCTGGAGTGGTGTACGCAGTTCATGGGCGACTGTAACGATAATCCCCCTCCGTTGTATGTTGTCAAATTGGATCTTATCTTCCAGCCGCTGTTTTTCAGAAATATCGACCAGATGAATCATGGTTGCCGTTTCGCCGGAGAGCATGACCGGCGTGCTGAAGAACATGGCTACCTTTCTCTCTCCAGATTTTGTTATCAGCCGGAACTCGCATCTTTTTGGCAGCGGAACTTCCCCGCTTCTGCCTTGTTCAAAATCATCGAACGAGTTCTTATCTGAGGGATCAACAAAGGAGATGTAGTCCTTTGCTATAATTTCTTCCGCCGTGTGCCCGGAAAAGACGCAAAATGCCGGGTTTGTATACAGGATTTTGCCGTTCCTGACAACGAGCATACTAATTACCGAGTTTTCAGCGAGTTCCCGGTATTTTATCAGATCTTCACAGTCCGCACTTTCCGCAATTTTACGGGCGTCGATGTTAATTACGGTACAACAAGATGTATTATTACCTAACGGACTCCACGAAAGAACTACCCAGCAACCTCTCCCGTTTTTTGTCGCAAACCGGGTTTCAAAACCAGCAGTATGAGCGTCCTGGTTAATCTGTTTTAAAAAAAAACTCTTGTCTTCAGAATTGAGAAAAAGGTCAGAAAAATTCATTGTCTTCATTTCTTCCGGTTTATACTGGAGCATATCCGGGAATGCAGAATTGGTCTGCCGAATCGTAAAATTTCGGTTGTTTATAAGGATATACCCATGGTGTGCGTTCTTAAATACTGATTTGTACTGCATTTCTCGTTTCCGGGGCTGCTCGATGGCATGCGCAATTACACTTGCAACCAGAATGAACAACGCTGCTTCTAAAAAGAATATTGTGAGTTCTGCAGAATTATAGAATACAAAGTAATATTCTATTGAAAAGTATGCTATGCCACAGATTATTGCAATGGGTATTCCGTGCTTTGTAATAAAAAACGCAGTCCAGACGACGGGTAAGAGGAAAAGTACGGGCAAAAGGAAGATCAGAGATCCAGAAGCTGTTGACGATCGGGAAAATACAAAAGTTGAAATAAGAGTACACGAAGTTATCAGTAAAGCGACGATGAAGAAATGGTAAATATCTGTTGATATTGTATATTGGCGAATCCGGACACTCATTTTTTCCATTCTATAGTTGCCATTTGAACTTATTGTTATTTTAAGATACATGAGCATAACCGAAAACGATCTTTGTATAGTGGCAGTTCCTAAAATTCCTGTGCCAGCTTGAGGGACGTCCATAAAGATCAGTGGGTTGAAATAACTGGGAGAGTAAAAACGGTATGCTATGCGTCCGTACGTCATAGTCAATGTCGCAATGAGCGCTGATGGTAAGATATCCACTCGTGAACGCAGACAGGTCAGAATATCGGGTGAGCAGGATTTCACCCGTGTTGATCGCCTCAAAGCAGGGTGTGACGCAGTCATGGTAGGTATCGGTACCGTTCTTGCCGATGACCCATCGCTTACAGTTAAATCGGAAGAATACCGCTCATATCGCAGAAAACAGGGTCTGGATGATCATCCCATTCGCATTGTCGTAGACAGTTCAGCCCGCATCCCCCCGGAAGCATCAGTGCTGCACAAGGGTAAGGGAAAGAGGGTGATCGCAGTATCAGGGAGAGCAGACAGTGCGAAAATTACCGTTCTGGAAAAAAAAGCTACGGTGCTCGTGACCGGAGAAGATGAAGTCGATCTTCCCAACCTTATGGACAAACTCGGTGCGATGGGTATTCGTCGTATTATGGTGGAAGGGGGTGGGACATTGATTGCCGGGTTGATCAAGGCTTGTCTTGTCGATGAAATATATACGTTTATTGGCAATGTTATTATCGGTGGTAAAGACGCTCCCACATTCACCGATGGAGAAGGGTTCATCGAGGAATCATCATTTCCCCGTCTTACGCTGCTGGAGGCGAACAGGATCGAAAGGGGCATACTCATGCACTGGATGGTTACCCCTCCGGTTCAGAAAGAAGAATAATACGTCCCCCTTTTAAACACCATGAAATCACTTCCACCCAATCCAATAATTTTTTAGAGATCCTTGTTATAGCACCCCTCAATTTTACGAGAAGCCTAAATAAATGCCAAGGCTCATCACCCATGACTAAAAAAACTGTCTTACGTACATTCCGGTTATCGTTCTGGCTACTGTGTTCCTGCTGACTGCTGTACGTCAGGTGGGGAGGTTCAATCTCAGGATCTGGCAGATCATGCTTGGTGGAGCCGTTGCAGTCCTAATCAGTGGACAGATTTCCCTTCCCGACGCGCTGGGTGCGATCAATATCGAAATCATGCTTTTTTTATCCGGTATGTTTATTGTGGGTGAGGCGATGGTGGAAAGTGGATACCTATCTATGCTTTCCCACCGTTTCTTTTCTTATGCCCGCACGCCAAACCAGCTGATTTTTTTTATTCTCTTTGGCATGGGGTTTTTTTCAGCCGTCCTGATGAATGATACCCTTGCCATCATTGGTACACCTCTAGTGCTCTCCCTTGCCACGAAATTCCGGATCTCACCAAAACTAATGCTTCTTTCTCTTGCGCTAGCGATTACAACCGGAAGTGTCATGAGCCCAATTGGTAACCCGCAGAACCTGCTCATCGCTGTGGACAGCGGGATGGAAACCCCGTTTGTTACCTTCGGGTTGTACCTCCTTATCCCTACGCTCATTAGTCTTAGCGTTGCATTTATCCTTCTCCGTTTGTCTTTTCCGGCAGATTTTTCAGACAGGATCTTTGAGCAGGATGTGATTCAGATCGATGAAAACAAAACCGTTCTTCCGGTAAAATGCTCCCTCGCTATCATCCTGATACTGGCTGTCACAAATATTATCGCATCCTTTTTTGGAGGAAAAATTCTCGTACCTCTGCCGTTGATTGCGGTGTGTGCTGCGGTTCCTGTTATGCTGTTCAGTAAGGATCGGGCAAGACTGCTCAAAAATATCGACTGGTCTACACTCGTTTTCTTTACTGCCATGTTTGTTCTGATGGAGAGCGTCTGGCAGACAGGATTTTTCCAGGCAATTGTTGACCGGAATATGGTTACTTCCGTTCCGATGATTCTCGTGACCAGTGTAGTCATCAGCCAGTTCATTTCCAATGTGCCATTTGTCGCCTTGTTCCAGCCGATGATCCTTCAAGCAGGCGGTACATCCACTTTGCTCATGGCACTTGCAGCGGGGAGCACGATTGCAGGTAACCTGACAATACTTGGCGCCGCAAGTAATGTGATCATCATCCAGAAGGCAGAAAAGCAAGGTGAAACCCTTACATTCTTCGAGTTTGCAAAAATCGGAATACCGCTGACCATGCTGCAGCTCACGTTCTACTGGGTGTGGCTGTTAATCCTCCCGTTTTAAAATGTCGACAACGTCCCGTATTTCTGGTAAAGGGGGTGGTCACTTTCCGGTACCTTATCACCCGGAAGAGGAAATCAATAATACCCTCCCGCTTTAACAACTGCAAAGGAAGAATCACGAGCATGGCAGAATACCGACCTGAAAACCCGGACAAACCTGATAAAAGACGTGAAGAACTGAAAGGCAAAGTCCTGCAGCTGAAGGATCTTGTGAACTATAACGAGGGTACAGTCGCCAGCCGGATGATCATCTCCCGCAAGGCGGGTAGTATTACCGTCTTCTCCTTTGACGAGAATGAAGGGTTGTCGGAACATACCGCACCGTTTGATGCAGTGGTTACCATCCTCGACGGGGAATGCGAAGTCTGGGTCGCGGGGCAGACCTCCCGGATGAAGGAAGGCGAGACTATCATTTTCCCGGCCAATGTTCCCCATGCCCTGTCTGCAGTCACGAAGTTTAAAATGTCGCTTACCATGATCCGGGAATGAGAAAAATGGGCGGGGATGACAAGGATGGATATTATTGTTCGATCTGCGGGGGAATTCCCCCGGATAAGATTACCACAAAACGAGTGCTTATTGACGGAAAGGAAACAGGCATAGATCACCTTGACTGGATCTTCGATGAAGTAAACAAGCTCAAACTACCTGATGATGCTTCAATCATAGAGGAGCTTATGAAAAGAATAAAAGAGTTTAATTACGTGCCAACAAAAAAGACCGACTCGTACGCGGCAGCGCTCCTCGCTGAATATAAAAAACAGCGATCCTGATCGATAAAGACAATCCTTACGGAGAATCCCATGGCAGAACCGGAAAAGAAGAAAGCCGAATTAAAAATTTCAGGCATGCACTGTGCAACCTGTGCAGTCAGTATTGAGGAATCGCTTTCCCAGATTAAGGAAGTCGGGAAAGCACAGGTAAATTTCGGCACAGACACGGCGCATGTTGAATTTGATCCCGCCAAAGTCACCCTTGCCGAACTGGAAAAAGCGATAAAGGATGCCGGCTACGATGTTGTGAACCGCGAAGTTACTCTGAAAATCGGGGGCATGGTCTGCGCAACCTGTGTCCAGACAATAGAGGCAGCACTGCGGGCACTTCCCGGCATCCTGTCTGCAAACGTGAATCTCGGCACAGAGAAGGCATATGTCATATACAATCCTTCGGTATCTTCTATCCCGGATATGAGAAAAGCCATCGAAGATGCCGGTTACCAGTACCTCGGAGTCGCAGGTGAGGTGAGTGAAGAAGCCGAGAAGACGGCACGGGAAAAAGATCTCCACGACAAATTTCTCAGGTTTACGATCGGGTTTGCGGTGAGTATACCGCTCATGCTTGCCATGTGGATGCCCCTGCCAATTTCCATGCAAAACCTTGCCTATGTGATGCTAGTTATCTCAACACCGGTTTTTTTCTATGTTACCTCTCCCATCTTCCGCGCTGCATCTATGGCACTGCGCAACCGTTCCCTCAATATGGACGTAATGTATGCAATGGGCACCGGTGTTGCGTATGTCTCAAGTGTCATGGGTACATTTGGCATCATCCTCACCGACGAGTTCATGTTTTATGATACTGCAATCATGCTCGCTGCATTCCTCATGCTTGGGCGCTACCTCGAGGCCCGGGCAAAAGGGAGAACATCAGAAGCAATAAGAAAACTTGCCGGGCTCCGGGCAAAGACCGCCACTGTCCTCCGCGATGAAAAGGAAGAGGATATCCCTATCGAAGATGTCATCGCAGGAGACATCGTTATCATAAAACCCGGAGGAAAGGTGCCGGTTGACGGTGAAGTTGTTGTTGGTGAGAGCTATGTTGATGAATCAATGATCACCGGTGAACCCATTCCCCCTCTTAAGGTCAAAGGTTGCCGGGTGGTCGGGGGTACACTCAATACGAACAGCGTGTTGTCCGTAAAAGCTACAAAAGTCGGCAAGGAAACGGTACTCGCCCAGATCATCCAGCTCGTGGAAGATGCACAGGGCTCAAAACCGCCGGTTCAGCGGATAGCTGACACTGCAGTGGTATATTTTATACCCGTCGTTCTTGCCATTGCAATAACTGCGTTCATCGTATGGTTATTTGTGTTGCATGCCACCCTGTTGTTTGCACTGACCGCACTGATCTCTGTACTTGTGGTCGCTTGTCCCTGTGCGCTTGGACTTGCAACTCCCACTGCAGTAACCGTGGGTGTTGGGCGGGGTGCAGAGCTTGGCATCCTGATAAAAAATGGTGAAGCACTCGAGGTTGCCGAGAAAGTCACAACCGTTGTTTTTGATAAGACCGGAACATTGACAAAAGGTAAACCGGAAGTAACAGATATCCTGCCGGTTGGCATTTCCGAACAGACACTTATGGGATTTGCCGCAGGTGTCGAGAAGAACTCGCAGCACCCTCTTGCCCTGGCAGTTGTACGGAAAGCACAAAACATGGGGATTACCATTGAACAGGCAGAACACTTTGACACCTACGGTGGCAAAGGGGTTAGTGCAATGGTGCTTGGAGAAGTCGTTCTGGTAGGTAACCGCAACCTCATGCAGGAGAGGGGAGTCCTGATCCCCGAAGAGACCGAAGTAAGGATCACTGCCTTTGAGCAGAATGGCAAGACTGTAACCCTTATTGCTGTCGGTAGCCAGATGGCCGGGGTAATCGCCATTGCAGATACCCTCAAGGAGACATCCGGCGAATCTGTACGGCAGTTCAAGGCGATGGGGATTCATGTCGTCATGATTACCGGTGACAATAAACGCACAGCTGATACAATTGCCCGCCAGATTGGGATTGAGCGCGTGGTCGCCGAAGTGCTCCCGCAGGACAAGGCTGCTGAAGTAAAATCTCTCCAGGAAAAAGGGGAGATCGTAGCATTTGTCGGTGACGGGATCAACGATGCACCCGCACTTGCCCAAGCGGATGTCGGAATTGCTATTGGCAGTGGTACGGATGTGGCGATTGAAAGCGGGGATGTGGTCCTGATCAAGGATGACCTCCTTGACTCGGTTGCGGCGATCCAGCTCTCAAAAAAAGTGATGGGGAGGATCAAGGGCAATATCTTCTGGGCTTTTGCCTATAACACTGTTCTCATCCCGGTCGGAGCAGGAGTACTCTATCCATTCTTTGGTTTTACCTTCAAACCTGAACTTGCCGCTCTGGCAATGGCCCTCAGCTCGGTAACCGTAGTCAGCCTCTCCCTGATGCTCAAAAAATATATACCAGAAGCAAAGAAAGGGAGATAACTGAGGTAAAAAATATGGCGATTGATCCGATTTGTAAGATGACCGTTGATGAAAAAACGGCAAAATTCACCAGTGATTATAAAGGTAAGAAATATTATTTTTGTGCCCCGGGCTGCAAAAAGAAATTTGATGCTGATCCACAAAAATACGTTTAAGCGAACCGGGCAGGCTCATCCGCGCGATCCCGGATTCCATTCCAAATCTCCTTTATTTTTGGATTTCTTGGGTAATCCTGATATAGAAACAGGCATCATTTTGATCAATCGATTAAAACAAGATCAATGCTAAGGGCAAGGAGAAATAAATTTGTCGTTTTTTATCATCAGTCCTGAAATCTATGCATGGGTGATCCTCCCTCTCTTGATCTTTGTCGCCCGTATATGCGATGTCAGCATGGAAACTATCCGTGTTATTTACATCTCCAAGGGAATCAAATACCTCGCGCCCTTCATCGCGTTCTTTGAGATTGTCATCTGGCTTCTTGCCATGGAAGTCGTGATGAAGGACTTATCAAATGTTGCAAACTTTCTTGCATTTGCCTTCGGGTTTGCCATGGGTACTTATATCGGGCTAGTAATCGAAGAGAAGCTCTCGATCGGTATGGTGATTTTGCGTATTATCACTACAGAAGAATCCAATGAAGAGATCATCTCTTTCATGCAATCAGAAAATTACGGTATTACCTCCCTGGATGCCACCGGTTCGCGGGGGAATGTCAAGATGATTCTCTCACTTGTCAACCGGGTTGATGTTCCTAGAATTACTGAACATATTCAGTCCACAAATCCTCATGCATTTTTTTCGATTGAGGATGTGCGGTACGTGAACGAAGGAGTCTTCCGCCCAAAAAAACCCAACACCATCACCGGATTGTTTCATTCGTTCATCCGCCCCAGGAAGAAAAAATAATCCTTTACTTTCTCGAAAATATACGAAAGCATTATTAAACGAAAAACCAATCATCGAATAAACAGAGGTTTTTAATATGATTCCCAAGACTATGGAACAAGCCCTAAACAAACAGGTAAACCGTGAATTCTATTCTGCCTACCTGTACCTTTCGATGTCTTCGTATTTCGAGACTACCAACCTGAAAGGATTTGCCAAATGGATGCGGATACAGGCAAAAGAAGAACAGAGCCATGCATTAAAGATTTACGACTATCTTATCGCGAGGGGGGGCAGAGTCAATCTCCTTGATATCGAAGCACCCAAAGCAAAATGGTCCTCTGCAGGTAAAGTGTTTGAGGAAGTGTACGCACATGAGCAGAAGGTCACTGCTATGATTAACGGACTTGTTGACCTTGCTGTAAGGGAAAAAGACCATGCATCTTTTGAGATGCTCCAGTGGTTTATCAAAGAACAGGTAGAAGAAGAGAAGAATGCAAGCGAGATTCTTGCTGAAATTACAAGCATAGGGGATATACCTGGCCCTCTTTTCTTTCTTGACCATAAGCTGGAAAAGCGGGAATAAATCCCAATCTTTTTATTTTTTTGCATCATTATTTTCGTAAGGTTACTGTATGCTGTCTGTTCTTGTTATTGATGACCAGAAACCAATGCTTGAAGTAATACGCCTTTTTCTTGAGCGTTTCGGCAATATGAATGTGAAGACAGCACTTTCTGCCAAGGAAGCACTGGAACTTCTAATGAACAGTACATTCGATGCGATGGTTGTCGATTACGATCTACCGGAGATCAACGGTATCGATTTCCTGAAGATGCTCCGGGCAAGGGGGGATACGACCCCGGTAATTATTTTTACAGGTGTTGGCAGGGAATATGCAGCGATTCAGGCACTTAATAACGGTGCAGACTTTTTCCTAAAGAAAGGAGATGATGCCCAATCCCAGCTTCTCGAAATGGTGCATATGATCCGGCAGGCCGTAGACCGGAGAAATCTCGGGAGGGGGCCGGGTACCACCCAGAAGATACTTTCTGATGCGCTCAACTTCTTCCATCAGGCAGCATATGTCATTGATCGTGAAGGTAAAGTGATGGTATGGAACAAGGGAATGGAAAAGATGACAGGAGTTGTCGAGGGAGATATACTTGGCAAAGGAGACTGGGATTATTCTATTCCGTTTTTTGGGCACAGGGCACCGATGCTCAGCGATCTCATCTTTCAGGACGATACCACCCTCTTGGAAAATAACTATACTATTATAGAAAAAGAAAAGGGGACGATTGTTGCATGGATAAAGGCGATCCCTGAAGAAGGACGTCAGACCATTTTATGGATGAAGTCAACGGCACTTTACGACAGCAAGGGTATGTTCATAGGAGTGATGGGAAAAATTCGGGATATTACTGAAGAGATGGGTCCTGAACTGTTTAACAAACCTGAAAACGTGATAACTAGCGCGGTGCCTTTAGAATCAACATCCTCTTTACCGATAGGGATGTTTGATAAGATACTGGGAAAAGCAAAGGCGAGCTATAAAGAGGGACTACGGCTCTCCTTCCGGGAAGGGAAGTACACTGAGGCGATTCCCTTTTTTGACCAGGCGATCGAGATCGACCCCTCCCTTGCCTATGTCTGGCATGACCGTGGTGTCTGTTACCGGGAGATCGGAAAGGATACAGATGCACTCCGGAATTTTGACAAAGCGGTGGAACTTGCGCCTGGTGATGAAGAGTTTTTGTTTTCCAGTGGTGAGATGCTTAAAAAGATCGGGATTCTGCGTCAAAGGCGGGATCTCATTGAATCAGCAGTCCAGGTTCTGAATCGAGTTGTAGAGCTGAACCCGAACCATGCGGAGGCCTGGAACAGCCTCGGGGTCTGTTCAAAGGAACTCGGAAAAGAGGCGCTATCACGCCAGTATTATGAAAAGTCCAGGGAATTGATCAAACACGGTAAAAACAAGAAAAAAACCCGCAACCTGGATATGCTGGTATGATCGCGTAACGATAGATTTTACATACTTACCCGTAAATATCCTCTTTTTAGTGGAGGATACTAATGAAAAGTCCGGTCTATTTTTCAGGCCTACGGGCACATTCGGATCAGGAGAGTACAACGATAAAAGTGCAGCGGCTTTTTGACCGTGCCGGCTTCCCGGATATTGTTGCACTACATGACAGAACAGCACTGAAACTCCATTTTGGCGAACGGGGAAATGATGGTTTTATCAGTCCCGTTTATGTCAGGCAGGTAGTGGATAAAGTGAAAGCGTGCGGTGCCCTCCCGTTCCTTACAGATACCAACACGCTCTATGCCGGCAGCCGTTCGAATGCGATAGATCATATTATGACTGCCATCCTTCACGGTTTTGACTATTCCGTAACCGGCGCCCCGGTCATTATTGCTGATGGGCTCTTTGGCATGAATGTACGGAAAGTGCGGATTGATAAGAAACATTTCAGAACAGTGATGATAGCTGGAGATATTGCTCTTGCCGACAGCATGATTGTCCTCACCCATTTTAAAGGCCATATCGTTTCGGGGTTCGGGGGTGCAATCAAGAATCTTGCGATGGGATGTGCCCCTCCTGCAGGAAAACGGGAACAGCATAATGCCCGCCCGTTTACTATCGCCGAGAACTGTATCGGGTGTGCCAGGTGCGTAAAGGTCTGCCCGAAATCTGCTATTTCCTTAATGAAGAAAAAATCTATCATCAACCGCGACCTCTGTATCGGGTGTTTTGAGTGCATGCATACCTGCCCTTCGCATGCGATCGATATCGACTGGGAGACAGAAATTCCCGATTTTATGGAACGGATGGTCGAATATGCCTGTGGAGCAATAAAAACCAAGAAAGGAAGGGTGGGATACATGAACTTTCTCATCCGCATTACTCCAGATTGTGACTGTTTCCCGTTCAGTGACGCCCCGATTGTACCGGATATTGGTATCCTTGCGTCACAGGATCCGGTTGCTATTGATATCGCCAGTTATGATCTTGTGAACCAGCAGCAGGGTTTTTTCGATTCACTGCTTGCAACCCACCACCGGAAAGGCGAAGATAAGTTTAGGGGTGTTCATGCGCAGACTGATGGTAAAAGACAGCTAGAGTACGCAGAAGAAATTGGTTTGGGCAGCCGTTCTTATTCCTTTATCCAGATTTGAATCTTCTCCAATCCATTTTTTTCCGGTATTTCTGAAGATAATTTTTTGTAGGCAGGCAAGTACTTAATACCCCTTTTGTCGTAACACCTTTGTTATATGAAATTACAATGCATATCAGAATCTGAGTATTTTGTTTCGGAACATGGGCAGATTTAGAAATGTGTGGAGAAGAGTATGAACCTGCGGCAACCTAATGCGAATGAAGCAACTGGGACTGTAAACCGGTCGAGGAGTGTTTCCCCGGTGTCTGGGATCTGTACCCGGTGTATGGATGGATGTAAAGGCAGTTGTGAGAGCTGGTTGTCATCATTCCGTGGCAGGGAGGTATTATATGCCGGTCCTTTTGGCGAGATCACAGCTGGTGCAGACAAAAATTACCCCATAGATTATTCCCACTTAAATATTCAGGGATACGCGGCCGGGGCAAAAGGGCTGCCCGAAGGAACTGAGATCAATTCCGACAACGCGATTTTTACCAGTGTCAATACCGAGACCGAGTACGGATGGGATAGGAAAGTAAGAATGCGTATCCCTATTTTTACCGGTGCGCTGGGTTCAACTGAGATCGCCCGGGCAAACTGGGAACACGTCGCCATTGGTGCTGCGATTTCAGGTATTACATGCGTCTGTGGAGAAAATGTTTGCGGTGTAGATCCGGACCTTGTGTTGGATAATAAAGGAAAAGTCCAACGATCACCGGAAATGGATCGACGGATCGAAATTTATAAAAAATTTGCTGAAGGCTACGGAGAAATGCTTGTCCAGTTAAATGTCGAGGATAGCCGCATCGGCACTGCGGAATATGTTTCAAGTAAACACAATCTTGAAACCATCGAGCTTAAATGGGGTCAGGGAGCAAAAAGCATCGGTGGAGAGGTCAAGGTTCCCTCACTTGAACGAGCATTGGAATTAAAAAAGCGTGGTTACCTGGTCCTGCCTGATCCAACATTTCCCATGAACGCAAATGCGTATAAATCCGGCGCAATCAAGGAGTTTGAACGCCACTCCCGCCTCGGATTCATAACTAAGGAAAGTTTTTTGGAACATACTGACAGGCTCCGCGAGATTGGATTCAAGCGCATAACGGTAAAAACAGGTGCTTATTCTGCGGTTGAACTTGCCATGGCGATCCGCTTCAGTTCAGAAGCAAAGATTGATCTCCTTACCATTGATGGGGCATCTGGTGGTACGGGTATGAGCCCTTGGCCTATGATGAATGAATGGGGTATTCCCACATTCTATCTTGAAGCGCTCGTGTATGATTTCTGTGAGCGGTTAAAACAGAAAGGGAAGCGGATCCCCAACATTGCCATGGCTGGCGGTTTTTCTGATGAAACGAGTATATTTAAAGCGATAGCAATGGGCAGCCCGTATATAAAAGCAGTTTGCATGGGCAGGGGTCTGATGATCCCCGCGATGGTGGGCAAACATATCGGAAAATGGGTAAAAGACGGTGACTTACCCAAGACCGTCTCAAAATATGGCACAAGAATTGAAGAAATCTTTGTTTCCTATGAAGAACTTAAACAAAGATACGGTGAACGATTAAAGGAAATCCCAACCGGAGCCATCGGAGTGTATACCTATACCCAGAAGATCAAGACCGGGCTTCAGCAGCTTATGGCGGGAAGTAGGAATTTTGCACTGACCACAATTTCACGTAAAGATATCATGGCGCTTACAGAGGAAGCCGCAAAAGTCTCCGGTATCCCATATATAATGGATGCATATAAAGAAGAGGCCCTTGAGATTTTACTTGATTAGAGAGAGTATTATCCCACATAATGTATTGCGGACGCCAGTTAAATTTTCTAAAATTTTTTATTGTAAAATAATCTGAAATTATTTCCTTGCCGGTTCTTTTATTGAAAATGCCTCAATTACTTGGAGGGTTATACGTATTCCAAGTGTGGGTTGTATTGTTTCGAGCCAGAGAAAAAAGCCCACCCTTGACGGTGTCGGACGTTCGAATTTGAAGTGGCCATCCTTTACCTGCACCATTTTGTGATATTCTTTCTTTTGGCGTGAGCGCAGATATAAGATCAGTTCAAAACCTGGAAGATCAGTTGCGATCACAGCTTTTGAGTAAAATTTGGAGAGATCGTTAAACTCAAATCTCTTTCCTTTAACTGTCAATCCGTACGTATCAGATACTACTTTGACTGCCTGTGGGAACAGTCCGCCGTATAGCACCTTTTTTACAAGCTGCCCGGTCGGGTCAGTAATTTCAAAGTGTTTTTTCCCTCCGGGTTTGGCTATCTCAGTAAAAATTCTGTTACGCACTTCATCATGGTACCTTTTGTACTCGAATGGTTGTTTTATGTGTATGTCTGTTGCCCTAATCAGTTTTGGGTGATTTACAGGGTTGTTATAGATAATATTGGGGCGATAATATTTTACAAGCGATTTTATCTGTTCGCATGAATTGGTATTGATAATTGCATTGGTTTTATCCTTGGCAAGCCTTTTTACGACTGAATAGTTGGAGAGATCAAAAGAAGAAATGAGAAGGAATGGTGTTATCTTCTGCTGATAAAGGTAGCCCAACAGTTTTTTCTTGAATGCAATCTCCTGTTCAAACTCTTTTAAGTCCGCTGGCGATGTGACAACTTCCGCGAAGGCAACATTGTTGTGTGAATCGACAAGAAGCATATCAAACTCTGCAAGATCCTGCCCGTTGCCCCTGATTGTGATGTCTCCATACTTTGAATAATAGAGACCATTCTGCCCAAGTTTTATATAATCACGCTTTTTTGGAGCATCAGCTCCTTTCATAGCGAGATATTTTATTCTGTCTGATTTCTTTGAAATCTCCAGAAACATCTCGTATACTATTGATTCAAACCATCGTCCCTCTGCAGTCCGCATTGGTTCGATATCAAGAGAAAACAGTCGTTTCCGTTCGATTTTGTTCATATGCCGCGTGGCATTTATTGCAATTGCTGCAGTTGGTGCAAAATTTTTAAAATTTATATTTAGCCATTGGATCATGAGTACAGTAAAAGATTTTTGTGTTAATAGTAAATAAGAATCTACTATCAAATTTAATGAATCCTGACAATAAGAATTAAATATTAAGGAAATGTACTTCCTTCATATTTATAATGAGGTTAAAGTATAATGCAGGGATTGTGTCCGGGGATTGGAACAAATATGCAAACCCAAGGCAATAAAAATGGAGATGAAGGGAGAAATGGCCATCCACTGGATGAAATACCTATGGAAATCGACATACTTTTTAAACGTCTCTATGAATATAGGAAATCTCTAATCGGCTCTTCTCATTATTACTTGAAAGTGGAACAGGATTGCATATCCTTATGCAGGATGGTGTATGCCGGTGGCAAACTGTATTTTTCTGAAGTTGTTAATCATCAGGAATATGGTATATCAGATATAGAAATAGAGGAAGCAGTCAGACTGAATTGTCATAATTTATGCCTAGCCGATCATTACCATATCTCGCCGCACATTGAAAAGAAATTGCGAGCGCTGCTCGATTTTTCATAATAAATAATTATGTTTATTATAAAAATTAGATTTTTATCTATAAAATAAATTATGGAAGAGTTCCTTATATTTTCTCTCTGAAATGATTTTAAAAATTTTTTCTTAGTAGTTGCCTTATTAATAAACTATAAATATGATAGAAAATCATTTCCTTCATATCCTAAGCTATACATAGCGAAGGTGGGGAGAAAAACAGTGGGGAATGAAGAATGTCGAAAGCAAAACAAATAAACGGTGTAGAACCTGTGCCACGTTACATAATGCCAGATCGATCAGCACCTGATTACGAACGTATTATAAGAGAGCTGCAAAACTGTGGTTGTTCACCGATTGGTTCATCATATTATTATATAAAAGCGGATAGTGGTTGGCGCTCCTTGTGCAGGATTATTCATGGGGGCGGCAAAGTGTTCTTTCATGAAGTTATTGACCATAAAAAGTATTCAATATCTGATAAGGATATTGACGAGGTAGTGAGACCTGAAATGGAAATATCATCTTTACAAGGACATTATCAGATCTCACCAGATATCGAAATTAAATTGAGTACACTAACAAATATTCGATAAATATTTTTAAAAAACATGTTTTTGAGATCTTTTTGAATGAGCCATTTCAAATCTTTTTATTGATAAAAGACCGATATAATGCGAGATTAAAAAGCGTTCCTTTGTATAGTGCCAGATTGTCAAGTTCTTTTGTTCTCATCCGTTTAGCACTTGATATTGGACAAGTAAAAATTTTTTTTTCATCACTCTTATGTTTATTTTATTGAGCCGGATAAGCGTCTGCACGTCAGAAAAAACATAGAGAAAATTTCACCGTCCATGCGCTTCCTTTTCCAGCAATCTCTTTTGAAGATTCCCCACCTCTACTTCTTTCTCTGGTCGGAGATGTGACAGACTTTTTCCTGAATCAGACAGCCGCTTATGTATGTGGTGAATCACTTAACCAAAATAAGAAGAGGAAAATTTTTGAATTTTTTATAAAGCTCGTTTACCCCTCAGTTTCTCCTGTTCGGATTCTGATGGACTTCTCAACAGGAATGACAAAGATCTTTCCATCTCCGATCTTTCCGGTGCGAGCTGAATCAATAAGTGTCGCAAGCAAAGAATCGAGGTCCTTTTCTTTGACTACAATTTCGAGCTGGATCTTTGGCAGCAGATCAACAGTCATCAGTCCGCCACGGTATTGGAGGGTTATACCTTTTTGTTCACCTCTGCCTTTGACTTCATGGATCGTCATACTGATGAAGCCTTTGTCTTCAAGTGCTTTTTTTACGAATTCAAATCGTTCCGGTTTGATGATAGCTTTTACCATTTTCATAATTACACACCTAGCATCAGGCCCGTTCCCCGTGCTGGGAAATGTCAAGGCCCACATATTCTTCTTCTTCAGTGACTCGAAGTCCGATAGTTTTGTCAATGATTACCGCAAGGATGTAGGTTACGACGAACGCGTATATGAGTGCAGCGAATGCACCCGTTGCATTTGCAACGAACTGGTGGACGTTGCCTTCAAGGAGTCCTGACGCTCCGTTGACTGCAGCAGCAGCAAAGATACCAGTTGCAAGTGCCCCCCACAAACCGCCTACCCCGTGACATGCCCAAGCGTCGAGGCTTTCGTCGAAACCTTTCTTTTGTCTGAATAGCATTGCACTATAACAGAGCACTCCTGCGACCGCACCTATCACTATGGAAGCCATCGGAGTCACATACCCCGCTGCCGGAGTGATTGCTACAAGTCCGACAACGCCCCCGCTGACAAACCCAAGCGAGCTCGGTTTGCCTCCGTGAGCCCAGCTGACGAGCATCCAGGCCAGAGCTCCTGCAGCTGCTGCCGTATTTGTCGTAACAAACGCACTTGCAGCAAGTCCGTTTGCGGCTATTGCACTGCCTGAGTTGAACCCAAACCAGCCGAACCAGAGGAGTGCTGCACCCAGGATCGACCACGGTATATTTGCCGGCTCCAGACCATACTTGCCAAAGCCGACACGCTTACCTATTACGAGGGCTATAGCCAGCGCAGCAAACCCCGAACTGATGTGGACAACCGTCCCTCCAGCAAAGTCGATCGCTCCGAATTGTGCTGCCCAGCCACCACCCCATACCCAGTGGGCAAGCGGGTCGTAGACAATGGTTGTCCAGATCAGAGCGAATACGAGATATGCACTGAACTTGATTCGTTCGGCAAAACCTGATGTCACGATTGCCATCGTTACGGTCGCGAATACGAGCTGGAATACCATATACAGCAAACCAGGTATTGCGGTACTGTACGGGCCGGGGTCCATGCCCACGCCGTTCAGTCCCAGATTTTGCAGGTTGCCGACAAACCCCCCGACATCATGACCGAATGCCAGCGAGTACCCGATGAGTACCCACTGGATACTTACCAGCGCGAAGGCAACGAACGACAGGGTAATCATAGAGATAAAGTTTTTCCTGCGTACGAGCCCCCCATAAAACAACCCGACCCCCGGTGTCATGATCATCACAAGCGCCGTGGAAGCCAGAATCCATGCTGTTGCTCCAGAATCTATTGCCATTTTTTCACCTAATTTTTGTCAGATTCGTTAAGAACTTGTGCATTAAATCCAATCAGTAATGGAGAATCACAGATTTCAAATGCCGGATTGAAAGTCCGGGGATATTGAATTCTGATGATAACCATCTGGTGACTCTTGTAAATTATGAATTATTTTATGGAAGGAAGTTGTATTCCTATATTTAAAAAGATATCTAATGATATTTTTATTTTTTTTCATAATTACTGAAGATAAAATTTAAAAAAAAATTCAGGCGCGCTCGCCATGCTGGCAAATATCCAGACCCACATACTCTTCATCTTCGGTAACTCTCATTCCCAGCGTCCGATCGATAACAAACCCAATGCAATAGGTCATCACAAAAACAAATACCATAACCGCAACTGCGCATGCAGTATTTACTACGAATTGATGTGCATTGCCTTCAGCCAGTCCCGTGAATCCCCCAATTGCTGCAGCAGCAAAAATTCCTGTGGCCACGGTACCCCAGAGACCTCCCATCCCATGGATAGCCCATGCGTCAAGACTCTCGTCACATCTTTTTCTGACCCTCAAGAGCATCATCCCATAACAGAGTACACCAGCGACGGCCCCGATAAGAATTGAGACCATAGGAGTTACAAATCCAGCTGCCGGTGTTATTGCAACCATTCCTGCAATCGCACCGCTCACCATGCTCAGTGAGCTGGGTTTACCGTGATACCAGCTTGCAAACATCCAAGCCAACGCTCCGGCCGCAGCAGCTGTGTTAGTGGTGACGAATGCGTTTGTAGTGACCCCATTGACCGCGAGCGCACTTCCCGCGTTGAACCCGAACCAGCCGAACCATAAAAGAGTGGCCCCGAGAAGTGCCATCGGGATGTTATGGGGCTCAAGAGCATGTTCTCCAAATCCTGCCCGTTTTTTTATCACCAGTGCGAGCGCAAGAGCACCAAAACCTGAACTTATCTCAACAACTGTACCCCCAGCAAAATCAATAAGTCCCAGTTTTGATGCCCATCCACCACCCCATGCCCAATGAGCAAGCGGACAATAAACTAAGGTCAACCATACGAGGACAAAAATAATAAACGATGAAAACTTGATACGTTCGGCAACAGCAGATGTAACGATGGTTATTGTTACTGCAGCAAAAAAGAGCTGGAATATCATATAAATAAGGGGAGGGTAGCCGGCGGAGCCTGCATCTGCACTGACTCCATTAAGCCCGAGATAATTCAGATTACCGATAAATCCACCGATATCCGGACCAAATGCAAGGGAATACCCGATCAAAACCCAGTGGATGCTCACGAGAGCAAGAATCATAAACGATAGGGCAATCATCGAGATGAAATTTTTCTTCCTGACGAGCCCGCCATAAAAAAACCCGACTCCCGGGGTCATCAGCATCACCAGTATTGCCGAGACCATGAGCCAGGTTGTAACACCGGTATCCAAAGCCATGTCTTTCTCCTTTGATAACTTTTTGTAGTACTGGCGATCACTCTGGACAGGGGAATCACCCGATATTTTTCAGGATTGAGGTGTTACAGGGGGATGATGCCATACCGATTTATATGTATCGAGCCTGAACATCGGCTATCCCTCCTGGTGCCCGTGGGATCCCCTATAGAGAACGATCGACAGTTAGTTACCGGATTACAAGTCCGAACCTTGCCGATAAAAATTTTAAAGAATTTTTAATTAGTATGTTGCGAGATACCTGTCCAGCTCCCACGGATGAACTGCGAGACGGTATGCGTCTGTCTCTGCTACCGCAATGCGGGCCAGTGTCTCAACAATATGATTACCCAATGCATCGCAGAGCACTTTGTCTTTCATAAGATATTCCTGTGACTCCGCGAGGCTACCGGGCAGCATTTCAATCTTCAATCTCTTACGCTCCTTCTCGGTCAGATGGTAGATATTGACATTCGTGCTCTCCGGGGGCATGATCTTATTTTTGATACCGTCCAGCCCCGCCGCGAGCATACAGGCAAATGTCAGATACGGATTACACATCGGGTCCGGGCTGCGGAATTCAGCGCGTGTACTGTTTCCGCGTGCTGCCGGTACACGAACAAGTGCAGAACGGTTGGCGGCACTCCAGGAGATGTAACAGGGAGCTTCAAATCCGGGTACAAGGCGTTTATACGAGTTTATTGTCGGATTTGCAACACGCGTGATTGCCTTTGCATGTTTTAGTATACCCCCGATATAATACATTGCGATGTCAGAGATCTTGTTCTCACCATTTGGATCAAAGAAAGCGTTCTTGCCACCCTTGGAAAGTGATCCGTGCGTATGCATACCGCTGCCATTGATACCAGAGATTGGCTTTGCCATGAAAGAGGCGTGGAGGCCATGTTTGAGCGCGAGAACCTTGGTCGCAAACTTATAGGTCATTACTCGATCTGCTGTGGTAACCGCATCGGCGTACTTAAAGTCGATCTCATGCTGGCTTGCCGCTACTTCGTGATGGGACATTTCAATTTCAAGACCCATACTGGTGAGGGCGAGGACGATTTCCCTCCGAACATCTTCTGCCTTGTCGTTGGGGGCAAGATCGAAATAACAACCGAGATCCGGAAACTGGGTCGTCGGTTTTCCATCAATAAGATTAAAAAGGAAAAACTCGAGTTCGGGGCCTGTGTTGAAAGTGTAGCCCATTTTAGCAGCTTCGGTCATAATCTTTTTCAGAACATAACGGGGGTCACCTTCGAAAGGCTTGTCGCCATACGTGTAGACATCGCACATGAACCGGGCAACCTTGCCCTCCTGGGGTCTCCAGGGAAGGACTGCATAGGACGACGGATCTGCTTTGAGAAGCATGTCGGATTCTTCAATCCGGGTGAATCCCTCGATCGATGAACCGTCAAACCAGGTGCCCTCAGTCAGAGATTTTTCCGCCATTGCCGCCGGGATGGCAGCATTTTTGGGCATGCCTAATACATCCGTAAACTGGAGCCGGATGAATTTTACATCATCAGCCTCAATTTTCTTGATCAATTTGGATACGTCTGCTGACATAATGGAAAAAAGGTTCCACCCAATCACATTTATAATTTCTGAACTAACATCAGTAGAGAATACTCACATTCAATTTGCATAACGTTTTAGTACTATAGATCATCCCGATTTGTGATAACATGTGTGGAATAATTGGAGTCATTGACAAGCGGCGACAGTGTATAGATGGCTCAGATATAAGAAACTCGTTAACAATGATGGATGAGCGTGGGAATGGGGAGGGTGCCGGTTATGTTGCCTATGGGATTTACCCGGACTTTGAAGATTCATACGCTCTTCACGTCTTTTTTAACGACGTTAATGAAAACAAGCCGGCACTTGATCTGTTACTTGAAAAATGGGGAACCATCGTCCACGATGAAGCGATCCCGACCTTTGCTTCAAAAATCAAAAAGGTGCACACACCCTGGAGGTATTTTTTCAAGCCTGACCCGAAGCTGGCACCGGAACAGAATACTCCTGCTGATGACATTATCATGCACATCGTCATGAGCATAAATACGGCTCACAACGGTACCCTTATCTTCTCCTCGGGGAAAAACCTCGGCGTATTCAAAGCATCCGGCTGGCCGGAGGAAGTTGCGGATCTCTACCGCATTCAGGATTACAAGGGTTACCTCTGGCTCGCACACAACCGGTACCCCACGAACACGGCCGGCTGGTGGGGAGGCGCTCACCCGTTTAACCTACTCGACTGGAGTGTGGTCCACAACGGAGAAATCACATCTTACGGCACCAACCAGCGCTACATCGAGAGTTTCGGGTATAAATGCACGATGTATACCGACACTGAAGTTGTTGCGTACCTTGTGGATTTACTGGTCAGGAAACACGGGCTCTCAGAAAAAATGGCTGTGCGGGCTCTCGCCCCCCCTTTCTGGGATGAGATCGACAGGATGCCGGTGAAAGCCCGGGAACTCAACCGCGCAATCCGGCTGACCTATGGTCCGGCACTGATGAACGGTCCGTTTGCGATCTGTATTGCAAACGAACATATGCTGATGGGATTTACGGACAGGATCAAACTGCGCCCGCTGGTATCCGGAGAGCACGGTGACCGGCTCTTTATCTCAAGCGAAGAATCAGCAATCCGACGTATCGAGCCGGATATCAAAGACGTCCACATGCCGAAAGCCGGAGAACCGGTTATCGGGAGGGTCATCGGATGACCATCGGCAGTCTCCCGCTCAGATTCAAAGTGGAGATCGATCCTGAACAATGTATGCTCTGCGGACGGTGCGTTGAAAACTGTTCGTACGGTGTGTACCGTATGGAAGGTGAAAAAATTCGCATTAATTCGCGTAACTGCGTTGCCTGCCACCGCTGTACTGCGTTCTGTCCCCGAGACGCCATCAGCATTTACGAAAAACCCACCGATTACCGGAGCCACCCGGTATGGACACGCGAGATTCGTGAAGCGGTCTTCAACCAGGCAAAAACCGGCAAGATCATCCTCGCCGGCATGGGAAACGCCCTGCCTTACCCGATGATCTTCGACCGTCTCCTTCTCGATGCATGCCAGGTCACCAACCCAAGCATCGATCCTCTAAGGGAGCCCATGGAATTGCGCACCTACCTGGGGAAAAAACCGGGAGCGTTATCGGTCAAAGAGTATCCCAATGGTGATGTCGAGCTCCTGACAAAACTCACTCCTAATCTACAGATCGAAACCCCTATCATGATCGGGCATATGAGTTATGGTGCAATCAGCCTTCCCGCACAACAGGCACTTGCAAAAGCGGTAAGCCGCATCGGCACCTTCATGGGCACTGGCGAAGGCGGACTTCATGCATCGCTCTATCCCTACCAGAAAAATATCATTGTGCAGGTCGCATCGGGACGGTTCGGTGTGGACATTAATTATCTCGATCGCGGTGCTGCTATCGAGATCAAGATTGGGCAGGGAGCAAAACCGGGAATCGGCGGACACCTTCCCGGAGAGAAAATATGCACTGACGTTGCCTGCACCCGGATGATCCCGGAAGGCAGTGACGCGATCAGCCCCGCCCCCCACCATGATATTTATAGTATCGAGGATCTCAAGCAACTTGTCCGGGGCCTGAAAGAAGCAACTGAATGGAAAAAACCGGTCTTTGTTAAGATAGCTGCCGTCCACAACGTGGCGGCGATTGCTGCAGGGATTGCACGGTCATCTGCCGATGCCGTTGTCATTGACGGGTTTCGCGGCGGTACCGGTGCAGCGCCGGTCGTCTTCCGGGACCATGTCGGGATCCCGATAGAAGCAGCCGTCGCGAGTGTCGATGCCAAACTGCGCAACCAGGGAATTCGCAATGAGGTTTCCATCATAGCCAGTGGGGGTATCCGCCAGAGTGCTGACGTGGCAAAGATCATCTGTCTTGGTGCAGATGCTGTCTACATTGGGACGTCGGCTCTCGTTGCTATGGGGTGCCGGGTGTGCGGTACCTGCAACCGGGGTGTATGTGCCTGGGGTATAGCAACCCAGAAACCGGAACTCACCCGGCGGCTTGACCCGGAGACCAACTCGGTCCAGGTCGAAAACCTCATCCACGGGTGGACCCTTGAACTCGCAGAACTGATGGGAGCTGCCGGCATTAACAGCATTGAAAGCCTGCGGGGTAACCGCGACCGGCTCAGGGGCTACATGCTGGATGAAGGGCTGTTGAATGTTCTCGATATCAAGACCGTGGGGGCCTGACAATGAGCACAACAACCATTGATGCAAACAATCTCCATTACACGCCGCTGAACCAGCAGATCCGCCGCGCTATAGCTGATGGTGTGAAGGAGATCGTTATTAACAATGTCCTTGGCCAGCGGTTCATCGGAGACGGACTTCGCTGCGATGACGTAACTATCATTGTAAATGGTATACCCGGTGGCGATCTTGCCATGTTCATGAGCGGCCCGACGATTATTGTCCACGGTAACGCCGACCATGCCCCGGGAAACACCATGGACAAGGGAACGGTCATCATCCATGGCAGTGCCGGGGATGCAGTCGCCCACAGTATGCGGGGCGGCAAGATCTATGTCCGGGACAATATCGGCTACCGTGGCGGCATTCATATGAAGCGTTACCTGGAGAAACGCCCTATTCTCGTAGTCGGTGGCAGCGCCCGCGCCTTTCTCGGCGAATCAATGGCAGGAGGTATTATCATTGTCCTCGGACTCAAAGGTGTCGAGCCTATCTCAGAACAGGGTGTCGGCAGCGGTATCCATGGGGGGGAGATCTTTGTCCGGGGCCCGATTGATGAGCTCTATCTTGGGAGCGGAGCCAGACAGGCGCCAATCACTGAAGAGCAGAAAGCACTGATCCGTCCCATTATCGAGGATTTCGCAAAATCGTTTGGAATTGATGCAGCACCCCTGCTTGCATCGGATTACACGCGGATCGCAGCAACAAGTGCCAGGCCGTTTGCAAACAAGTATACGTGGGAGTGATGGTAATGGCAGAAAAAAGTTATCTCGATTTAAAAAGCGAGGTCTGGGATATAGGTAGATGCTCGGGGTGTGGTGCATGTGTTGCGGTCTGCCCCGCTGATTCCCTGTTCTTTTTTGAGGGTGAAATGGTAACCGGACCTACGAGCAACGGCTACTGTAAACAGGCAACGGATGGCGTAACCTGTGGGGCTTGTCATGCGGTCTGCCCACGGATCGGCGACCAGCCCGCGGAAACGCTCGGTACATATGTCGAACTTTTGAGCGCAAAATCGACATTTGAAGTCCCGCGTAAACAGAGCGGTGGAGCAGTCACGGCAATCCTTGCAAATGCGCTTGATGAAGGACTCATTGATGCAATTGTTACGGTCACAGAAGATCGCTGGACGCTCAAGCCCTCTTCTGTAATCATTACAACAACCGATGTGCTTATCCAGCAGGCAGGTAGCCGTTATAGTTGGTGGGTACCCCTCCTTGCTGCCCTCAAGTATGCAGCAATCGAACGCAAGTACAAACGTATTGCGGTCATTGGAGTCCCTTGCGCCGTTCAGGCAGTTGCACGCATGCGGGAGAGCGACAACGATCTCGTAAAACCATACGGGAAAGCTATTCGACTCGTGATCGGTCTTTTCTGCACGGAGACATTTGATTATAATACGCTCATATTGGGAAAACTCAAAACCCATTACAAACTCGAACCCCACGACATTAAAAAACTCAATGTGAAAGGAAAATTGGAGGTCTTAAAACAGGATGGAAGCACAACCATCGTGCCTCTTGCAGAACTGGAGACCTGTATAAGAAAAGGCTGTCACTATTGTACTGACCTGACGGCCGTACTTTCAGATATCTCCGCCGGTGCGATTGGCAGCCCGGCCGGCTCAACCACGCTAATCGTCCGCACCAGTACTGGGAAAGGTTTCGTGGACAGCGCCATCCGGAACCGGAAACTTGAGATTAGCTCGGATGTTGATACAGCAGCCATTGAGAAACTGGCGACTGCAAAGATAAAGAAAAATTCCGGAAAATAATTTTCAGGCTAAAAATTCATTGAGATATTAGTTATGATGGTCACCCGCCTCAGGGCCTCTCCGAGGCACGGAGGGTCAGGGAGGTTTATTTCGGATTTTTAGTTATTGATCCTCCTCGGGGGCGTCCCTTCTGGGGCGGCGGTTTTGCTCCTGAAATGAGACGATAAAGAACCAATTTCCCTCATATCAGAATATTACGATTTTCATGGTTCGGATTCGAACATTGCTTTTACACGAGTTTTCACCAGAACCTGAGAACGTGAATATGAGGACTAATCCACTCGCTTCCAGCAACAGCGAATCGCTTAAAGTAAGAAGTCTTTTTGGGGAGAAACCAGGTCTTCCAGGAATCCGGGCAGTCAGCCTTATCAAAATGTTTTGCTGCAATCCAGATATACTCGTTAAAACAAAATTATAAAAAAACGGTTTTATTTTTCCCGCAGTATCCTTGTGAGCGGTGAACGCCGGTCGAAGAATTCCGCGATGAATGGGGCAAACTCCTCCTGCCAGCATTCTGCACCCTCGTGAAGCGTCCATCCCATTTCCAGAGACTGCCGGACATGTTTCCCCAGACTCACCATTAAGAGTGCATCTGAAGACAGCAGGCTCCTTGCAGTCTGATACTCTCGGAATACCTCCATCTCGTACCGTCCGTTTTCAATAAATGGTCCGGACAAATGTTCAACAAGATGTTTTTTGCGGAACTTGTCTGCATTTTCATGGTTCCAGAGCGGGGGTCCATAATGCTGTCGTATTGCCGGGAGCTCACCGACAAGCAGTTCAAGGAGGAACATGCACCGATCTGCCTGCATATCATAGGAAACATGGTGGACGGAAAATCCGTTCCGCTCCAGAAATTCCCGGAGTGCAATGACGCTGCGTTTAAGTTGCGGCACCACAATCTCCGGGATGTATTGGGGTGTCGCAAAGGTGATGGCATAGATAAATGTCCTGCGCTGCGAGATAATGGCAGCCAGTTCTTTTTTCAGGATGCAGCGTTCCATTGGATGAGCAAAGAATTCGTAGACAGGTTTTTCATTATATCCCCGCGCAAGCTCTACAAACTCTGCCATGCGATCAAGGGACACTGCTGCTGCAACATTGCGTTTTGGATCGACCGGATCGATCACGACCAGAGGTTCATCAAATTTTTTTGCCGCATGTTTTTCGATATCAATAACCAGACCGGGATGCCACGTCGCGGCTGCCTTGATGAGTGGTGTGAATCCCCCGTAATGAAGTATAAGCAGCTCGCAGAGGTAGCCGGAAAAACCTCCCGTCATCTGGTCTGAACCATAGATACCGCCTGCTTTGGTGAATTGCTTGAGCAGGAGGACATCATCGATCAACCCGTTAATCCGATCAGTGATATATCGGGTATGGAACGGAGTGCGATCCACTGCACTCTGGATATGGGTAGCACTATCAACGTGATAACAGGGGACAAGATCCACATCAACGTCGTCGATGGTTGCATTGATATAGGGATGCTCGGCATACTTTTCATGGAACTGGTCGGTAAACGATCCTGCGATGCCGCGTGCGAGCGAAAGTCCCTCCTCTTCGAGCTGTTCACGGGAAAGCACTGGATCAAAAAGCATAAAAATATCGAGATCACGGTCACCTTTCACCCAAGTGTGGCGGGCGATGGAACCGACCACCATTCCTTCTGCCTTTCCGCTTCTGGCGATTGCTGCAAGCAGGCGCTTTGACAGACCGCAGACAAGTTCCTGTTCCTGTTCGGTCGGGCGGAGATCCAAAAGAACTGTCTCTTCCAGCGGCAACCGGTTTACCATTTAAACACCTGCAGGTCTTCGTAGACAGGACCCTGTGGCAGCAGTGTACTCTTCTTGAGCACCATACCACGGATTGTGCAGCAGCCATAGCTTATCTTTTCCAGGACTTTGAGCGCGGAAAAGAGTGAAGGGTCCGGGGATTTGACCCGTGCTACAGTTGCATGAGGGGTGAAGCTGCGTGTCTCCCGTGCAAATCCGAGCGGTGCAAGTGCATCTTCTATCAGCTGGAATACCTTTTCCCCCTTACCTCCATCACCGATGGCGCACCAGACCGTATGCGGGCGTTTGGGATTGTTCACGGTTATCTTTTCCACGGTTACTGGAAAGGGGATGAAGGCAATTTTTTTGAGCGCCTCCTTGACTTTCGGCAGGTCCTTCTCATTGACCTCGCCAAGAAACTTCGCGGTTATATGAATATTCTTCGGCTCCACAAACGTAAGACGGGCCCGGCACCCGCGGAGCGTCTGCTGAGCTGAGGTTAACTGATCTTTGATCTCATCTGAAAGTTCCAGTGCAATAAACACTCTGACCATTACGGTACTATTATTTCATCCCACTACTAATGATATTCGATTGCCGGAGTACTTGGGTTCAGGTGCAGAAACCAAGTTTTTTTTACGTGCAATTCCAAATTAGAGATGACAGACCAGAGGTGTTTTTTGTGCCGGAAAAATCGCAATTGATCGTGTATACGCTGGAACATTGCCCGAATTGTGACATTCTGAAAGGTTTTTTAAAAAAGGGCGGCTATAATTTCATTGAACAGGATCTCTCAACTGCAGAATCACTCACCGAGCTGCGAATGAATGGAATCTTTGTAAATGAAGCTCCGGTCTTACAGAAACGTTCAGATTTTTATACTTCTGCAGATATTTTTCCCTCAGGCAAGCTGGATGGAGAGCACTTATCAAAGCTGATATCAGGTGAATAATGGCGCATCGGGAGACAAAGCAACTAACATTTGACGGAATTACCATACCAGTCCTCCCTTTCGTCCGTACATCTGATGGGCACATCATTGAATGGAACCGCGATCGCATTGTCCACCAGATCGTTGAAGAGACAAAGCTGGTCGAGACCTTCTATGGCTATGAGGGGGCAGACGAAGCGACAGCACAGGATATCGCATACGATGTGGAAAACCGCATCAAAAACATGGGCTTGAAATCACTCTCCGGCCCGCTCATCCGTGAAATAGTTAATATAACGCTGCTTGAGAGGGGTATGATACAGTACCGCAATGTCTCCACCCGTGTGGGAACTCCGGTTTTTGATGCACATCAGATCGATGTTGGCAGGGGATTTGAGGCGCATGATAACGCAAACCTCCAGGAAAATGCCGAGACGTCGCACAAGAAAAAGGCAGATAAAATCTCAAAGGAACAGTACCTGCTTCAGCTTCCCCCGGACCTCGCCGATCACCATTTGTCTGGCGAGATGCACATCCACGATCTCGAGTATTTCGGCACGCGCCCTTTCTGCCAGGACTGGGACCTGCGTTATTTCTTCTACTATGGTTTGATGCCTGACGGCAATGGCACGAAGGCTTCTGTTGCGGGTCCAGCAAAACGTCCCGAAGTTGCAATCCTCCATGCTGTGAAAGCACTCGGATCTGCCCAGACAAATTTTGCCGGGGGACAGGGTTACTATAACTTTCTCACCTTCCTTGCACCTTACATGGAAGGGATGGCATATAACGAGATCAAGCAGAACATGCAGATGTTCGTCTATGAAATGACACAGATGATGGTAGCCCGGGGTGGTCAGCTCGTCTTCTCTTCAATCCAGCTCTCACCGGGAGTACCGACACTCTGGCAGGACAAGCCCTGCATTTATAAGGGAAAAATCTGGGATGGCAAATCAGCTCCCCTCCGCATCTATGGGGAGTTCGAGCGTGAGGTGCGCTTACTTTTCAAGGCACTTATGGAGGTAATGCTTGAGGGAGATTACTGGGGCAAACCATTCAACTTCCCAAAGCCTGAGATCTCTATTGAACCTGACTTTATGAATGAACGCGAGGAGTTTAACGCAAAGAACCCTGATCTTCCAACATTCCAGGAATTATACCTGATGACCTTCGAACTCGCCTCGAAGTTCGGCACACCCTATTACGATAACCAGCTACCTGCTTATCGCGGAGCTGGTAAGGGGATTTCCTGTTACCAGTGTTGTGCTTACCAGTTCTCTACTGTAGCAGACAAGGATTCGGATTTTGTTAAAAAGATTTACTTTGAGGATGGCAAGCACTTCTCGATGGGCTCTTGGCAGGTTGTTTCTGTGAACTGCCCCCGTGCGGCGTACAATGCAGAGGGAGATGATACCCGTCTCTTTGCCGAGCTCAAGGCCCTCATGGATGTTGCGGTGGATATTTTCAAGATCAAGCGCCGCTGGATGGACCTGATCCGGGCGAACAGCCGGATGCCATTTGCGATGCAGCGACCGAAAGACCCGAACACGGGCGAACGTGGTGCACTTGCGGTCGATCTTGAAGGATTGGTGTATACTATCGGTGTGGTTGGCGTCAATGAAATGGTACAGCACCATACTGGCAAACAGCTTCATGAATCAAAAGAAGCATTCAGGCTTGCCATACGGGCGATGACAGAGATGGAGCTTTATGGTCGCGAGCTTTCCTCAAAAAACAACATGTCCATTGCCCTTGCCCGGACACCGGCAGAGACGACGGGGCAAAGGTTTGCGGTTGCTGATCTGCTCGATCGACGCTATCATAATTTTGCTGTTAAAGTAATCAAGGGAGATATCGAAGAAGGTCTGGAAATGCTGGGCAAGAGCCGCGATCTCCCCGTGTACTATACGAATGGCACCCATGTGGCGCCGGGCGCAAATGTCCCCCTCACCAAACGCATGGAAATCGAGCATGTATTTTTCCCTATTGTGGACGGGGGAAATATCTTCCATATCTGGCTGGGTGAAGCACGCCCTGACCCTCATGGACTTATGGACATGGCAATGAAGCTCTGCCGAAACACCCAGATCGGATATTTTGCCTTCACCCGCGATATTACTGTCTCACTTCGGCAGTTCCACGAAATGCGTTCGGCTAAGAAATCAAATTCTCCCTATATCCCCTCAGATTTTCCTGTTAAGGTATAATCCATAATTTTTTTATCAGAAGCACTCAGGACTGGATTTTTTGACGTTATCGGTATCTAATTCCTAATTTCTCCGGTTATGACAGGGAACTTAGCCCTTGACGGGGTCCCTGTCACCATGAATACTTGTAACTTCTCCAGCCACGGACTGAATTACATATCACGTCCTTTTTTCTATCATCGGGGCATATGGCGGCGAATGATTGAATTAACATGTTGTATCTCTCAAAAGTCTTGGTCCCGAGGACCCCGGGAATTTCAGGTACCTGCTTGACACGCTGCTTTACGGGCAGCTTAAAAGGAAAAACACCGATGGTTATCTTGTTCATGAGGGGTCCTGCTGTTTTCATTCCGGGAAAATCTTTTAGGATATCTATCGTGGAAAACACCTTGATACCAGGTACTATGATTTGCAGGTATTTAATAAATTAATTTTTTGAAAAGTAAATAAAAGGGAAATTTTAATTGGTACTTACTTTTTTAAGAGTGATATCCATAATACCGTGATGGACACGATAATAACTGTGAATCCTGTCTATGGGATGATCGAGCATGATAGAAATATTCCGGTTATCAACAGCCACTCGTACATTTTTTGTCTGGATGTCAACAAAGGGTGCATTTTTTGAATTGACTGGCATCGTTACGGTAATATAGATTGTGTCATCAGATTCTACGATTTCATAAGGGATTTCTTCATCGTCGCCAGGTTCACCCGGCCGGAAGACCTCTGGATCTCCGTTTGATGGGTGGCGGGTGATTATTGTGTAACCAATAATTCGGGCGTTATTGTTGTCTGGCATGTTTTTAACAATGTCTTCAACGATCTTTGCGAGGTTGTTAAAAACATCGTCATAAGGACTGTTTGGATTATTCTGCATGTATGCCTCGGAGTGTATACAGGTCTCTTGTTCGTCCTACTATTCCCCTACGTTCGAATCGTTTCAGAATTTCACCAAGATCCTTTTTGGATATATCGGTGACCTGTTCCAGTTCCTCGAGCGTAAGCGAATCATGGGAAAGTGCTATTATTACACTAATCTCTCGATCGCTTGTGAATAAATCCTTATGGTTTCGGGCAAGGTCATTGATTTTTATTTCGATATCGTGGTTGATCTGTTCGAGATTGGAGAGAATCATGTCATGGGCTTTAATCATCTGCCCGAACATTCTGACTGAGTTTTTAACCTGGTCGGTTTCATCATCATCGTCGTCTTCACAAGTGAGCACCCGAGTCTGTTTGAGACTGATGTCGACGAGAATGTCATTTACGAGGTAATAATATTTTCGGCGCCTGTCATCTGTCTGGCAGGATAGAATTGCTTCCCGCTCCATCAACTGGAGATGATCGATAACCGCTTTTGGCGAGAGCATCAGCGTCTCAGAGATCTCGGTGACAAAACAGGGTTTCTGCCGTAACAGTTCGATGATTCTCCTTCGGTTTCTATTCCCGAGGATATCTAGCAGCCGGGAAACCTCAGCAGCATCGTCCATCTTTACGTAATGTTAGTAAGGGTAATATTTAGAATTAATTCATTGGGAGTGTCTGAATTCTCGTTGAATAATTTCAAGAATTATATTATTACCAACCATTATCTGTTAACAGCGCATATTAATTATGGTGATATTATGGAAAGACAACCCGTTCAATCCTGTAACCTGAAAAGTGTAGGTTACGATAATCATTTAAAGAATCTGGAGATTGAATTTCATTCCGGGCTGATTTATCAATATCAGAATGTTCCTTCCCAGATCTATGCAAATCTTTTAAGCGCTCAATCGACCGGGACGTTTTTTACCGACAAGATAAAAAACCGGTATCGATCGAAGCGACTTGATAAGATAAGCGTATAATGTTTTTTGGGCTGTATTCCTGAAGTGGATGAAAACCCTCTTTTTCCTGTTTAATCCTTCGATTATTTTTTCAAGTTTTTTTTCCCATGTAGTTTTTTCCTGCATAGCATAATCTGAGAACTAGTGCTATCTAGATAAACCAGACCACTTGGCGATATTAAAAAGATTAATAAAACCTATCCGATCAACGAAATTTGACAGGGAGCATTTTAGAATTCAATTGAAATACCTTCCAATATTGGCACCAAATATAAAATTGAAATACAGATGGTACAAGTATTTTAAAAATTATGTTTTATGAAACAATATCAATAATATTTCTATTAATTTGAATATCGCAAGGTATATATAGGAAGAGAGAATAGACGAATAATTGTAGGTATTTGGAGAAAATATATGGTGAAAGCAACTTTTGGTCTTGACGAGAATGTGGCATCAGCAGCATGTTATGTTCTTACATGGGTAACTGGAATTATCTTCTTTATAATGGAAAAAGATAACAAAACAGTAAGATTCCATGCAATGCAATCGATCCTTACATTCCTTCCACTTATGATTCTGATTTGGATTATTAGTGCTATAGTTGGTATGATGGTTTTTAGTGCTGGATTGTATGGTGCTGTCGGTATTTGGGGAATATTCAGTCTCATCATAATGTTGATCTGGATTATTGTGCTTCTCCTTTGGCTTTTCCTGATGTACAAAGCCTATAAGGGTGAGAAATTCTTGGTTCCGATTGTCGGAGCTATTGCAGAAAACCAGACAAAATAATCTCTTTTTTTGTATTTATTATAGATTAATTAACTGTAGTGTGAATAAAAATCGATAGTGCCTTAATAGCAAATTCAGTACCTAATAAAAAAGAGGCACCTAATGCCTGAAATGTCGTACTCCCGTAAAGATCATTGCCATGTGCAGCCGGTTTGCAGCGTCAATCACTTCCTGATCCCGGATAGAACCGCCCGGTTGTACTAAAGCAGTCGCACCTGCTTTGGCTGCAACTTCAAGCGTATCCGGGAAAGGGAGGAATGCATCTGAAGCTACTGCTGATCCGTGCAGGGAGGAACAGGCTTTTTCTATTGCAATTCTTGCGGAATCAACTCTGCTCATCTGGCCGGCTCCAATCCCCAGCGTGCGTTTCTGATCGGCAAAGATGATTGTATTGCTCTTAGTATGCTTGCAGACCTTCCATGCAAGATGGATTGCACGCATCTCATCAGGAGTGGGATCGCGGTCAGTGATGACCTTCCAGTGTTCCTTATACGGGGGCGTTCGCTGAACGAGTACACCCCCATCGATCGTCCGGATTTCGTCAGCGTCGCATTTCTGGGGAAGGGAGAGGATACGCATATTTTCCTTTTTTGCCATGACTTCCAGGGCTTCCTTTGTAAAGGATGGAGCTATAACCACCTCGACAAAAGTTCTGTTGATTTCTTCTGCAATATCTGTACCGATTCGACGGTTCAGACAGACGACCGATCCATAAGAAGAAACGGGATCAACCTCACGGGCTGTGACATAGGCATCAAGGAGGTCAGATCCAACGGCAACACCGCAGGGATTATTGTGTTTTATGATAACACCAGCAGGTTCCTCGAACTCGCGGAGTAGTGCGGTCCCGGCATTTACGTCAAGATAATTATTGTACGACATCTGTTTTCCCTGAATGGGCTCCACACCGGCAATACCGTAGGTACCATAGACTGCGGCTTCCTGGTGTGGATTTTCCCCATACCGAAGAGTCCTGCCATGCGTGAACTGAACGGTATAAGTATCAGGGAAATGAGTATTGAGCCTGTAAAGGTAATTACTGATTGCTGCGTCGTACGCTGCTGTTCTGGCAAAAGCTTTTTTTGCATAAGCGAGGCGCTGATCGAGAGAAATTTCACCGCTCTGAATTGCCGCGGTCAACACCGGGTAATCCGATGGATCTATAATAACCGTTACATTTTTGAAATTTTTTGCTGCTGCTCTGATCATCGCCGGTCCACCGACATCGATAAATTCTATTAATGACTCGAGACTCATATGCTGTCTGGCCATTTCCTCAAAGGGATACAGGTTTACTACCAGCAAATCGATCCGGTTGATCCCATACTTCGCCATTACAGCATCATCTATTTGCCGTCTCCCTAAGAGACCCCCGTGCACTTTCGGATGCAGCGTCTTTACCCGTCCATCCATCATCTCGGGAAAACCGGTATAACTGGAAACCTCGGTATACTTTATACCGGCTTCGGCAAGCGCCTTTCCGGTTCCACCCGAACTCATGATACTATATTTTTGTCTCGTAAGTTCCTGTGCGAGCTCGACGATATCGGTCTTGTCCCAGACCGAAAGCAATGCCCACTTCATGGTGAAGTGTATGCATAACAGGAAAGAAAAATGTATGCAGGTTATTGCATATCGGGCTGGAAACGACGTTTGTTAAAATTATACCATAATCCTGGTCTCAGAAGAAGCGTCCATGAATCATACATCCAAACATGAATTTTGATGACCGACCAAGCCGGTTTGTTTAGAAGAAACAAAACACGAGTGCAGATGAGAATTATCCAGGCAGGGAAATGTTTAATTTTGGCCGAATAATCAAATCCTTTCTATACCGTTTTTTACGGGGCATGTCAAAAAAACCGATTCTCTACAAAGGAATCATTCCTTTTCCGCTGGGTCTCCCGATGGTTCGATACCCCCGCAGAAATAATGCCTATTATCTCATAAACTTCCGGAAATGGGATTGGTGAGGGCGATGCCAAGTCCTTCATCATGTGCTTGATTTTTTTTATTATCATGAAAAAAGGAATCCTGAAGGCCAATATTCACTGAAATCTCACCAAAAAATTATAAAATTACATTCAAAAATCGAATTAAACAAATATTTACGTCTAGTTCTTGAAAATGGGTGAAATTTAGAGGTATTTAAATTGAGATGATATAAAAATTTATATAGAACCACAATACAATAGATAAAGGAACATCGAATGGGATGTACTATGGATGATGCACAAAGCAGTACAGAACAAGACGGGGCACCAGATCCTGGTATCGAAGATAGTTGCCTGATGGAATGTCCGTCGTGTGCAGATGAGCTGGAAGGACAGAAGAAAGCATATGCTGAATTGAATGACCAGTTCCTGCGACTTGCTGCGGACTTTGAAAATTTCAGAAAACGTTCAGCTCGTGACAGAGAGATCGTCGTCTCCCTTGCAAATGAACAATTCGCCGTTGACATTCTCGATATTGTGGATAACCTGGAGAGGGCTTTAGATTCTGACGATATTCACCTGCGGGAGGGAATTTGTCAGATCCAGCAACTTCTTGATGCTCAATTGCTGCGTAATGATATTACACCCATAGATGCACTTAAAAAACAATTTAATCCTTCAGAGCATGAGGCAGTTGTCCATGTTGTGTCGGACGAACCAGCAGGCACAGTTATTAATGAGATTGCCCGCGGGTATCGTATGCACGATAAAGTAATCAGATATGCAAAAGTAGCAGTATCAAAAGGGAATCAGAAAAATTCGGAGGTATAAGAATGGCAAAAGAGAAGGTTCTGGGTATTGATCTAGGGACAACCTTTTCCTGCATGTCGATCATGGAGGCAGGAAAGCCTATTGTGATCCCAAATGCAGAAGGAGGAAGGACAACCGCATCCATTGTAGCTTTCACTAAAGAGGGAGAACGTCTTGTCGGGAGTCTTGCCAAACGCCAGGCTGTTACAAATCCCCAGCGGACTATCCAGTCCATCAAACGCAAGATGGGAACAACTGAAAAAATAAAAATCGACGATAAAAGCTATTCACCCCAGGAAATCTCGGCGATGATCCTTCAGAAACTGAAGATCGATGCCGAAGCATATCTTGGTGAGAAAATTTCAAAAGCGGTCATCACAGTGCCGGCCTACTTTAATGATGCGCAACGCCAGGCAACTAAGGACGCAGGAAAGATCGCCGGTCTTGATGTTATGCGGATCATCAATGAACCGACCGCAAGTGCACTTGCCTATGGTATCGATAAAGAGCAGGATGCAACCGTGCTCGTGTATGACCTCGGTGGAGGTACGTTCGATGTATCAATTCTGACTCTTGGTGATGGTGTCTTTGAGGTGAAATCTACAGCCGGCAACAACCACCTTGGCGGTGATGACTTCGATAAACGCATCACGGACTACCTTGTTGAGGAATTCAAGAAAAAAGAGGGAGTTGACCTGCGCAATGATCCGTATGCTATGCAGAGACTTCGCGATGCATCAGAGAATGCAAAAATTGAACTGTCGCAGCGCCAGTCCACGAATATCAACCTGCCTTATATAACAACTGACTCCAGTGGTCCAAAATTCCTTAACATAGATCTCACACGTTCAAAACTTGAACAACTTATCGGGGACCTTGTGGAGTCCACGGTTGGTCCGGTAAAACAAGCATTGAGCGATGCCAGGCTTGAGCCAAAAGACATTGATCATGTCCTTCTCGTTGGAGGCTCCACCCGGGTTCCTCTCGTACAGGATACCGTAAAAAAGATCCTTGGGAAGGAACCTGACAAAGGCATAAATCCTGACGAGTGCGTTGCTCTCGGAGCGGGAATCCAGGGTGCAGTACTGACTGGTGAAACGAAAGATATTGTCCTTCTTGATGTAACCCCGCTGACGCTCGGTATCGAGACACTTGGTGGTATTGCAACCAAATTAATCGAACGCAACACTACGATTCCGACACGAAAGAGCCAGATATTCTCAACCGCAGCCGATGGCCAGACGAGCGTTGAGATCCATGTGGTACAGGGTGAACGAGCCCTCGCAAAAGATAACTTCACCCTTGGCAAGTTCCAGTTGACTGGGATTCCACCAGCACCCCGTGGTATACCCCAGATTGAAGTCACCTTTGATATCGATTCAAACGGGATAATTCATGTATCGGCAAAGGATCTGGGGTCAGGTAACCAGCAGGCGATCTCGATCAAGGGAGATAAGAAACTCTCTGAAGACGATATCAAGAAGATGATGGATGCAGCCAAACAGTTCGAGGCTGATGACAAGAAAAAGCGTGAAGAGATTGAGTTGTACAACCAGGCTGATACTGCGGTTTTCACTGCTGAAAAAATGCTAAAAGAAAGTGGAGACAAACTTGAACCTGCTGACAAGAATAAAGTTGAGGAAGGTATTGCCGCGGTAAAGAAAGCGCTTACTGAAGACAATCTGGAGTCAGTCAAGAAAACTATGGAAGAATTGACAGAATCTGTCTATGCGGCGACAACCAAGATCTATCAGAAAATGCAGGCCGAACAGGCATCACAACCACAGCCCGGATCTGGGGACTCAACCCAACAGGAGAAAAAATCCGATGATACTGTCGTTAATGCCGACTATAATATAAAAGAAGAGTGAGGATAGATGGGTGCGGGAGATTATTACGATATCCTCGGCATACCCCGTAATGCTGATGATAAAGAGATTAAGAAAGCATACCGCAACCTCGCACGGAAGTATCATCCGGATGTTTGCAAGGAACCGGGTGCTGAAGAGAAATTCAAAGAAATCAACGAAGCGTATAGTGTTCTGTCCGACGAGCAGAAGAAAGCACAATACGATAATATGGGTCATGAAACATACACCAACGCTTCCAAAGGCTCCTATACCGGTGGAGGAGGATTCGGGGGAGGATTCTCCGCTGACTTCTCCGGGTTTGGGGATATCTTTGATTTCTTTGGTGGAGGTCAGCGACGATCCGGTCCACAGTCCGGTGCAGATCTTCTCATGCGCATCCAGATCAAACTAGAAGATGCTGTTTCCGGTGTGGACCGCGACATCGAAGTCATGCACACAGAACCGTGTGTAGCGTGCAACGGTTCAGGAAGCGAAACAAAAAAACTCAATACCTGTCCCCGATGTGGTGGAACCGGACAGATGCGGCAGGCTGCACATTCAGCTTTCGGCCAGTTTGTCCGGATGACGACCTGCAGTCAGTGCGACGGGAAAGGAAAAATTCCGGAAAAAATCTGCAGGGAATGCCGGGGCTCGGGTCATTCACGGGTGAAACGGACGGTATCTGTGCATATACCCGCAGGTATAGATAATGGAATGCGGCTCCGCATGGAAGGATATGGTGAAGCTGGAGATTACGGAGCACCCAATGGTGACCTGTTCATCGAGGTATATGTCCAGCCCCATGAGCGGTTTACCCGGAACGGTGATAATCTCGAAACGACCATCGAAATCAGTCCTGCCATGGCAGTGCTCGGTACATCCGTCGAGATCGAAACGATAGACAAACGCCATATTGACCTGAGAGTCCCCGCCGGCATTCAGTTCAACACGGCGTTGAAAATCCAAGGTGAAGGTATAAAACGACGAGGAAAACCCGGGGATCTGCTTGTCAGGGTGAAAATTGTCACACCAAAATCTCTTTCCAGTGAGCAGAAAGAACTTTATCAGAAACTTGCCGAGCTCGAAGGTAAAAGCAGTGGATCAGGCGGATTCTTCTCTGGTATAATGGGTGGTAAGAAGAAAAGTAAAAAGTAACCGGAAGAATCTTTGATCATTCTTTTTTTGGCTTATTTTCAATGAAGGAAATTCAGGTCCGGGTTGTATCAATAGACAGGGAAAAAGGTAAATTTTGCACTATTAATTGACCACAACCCTTTCAGGGTGCTATGGCGACTTATAAGAGATTTTTTATTTAACGGAAATATAAACATCCATTGAATGGGCAGGAGGGAGTATTCAATTTTTTTGGCCGTGTCGTGCTGCCACACTTACTCACCTATTTGAATACTGGTAACAAATGAGATCAGGATGAAGCTGCTCTTTGAGCTATCCGGTGAAAATCCGACACTTCCTTTTGCCGAACTTGGCTGCATAGGTAAACTTCTCGATCAACGTCTTCAGGTCGCGGTTGTAGAATCTTCGGTTCCGGAGTCGGCGTTACGGCTTGCCATGACGCGTGTAGTATTAGAATATCTCGGCGAGTGTGACCCCACTATTGCCTCCTTTGGAAAAATACTCAAAGAGCTTGCCATTGAAACACGACAACCATTTGCAGGGCGTGTAAAAAAAGTTCATGGAGGTGGGGGTTGCCGTGAAAGAAATCCCTGTTCACAGACCGAATTCGAACGGTTGATCGGCACCAAGATATCCGGTCCTGTTTCGCTTGAGAAACCGGAGATCGAATACCGTGCTATACTCTCGGAAGATCGCTGCTATTTCGGCAAAGTGCTCTTTACTATCGATCGCGGGGCTTTTGATGCCCGCAATCCTGGAAAACGTGACTTTTTCCACCCGGGCGTGATGATGCCAAGAATGGCCCGGACACTTATCAATTTAAGCTGTGTCCAAGCAAAGGACATAATGCTTGATCCCTTCTGTGGAACCGGCGGTATCCTGATCGAAGCGGAAATGCTCGGCATGCATTCGATGGGAAGTGATTTTGACCCGGTGATGATAAACGGCAGCTTGCAAAACGTAACCAACTCAGTCCTCCTAGCTGCTGATGCCACGCATCTTCCGTTTGCCAATCAATCCATCGATGCGGTGGTGACGGATTTTCCCTATGGTCAGTCTGTCTGCATCAAAAAAACAGACACTATGGACGACCTGTATGCTGACGTACTAAACGAGATTCGTCGAGTACTTAAAACCGGACACAGGGCCGTGGTAGTCACACATAGGGATATATCCGGTATTGCGGGACAACATATGACTATCCTCCAGCGACATGAGCAGAGGGTCCATAAAAGCCTGACCAGGCGTATCCTCGTTCTAACCCATTAATGTTCGATCATCATGGCTGAAAAATACTTTATGCAGCGCTAATGCCAGATATATTTACAATGAAGACAAGTCTCTCTGCAGAGCAGCGATTCTTACCTTTATCATTCCATCCTGCCTGTGCATCCCGATTTTGGCATAATCCCGTGATGCAATAATACTTGATTCGAACTATTCTGAAGCACTGAATGCAAAAGCAGATGCACTTAACCGGGCAGGGCAGTTTACTGAATCTCTTGCAGTATCCGATCGACTGGTCGCACTCAATCCTGATTATGTCAAGGGTGGATAAACCGCGGGTACATACTGTACAACCTCGGCAGATATACTGAGGAACCGAAAGCGAACGAGACAGCTATCAGCATTGATCTATCAAGTCTGGATGTCTGGTTCAATAAGGCATATTCGCTTGCCGGCATGAAGATATATGATGAGGCAATTGCTGCATTTTGATAAAGTACAGGCTCCTGATCCTGCGTTTCCGAACCTCGCGGCGAACAGGCAAATCGCCGGACAGAACCATGATGCGCACATACCATTGTATATTCGATAGGCACCAGCAATCGCTGTTGCAACCAATGTTGTCGTGACTGCTGTTATCTGGTACATTGCTATGCGAAAAAAATATAGTTTTTCATGGAAGGAATCAATTAGGAAATATCTTGTTGGATTTTCAACGCTCTAAACTGCTTGTCTAAAAATAAATAAACATCCTTGTGATATACTATTGTAAATGAGGGAGCTGAAAAAAAGCATACGGCAGATCCTGCGTCAGCGCAAAGATTCTATGAATCCTGATGACAGGCTAGAAAAAAGTAAGATGATCTGCCGCCATCTCCTGAAACAAATACGGGATGGTGAGACGGTTATGATTTATACCTCAAAAGAAAAAGAGGTAAACACTGTATCCCTGATCACCACGCTCCTCAAACGCGGAAATCCGGTTATTGTCCCTGTGATTGTGAAAGAAGATATAAGTCTCCGGTTATCATATTTACAGGATCTCTCTTCTCTTGTTCCGAGCACGTTTGGCGTTCCAGAACCCATCGGAAGTGAAATCCCGGCGACGGGTGATGATGTTGATACGATCATACTCCCCATGCATGGGTTCGACCGAACCGGGGGAAGAATAGGGTATGGTGCCGGGTATTATGACCGTTTCCTGGCGAAAAATCCAAATTTACGAAAGATCGGGATTGCATTCTCCTGTCAGGAATATGAAAACCTTCCTGTTGATGAGAATGATATTCCGATGGACTACATCATAACCGAGGAAGGTATCGTGTATCCGGAAGGGTGCGATAATGATGGAAGTCAACGGAACAAAGATTATTGATACATATGCCGAGGCGTTTCCGGTCTGGTTTTCACGGGTTATTATAACCGCAGCAACAGAACGATGGGCATATAAAGCGGCAGCTGAAGCGACAGGATTTGCAACATCAAAGATCGGCTGTCCCTGTGAAGCGGGAATTGAAGGATATCTCACAGAAAAAGAGACACCTGATGGCAGGGTCGGAGTTTCCATACTGATAGGCGCAGATAAGAAGAATATTAAATCAAATGTTGCATCCCGGATATCCCAGTGTATCCTTCCGGCTCCTACAGCTTCTGCCTTTGATGGATTTCCTGACGCCGGATCACGGTTTTTTATCCGGATGCACTATTTTGGAGATACATATGAAGAACGGTGCACAGTTGGCGACCGGAAATGCTGGAAGATTCCGATCATGGAGGGTAACTATATCGGTGAGGAACGTTTTGGAACAGTTAAGGGTATCGCCGGCGGTAACTTTCTTGTCATGGGACACGATCAGAAGTCAGCACTTTTCGGGAGTGAAGCAGCCGCAGATGCAATCGCGGGATTGAAAGGTGTTGTTACCAGTTTTGCAGGAGGTGTTGTTGCAAGCGGATCAAAGGTGGGATGTAAAAATTACCGGTTCCCCATGACTGCAAGTACCAATCACACATGGTGCCCGAGCCTGAAAGGAAAAATCATTGGATCAAAAGTGCCGGAAGGGGTAGCATCCATATACGAGATAGTTATAAACGGTATCGACGAATCTTCAATCAGAGCAGCCATGAAAGCGGGTATTGAGGCTGCCATTAAAACGGAGGAAATCATGTATATCGGGGCATCAAATTTTGAGGGAAAACTTGGGCAGTTCAGGTTTTACCTTCACGATATTTTCAGGTAACGGCATATTTTTACACTCCCCCTAAAAACACACCCCAATGCCTGATCAGACACAGGGATACCTCTTTCAAATTAGATTATTCCGCGAGATAATTTTGACCAGCGGTATTTTTTTGCATTCAGGACGCTATTGCCCGGATTCCGGCTTTATAATGGCACATCCCCTATTTGATCTGGAGCGGGCAGGCACTTCGCGATTCGTAATTATTATGATAAAAAGGTAAATCTGAAAAAAGTAAGACTTTATCTTGCTTTTTCATAACATATTTTTGCCTCTTCATGTTTACCGATTGTATCGAGTATTCCTCCAATATCCTCCCATACTTCTTTGCGTCCGGGATCGATTTCAAGCGCATGTTTGAAAGATGTGAGAGCTTCCTGATACTTCCCCAGCTCCTGTAATGCACGGCCTCTATAGATCCATGCATCCACAAAATCAGGCTGGATCGTTATCATCGCGCTGAACGATTCCACAGCCTCCTTATACCGTCCGAGTGCAATAAGTGCACTTCCTTTGGTGAAATAGGCTATGGAAAACGAGGGATCGACGGATATTGCCTGTTCATACGATTCGATTGCAGCCTCGCTTTGGAATTGAGCGGCAAGTGCCATCCCATGACGTGTCCATGCAACGGCGTTCTCAGGATCCAGCTCGAGACTTCTCTCATACGCGGCAAGAGATTCCTGGTGTTTCCCTTGATCGTATAGTGCATTACCTTTCCCCATCCATGCTTCAGCTAGATTTCCATCCTGTTCCAGAGCTTTATCAAAAGTCTCTACTGCATCTCTCGACATGCCAAGTTCAGCAAGAGAAATACCTTTATGGGATAGTGTCATTGCGCTGTGACTGATTTCAAGAGAACAATCATATGATTGTACTGCCTCCCTGTGCTGGTCAAGGGCGGCATAAGCCATACCCTGATAGTAATATAGGTCAGCAGTTCGGTAGTTGTTCTCAAGGGCATGCTCGAATGCCGTGATCGCAGCATCATAATTACCCATCTCAAAATATGCCCTGCCCTTCCAGAAAAATGCCTGATGACAAGTAGGATTCATCTCCAATGCCCGTTCAAATGCAGAGATTGCAGGATCAAAATTTCCCAGGATGAAAAGAGCCCTGCCTTTCTCATAGAGAGCATTCGCAAATCCAGGACTAAAGGAGAGTGCACGATCAAAAGATGTAATTGCTTCTTCATTCTTACCGCTATGCATAAGTGCCCGCCCTCTTTCATAAAGCGCATCCTGGTATTCCGGATTAATACTAAGCGCTGCATCAAACGCGATGATCGACGCATCATAATCCTTGATGTGGGCAAGAGCAATTCCTTTTTGATGGTATGCCTCAGAATATCGGTTATTTAAATCAAGTGCCTGATTAAATGCTATTATTGCCTTGTCATATCGCCCAGCCTGAAGGTATGTGATGCCCTGATAATAGAAAGCTTCCGGATAATCCTTTCTGAGGGCAAGTGCCTGATCAAGCGCTTTGTGTGCCTCATCGTACCTGTCCAGGTGAATTAACGCGATTCCCCGGCTCAGGTAGGGTGTGGCAGATGTCACATTTTTGGAAATTGCGTGATCATAACACTCGAGAGCCATATCATATCTGCCAAGATTTGCCTCAGCAATACCTTTGCTGAGCCATGCATCAGGAAATGTATCATTTTCACTGATAGCCCGATCAAATGCACTTATTGCTTCATGATACATCGAGAGACTCATGAGTGCCTGCCCTTTCTGATAGAATGCTTTGACGCATTTCGGGCTGCGAACCAGGGCTGCTTCGAAGTTTTTAATTGCTTCATGATACCTGCCGAGATGAGAGAAAGAAACCCCTAGATAATAGTATGCCCGTGCGTCTTTTGTGTCGATACCCAGTGCCTTGTTATAACAACTGATAGCATCCTGGTCCCGTCCAAGAGATGATAGGGCGACTCCTTTCCCCGTCCATACAGATGCAATCATGGGACGGAGACGTAATGCCTGATCAAATGATGTGATCGCATCTTCGAACCGGGTGAGTCGGGTGAGTGCAATTCCCTTATGGTACAATGCTTCGATATGTTTCGGCTCGGTTGTGAGGGCATTATCATAGGATAATACCGCTTCGTTATCCATTCCCAGTTCAAAGAGTGCCCGCCCTTTGTAATAGAATGCTGACACGAAATCCGGGCGTATTTCCAGCGCCTTGCCGAATGCTTCAATTGCATCTTCGTAAGCAGCCAATGCGAAGAGTGCAGTGCCTTTCAGGTACCAGGCGTCAGCATTTGTCGGGTCTATCTCCAGTGTCCTCACATATGCCTCGATTGCATCATTATATCTGCTCAGATCTGCTAGTGCCATACCGCGATGCAACAACGTTTCAACAGAGCCGGGGGTAATCTGTAATACCCTGTCAAATGCCTCGATTGCATCATTCTGCCGTCCCGTTGCAACAAGAGACACTCCTTTATGATAAAATGCCTGTGCATTTCCCGCATCAAGATCAATGTTTTTGTTGAATGCAATAATGGCATCTTCATGTCGACCCAGATTTGCAAGAGCACACCCTTTATGGAAATAGACCTCAGCATAATTTCTCTCTATGCTGAGTGCTTTGTCAAAGGCTTTCACCGCTTCACGGTACATGCCAAGTGATGCCTGTGCCTTTCCTTTGTTGTACCATGCCTCACTAAAGGAGATATCGATCTCAAGTGCACGGTCAAAAGCTTTGACAGCCTCATCGAACCTGCCAATCCGTGCAAGTGCGGCGCCTTTGTCGTAAATCGCACGCGTATTTTTCGGATCGAGATTGAGTGCCTGGTCGTAGACAATAATTGCATCATCTGTTTGCCCGAGGATATCCAGTGATTGTGCTTTGTTGTAGTATGCTGCAAAATAATCCGGTTTTATGGCGAGGGCAGTCTCAAATGCGGAAATCGCCTCGTCATGCCTCCCGAGTTTTGCGTAGACAACACCTTGCTCAAACCAGATCTGTGCATCCTCAGGAATTATGACAAGCAGTCGTCTGAATCCTTCTGCAGCTTCAGCATATCTTCCCAGTTCGGCATACGCTGATGCATAAAAAGAGAGTGCGTCCGTGTTATCAGATTCAATAGCGAGTGCTTTTTCTAATACTCTGATTGCATCTTCAAATTTACCGAGGTGAAACAACGCAATACCTTTTGCACATAAGGCACCTGTATTTTCCGGCGAAAGCTGAAGTACCCTGTCAAAGGAATCGATGGCATCCACAAACTTACCGAGACCGGCAAAAGCTTTACCCCGCTCCAGAAAAGCCTGGGGATTATCCGGCCTGTATTTTATACTGTTGTCAAACGCCGTGATTGCTTCCTCAGAATGACCAAGATATACAAGCACAGCACCTTTATCATACCATATTTCCGGATCCGTATCCCTGAGTTTAAGTGCTGCGTCAAATGCTTGTCCGGCCTCATCGTATCTATCAAGCACAATCAGAGATAATCCGCGTAAATAATACGGTTCATACTGGTCCGGGAGCTGAGATGAGGCATGTGCGAAAATTTCCTGTGCTTCCTCGTGCCTCCCCATAGTTGCAAGAACCCGACCCTTCTCGATAAGGAGCTGTCCGTTGTCTGCGTCTAAACTGAGGGCAAGATCAAATATTTGCGCTGCTTCCTTATAGTGACCAAGCCGGAAGAGTGTGCCTCCTTCAGAATAGAGCAGGGTGATATTTTGCGGATCGCCTTGACGCGCTTTTTCAAATGCATATAAGGCATCCCCATCTTTGCCCAGATGTTCAAACGCGACGCCTTTATGTAACCATGCTGCGGAATAATCTACAACACGGGAAAGCATCTCGTCGAATGCACCTATTGCATCTTCATACTTTTTCAGGTTTTCGAGTGCCAGCCCCTTATGGAAGTAACCCTCGGCAAAATCAGGATCAAGGGCAACAGTTTTTGAAAAAGAGGATTCTGCTTCCTCATATCTGCCGAGTATCGCATACGCGAGTCCCTGTTCGAAATGCCCACTCCTGTTCTGATCATCTATTGCAAGCGCTTGCGAGAATGCAGTAATCGCCTCATCATAGTGTTTCAGGTTTGAAAGCGCAAGGCCCTTGTTATAATATGCAGCAAATGCACTATTATCGAGAGCAATTGCCCCGTCAAATGCAGTTTTTGCTTCTTCAAATCTATGGAGAGATGACAGGATAATACCTTTGTTAAACCAGGTTTCGTAACTTCCGGCATCCAGGCTGAGGGCTGCATCAAATGCCAGGAGAGCCTCTTCAGACCGGTTCAGGTTTTTAAGGGAGAGTCCCTTGTGATAATATGCTGATGCATGTGAGGGATCAATAATAATTACCCGGTCGAATGATGCAATTGCATCCAGATCTTTGGAGAGCCGGGCAAAAGCGAGTCCCTTGTCATAGAATGCATTGACAAACTTCGGATCAATTGTTGTTGCCTGTTCAAATGCTTCAACAGCTTGCATATCTTTACCGAGTTTTGAGAGAGCTACACCTTTGTCGTACCAGGCATTTGCATATCTCGGGTTTATGGCAAGCACTCTGTCATATGATGAGATGGCTTCTTCATATCTGCCAAGTTCTAAGAGTGCAATTGCCCGATCGTACCATCCATAAGCTGAACCGGGTTTAATATCAAGGGCACGAGTGAGGGCATCCAGTGCAGGTTCATACCGGCTGAGCGAGAGAAGCGTACTCCCTTTTCGCAGCCATGCGGGAGCACACGCTTGGTCGTTTGCGAGTACCCGTTCAAAGCAGGTAATCGCTTCTTCGGGGCTTCCGAGTTCGATGTATGTCTTCCCTTTCCGGTACCATGCAGTGTTGTTGTCCGGTACAAGGGCAGTAGCTCTGTTAAATGCTTCGAGCGCCTCACTGAATCGTCCCATTTCAAAGAGCACGCTCCCCTTAAGCAACCAGACATCGGGGATATTATTTTCAATGTCTAGGGAGGATTCAAGTGCCTGAAGTGCCTCATCGAACCGGAGAAGTTTTGCCAGAACTGATGCACGCTGATAGAGAGTAGGAGCGTTATTGGGCTCCCTTTCCAGCATAGCATCGAATGAATCAAGAGCTTTTTCATTTTTTCCGAGGCTGACGAACGAGAGACCGGACTGGTATAATGCATCAGTCAGGGAGCTGTCTAATATGAGGGCCTGATTGAATGACCGGATTGCCTTTTCATATTTCGCCATGGCTTTCAGCACCAGTCCTTTATGGTAATGTGCAAGAGCGTGCTCCGGAACATTTTCAAGGGTATAATCAAACGCAATAATGGCATCTTTATATCTGCCTGTGCGGAAGAGTGCAAGACCTTTATTATATGCTGCATCTGTATATGCAGCATCCAGGGCAAGAGCTCTTTCGAATGCAACTATAGCCTCATCGTCGTTCCCAAGTGCAGAGAGTGCCAGACCCCGGCCATACGCTGCATCAACAATTCCGGGATTTAATTCGAGTGTTTTATCAAATGCAAGAACAGCATCATTGAAATAATCAAGTTTAAAAAGTGCCTGACCTTTTGCTAACCAGGTGGCAGCATCTGCAGGGGTAAGTTCGATTGAACGGTTCAGGGAAATCAGGGCATCCTTGTTGCGTCCGGCTGCCATGAGAGCGTACCCGCGGTGGTAGTGCAGTGCACCGGTATCAGGTCCGATTGTAAGTGCCAGATCAAATGCGGCAACTGCTTCTTCATTCCGTCCAAGGGTTTCAAGGGTGACTCCTTTTTTATACGCTGCATCTCGCATGGCAGGGCTAAGTTCAAGAGCACGATCAAAGGCAGGAACTGATTCATCGAACCGTTTTAGTTTACTGAGGACATCGCCTTTATTGTACCACGCGACCGCACATGAATCATCCAGAGATAATACTCTTTCGAACGCTTCAAGTGCATCATCATAAAGTGACATGTTTGCCTGACCGGTTCCACGGTAATACCACGCAGCAGTGTATTGTTTGTCAAGAGTGATCACCTTATCAAAAGTTGAGACCGCCTCCTCCCATCGTTTGAGATGCAGCAGGGCTTTTCCGCGATGAAACAGAGCAAAAATGTTCTGGGGTTTACGCTTTAATGATTTCCCGAAAGATTCAACCGCTTCCTTATACCGATCCAACTTATAGAGTGAATATCCCTTGCATGCAAGGAGATCAGAATTTGCTGTATCATTCTCAAGTGCCCGATCCAGAGCGATTACTGCGTCTTCATACCGGGCAAGTTTTACAAGAGCGACACCTCTCCCCCTGTGTCCCCGGGCATTTTCCGGATCAAGGAGGAGTGTGGCCTCGAACTCTGTGATTGCTTCTTCGTGACGGTCAATCTTTTCGAGAATCTCACCCTTGACCAAATGTGAGATCAGATTAGTTGAATCAATTTCAAGTGCACTATCGAATGATGCTATCGCGTCCTCATACCGGTCGAGTTGGAAAAGTGCCAGTCCCTTTTCAGTGTATATACGGGGATTTTTAAGGCCAATCTCAATACAAGCGTCAAATGCTGCCAGGGCAGATTCCGGTTTGCCTAGATGGGAATAAGCAAGTCCCTTCTCAAAAAGAATCTCTCCAGAGTCAGGCTTGAGCATAAGAAGGGCATCAAAATCTTCTATTGCCTGGACATATTTTTTAAGGATGAAGAAAGATCTCCCCATCTCTTTCCACGCATCTACACGGGATGGGTTAAGGTCGAGGGCACGGCTGAATGCCTCGATGGCATCAGGATATTGATGCAAGCGCTTCAGCGCGACACCTTTATAATAGAACACCCGCTCGCATGAGGGCTCCGCTTGGTTAATCCGGGTGTATATGGCAATCGCTTCCTCAGACATCCCCTGGCGATCCAATGCCCGGGCAAGGCCATACAGTGCTGTCAGACTATCAGGATTTGTAACGAGTACACTCCGGAACGCATCAGTTGCCTCAAGGTTGCGGCCGAGTGATGCAAGTGCCCTCCCTTTCTGGAGATACGCGTCCGCAAAATCAGGCATCAGACGATTTGCCTGTTCGAAAGCCGCAGCAGCTTCTGAAACTTTCTGAGTTCTGGCAAGTGCGATTCCCTTATAATAAAATGCCTCGCCAAATTCCGGTTCAAGAATCAGTGCCTGATCAAATGCGGCAACTGCATCATCAAAATTGTCAAGGCTGATGTGTGCCCTGCCTTTATAGAACCAGGTATGAGGATTGGTCGCGTCAATTTCCAGTGAGGTGGAGTAGGCAAGGATAGCTTCCTGAAATCGATCGACTGCAAAAAGACAGAATCCTTTAATCAGCCATGCATTAGCGATCCCGGGTTTAACCTCAAGTGCGCTAGAAAGGGCTTTAATCGCATCGTTGAATTCACCGAGCTCGGCAAGTGCAAGTCCCTTATGGTACATTGCATCCGTATAACCGGGATCTATCTCAAGGGCACGGATAAATGCATTCGCTGCTTCATCATGATGTCCCAAAGCCGCGTGGGATAAGCCATACTGGTAAAATATATCTGCATTTACCGGATCGATTGTAATGGCAGATTTAAAAGCAACAATGGCCTTTTCATGATCTTCAAGATGTGCAAGTGCAATTCCTTTCTGGTAAAGTGCCCGGGGATCATCGGGAGTAATCTCCAGGGCAATATTGAAAGCAAGAACTGCTTCGTTGTACATCCCAACATTTGCAAGCGCCATACCTTTATTGAAGAAAGCTGGTGCGAAATTGGGTATTAATTCCAACAGGTGATCAAACGAAGCAACTGCTTCAAGATGCCTGCCAAGGTGTATCAATGACAGACCTCTTTCATAATAGGCCTGTGTATTACCTGGATCAAGTTCAATGGTCCGCTCGAAGGCAGCAACTGCCGTGTCATAGCGTTCCAGATCAGCAAGTGCTTTTCCTTTTTGGTATATCGCTTCAATAAAGTCCGGTTTGAGTTCTATTGCCTTCTCACAGGCAGCAAGTGATTCTTCATTACGACCCAGATCATGAAGTGCGACAGCTTTTCTGAGAACGGTTTCAGCTGAATTTGGATCCAGTTCCAGTGCCCGGTCAAATGTATTTATTGCATCCTGGTAGTAGCCCATACCATACAAGGCCAGTCCTTTCTGGAAAAATCCCGGGGCATACGAGGGGAGGACAGAAAGTGTATTGTTAAATGCGGTAACCGCTTCGCTGAACCTGCCCAGTTTTATTAAGGCAACCCCACGGCTGAACTGTGCGGCTGAAAGCTGGGGATCTATCTTCAGAGCACGATCAAATTCCAGAATTGCGTCGTCGGACTGGGATAATTCCAGGAAGGCAGAACCTTTATGGAAATGAGCGTCGGCAAAATTTGGTTCCTGCTCAAGTGCCCTGTCATAAGCATAAATTGCCTCAGAGATGTTTCCCGAATCAAAAAGAGCTCTTCCTTTCTGGTAATATGCATGGTAATTTTTGGGATTATCGGTAATAATCTTGTTAAAATCCTTTATAGCCTCCTTGAATTTTCCAAGATTATACAGAGCAATGCCTTTCCGCATTCGTGCTTCTGCATAATTCGGTTTTAATTGAAGTGTCTTATCGAAAGCAAAGATAGCCTCGCTGTAATGGTTCAGACTCGTGTATGCTCTGCCCTTGTGATAAAAAGCAAGTGCATTATCAGGATCATAAATAAGCGCTTTATCAAAAGCCTCAAGCGCCTCCTCGAATCTCCCAAGTCTGGAAAGTGCCAGACCCCGGTTATAGTGTCCCTGTGCATTACCTGTATCCTTCTCCAGATTCTTATCAAAGGATTCAATGGCTTCGGCATATTTTTCCAGCTTTAAAAGTGCAAATCCCCGATGATAATATACTTCGGTGAAGGAAGAATCAATTTCCAGTGCCCGGTTAAATGCAAAAATTGCATCAGAATATTTGCCGCTTTGGTTTAAGGATTTCCCTTTATTATACCATGCAGGTGCAAAAGAAGGCAGGATATCAGTGGTCTTTTCGAATGCGGCGATAGCATCCCTGTGATCTCCAAGTTTGGCCAATGCAAGACCCTTATGATATTGTGCGTCATAATTACCCGGATCAATTTCAAGGAGTATTTCAAATGTATGTATCGATTCGTCAATTCTGTTCACTTTCTCAAGCGCAAGTCCCTTGTAGTGGTATGCTTCGATACATCTCTGGTTTAAGGCTATAGCATTGTCAAACGCATCAATTGTATCTTGATATCTCCCAAGGTCGTAGAGTGCCTTTCCCTTTTTAACCCATCCCTCTACCTGATTCGGATCAATTTTTAAGGATTTGGTGAATGCGGCGATAGCGTCTTCAGTTCGCCCGAGTTCGTTGAGGGCATCACCCCTTTTCATCCAGATATCATGGAGAGCAGGGTTGATATCAAGGGCACGGGAGTAAGCGAGTACGGCATCCTGGATTTTATGGATATCGAAGAGTGCGTTGCCTTTTTTAACCCAACCCTCCGCGAAATTTACATTGATCTCGAGCGCTTTTGAATATGCGAGGATAGCATCCTGTTTTTTCTGAAGAGAGAAGAGTGCGTCTCCCTTCTGCATCCAGATCTCGATTATAGTCGGATTGAGTGAGAGAATCCTGTCATGAGTATCAATAGCTTCAGAATACCGCCCAAGTTGAACCAGAGACTTTGCGCGATAGATTAGTGCTTCGATAAGTGATGGGTTTACTGATAAACTCTGGTCCAGTAAAGAAATAGCTTCTTCGTAACGGGACAATTCTGCACTGGCTATGCCCTGGTACATGTAACTTTCAGTAAGGGTTGGATCAATCTCTGTCGCTTTTTTGCTTGCAGTGATAGCATCTTCGTATCTTTTTAACTGCAGATAAGAAAGTCCCAGATAATAATAATTTGAAGCATCTGATGCGTCCAGGGAAAGGGCTGATTCAAAGGACTTTACAGCATCACTGTACCGTTCACGCTGGATAAGGGCGACCCCTTTGAAATGATGGGCAGATGCATTTGAAGGATCAAGCAAAAGTGCCTTATTAAATGCCTTTATCGCGTCGCTATATCGTTCTTTTCCGGTAAAAGCGACACCTAAAAAGTAAAAACTCAACGCATTTTCAGGTTCTATGGCTAGGGACTTCTCGAATGCCTTGATAGCGTCATCATACCTCTCCCGCTGGGTAAGTGCGATCCCTTTCTGGAATAAAATTTTTGGATCTTTTGGAGATATTTCCAGTGCCTGGTCGTAAGAAACGACAGCTTCTAAGGGTTTGCCCAGATGCATCAAGGCATTTCCCCTCTCAAAAAATGCACGAGCACAACGGCGGTTGATTTCCAGGGTTTTATCAAATGCACGAACGGCTTCTTCAAATCGATCAAGAGCTGACAGCCCTATACCAAGGTAACACCAGGACCAGAAATTGCGTGGCTGTTCTTCAACCGAGCGGCTAAGTATAAGGACAGCTTCTTCGTAATTATGAAGTTTTATAAGCCCGATACTTTTTCGCACTGTTGCTTCAGTGAGTTTTGGATCTAACAAGAGTGCCTGATCAAAAGCGGCAATAGCTTCTTTTTGCAAATCGAGATGGGTCAGGGCAATCCCTTTGTTAAGCCATAATCCGGGATGTGATGGATTATGTCCGAGTGCTTCTTCAAAAGTCTCGAGTGCTTCCCGATATCGGAAAAGGTGTAAAAATGCGATACCTTTTTCATATGATGCTTCTTGATTTTGCGGGGAAATTTCGAGAACACGATTAAAAGCATCGATTGCATCGGTATATTGTTTGAGTTGCAGAAGCGTTTTTCCTTTGAGGTAAAATGCCTGAGTGTATTCCGGATCAATTTCAATCGCATGACTCAAAACATTCAGAGCTGCAGTATACTTTTTTTGCCGGACCAGTGTGAGTCCTATGTTATAATGAGCATCAATAAAATCCGGTTGAAGTTCAAGGGTATTTTCAAAAGACTGTATTGCATCATCATACTGATTCAGCTGGAGGAGAGAAATTCCCTTTTGATAGCTGATTTTTGGATCACCAGGTTTTAATTCAAGTGCCCGATCAAAGGCCTCAATAGCGTCCCGGAACTTGCCCAGATGGGAGAATGCATTGGCTTTTTCATAGAGTGCACGTGTACACTGCGGGTTGACCTCAAGTGCCTTGTCGAAGGATCGAACCGCTTCTTCAAATCGTTCGATAGCAGAGAGAGCCACACCTTTGTAGCATAATGCCCAGTCGTTGCCCGGTTCTATTTCCAGGGCACGGTTGAGAATTGATATGGCATCATCATATCGACTGAGGTCAATGAGAACAATTCCCTTACGAACTGCTGCCTCAGCATGTTTAGGATTTAATACGAGCACCTTGTCGAATGATGCGATAGCTTCATCTGGCAATCCCAGGTTGATGAGGGTAATACCTTTATGGAGCCATCCCTCAATAAGCGCAGGGTTCTGTTCGATTGCCTCATTAAATGCCACCAAAGCTTCCTGATACCGTGAAAGATGAAAAAAAGCCAGTCCTTTATTATACCAAGCTCCGGTATTCTGGGGTACCTGTTCGAGTATTGTGTCGAAATCTGTTACTGCTTCAGTATAGTGGCCGGTATGCATGAAGGCAGTTCCACGCTGGTAAAGGACCAGAGTATTCGCCGGATCAATTTCAAGCGCTTGGTCGTAGGTATACACTGCATCTTCAAATCTCCCCATCTGAATAAGTGCAAGACCCAGGTTATAATAAGCATTGACGTAATTGGGGTTGATACCGATAGCGTGTTCGTATGCGTCAATCGCCATCCCGAACTCATCGAGCCTGGCAAGGGCGAGTCCCTTATCAAAGAACGCCTGGGCATAGGCAGGTTTTATTTCAATGGCTTTATTGTAAGATTCTATCGCATCAGAATATTTTCCGAGCTTGGCGAGCAGGACCCCTTTCTGATGATATGCCTGGGCATTTCCCTGATTCTGTTTAATAGTCCTGTCAAATTCCTGTATTGCTTCATCGATATTTCCCAGTTTTGCAAGTGCAAAACCCTTATGGAAGTATGCATCTGCAAACGAGGGATTGATCTTTAGTGTTCGGTCAAAAGCAGAAACAGCCTCAGCATACCTGCCAAGGCTGGCGTATGCTATTCCCTCCTGAAATGCTGCCTGTGAACACCCGGGATCCAGACGAAGTCCCTGTTCGAACGATTCAATCGCTTCTTTATGTCTGCCAAGCTTGGTTAGTGCAATGCCCCGGTAATAAAATGAGGCTGGGTGTTCCCTTTTTTTGAGCAAAGTCTGGGTAAACGCGACCAGTGCGTCATCATACCGGCTCAGTCTGATGCACGCAACTCCTTTCAGATATAACGCATCGGAATTTTCCGGCTCAGTCGAGAGAGTACGATCAAAATCCAGGACCGCATCGCGGTATTTATGCAGATGAGAATACGCAATACCGCGATTGTAATACGCAGGGGTATTTCCTGGATTGAGCTCTATAACTTTATTAAATGCAAAGACCGCATCGCTGTATTTCTCCATCTTGTTAAATGTGAGTCCTTTATGAAGCCATGCATCAGTCACAAGCGGGTTTATCTCAAGAGACCGGTCGAGTGCACCAACAGCCTCATCATATCTTCCGATTCTGAATAATGAAATTCCCTTGATTGCCCATATATCGGCATGACCTGGTTCCTGCTCGAGGAATTTATCAGCTGAGGCGTTAGCTTCTTCATACCGTTCCTGTTTTGCATGTATGAAACTGCGGTAATACCAAACCCATATATCAGTAGAGTCTATCTCAAACGCTTTATTGAATGCAATCAGGGCATCGTCATATTTTCCAACGTCGTAGAGGGAAATACCTTTGTTATAGAATGCCTTTGCATAATTGGGTACGATCTCAATAGCTTTATCGTAGGCCAGAATTGCTTCAGGGTGCCTGTTAAGATCGGCAAGTGCAATTCCTTTATTATAATAGACTTTTGCGTGCCGTGGATCAACTGTCAGCGCGTGATCGTATGCACTGATGGCGTCTTTATAGCGCCCCAGTTCATAAAATGCAATACCTTTAAGGATCCACGCCTCAGCATTGTCCCATTTGATTGCCAGTAAACGATTGCATGCTTCCAGAACTTCTTCATTCCTCCCCATCTGGGCAAGGGTCGCTGCCTTATTGTACCAGGCATTTGTATCATGTGGTTCGATAGCAACTGCATGATCATAAGCATCGACAGCATCCTCATATCTGCCAAGATCATACAGAGCAATGCCTTTAAAATAATAGGCTTTTGAAAGATCGGGATAGAGGGCAAGCGCACGATCAAACATGACAATGGCTTCCTGATACCTGCCAAGGTCATAGAGTTCGATGCCCTGTCGCAATAATGCCTCAGCATCACTCCTATTCATGGACTTCTTACCTCACAGTAAAATTTTGGTAATCCGGTATTTTCCGCATTGACCGTTTAAGTGTACCGGTTTAATAAGGCGGCATATACCTTTTCTGGTATATATATTAGTAAATCGTATTTATCAATACTATTTCTCTACAAGTGAGAATCTTTTGTTTTAATTTTACAGAACCCTGCATAAGGATTATCTTATCCAATAATCTCAAAAAAAACGTTTGTAAAACCTTACCGTCCCGATTATGATATTTACGCCATGACGTATTCCAGCAGCTATGTTTTTCTGACAATAAAGAAGGGGAATCTCCAAAACTATTTTTATGAATTTTTAATTTTTTATTCGTTAGCCGGGATTGGGAAATGGCAACCGATCCTATACTCCCATTTTGATATGTATATACCGGATAAATCGTTATCGGGCAGATGGTAAAAAAAATTATTGTGCGCCGGCATTATCATAGAGCAGGGTGAGATATCGTGACGCGAAGATACCGGTGAAAGGGGCCACGATCAGCAACAAAAAAATGCCGATAAAAGGGATAATAAGACAAATTAACTTAATGAGACCGACGATTATCACCATCATTACCAATGAAGTTATGTACATCACCCAGCCGATGCTGCCAATATGATTAAAGATTGCGCTAAAGTTGAATGCTTCCCCAAAACTATTGGTCCGGGCAAACCGTACTCCCGCTGTTGCGATAATCAATCCGATGATAACCGCGACGATAACAAGAATAATTGCACCAAGGAGAATTGCTGCCAGAAAACCAATTATTGCACCGGGATTTACGTTGGGAAGGTTTGCTGATAAAATAAATGCCAGACCAGTACTTCCAACGAGTGCCGTCCCGATTATGAGAACTGGTATAGCATAGATCAAACCAACAATAAGGAGTTTAATCCCGTCAATAAACATATTCCCCCAGTTATCTACTGCAGGTAGTGGTTTCGCACCACGATAAATCCGCATCATATAGCCCATAAACAATGGAAAAATAATACAGCTTATAATCAGCAGCACCCAAGTCTTCCATTTTCCAACAAGACCTTCTTTTGCGTAGCCAAACGAATCATCGATAATCTTGCCAATTTCCATTTTTTGCCCTCTTTTTTTCAGAAAATTTATAATTCACCATTTGATATTACTCTATAAAAAAGCATCATGCCCTACCTTAAAAAGTCTGACAGATCATGGCAGTCTTTAATTAATTCCCTGGTGCCGGACAGGGAGAGGTGTATCTTTGTGGCATGATGTTAATCAATTGATTATTAATGGCATGACTTGAATAAAATCACAAACATTATTCCCTAAAGGGAAAAATTAGCAGTAAGAGAACATTTATGCCAAAATTTTGTCCAAAATGTAACACTAAAGCTTATGATGATACCTCATTTTTTTGCTATAAATGTGGAGCCCAGTTATTGGTACAGGTTCCCGAAAAAAAGAAGGATCGTGTTCAAAATTATGGTGTAAAAGTTCCAGTTAAAGAACCCATTTATGAAAGGGCTACCGCTCCGCTTTCACCGAAACCAGCTTCGGTCCATCCAGTCAAAACGATAGAAATCTGCGCTCAGTGCGGTAACCCGATTACAGATAAAAACAGGATTTTTTGCCAGGAATGTGGGGCGAATATAAGGGAAGTTCTGTCCGGGGAAATGTCATCCATAGTGAAACACTCTGTTTTGGAACCCATAGCCAAACCTTTCGCAGTCTATCCAAAACCAGAGATCGAGATAGTAAAAGTGCAGGAACCTGTATTGTTTAAAGAAACAAGTACTCCCGCAGTCTATCCAAAACCAGAGATCGAGATAGTAAAAGTGCAGGAGCCTGTATTGTTTAAAGAAACAAGTACTCCCGCAGTCTATCCAAAACCAGAGATCGAGATAGTAAAAGTGCAGGAACCTGTGTTATTTAAAGGGACAACCACCCAGGGAATGGGTATTCCGTCGTATCCGAAAGCAAATAAATGGAGATCAATTTTCATACTCGCGGGGATTGCATTACTTTTTTTTATACTCATGCTGACGCTCCTGCTGATGTTCCCATGACAGGCAGCGTTTGGTGATGTCAACAATTAATTTTCTGCCATCTGTCATGGTATCAGCTATGGTCTGTTATCATCGCAGATGTGACAAAAAAGAACCGTAAATTTCTGCGTTCCGTCGGCATTTAGCTAACCGGAAATCTCCAATTATTCATAATAAACTTTTGGATGTATTTAGCAATATCTTTCTTAAAAAACAATTAAAATAAACTCTGATTAAAATAGATAAATATAATAAATATAAGTGTTTTATATGAAAACATGTTAGAGGATTCAAACAGGGATAATAGGGCATCCTGGACAGATATCCTGATGACGGTTACAGGACTGGTCATATTGGTTTTATCCATGGTGTTCGTATTTGATCTTCTGCAAAAAGGGCTAATGATGGTATTATTATGAACTATCTGAACAAAGGCTCAATATTGGCAGATTTGGTGAAAGGTAATGGTTACAAAAAAATTTATGAAATTAATTGAAGTATCCTCGGCCAATAGCAAACAAAAGATAACTTCTTCAATTGATTTTATAAAAGATCTTCTGTTGCATCCACCGGATAAATATCCCGATTATTGGTTAAAAGCAGGAATATTGGAAATATCATCACCTTCAAAAAAAGAAATTGCAATCGTAAACCGGATGCTTAATGATTTACTCAAGAATTTAAAAAGCCGGCTCGATGAGATTGAGAAAATGGAGAAGATGCGACAACCCCCGGCATTTTGAAAATAACAAAAGGTAATAGCGAGCTCTGTTGGCAGATTTCAATTGGTGCAAATTTACATTAATCATCGAAATACTATTTTTTACAATTACCATGCCACCAGAATGCCGACGCTGCGGAGAGTGCTGCCGATGGGTAGTGCTGCAAAATATACAACCGAACTCTGATGATATTGAATATTATACATGCAGGGGGTGGAAGTATAATCCCGTCACTGAAAATTTATGGATTCAAAATATCTGCCCGCATCTTCAACCAGATAACACCTGCGAAATTTATGAAAAGAGACCTCGGTTGTGCGCGATGTATCCTGATGGGAATATTCCTCTTCCGAGGGGGTGTGTATTTTCAACTGAACGCGTCCTTTAAGTCTTGTACACGCATTTGGCAGATCGCATGTACTGATGGCATTAATCTATATGGCAATTAAAAGAAACCTACTGGTATATTGTTGTGATTGAAACAACAGTATTGTGATCAATCTGGTAACATCAGTTTGCACTTATCGCAATATTGCCAGGGAATTGTCAACCATTTTTGTATATGATCGTGCGTGATCTTGATGTGTGCCCGGTGCATGGCTCCATGATTGTTGGGACCTTACATGTAGGCGAGGAATTAAGCCGGAGAAGGATATTATCATAATCTTGCAATAGTACTCCTCGGTGAAAATTCCTATGAAACCCTCGGTCAATGTTACTCAAAATGTGGATGATACTGAAGAAAATCTGGAGAAGTGCATTTGTAAACTTTGTCCGACATTTAGAAATAACGAGCTTGCAAAATTTTCCCCCAATGCACTCTTCTGCGCAAGGGGAGAATCAAAGATTCCCTCCAAAATAAAAACAACCAATTGCTATTGCTTAGGGTGTGATCTATTTATCAAACACGGGCTGGTCATCAGTCACCTCTGCGTCCACGGATGAACCAGATACCCGTCATCAGTTCGGCAGCATCAGTTGGCAGGCCCAGCAATACTGCTAGGGGATTGCATGCCAAGATTGCACTTTCACTCTTCACTCGCATGATTTTCATACATTCTATCCTCTCATAGTGATCAATGGAAAGCCAGTACACAAGTTGCCTTGTTTCCTGTCACCATTGTAACCATGAATGGACATACATGGGGATCCGACTTGCCGGCTTGGAAAGGTCACGTAAACCTGTCAAAGTACTCTGTCCCAGATGTCATAACCGGGTAAAGATGAATCCGAAAAATGCGAAGTGACTACCTTATTTTTTCATATTCTTCTTTAGTAAAATACGATTTTCCAAGATAATAGTGATTGATGATTTCTTCGAAGTGCCTTGCCCATTGTTCTCGACTTTTCTTTCTACTGCTTTTTGCATGACAACTATCACACAATGCAACAAACTTGTTAGGATCTCCAATAATCTCAAACGAAGGGGAATTGTTTTTTATCCCTAAATTTGAATAATATTTTCCATCTTCATTTACACTGCAACACGCTTTTTTATCGTAGTATACGTGGTGACAGTGTAACAATTTCTCATTTTGAGGAGTACCACATTCGACGCATATGTTACCAAAGAATTCCCGGATTCTACAACGAAATTCTAAACTCCACTTCTCACAATAATCTTTTGGTCCGCCCGTCCATTGGGGGTGATTTGCGCCAGTCATAATCGGCAGCTTTGTGAGAAGTCCCATTTTTGCCAACCAGATTCCTTTACAATGTTGTGAACAAAACCTTGCCCTCTCTTTCTGATTTTTTTCCCTTCGAAACTCTTTCCCGCATTCTTCGCATTTTTTTGTAACGCCACCACCCTGCCAATGTGCACCTTTTTCACCAACGGCATTTTCTGACATCCATTTCCCTTTGCAGTCAAACGAACAAAATCTCGCTATATCTTCCCGTTGCCATATAACACTAAACTCTTTTCCGCAAAAAGCATAGTTTTTCTTTATGTGAGGGACTCTTTGTTGTCCAGTGATCTTTGCAACTCGTTTTTCAATCGTTTCTTTGGATTGTTTCTTACCTGTGTGCAATTCACTCATTCTTTGACGATGTTCTGGATCTTGCCATAACTTTATTAGAGCCCTGCGCATTTTCCTGCGAGTTTCTTCTGCCTTGATTGGATCTTTCGGTAATGGCATTCTTACATAGAATATCACTTTTTGAACATTTTCAATTTCACCCTCTCCTCAGTAGTTCCACTTTTAGAACAAGTGCAGAACTGAGACCATGGAATCTTACTGGTGCACCAAGAAAAATTCAATGAAAGACCTGATCGAAAAGGGAATAGATTTTAATCCGGCATTGACCCCATGCCCCAAATCTGAATGGGAACGATGGGATAATGGTGAGTGCTTCTATATCCGTAAAGCAGGAAGAGTTTTAAAAAAGGTTTAGTGTTCTCTGGTTCTCTGGATGAAGAGAACAGCACCCAGCATTCCAACTATTAACGCTGCCGGAAGGGCAACGGTTGGGAATTCGGGGGTTGATATTGGCTGACCTGAACTTATAACGTTAATGTTATCTAATGCTACCCCGCAGTTATCTAAACCCGCAGTTACATCAACAAATTTCAGTTCTGTGGAAGATCCAAGAGGGGCTGGGAGGTTAAACGATATTTGAGTCCACCCCATATTTGCATTAGACCATCCTTGTGGTATCACAAAAGAATGCGTTCCTATGAAGTTGCCACCCCAATAAACTGAAACATTCCTGAAATTTTGCGGACCACAATTGAAATTTCCTGCCATATCAAAGGTAAGTTCATACGGTCCGTTTGTTGTTGTTGGTATTTGTTGGCTGATAGAACCTCGGGAAGGCGGGGAGATACTGTAGGGCTCTCCTGTCAGGTCGATCGATTGGGATCCATCAGAATTTGACCAATATGTTCTAATAAGATTAATATTTCCTGTCTGTACCGTCCATGAAACCGGACACGTTCCACTAGGGCAAGTTGTGAGGGCTCCAGTAATCTGGGGAGATTCAAAACTTGGGTTCTGGACGAGGTTTGCAGATACTGCCCCAACATATGTAAGGAGCAGCACAAAAAGTATTCCTATGGTCAAAGTTCTTTTCACGGCACTCAATCCTCCTGATAAACAAAAATATCCCTCGAATTATAATAATTAATGCAAGGCGCCGGTGCAATGCAATAGATTTGGTTAAGTTGATAGGTAATTTTTCGGATTTGAGTTATTCTTTAAGACTCTGCAAGGGGTACTTACCATTCGATTGAAAAAAGTTCATATTCGCGTTCTGTTGGCAAATCACATATGCCCGCGTGTGGTTTCTATGCGGCAATATCAGAAAGTCTCGGGGTTTTTTGTTGTGTTGGGAGCGATAGTATTGTAATCAATCTGGTAACATTAGTTTGCAGACAGGGCAATATTGCCAGGGAATTGTTAACCATTTTTGTACATGGTCTTGCGTGATCTTGATGTGTGCGCGATGCATGGCTCCATGACCATTGGGGCAGGATCGGCTTTTAGACTTTATTTCAGAATAGTATACTATTTCAGAATATTAAAAAGTAATCGGACAAAGAATACGGGATATTTCCAACAGAAAAAACACTAAAAATCGAGCAATCAGAACATTAAAGGCAAACTACCCTACTGAAAAAGAATCCCGTTTTACTTAAGCCTATGCCGAGATTTGAACTCGGGACTTCCTCCTCTTTGGTCGAATATCGATTACCAAGGAGGCACACTGCCGGGCTGTGTCACATAGGCACTTAGTTAATTTTTGATTCTTTTTTGGTTTCTATCTTTCTGTGTATCAGGAAACAGTCGCTTTTGGGTCTTCCTTACCAAGGAGGCACACTGCCGGGCTGTGTCATACAGGCAATATTCTGGCAACGTGTTGCAGCAGGGGACACGGTCAGAAATGAGCATTCTCACTTGAGAGGAACGCGTTATGCCACTAAGCCCCTGAGGCAGAATTGCCAAACTACGTTGTTGGTAATCCCTATAAAACATTGCGGAACATTGGGAATTTTAACGGGTCTCTCATTCTATGACGAAAAGGGCAGATTTGGATATTATATTATGACTAAAGCCCTTCAAGCCGCTGGATACTTTTAAGGACACCTTCAAAGGATGCCACTTCGATCACAGGCATTACCTTATTTTTCCGGACTGCCTCCATCACAGGCACGAAATCTATGTTTCCCTCCCCGACTGCCAGGTGCGAATCATCTTTTCCCGCGTTGTCATGGAGATGATAATGTCCCGCCGGAAACCGAAGAAATTTTTCAAGGCAATGGTTCTGGTGAGCGTGTCCGGTATCCAGTGCGAGAGTGGCATCGCCAATCAGGGACAGCTCATCGGGAGTTTTTAAGAAGAAATAATCCCAGTTGCCCATATTTTCAATAAAATATCTGGTGGAATATTCCTGTCCGAGAGCAGCAAGCTCTGAAAGTGAGGTTGCCAGTTGGCGTTCAGCCTTCGTACGCTCTTCTTCCCATGCGAAATATCCCGGATGGACAACGATTCCGGCATTCACTTCCGCGGCTATCGAAAAACACTGTTGTATCACTTCAATACTTGCACGCCGTATCGGTTCAAGAAGGCTTGCAATATTAGTACCTCTGCACGGCGCATGAATAGAAAACCGTGAAGAATAACTCATAAGCAGTTCGGCATCCTCAAGGAAATGTCGTCCCTCATCCATCACCTCAATATATCCAGAAGAAGAAGTCAGGAGATCGAGGGCTTCCTGCAGGGACTTTTCATGAAGACAGAACGTGGAGATCCCGAACATGTATGAATGATCCACTTGAGAACATCATAAACTATGTGATGGGATGAGCGTTTCAGAAAATTTTTTAAAAGAGAATTATTTTAACAACCGTACTTCCATCTGCGGGAACGGTATTTGAATGCCCTCTACAGCAAACCGTTCGGCAATCTGTGAGTTGATCGAGTCTTTTACTTCGTCAGGAAGATTGTATTTTTTTGCCCATACGTAAAGGATAAATTTCAGGCTGGAATCTGCAAATTCGATGAAAAATACCTTGGGGGAGGGTTCTTCGAGAAGATATTCGGTCTTTTTAATGGTATTATGCGCAATCCCGAGCAGAATGTCCTTTACTTTTTTTGGATCGGTTCCGTACGCGACTGATACGGGTATTGTAATCCTGAGTTTCTGGTCCGGTTCTGCATAGTTCACAATCACATTCGTGGTGATTTTATTATTCGGGATGGTTACGATCTGGTAATCAAGCGTTTTTAACCGGGTGCTGCGAGGTCCGATGGTGATTACATCCCCGTAGTAGGTATCGACTTTAATCCGGTCTCCTACCTTGAAGGGCTTGTCGACGGTTATTATCGCACCCCCGAAGAAATTGGAAATAATATCCTGTGCTGCAAGCGCAACAGCAATACCAGCTATCCCGGCACCTGCAAGGAACGGGGTAATATTTATTTCGAATACAGACAGGATTGCCATGAATCCGACAAACCAGATCACGTACTTGATGACAAGCCTGAGGAGTTCTACCAGACGGTCGTCAAAGTCTCCTTCTGTTTTCCCAGCAATCTCAGTACCATAGATCGAGATGATGTCATAGAGAAATGACGAAATTATCCAGGCGCCCATGATAATATAAAACGCGGTTACATACCGGGGATCGAGTATCCACTGCAGATTAGCGGGAAGTATGCCAAAATATTTTAACGATATATAGATTGAAATTACAATGATTGCAATTTGTACCGGTGTCCCGATACACGCAATGATGATGTCATCCCATTTCGTTTCGGTCTCGCTTGCTTTTGCCTGCAGCCAGCGAACAATAGTTCGTGCAAGAATCGCAAGCATCAGCCCGAAAATTATGGTGATTATTGCATAGATGTAACCCATTTCCATAGTATCAATATTCCTTATACGTACACTTATGTCATTTCCCAGTAAATAGTTTTGAGATTGTATGGCGACCGGACAAGAAATTGCAGATAAACTCCATGAGCTTGTAGATCAGGATTTTACGTTCATGCATATTTGTGGTACCCACGAGGCAGCTATAGCTCGAACCGGATTGCGCAGCCTGCTTCCGGAACGACTAAAAATTATTATGGGTCCTGGTTGCCCGGTCTGTATCACTCCCCAGGGAGAGATCGATGCTGCGCTGGATCTCGCTGGAAAGGATTGTATCCTTGCTACATATGGTGATCTTCTCCGAGTCCCTGGATCAAAAGGGTCACTGGAGTCGTGTGAGGGAGATGTGCGGGTAGTACAGGGTGTCCATAAAGCCGTAGAAATCGCCCGGAAAACGGATAAAGAGGTCGTGTTCATATCAGTTGGGTTTGAGACCACTGCACCCACTGTCGCTGCAACCATACTCACACAACCTCCTGAAAATTTCTCTATACTTTCCTGCCATCGCGTAGTTCCCCCGGCCATGAAATGGCTGCTTGAACAAGGTGAAGCAAAACTGAACGGGTTTATGCTCCCCGGGCATGTCTGCACGATCATGGGTTATGAAGAATATGAACAGTTTCCGGTGCCTCAGGTGGTTGCCGGGTTTGAGGCAGAAGATATCCTGCTTGGTCTCCTGATGCTGGTCCGGCAGGTGCGTGAAGGGACGCACAGGGTTGACAATGCCTATCCCCGTGCGGTCAGCCGCGAAGGTAATAGCAAGGCCAAAAAAGTGATGTATGAAGTGTTTGAACCTTTTGATGTCGAATGGCGTGGTTTCCCGGTGATTCCCGGTTCAGGCCTGAGGCTTAAAAGGGAGTTTGAACACTACGATGCACAGAAAAAATTCAATATTGTGTTCCGGCATATCAGCAAACATTCTGCCTGTATCTGCGATAAGGTTCTCAGGGGAATCGCCCAGCCTTCTGACTGTAGGCTCTTTGCTAAAGCTTGCAGTCCGAGATCTCCGGTCGGCCCCTGCATGGTCAGCCATGAAGGCGCCTGCAAAATCTGGCATATGTATCACACAAAAAATCCCTGATTCCCCTCTTGTCCTTTGCATTTATACGGGTGGGAAAGAGAATAAATAAGGTAAGATTTTACCTCGTTAGGATAGAGAAATCATATCCCTTGCACTTACTCTTAATTTCCTTAATTTCCGCACAGAATATTTTTTTTTAAAATAATTGAAATCTTAAAAAAAACAGGTATGATTTTATGAGCAATACTGATGAATAATGGATAGCAATGTCATCCTGGAATAGGGAGAATTTTTACAGGGTATAAGGGGATAGGCTGGTTCACCTTATACCCTGTTTTATGCTCATGAGACTGGCAGATTTCATGAGCCACAGACATTGGAGATGCCAGGGTAAGAGGTGATGAATACCCCAGCTTACAACCCAGACAATTTTGCTCCTCTCACCCCATGAACAATTATCATGGTGTAAGAATCATCGCAGATTTTTTATCATTTCGCTGACATTGACAGGAGTTGTGGGTTCATACTCATCGCGTGCATAATATTTTGATGAAGGTACTGGTTTATAGAGTGCAGGACTTCTTATCTTAGTACCACACTCTACGCAGACCAGCCAATATTCACCGTTAAGGAATCGCCATTCCATCGCGCCGGTGTGGTTGCAAGGTGTCATATCAGGCAAACGTTCTTCTCCGTTCTGCAATTTTATCTGGTATCAATTGAATAATGACTCACAACAAAAGATAGTGGATAATTCTTGTATATAAAATTATGTATTAATAAATTTACATTTAACATATTTTTAACATAAAAATATTAGATATTTGCGGTTTGTTTATAGATTTTATCTCTATTTTATTAAAAATGATCAAATTCCACCAAGTACCCGTACGGGAATACAAAATGCCGGTTGTCAGTCTGGATCAATAAGTCTTCATGAGTCTGAACCATCGGGTATGAACAGGAATAGTGAGTACTTATGCTGCTGGAGATTCGCCATCACCAGCCTGCCGGCCCGTTGTCCCAACCGCAGATAAGCAGCGGTAATTTCTGTATGCTGACATCAGAAGCATAGAGGACAAGGCAGTCGCCGGCCTGCAGGTTCATCTCCGGGGGAAGCGTGGTAATAGATGAAGCCGGAAGCAGCGACAATAGTTGTTGCCACCTGGAGGGACTGCCAGGCACTCCCACGCGCCATGCTCCCAGCAGTTTTTTGAGCGAGAACTGAAGGCCGACGGCAAAGAGCAGCAGGATAACGCCGATCTCACCGATCGTCTCGATGGTGGTCTGGGCTGTCACAATTGAGAGTGCATAGGGTCCGGCAAGGATGCCGATGATGAGGAAGCAGACACTACTCGGGATCCTGAAATACTGCCCTGCAGAGAGAAGGGCGACGGTCAAAAGGCCCAGACAGACAACGGTGAATATGACATCCATTGTTTTCTCCTACCTGCTCGGTGTCCCCGTACCATAAAACGATTATTCCCGGTTCTCATTCATCGGATATCACGGATCGTTAATGTATGCAGATCCGATAAGGAGGTATAAATTATTGATATATCGGGAGGGTGGATAATATAGGCAGGAAATCGGCATATTTCAACTCCGCAGTGCATACAATTGCTTCTCTCCAGGATTTTTTGTGGGTAAAAAGTCGGAGAGATAATGTTATGATAAATCCTCTTGTTTCTGATCTTTATGAAGGGTCTTCCCAATTCTCCCGCAGTTTGGGGACCAGATTATCGAGAATGCGGAATAATGAAAAAAATCACCGCGATAGTTGTATTAACTCCAACGTTGAAAACCTCTCCTTGTCCCCCAAAGGATTTGAGGTTTTGGTATGAATGACATAAAGAAGTATCTTGCTGAATTATTGGGAACATTCGTCCTGGTATTCATCGGAACATCGAGTGCTGTTGTTGCAGGAAAACATATTGGTTTTCTTGGAATTGCACTGGCATTTGGTATATCTGTGCTCGTAATGGTATACGCAATCGGCCATATCTCGGGATGCCACATTAACCCTGCAATAACTATAGCGATGCTTGTAAATGGGAAAATTCCTCCAAAGGAAGCAATTATTTACATTATTATGCAGTGTATCGGTGCGATCATTGCATCGTTGTTGCTTCTGACTATAATGTCCGGACTTCCCGGATACAATCTGGCGACCAGTGGCCTTGGACAGAATGGATATGGGACAAGTTCGCCAGACGGATATTCCCTGTCATCTGGATTTATCGCTGAAGTGGTCCTGACCTTTATATTCCTGATAGTCGTATTCGGAGCGACAAGCAGAAAAGCCCCTTCCGGGTTTGCAGGAATAGCGATAGGGTTTACACTCGCCATAATTCATATGGTGGGTATCCCCATCACAGGTACTTCGGTGAACCCTGCGCGAAGCCTTGGACCTGCCCTGATTGTTGGAGGGACTGCTCTTTCACAGCTCTGGGTATTTATTATTGCGCCTGTTATCGGCGCACTAATTGCAGCGGTTGTCTGGAAAAATCTGTTTGAGGATGCCAGTGCTTAGGAATAAATCTAAATAATCTCCATTTTTCACTATCCACTATCTCTTCATACATGAGTAGTAAAAAGCCCTCGTGCATCCTTACCCATGGAATCGATTGCCGATAACGTGATCTGACCTGCAGTCGGATGTGCACACCTTGCTGTAATCCTCTTCGAGTTCGATGCGGATAACTGGTTTCACGGCAGGGACATAGACAGTGTTTAACGACCGGAACAGTCCCGCAGTATTACTAACATTAATCGACACCGGGTCTGACAGAACGTCGTCAGGGTTGGTGACGGTGACAATTACCGTGGGGCCGGGTGCGTCTGGTAATAGAACGGATCGGAGAAATACCAACTCCCCGAAGCGGTGGCTATCGAGCCTGCAGTATTTGTTGGCTGAGAGTTGGCCAGGTTGTGGCTGACCGGATCTGCATTGTCCCCGATATCCTGTTTTGCACTGTCAGGGATCGCGTCGCGGACCCCTTTCACGGTATCAAGGACTCCACCCGGCGCCCAGCTCTTCTGCTGCGACCTTTGCCAGGTAATCAGCATCCATGCTCTCCAGATCGGTCACGTCAGGAATAACCGGCGGTATTTCGGGCGAACTCTCTGCGACAGACAGCCCGGTGCGGAGGATGACTCTGCACACAGGGGTTATTTTACCACTGAATGCACTGAATGTCAGTCCCCAAACTGTACATCAATTCTGAAGGGGAGGGTGGGGGTTCTCAATCGATCAAAGAGCCCGGACCGTCACTGTCCGGAAGTGTGCAGGGGCGATAAAACAGGATCAGGATTTCTTCCCGATCTTCTTCTTCTCCTTCTTTATTCCACCTGCGTTATCCACGTTTTCCTTTTCCATCTCCACCTTTGCCGCGAGCAGTTCCTCATTCTGCTGTATTGTGACCTCGGGATAAGCGAGGTGGAGACGGTCAAGGGTTTCGAGGATAGCAGAGACGACCGCAAGCCGGGTGAACCATTTGTGATCGGCAGGGATGATATACCATGGGGCGTAGGGAGTGCTTGTATTATTGAACATCTCCTCATACGCGTCTATATAATCGTCCCAGCAAGCCCGCTCGTGGATGTCCGCAGCCGAGAACTTCCAGTTCTTTTCCGGCTCTTCTATCCGCTTGAGGAACCGTCTCTTTTGCTCGTCTTTTGAAACATTCAGGAAAAATTTCAGGACGATGATGCCGTTATCGACCAGGTACCGTTCAAAGTTGTTGATCTCCAGGAACCTGCGGCTCCATATATTCTGGTCATTAAGGACGGGGGGCAGCTGCTGCCGCTCCAGGTATTCCGGGTGTACGCGGACAACGAGGACTTCTTCATAATAGGATCGGTTGAATATTCCGATATTTCCCCGAAGAGGAAGGGCCACGTAATTCCTCCAGAGATAATCGTGGTCGAGTTCTTCCGCACTTGGCACCTTGAAACTGGTCACCTGCACGCCCTGGGGGTTCACCCCCGACATGACATGCTTGATAGTACTGTCCTTCCCGGCCGCATCCAAAGCTTGAAGGATGATTAACAGAGCATAGGTATTCTGGGCATACAGCTTATCCTGCTGTTGTGCGAGCAGCTGGATTCCCGCTGCCGTGGTATCCTCTGCATCCTCCTTTGACATGAAATGGCCGATATAGCCGGGATCGTAGTCCTGCCGGAGATCGATCTTTTTACCCGACGGTACCTTGAGTGATTCGAGGAGTTTTTTCATTGTTGCTGCCAAATGGTATTCCCCGTATGATCATTGTACCTGATACTGAATCAATCCTGTGCATGCCGGATCATGGGGATGGATGGAGAATACAGGATCATCCGGCCGATACCGGAATCAGGAGATCGGGTGCTGGATTGAAGATCCTGGCTTGGGGGCAGAAACGTTATCTGGGAAAAATTTATTCGAGGTATCGGTTATGCATCTTCCACTTTACTCCCGAACACTTTGTTCCAGGGAACTAATTGTTTCGGCATTGACCCGTATTCCCGTTTTGCTCTCGAGGTGTTTATCGCCTCAAGATAGGGTGCGACAGTACTTTGACCCGGATGTTCGAAGTATAGAAAGAATCGACTCTTCTTTGTCTGATAGAGATGTTTCGCTCCGTCTTTTGAAGACGCAATCAACGCGGATTTTTCCGTGTCATACCTCAATCCGTTAATGATCTGTTCGACCATACCTCACCTTGCTTGTAGAATGATTTACCCCTCGTTCAATGCGATCCAGATTTGTTACTGCTGGAACTCCAAATTAATACCGCCAACCCATTTTGCAAATACATTATACAGGAATGCATGGACTACCCCGGAGATAAATCCACACACCGCACCTAGAACCGGCATGATGAAAACAAGGGCGATTCCTGCTATCGCACCTAGGGCAAATCCACGGTGAATACCGATTACTGCTGCAACAATCCCGTAGAAAATTCCCATCACCAGTCCAATAACCACACCAAACAGCGTGGTGATCTTTGCCAGTGACATAGTGTCAACACTCTTCAAAATGGGCATTTGTAATCCCTTGCTTTGTGTATTAATTGGTATCGGATATAAATAGATATTAAGAACTACATGGGATACGGGAGAACGCATTAATTATCCCCTGGATAACTCATCGTTAATCACCTCCTCCTTAGGATACAAGAAGACACGGACTTCTTGACGGGCCCTGGAATTATTGCATGCTCCAAGGTTTTCCTTTCCTGCACGGACCCAAGAAACATTATTGGGGGAGCAACGACCAACAGGCATGGACGAAAAGACTTGTCCTGACGGACCGGATTGGTGTTGCACGGGAAATAGATTAGTCCTGCCCGGACAACGCACGACCGGGGCCTGATGTCAGGAGAGCGGGAGAGCAAAATCATGGTTACCTGTCTCCAGATTATCGCCAGTATTTGGGCTGTCTTTATGGCTTTCCTCTTCATCCCTGCGCTCCAGGTCGGTGCTCCGGTTGAGCGGAGGTCCTCCCGGTATATTCAGTGGTCGTTCATTATCGCGATAATTGTCATGATCCTTGTGATCATCCTCGCCAGGTATGAATCTCAAACCCTTGTCCTCCGTGTGATTCCCGATTCACCAGTTGCAGGGATAACCGGGATCGTCCTCACCATCGCAGGACTCGGGTTTTCTGCATGGGCACGGCGTCACCTCGGCAAGTACTGGAGCAGCATGGTTATGGTCAAGGTCGGCCACCGGATTATCAGGACGGGCCCGTACCGGATCGTGCGGAACCCGATGTATACCGGACTCCTCGTCGCATTTGTTGGAGCTGCCATCGCCATCGGCGAGCTGCTCGCATTCGTCGCCCTCATTATCGGTATCGTCTCTGTCCTGGTTAAGATTAAGGCCGAGGAGGAGATCCTGCTTGAAAAGTTCAGGGAGGAATACCTGCAGTATAAAAGGGATGTAAGAGCGGTGATTATTCCATGGGTTGTATGACAATCAGCGCCTAAGGATAGACTGATTCATATCGGCAGGAGATTTCCCGTTACCTGGCGAAAATAACTCCCGGGCATCGGCTTAACTCATGGTTTGCGGAATATGATTTACTATCCGATCAACGGGACCAAATCGATTGAGATTTTTTTATCACCCCTGCCAGAACGAACAACTATAAAGTATAATCTTAGTGGATTTTCCTGAAAGGCAACCGGACCCATTAATTTTTTAATCTCTCCCTTTTTTCCCCGAAAACGGAACAGAAGCCCGGGAGGTATAATCCTCCCCTGCCTGAAACGTAGGAAGCAGCAGATCCAAATAAAGGTCTTCAGTTTGGACGTGCGGATCTTCCTTGAATGATTGCCTATTCTGATGAATCCATCACTTGTTGAAGCAGAGATGAACAGGAACAGGATCTTGGAAAAGACAGGAAGAAAGAAGTAAGCCTTTTTAAAAAAAGAAACTGCAGGTTTAGCGTTCATTTCCTTTTCCAGGTCGTCTATGCCCGGAACGTGGGCACATCGAATTTTACTGCACCAAAAAAATGGAAGAATTTATTATTTCCCGAAATATTCGGCTACTATTTTCAGGTTCTCGCGGATCGGTAGGCTCTGGGGGCATTTCTTCTCGCATTCCCCGCATTCCTGGCAGAGCGAGGCGTAATGGGGAGTGCCGTCGAAGAAACCGCCGAGAAACGTCAAATAATGCTGCCGGGCCTCTTCTTTGTCCTCGTACATGTGCCCACGGTTGAACATCTCGAAGCACTCCGGAATGCTCACCCCGTGTGAGCAGGGCACGCAGTACTTGCATCCGGTGCAGGGGATTATTATACGCTTTTCCAGCTCTTTCCTGACCTTCCCGAACAGGGAGAGCTCTTTGCTCGTAAGCGAACCTGCGAGCCCGGTCTCAGCGAGAGCCACATTCTGACGGATCTGCTCCGGGGCCGACATACCCGAGAGGACGACGGTCACTTCCGGATGGTTCCAGACCCAGCGGAGCGCCCATTCGGCGGGCGTATGCTGAACCTTTGCTTTCTGCCATATCCCTGAAATACCAGGGAGATCCCTGGCAAGCAGACCGCCCCGGATCGGCTCCATGACCACGATGCCGAGCCCTTTCTTCGCCGCATATCTTAGCCCTTCCGTCCCTGCCTGGTAGTGCTCGTCCATGAAATTGTACTGGATCTGGGCGAACGCCCAGTCGTAGCTGTCCACGATCTCTTTGAAGAGCGCCGTGTTGTCATGGAACGAGAACCCGGCATGGCGAATCCGCTTGTCCCCGATTGCATTGTCAAGAAAGTCTGTGACACCGAGCGCCGAGAGGTTCTCCCAGAACGGCCGGTTGAGCCCGTGCATGAGGTAAAAATCGATATGGTCGGTCCTGAGCCGGGCGAGCTGCTCATCGAGATATCTGTCCATGTCCCCGCGGGACTTGATCAGCCAGCTCGGGAGCTTGGTTGCGAGGTTCACCTTTTCACGATATCCGCCGGCAAGTGCCCGTCCGACAAACGGTTCGCTCTCTCCATTGTGATAGGGGTATGCGGTATCGACATAATTCACACCATGGTCAATCGCATAATGGAGCATTCCGGTTGCCTGTTCCTCGTCAATCTGCCCGTTATCCCTTGTAGGGAGCCTCATGCATCCGAACCCGAGGATGGAGAGTTCCGGTGCGGTTTTTTTCATTTTCCTGTAGAGCATGGTATTTCACCAATATCCGTGATCCAGATTGCGTGTGCGATACTGTATAAATTCTTGCATAGGGGATGTGTTTCCGGATTTTCTTTACCCGATTACCTATTCTGATAGGATAATACAGCTGGTGTGGTATAGAATACACCTGGATTCTGGGTTGATTCTGCCCGTTCTGCAGGAGAATCCCAATCCTGTCGAGTAATGATTAATCAGTCGAATTCCATTAAGAAAAAAATTGAATCAATTTCGTTTAGATCTCACAACACTGGAGAAATGTCAATAAATTACTTCACAATACCGAGAACGTATTAATAACAATCCGACCTAATGCATCATATTCCATGAATTCGTCATCCACCATGACAGGATACGTAGAGACTCTGAAGTTTCCCTGGTCGCATACCGATCTCGTCAGGTCCTGGGTGATCGTATCGTTTATCATTTCTATTATCGGGCTTGCATATATCTCGATGTCTGCGGGTTATGGTACTATTGTTCCCCAGCTCTTCTACTTCCCTATCCTGTATACTGCTTATTTCTATCCTGATCGTGGCATGTATGTTGCCTGTAGCTGCGGAGTAGCCTACTCGTTTGTTGCTGCATTTTTTATTGTTCCGGAACTATCAGCAGTGGCAGGGATACTCGTTCAGGTACTGCTTTTTGTCGGTATCGCTGCAGGTTCTGCAATAGTCTTGAAAAACAGAGAAAACATACACCCTGCGCTACCGGCAGATGATGCAAAAACAGTCCAAACCATGATAAATACCGGGGAAAGCGATCGCATTGAATTCAAACTCCAGTCACTATGGAGTATGAGTCTCTCCATGGAGGGGATTCTTGCCAGTGAATCGGCCGAAATAAGGAAATACCGTAATAATGCTTCAAAATTTATTATCGCACGTTCAATAGCCGGTTTTTTGAATACTGACGGAGGGGATCTCATTATCGGTATTCAGGAAGACAGGACTAATAACATTACCCGGATCGTGGGGATCGGGGAGGACTATCACAAATTACATGAAAAAGACCGGAATCCTGACGGGTACCGGAGGATGATTGTTGAATCCATCATCCAGAAATATCTTCCTGAAGTGTTTGATACGGTAAGCAGGGTCATTCATATATCATTCCCTTTCCTTTCGGGAAGAACGCTCTGTCATGTACATATAATGCCGTCAGATAAGCCTGTGTTTGTCATCACCGGAAATGAAGAACTCTTCTTTATCCGGGTTGATGCGTCAACGAGGAGCATAACCGGAAAAACCCTGACTAATTATATACTTTCCCGGTTTACCTCTCCCTGAATACATGGCCACTCGTTAAGGGCTTTCTCTTTTGCACTCCCCAAACTATTCTAGCGATTGTACATTACGAAAACAGAGATATGGTAATGAGGTCCGTTCATGTGCCGCTGGTTCTGGATTGCATCAAACGTCTTACGCCCATGTCCTCCCGGAATAAGGAGACAATTCCCTGTTGAACCTCACGGATGGATCATACAAGTGTATATTCCAGAAATTATTGCGATAATCGTATGTTAAAACAGGTTCATTTCTTTAAGCTCTGGAATATTTTTTTTAATTTTTATTGTCCAGTTGTAGGTTTTTTATAAAAAATAAGTCGATTTACGCATCTAAGGCATTGAACCTGATGAGTTTTCTTACTTCCACTCCCACCATTTATCATGGACGGTTCCATCCGGCAGAATCTCCAGCTCGAAGACCAGGGCAACATTGTTGAGCCTGCTAAGGGATGGAGATGATGTCTGGGCATAACGTACTCCACGAATGTTCATACCCGTTCCCTTCCCTGCAACACTGATACCGGATCCATGTAACATCACCTTCTCTCCCTTCATTGTCATCACAATTCCGTTACCTCGAGAATACATTCCACCTTGTGGTCTTTCCCATGTTTTGGTTGTGGCAATAAAGGTTACATCACTGCCGAGGATCTTTCCTTTCGATTCTATGGTCCTCTCAAGTTTCAGCTCCCCTGAGTGGTGGCGGCGTATGATACGCTGCCCAATAACCTTTCCGGTTAATTCACCGATCACATCTCCGATCATGTTGATCACGAGCTTTGTTAAGTCATCTTATACCTGAAATACATATTCCCGACTTTCAAAAACTGAGACATTTCTGACTCTTCGTCGCCTTTACTCATATCAGGATGGATAACCTTGAGGCCCTTTAAAAAACGGTTGATAGTGTCATTGTCCGGCAATAATGGTTTTTCATGATTGCACTACCTTGTATGATTATTATATTTCAATTGCATATCATTTAATTTTTAATTTTCACAATCAATTGTATATCAATTAAAAAAGTGATAAAAAATCAGTCTGGCAACCGGGTAAAAGTTACTCCGACATTGTCAACGAGATCGAGTTCATCCATTTTGAGGGGAATATAACTTACTAATTTGACCTGGTGATCGATAACCAGTGTCCTCGTTGTCTTGAACTGGGCAATTATAATTCCCTTGGATCGTACATCCTGGGAAATCGTATAATTGGATGGCCTGATATTGGTAGGGTCAAGGATTACCTGGAGTTCAATGAAGTTCCAGAGAGGTTCCGGGCTGGTTCCTATACATCGGGAGATAGTCAGTAACCGGGTGTTTTCGGCTTTTCCTGCGGTATACTCCCTCAGAAATTTCTCATATTCGTCAAGGGATATCGCACTGATTTTTGGTTGAGGGTGTTGTATGCCATACTGCGGATCGTTTACTATAGCCGGGAATGCTTCCTGCATCGTGCAATCGGGTATACTATCTTCAAAGGTTCTTTTCCGGATCTGGAGATTTTCAAGATACGGGTTATCTGACGCTATCCTTGTCGTTTGTTCTGTTACCGGAAAATTATCGGGAACCATGATGGTTGGTTCGGCCGCAGCGATGGCTGAAGAACCCTGAGGGGGACTTACGGTTAATGGTGGTATGGAGTGGGTCGCCGGTATTGTTGTTACCGGGATAGTATTACCCGTGGATTCAGGTTGCGTACATCCGCTTATCGTGGCAATCCCTATTACAAAAAAAACAAGGAAGAGGCTCCTTTTTTTCATAGCTACCAGATTACCATTTTGAGAAGAATAATGCTCTGTTTAACGGAATAATAATATTTTAATCCATAATCTTCGTAAATAGGAAAGGCAGCAGATATAGGTACAGTTTTTATAGGAAAATGGGGAATCAATCCCCATGGATAAGAAACAACAAACCCCCCATGTAAAACACGATCGTCCGATATGTGATCAGTGCCATGCTGCCAGTATCAAGATCAGGCCCGACGGGAGCTATTCGTGCAACCGCTGCGGGTATGACAGCACCAAGGGAAAAAAGAAGTGATGGGCCCCCGGGTGAAGGGAATACCAAACAGCCTTCTTATATTTTCCCGCAGTTTGGGCTCCTGTAACTTCGGGTGTAAAAGCTCGAATATCACGGGGAAGCGACCGCCCTGTTTGATATTGATGAAAAACAGCTCGGAAATTCACCTGCAAAAATAGTCTACCTCAAGGACAAGAAATTCATAACAAAATTAAAATAATTTTACCGACAGCAATTTTTGGGATTATTCAGTATCACGGGAATTCTCTTATTCCAGGATAACCCCTCTCACCCCTCTGCGGGGATTTATTGTGTCTTTCGGATAACGGGGGATCACGTGACAATGGGTGTGCATCACGGACTGGCCTGCGGCTGCCCCGACATTGAACCCGATATTGTAGCCGGCGGGTTTTTCCGTTTTCTCGATCACCCGCTTACATTCACTGACCAGTTCGAGTATCGCACATTTTTCCTCGCCGGTCAGGTCGAAGAAATCCGGTTCGTGGCGAAACGGGATGACCAGCATATGTCCTTTGGCCACCGGAAACCGGTCCTTCCGGGCATAACATACTGCATTCTGTGCGACGATTACACCAGCGGGCGGTGAACAGAAAGGACAGGGCTTTGTTTTTTCCATTACGGATTTTTCTTGTGTTGTCAAGGGAAATAAACGCCATGGTTTATGTAAAGGTCGATCCGGCACGGGTTGGGCAGGTTACCCGTACCTTTATAAAAAGGACGCTTGTAAAAAAAATTATCTCCCGCTGGTTTTGCTCTCTTTCGAATTACCCTCCGATGATCGATATTTTAGTCTGGATGTCAGTATGGTCTATTCCCGGAATATTAGGTCGATCGTGCGGTCAGTGCAAAAAAACTTTTTACATATTTTCCAGGGAACGGATACTCTTTACTACCCCGTCAAATGATTTTACTTCAATAACCGCAGTCGCATGGTTACGTCGCACTGCTGCCATGACCGGGATAAAATCGATGTCACCCTCCCCCACGGGGCTGTGGGAATCTCGCCTCCCGTCATTATCATGGATATGCGCATGAGAAAACCTGGTCTGCAGGAACCCGGTCAGGCAGTGGTTGAGGTTTGCATGCCCGGTATCGAGGGCAAACCCGCGTCCTTCTATGAGCTCGAGATCCCCGGGAGTCCGCAGGTTGAAAAAATGCATGTCCCCCATATTTTCAAACCAGAAGGTGAGCGAGAGTTCACTTGCGGCTTTGCAGAGTTCCTTCAGGGACTTTTTGAACTGCCGGTCTGCCTGTTCACGCTCCTGTTCCCAGGCATAATACCCCGGGTGCATGACAACGCCGGCACCGATCTCCGCTGCAACCGAGAAACAGTCAGTCATGACGTGTACGGTTGCCTCGCGGATGGGTTCAAAGAGGCATGCAATGTTCATCCCGTGGTAGGGTGCATGGAGAACAAAGTCTGCCGAATAACTTTCAAACAGCGAGGCGTCGTGCACAAAATGGGGGCCCTCGTCTACCACCTCAATCAGGCTGGTGATGGCAGAGAGCCTGTCCAGTGCTTCAGGAAGCGGCCGTTCCAAAAGACAGTATGTTGAGACGCCAACCATTACCAGCGATTGAGTACGTGGGGATATAATAATGCCGGAAACGGCAGCTGATGAGATTTGAGGCAATAAGGACGTTATATCATCGTAGGTCGCATTGAAGCAGCCCTCCGGATCTTTTAATGAACCCTTTATCCCCGGAATTTCAACCGGATGTTCATGATCCAACCCTGTCAGAACCCCGCACTCGTTACTTGTCATCCTCTGGAGGATTACGATCTTCACGACAACCTATGTTTTCATGGGGAGCCCGAACGTTGTGTGCGGCATCATCATCCAGGGCATCGGCATGATCGGATCAGCAATATTCCTGAGAAAGAGCGGCGCGGTTAGGTGTACGGCTGGCGTATGAAGGGATCCATGGGGTCCGGGAGCTATCATCCAGCGAGAATGATATCAGGTTCATTTTATTTTGTCAATTTCGTCGAAAAAATGATGCTTTTTTAAGAATTCTTTTACCGCTTCAACCCCCTTTTCAAGGTATATTACTGCAATGAGCATCTCGAACCGATCTGCCAAAATTACCGTTGTCGGCTGGTCCCATTTTTTCTGTTTTCTTTCATCCGGACCCCAGAGGATGTAATTTTGTAAATGGATACAGTTCCTGGCAAAATACTGGAGTTTTTCATTACTTCCGAAAAGTTGGCGGAGATCATCAATTTCCTGGGCAGTGTATTGATCTTTTGTTGCAAAATTATCGATGATGGCAAAGTCCAGGACAAAATCACCGATGGTCTCCAGGCTCTTATCAGGAGGAATTTTCTTGAGTAGTTCAAATCCAACCGGTTGATTGATGAGAGCGTTACTCATTATCGCACTGATAAGGCGTTCCTTATTCCGAACGGCGTACCCGAAGAGATATCTTTCTACCGGATAGCATATTTTTTCCAGATACTTATTCGCATCTTCTGTATCTTCCATAATTCCTCTTGATAATCAGTTAAACAGCAAAGGTATCGTTCAGGGCATAATGTTTGCCGATCGTCCCTGGATCATATCACGTTGTATAAGGGTGCCGGATAGCCCCATACTGACGTGACGACCTCTGGTATTTAACCAATGAATTACCGGTCTGAAAACTTATGCCTTGTTGCCATAATCCTGTGACGGAGCAAAAAAATGCCGGATTCCCTCCGGGCTCCTCCCATTAAGGCTCTCGTTATCCTGTCGCTTTGAGTATTTCATCGGTCTTTCGTACCTTGCCCATCCTTCTGAATATGAAGTTGACTGCTGCATTGTGCTGCTCTGCTGACATCGAGGACATCGCATCCTCCGCAAAGACCTGCTGGAAGCCGTACTCGTACGCGAATCGTGCCGTGCTCTCGACCCCGAAGTCAGTGGATATCCCGCAGAGAACGATCGTATCCATCCCCCGCCTCCTCAGCTGGAGCTCGAGATCGGTGCCGTAAAACGCTCCCCACTGCTTCTTTGCAATCACGACGTCAGATGGGATAGGGGTAATCTCCGGAACAAACTCAGACCAGTCAGGCGGCGGGGGCATGGGACGGGAGAATGTCATGTCGCTGTTCACCTTCAGCATCGTCTCCGGTGCTGTAACGACATGTACGAGGAATACCGGCATCCCGTTCTTCCTGAACGCTTTTACAAGCTTAGCTGCATTCCTGATGACGTCCTGTGCGGGATATGGCTTTGTGGGCTGTCCCCCTATTCCCTTCTGCAGGTCAATGACGACGAGGGCTGTTGTTGAATTATGAATTTCTAATTCCGGCATAATGCCACCATGAGAACATAGGATACAGGGCTCTATTTATTACCTGCGATGAAGGGTGTGTGGATGAACCGTTCGTGAAGGCGTCTCCGGCACAACGTAGTCCTTATCCGGACAGCCCGTGCTCCAGCGCAAAGCACAAGAATGCGAAACGGAAAAACAACCTGTATGATGCAGTGGATTAAAGATACGGCAGGTATTGGAATATTTCTCTGGCTGATCGGGTATCTCGCATCGCTGGCACTGTTCTTCTCGCCGTTCGCAGGTATCATGGGCTGGGTCCTCCTTGCCATCTTCACCCCAATCACTATCGCGATTTCCTGGTGGTGGTTCAGGCAGCGGAAACACCTTTCCTTGCAGTACTATGCGGGTGTGGGGGTTGCATGGTTGCTGATTGCAGTCGTGCTCGACTACCTTTTTATCGTCCTGTTGTTCCAGGCCACCTATTACGGCCCCGATGTGTTCGTGTACTATGCCGTGACATTCCTCATCCCGGTGGGAACCGGCCTGTACCTGATACGGACCCGTAGCGGGCCGGTGCCAAAGCAGGAGTGATACAGGACGCCGTTTTTCACTCGGCGGCAAAGGGCAGGAAAAGGGAGCCTTGAGACGGTGATTCCGGTGAACGAACCTTATAATACCATCCCGATCGTGTAAGTATTAACATGAATTTCCTCCTGCTTCTTGTCCTGGGAATTGTTCAGGGAATAACTGAATGGATCCCCGTCAGTTCCAAAACGCAGGTAACCTTTGTGTACATGAAAGTTTTTCATGGAGACCCAGCCCTTGTGATCCCGATCTTGTTGTGCGTCCACCTAGGTACGGTTATCGCCGCCACCATCTATTTTCGAAGCGAGCTTGCTGGCATCATTTCTGAAATTGCGGGCAGGCCATGGGACCTCCGGCACCATGCGGCCGGGAAAGCCGGGTTCCTCTTTACCGCCCTCTTATTCACCGGCTTCGTCGGTATCCCTCTCCTGCTTGCAGAGGAGCACTTTTTCCCGACGCTCGATGCCAGCCTCCTCTACGCCCTCATGGGTGCCGGACTGATCGTGACAGGGTTCCTTCTCCTTTCTCACAAAGGGGGAAATACACGGGAGGTAAAGGACGTCGACTGGAAAGACGGTGTTCTCACCGGCCTGCTCCAGGGCCTGAGCACGCTCCCCGGGATCTCCCGGTCGGGCACGAGTACGACCGGCCTGATCTGGCGGGGGTTTGACAGCGGGAGCAGTTTTTATCTAAGCTTCCTGCTGAGTATCCCCACTGTCGTCCTTGCTGAGATCCTCCTCAATTACGGTAGTACCGGAATGAAAGGATTACCTGCTGCAGACGGGGTCATCCTTCTCCTGACCAGTCTCATTGTCGGCTACCTTACGCTTGACGGCCTGTTGAGAGTCATAAAACGGGTCAATATCGCGTATCTCGTGTTTGCCTTGGGAGTGCTCATTATCGCAGTCGGTTTGGCCGGCGTCGGGTAATTCCCTGTTTTAATAAAGCAGCTTCTGAGCTGATCAGACAGGAACAGATATAATTTCCTGAATACGGGATTCAGGGTTTACAGAAAGGGTGAAGGAAATCTTTGTTGTTGTAGCTCCTGCACAGGTTCCATTCAATTGCAGCCCGTTTTCACTGCAGGAGATGAGGATCAGACCATAGTTTTAAGAGCACCATGGCATATTGTAATGCATTATGGACATTGTTGCAGATCTCATGAAACAGGTAGCGACAGGTGACAACCTCTCCCTGATAAGCAAGTCAGTTGGCGGCGATAACAAGGCAGTTCAGTCTGCGCTGAGTATGGGCCTGCCTATGATTATGGGTTCCATGGCAAACACTGCCTCAAAACCTGGCGGGACTGATATGCTGACAAAAATGCTGGCACAGACAGGGGGTAGTACTCCCATGGACAACCTGGGAGGTCTCCTGAGTAACCCGGCGGCTGCTGGTGGCTCAGGCATGGTGAGCACGCTGTTCGGGAGCCAGATGGGCACGATCCAGAATGCCATCTCTCAGAAAACCGGGCTTCCCCCGGCGGCAGTCGGCAAAGTAATGGAAATAGCGACTCCCATGGTCATGAGCTACGTCAGCAAGATGTTTGTTCAGCAGAAGATGGACACAAAAAGCCTCACGAGTCTTCTTGGAGACCAGTCGAAGCTGGCACTGCAGTCATCGCCCGAGGCAGCCGGCATGGCAAAGCAGCTGATGGGGGCCGAGGAGAGTAGTGGCGGTATCTCCGGCATACTGAAAAAAGTGCTGGGAAAATAATTAGTCCGTGGAAGTATTGGAACATATTTTTTTTGCAAACCCCCATCTCTGTTCATTCACTACCTTTTGGTATGATCGATAATCTGGTTTACGGAAGAAAATCCGTGCGATCATGGATGAGAACAACGGATACCGGACTTACAAGGTCGTTTATCGATACCCATTTTTCATTCAGGATATAGTACTCCAACCGATAAATCTGCAAAAACCGTTTCAAAATTAATGATTTGTTTTAATTAAAAAGTATTAAAAATATTAAAAAACCCAAACAAAACGAAATAAGTCCGACTATTGTTGAATGTAATATCAAATTTACAATCGGTATAGTTGAAGTCCATGATCCACCAAACAGTAACACAAAAGTACCACCTAGTATTAAAATAAATGCAATGACGGAAGAAACAATTCTGATTTTTTTATTCCTCTCTTGTTTATCCCACTCTTGATCCCTTGTCGTATTGTTGTCCCATCCTATGCCAGACATACAATAGCGCATTCTGATCCATCATAAGTGTAACGATTTTATTTTCTCGATTTGTAATTCTCAAAATGCTGGGGATGATCTTCCTTCACCAGCTCCAATAATTTTCAATACTATCCTGAAAAAAGGTTTAAAAATGATATGAGAACCTTCGGCGTGCATTCCGAGAGATACTTTGTAATACTTCTACGGGGATCTTACATTTCCCAAGGCGTCTTAGTCTTTTCCTATTGTGAGTGATGCATTGCCTCTTCTTGGTTCTGATAAGTTAAAGGTTGGTTAACAACTTACGCGGTTGGTGATAAATGGCGGTTGATTGAGCGCATTTTCCGTGTAGGTAAAGATAAATGGTAAAAAAAAGTTTGATTTTCCGGTTCTTATGGCACATTAATGTTATCAATTGAAGTTAGCACTGTTCCTGTTGAATCAACAACTGATAATTTATAAGCATTTGAAGTAGCATTTACTCCGAAGAGGATCGTACCTTCATCTGTCGAGCCTGACGGAACGGTTCCCGATATGAGAGGATTAATCAACCCATTGGCAAATTGAGTTGTTATTGAAGTAAGGCTACCATTGTTTGATTTATACGATATTACGAATGAAGAATCACTATACTTGAAATCATTCTTTTTATCGTTATTTTTGATAGTTATGTCTAAAATAAGCATGATACGACCTGGCTTACCGACACCATTCCCAAGTGTAGTTTTTTTCTCGGCTGAATTGAAGGTAACTGTTATACCGCCATTCGCTGGGGTTGCAGTCGTCAATATGACTGCAGTCAAAGCAGTTGTTGGTGCCAAAGTAGTAACTATTATTCACGGAGTGGTTGTTGGACTTAGTGTTGGTGTTGTGACGGTTGAAGAACTAGTTTGTGCAGGGGTCTGCGTACTTTGAGTCGATGTGCATCCAATACTAAAAATACATACTGTTAGTACGACAATCAATACAGAACAGATAATAAACTTGTTTTTTATCATCATTGATATCATTTGAAATTTAATTTGAAGCGAGACAAAAGTCTTTCCTTTTGTGGTTTTGTTGCGTCTGCGGCTGATCGCAAATGCTCGCGGTTGGTAAAGCGCGACTTAATGACAATGATTAATTGGTTGTTGATGTATCCCTTCACTATACATTTAGGAGATTTGTATGACGACGACCGCTTATATGATTAAAAAATTTGGTATAATGAGTGTTGCAAAGTTTAGTGCGATAATTGGTCTCATCTGGGGATTTGTTATGGGACTGATGGTGGCAGTAGGAATTGGGAGAACTACGGCCATGTTTGGTGGGGGTATGTTAGGAGCCGGAGTTGGAATCGTTGGATTCATTGTCATGATTGTACTTGGTGCAGTCTGCGGATTTATTGGCGGTGCAGTCCTCGCCTTCATCTATAATATTGTCCTGGGTGCCATCGGTGGCATCGAAATGGATCTGGAAACCAAATCATAAAAAATTAGTCTTTCAGTAAGACGATGTTAGGTTAAGGAAAGTGTTACTGTTAGCTGGTTCTCTGGGTAGAAGAAGACGTTGGAAGATAATACCCTTATGACCAGTGATATCTGCCAGCAGAAACACATGGCGAAACTCGCTATTTATCCGGCATCATGAAGCTTGGCCATAAGGGGGGAAGACCCAGTACATTGTTGCATTGTACAACCAGTTTCGCTCCATCCTTGCCACGAACCCTTAAAGGATAATATCAAAAACCGGCGTTCATGATAACATACTGGTGCTCCAAGAAAAATTCGATGAAAGATTTGATTGAAAAGGGAATAGATTTTAATCCGGCATTGACACCGTGCCTCAAGACTGAATGTCCTCTATGGGGTGATGGTGAGTGCTTCTATATCCGCAAAGCCGGTCAGGAACTATATTGGTACCCACAAAGATAATTTCATCCTTTGCTCTTCTCCCAAACAGTCATATTCGCGTTCTGTTGGCAGATTTCATCAAGGATTAATTAAAATATATAACTCATTTTCAACTGCTCCCAATACATTTGAGAGAATTTTAGTACTGATTTAGCACAGTATAAATATCGACCATCAACAGCAGCGGGAATAATCCGGAAATTTATCAGGAGGTTTACCAACGATTCGCAATTTCAAAAGATGGCTAATCATCGCCGTTATCGTCATCGTTGCCAGTGGTTTGGCGTTAACCCTACTGTCTGTTCAGCAAGAGGACAGCCTGCAACGGGCAGATTTTCTCACAAAAACCCATCTTTTGCAAGCGGATATTAACACAGCGTACGTGAAAGGGTTGACAGGATCTGAATCTGACCTCGAATCACCTTACTATCAGATCTTAAAAAATCAACTGATAGAGGCCCGATCTGAGGATCCGGAAATCCGGTTCATATATGTCATGGGGCAGCGGTCGGACGGGACAGTCTTTTTTTATGTGGATTCAGAACCTCCGGAATCACCAGATTACTCACCGCCAGGTCAGGTTTATTCTGAGGCATCTTCAACCCTGTTGAATGCGTTTTCTTCCGGAAAGGAAACGACTGAGGGACCTACAACTGATCGTTGGGGCACATGGGTGAGCAGCATAGTTCCGATCACAGATCCGACCTCAGGTAAAGTTATTGCAGTCCTAGGAGCAGATATTAATGCCCGAAACTGGAACATAGAAATTTTCAAGGCGAGTACGCCCTCAATCATAATAACGCTCCTGCTTGTGTTATTCCTCTTGATTTTTGTTTATTTTCATCAGCGTAATGAGAGAGAGAGGCAAATCCTCGAAGCGTCTGAGGCAGTCATACGGGAGAGCGAAAGCCGATACAGGACAATATTTGAAAACACCGGTACTGCAATGCTCATCATAGAAGAAGATAACACCATCAGTTTTGCCAATAAAGAGTTTCTCAGGCTGACTGGCATTTCTCAGGAGGATATTGACAAAGGGAGTTCCTGGACTGAATTTATATTCAAAGATGATCTCGAAAAAATGATTCAACAACACAAGTTACGGCTGGAAAAACCAGAAACGGTACCAAAACAATACGAGTTCCGGCTTATTACAAAATCAGGAGAAATACGCAACATCCTGCTGACCGCAGATATGTTGCCCGGAACGAAAAGGAGTGTTGCATCTCTCATCGATATTACCGAAAACAAGATGACTGAAGCCGTACTGGAGCACTATGCTTCAGAAGTGACAACCTATGCAGATTCTCTCCGGAAAACCAATGATAAACTCAACCTATTGAATTCAATCACCCGGCATGATATCTTAAACCAGCTTACCGCGATTCTCGGTTATCTCGAAATTATGCAGATGTCATATCCTGATCCTACCCTGCAGGAATATATTAACAAGGAAACTCAGGCTGCACGGAACATCAGGACCCAGATCACATTTACAAAAGATTACCAGGATATTGGTGCCCAATCCCCACAATGGTTTGATATCAGGAAGGTTATCGCGGCGGCTGCAGCAAACCTCCCGCTATCTGAAATATCGGTTTTAGTAAAATGTGACAATCTTGAGCTGTATGCAGACCCCTTACTCGAGAAGGTTTTTTACACCCTCTTCGAGAATACACTTCGTCACGGTAAAACCGTTACAGCCATTGAAATCTCATGTAAAACCCGGGATGACCAACTGGTAGTGATCTATCAGGATAATGGCGAGGGAATACCTGCAGAATATAAAAAGGCAATATTCGAACGGAAATTCTTTAAGCATACCGGGTTTGGATTGTTCCTCTCCCGGACAATTCTTGATAGCACCGGGATCACGATCCAAGAAACCGGTGAGCCCGGAAAAGGTGCCAAATTTGAGATTATTGTTCCAACTGGAACTTATCGGTTCACAAATGTTAGCTAAAGTCATGGAGAGGACTGGACTGGCGAGGCTCGCTGGTGAATATATAATAGCGAGCCCCATTATCGTGTTCTGTTGGCAGATCTCGCTTGGTCGCGGGGTTTCTATGTGGCAATTAATCTTTTTTGAACAGACAGCAATCAGTACACAACCAACCGCATTGTACGAAAGTAGAATTAACCCGTTTATAGACACGCTGCATTTTTGCTCCGCATTTTGGATGATCGCATTTGGGATGCCTGATGTCTGGCATGAAAGATATATACAAGTTTGAAATACAAAAGGTTAATCGGACAAAGCAGCGGGTTTCTTTTGGCATGATAAAAAAGTATCAAAAAAGTGTTATTATATACTGATATTAATTCATAACATAAATTATGACCGTTGAAATGATCAACGCGACAACAAATGTCAAAAGGGTATAAATTATTGATGCCATGATGCATCCCTCTCCTTTTATAGTATTAATACTATCGAATGGTTACCGGTTGATAAAGACCAGGATTTATTCTCGTTTCCGTAAAAATCTGCAGTATCACTGCTGGTCAATAAAAAATTCAAAAAAGGGGTTATCTCTTCTGGGTTGCATCCTCTCTCATCATAAATTTGACAATAAGGAATACGACGAGCGCGATAATAACAAAATCAATAATCGCACCAACAAAATCACCCACCGCGAATTTTACCGGGCCCAGCTGAAGAACCTGGGTCCTCCAGTCCCCTCCCGGGATGAGTACAGCAATAACCGGCATGATGATGTCAGTCACACACGCCGTCACCATTTTTGTTGCGGCTGAACCGATAATAAATGCTACAGCAAGTCCAATGACCTGGTATTTCATGAGAAAATCCATGAATTCCTGAACCATACCTTTTTTTTGTTCTGCCATGTGTTGTAACCTCCATCAGAAATCAATTACATCATTTTCTGATGAAAAGCAATCATTTTGCAGATTAATAATAGTTTCGAAATAAAGTTTTATTGCGGCATTCGCGGTTGTTGCCGGTCAATGATCCATTCTCTTGTGAATTCACACCCAGATCGCATACCATTTTCGTTCATGGTGTCGAATAGTACTGCAATGACCCGTGATCGGTACCCGGTGATTCTTGTGCACGGGTGGAACAGCCACCCTGGTATCTGGAAGAGACTGGTTATTCGTCTTGAGGCAGCAGCGATCCCGTACAGGAAATTTGATCATACCGGAATGAAGGGGGCTTCATTGCCGGAGATTGGCGAATCGCTCCAAAGTTTTCTCCAGGATGTTCGGAAGGAAAACGCCTGGTCCGGACCTGTCGATATTGTGTGCCATTCGATTGGGACCTGTATTGTGCGATACCTCCTTGAGGTAGTGGATGGGACAGAACGAAAACAAGCAGTCCGGCAGCTGATCGGTCTCGGTCCGCCCAATAAAGGCTCGGCTCTTGCGGAACTTTTTAATGATCCACAACGGGGCGAGGAGATAATCAACAAGCTCACCGGCGTATTTGTCCCGCAGGGGTATGATCCGGCCGCTGACCGGCTCGTGCAGGACGTTCGACCCGGAAGTCCGGTGATACACAATCTCCGCACAGCGGGATTACGGTCAGACATTACCTATCGGATTATCGTGACCGCAAATCCCGAAGATATTCCTGGATTCTTCCCCTGGTTTGAGGGAAAGACCTGGGAGATGGCCGCGGATGGAAGATACCGGGCGACCCTCGACGGTGATGGTATTGTGGCGCACCGGGAGTCTGTACTTCCGGGCATATCCCTTGATATCCTGTCAGCATCCACTGAGCGGGAGGATCATCTGCCGGCACCTGACCAGTACTGCCATATCAACCTGCCCAGAAATCCCCTCGTGATTGACCGGATTATGCACTACCTGACAGACACGGCTGGTAGGAAATAATTACTTTCCACCGATAGGCGGGCTCACTTTATTCCAGACCTCTTTTTTGACCGCCGGGAAAAAGAGTTACTCTATCCCGCCCTGTATCGTGATCGTTTTTTCAGTCACCGGGATCTTCTTTCCCGACCGTTCCAGTGCCTGGTCGACGACAAATCGCACACCCCTACAGCACGGTACCTCCATATGGGCAAGCAGGATCGAGTTGATCGCGTGGCGGGAGAAGATCTCCGCCAGTTTCGTGATGTATCCGTCAATGTCCGAATCCAGTTTCGGGCAGAAGATAATCACAATCCGGTCCCGCAGGAGCTCCGCATGAAACCCGGCGCAGGCAAAGGGGACACAGTCAGCAGAGATCAGCAGATCGGCGTTGTCAAAATACGGGGCTGCCGGGTTCAGGAGTTTAAGCTGGACCGGCCACTGCCGAAGTTCGGATTCGGTTTTTTCCGATGGCTGCCGGTTGATGGCAGCGGTGTTTCGGGAAATGCTCCGTGCTGCGGATCCCGGACAGGCTGCGAACGGCGGGTGACCGGCATGTGCAGGTTGTGGGTGGCACACGGGGCTGTCAATGGCGGGAACGGCGATGGTATGTCCCTTCAGGTATTCAACCGCCTCGTCATACAGGTCCATCTGCCCATGGCCGGCAAGATGTTCGAGATGGGCTTTAATCACTGCTTCTCCCTGACGGACGATATTTTCCATCACGGTCTTCTCATCGTAGGGTTCAGCTTCGCGCTCGATGACGCTGATCGCTCCCTCCGGGCAGGTGCCGATGCAGGCCCCTAGCCCATCGCAGAAGAGATCACTTACGAGCCGTGCCTTCCCGTCAATGAGCTGGAGGGCCCCCTCCGGGCAGTCCGGGATGCACTGCCCGCATCCCGTGCATTTGTTTTCGTCGATACTGATTATCTTCCGTTTCATATTGTCGCTCCCGGATTTTGGGAGATCTCTCCTGTGATCGCATGGTTATTTGAGTAAATCAACCATGCATCCCTATCGTGGGGGTTTGGCCCTGACGTGACTTCTGATACAGCGGTAATTTTCATGGATATTCATCTCCCCAATTATTTTTTCCCGTTGTATGGCAGGATCCGGGTTACAACACACGTACCTGGCATCCGGTGTTGGCATCAATGACCTGCGAGTCTCGTATACCATCGCGTGGAAAGTCCAGCAGGCTGGCTTATCCTGTTGGTAGTATTGTCCCTTGGTGTAATAGATACCCTGCTTGGCCCAAAACTCCCGGCGTTTCTTTTCGCCGCCGGTTTCGCTGCGCTGGTGAAAAATTTCGATCTTAAACCCTGCACTACCATGGAAACCGACCTTGCCCGGATGGTACCGGCCCAATACATGCGGGCGACGATTTGTACACTATCGTGGGGAGATATTCCCGGAAAATGTTGGATTGCCTCCGGGAAAACCCTTCATAAGAATTAATGCTAAAAAATGTCAAACAATGAGCAGGATGAAAGGAGTTGATTGAACCATGGCAGAGTCAGTGAAAAAAATGGTCCGGTATGTGTGTCTTGAATGCCACTACATCTATGATCCGGTAAAAGGAGATCCGAAGAACGGTATACCCCCCGGTACAGCATGGGAGGATGTTCCTGACACCTGGCGTTGCCCGGAATGCAAAGTCTGCAAGGGAAAAAAAGGTGTTTTCAAGCCGCTTGATGAATAATCTTCTTTAATAAAATAATTTTTTCGTAGTGATAGAACCTTCAGGGAAATTGTTTTATATGTTGTTAGTGATGGAGTGAGCTGGCCGTCGATTGGATCGCCGTTCTGGGTAACGCCTCCGGACAGGCCTTACCCGTTACGACACTAATCCCCTTAATCCCCGGACCGGATCTTCTTTTTCGGTGCCAGGTTAATCTCTGCGGTCCAGACGTAGGCCTCACCTTTATTGAGGCGGAAGAGAACCAGCCCGGGGCTTTCCGATGTCAGGCCGGGAGCGGCGAGAAATGGGCGCTCTTCAAAGGACCGGCGTTTCAGGGCCGGGTCATCCACCCACTCAACGGGGCCGGCCACACGGAGTACGGTCCACCCCCTTCCCCGGGTCTCCAGAAGCCGAGCTCGACACGGGGATTTTTCATGATCTCCCGGTAAATTCCTTCATCATCTGTGTCTGGAAATAGAAACCGGTCGTGTCGGCAAACCACATCTGCAGGGGCCGCACACGGGGCTGATCGCCGCTGGTCGTAGCCACCCACGCGACCGGGTTCTCGTTTGCAAAACGGATGCACTCCCCCATGTCCATTATTCATCGTCCCGCTTCATTCTTAACGCTGAATGAACTTAAAAAGCAACTACCGGAATGTCCTGGTGAGGGGGGCCCGTCCGCCGCCATCTTACCTTCAGGGTTCCGGCACTGATGGTATGTCATCAGCGACGAACACAATACGGTGCATGATGGGGAACGTGCCGGAGCATCAGGCCCTGCAGCGGGCCGGCGGGCAAACGGGTGCATGATCATTCCAACAGGACACCATGAAATAAGAGCGGGGGTCTGTGAGCGGAACGGGATGGAGATGAGTGCCAACGGGTGGGCCGGAGTGCAGCGGAGACGAACAGTCCCGACCGGTCCTCGTGTCGGTCAATCACATTTTTGATGATCCTATTTTATTACGAAATAAGTCCCCGGAGAATATACCCTGGGAGGAAAACGAAAGAATGATACTCGATGCACGGGTGAGACCCCCGTTTAAAAGTCTCAGAGAGGTACTTGCACCGACACCGGGAGCGCGGCCCTCGGTCAAACGCAGCCCCCTGGTGAGCGGGTACGAACGCCCGCAGTCCATGGTCCAGAAGTCGGTTGAGCTGTTCCTGCAGGAGATGGATGAAGCCGGTGTGGACAAGGGGATCTTGGTGGGCAGGCAGGCAGGACACCGTGTTGTCTCCAATGACGACATCGCGGAACTCCGTGACCGGTACCCTGGCAGGTTTCCCCTTGCTCTTGCGGGCATTAACGGGATCGATGTACCGGCTGCCATACGTGAGATCGAACGCACCATAACAAACATGGGATTCAACGGCATTGCCGTTGACCCCGGTTGGTGGGTTCCCCCGATGTATGTGGATGACCCCCGCATTTACCCGGTATATGCAAAATGCGCAGAACTGGGAGGCGTACTCTATCTCACCTGCAGCCTTATGCAGGGACCGGATATTTCGTATGCCGAGCCGTGGCGCATCCAGCGTGTGGCAAATGACTTCCCGACCCTGCAGATCGTTGTTGTGCACGGGGCATTCCCCTATACCAGCGGGATGCTCGGGGTCATGATTGCCAATGCACCTCTCGGAAACCTGTGGGTCCTGCCGGATTTCTTCCAGTTCATCCCCGGTTTTCCGGGGGCTCAGGACTGGGTGGAGGCTGCCAACCACTACTTAGGGGACCGGATACTCTATGCTTCATCTTACCCGGTACGGCCCCTGAAACAGAGCCTTGCAGAATTCCGGCGTTTCTCGTACAAACCCGGCGTGCTGGAGAACCTCCTTGCTCAGAATGCCGCGAACCTCTTTGGGATGAAAATATAACTCAGGAGAAAGGATGAAATGACCCACATGAATGCGGAAATCAAAGCGGAATTGCTGGCACTGGGAAAAGTCGATGTCGAACCGTCGTTGTTGCCACGGCCTTCCCGTTCTACGGCGGGTCCCGGTACAGGGCTGCGGTCCATATTCTTTAAATCCGGAGGTCACCGGGTTCGCCTGGAGATCACTGCGGATTCACCGTTAAAGATGGTACAGCAAAACGGGGCTGTCGTCATCCTGAAGGACGACAAGGAACTGGTGCGGGGAGTCATTGACCCGGTGGTGGCGCACTGTCCCGAACAGACGTACATCACCATCAGTGAACAGTGCAGGTATGACTGTAAATTTTGTTCGGTTCCCAAGTTCCAGGGGAAGATCAAGACCCTGGACCAGGTTCTTGAAATCGTTGAAAAGGTAAAAAAAAGCGGGAACCTGAAGACGATTGCATTCACTTCAGGAGTTGCAACAACACCGGAAGACGAGATCGACCGGGTTGTGGACTATGTACAGGCAGTAAAAAAATACAATGTTCCTATTGGTGTCGCGGTCTACCCGACACTGGGTTCATCGCAACGGCTCAAAGATGCGGGAGTGAGGGAAGTAAAATACAATGTGGAGACCATGGACCCGGAGATCTTTGAGCGGGTCTGTACCGGAAGAAAAGGCCACTCGCTTGATTTTATTCTCGATTCTTTACGCGATGCGGTAAAGGTATTCGGGAAGAACCGGGTCTCTTCAAATATTATTATCGGTCTCGGTGAGACCGATGAATGTGTCAGAAAAGGGGTCGAATACCTGGCAAAGATGGGGGTCATTGCCGTTTTACGCCCGATCACTATTTCTCCCTATCGTAAAGGGGAGATTTTGGCAACACGGCCCAGCGCCAGGAGGTTGCTGAAACTCACGAAAATGACGCGTGATATACTTAAAAAATATGACCTGCATGTCGAAGAATCGCAGACCATGTGTCTACCCTGTACCGGCTGTGACCTGACACCCGGTCGTGACGTATGACGAAAGAATGAAGGTGGAGCGGTCGTCGTGACTGGCAGCGATGTGTCCCGGGAGCGTTGGGAAACCGGGTGGTTCCTGATGAGTAAAACTAGGCCGGAACATGGGGACACGTGGGTGCGTATCAGCAGCACCGTTATCATCAACGGGCAGGATTCAGGGGTTCCGGGATACCAGACGATTATAAACAGGCAATCGGTGATTATTTCGTGATCCTGTCCCTGAATGCTCCCCGATTCGTCCTTTTTTTGGGGACAACCACAAACGGTGACTGCGGTTAATTTTTTTAAATCTGTGAGGATACCTGGCACTGCTCACAGTCTTTTTCCGATGGATTCCATGGCTTCAACTACTGTATTCGGGCGCGGTTTGATGATTGCCACAGGAATGTCGACTATTTTTTCAACGATAGAAGCGAGTACCGGTGCACAGACAATACCAGCGGCTCCCTCGCGTTGTGCCGTGACTGCGGCGATAATGCATTCGTCAATAGAATTTGCCGCATACCCGCGGATGGGACATATCGCGCCTTTAACAAGTATTGTCTGTCCTTCGATCTCGTCGAGCAGGAACCTGGCAGCTATGACTGCGATGAACTGGGTATACCTGGGTTCGAGATGTTCAATGATCTTTCTGACGGTGGAAAACCTGGGATCACTTTCACCGGAGAGAATTTTATACAGTGTTGGAGCAGGAATGCCGGTCATCTCCGCCAGGTCCCGAACGGTCATATTTCTTCGGGCAAGTTCATTGTTGACCGCTTCACAAAAACCCTGCGCGAATATTGTTTTTGAGAGCATAATAACAATTAAAGGATAACTATTATAATAAATTTAACCATATGATATAAAAAAATTTGTCTGATGGGATAATACTATAATACCAGTCGTGTACTTCTAAGCATGGAAACCGAACCGATCCAGTGCATCACGATCCTTGCCGGTCACGACCGGAACGGGGTTGCTGAACCTTTTGAACGGATCGACATAAACCCCGGCGATACCATCTCCATCGTCGGACCCACCGGATCGGGAAAAACAGCATTCATCAACGATATCGAAGTTTTTGCCTGTGGTGATACCATCACCGGGCGAACGATTCTTGTCAATAACATGATGCCCCCGGAATCATTCGTCCGCGATCCATCCAAAAAACCCATAGCCATGATCACCCAGAATACCAAATGTCTCAGCGACCTTACGGTCCGGGAATTCCTCGTCATGCACGTGCGGGCAAGAGGGATCACAAAATCGGATATTTGTGCAAAGACCCTTGCGCTTGCAAACGAATTCACCGGAGAAAAAATGCACCTTGATATGCGCATGACCGGCCTGTCCGGGGGACAGACCCGTTCCCTGATGGTTGCAGATGCGGTTCTGATCAGCAATGCACCGGTAATCCTGCTGGACGAGGTGGAGAATGCGGGCATCTTTAAGGACCGCGTAATCTCCTGCCTGAAGTCCCACGGGAAAGCAGTAATCTTTGTCACCCATGACCCGTTGGTCTCTCTCCTTTCAGATCGTCGTATTGTCATGAGCAATGGTTCAGTTGAGCGTGTGCTTACACCTAATGGCAATGAACGTGAAGCCCTCACCGCAATTTCCCGGATAGATGCATTTATGGGCAGGCTCAGGGAGAAGATCCGGGCCGGCGAACTTCTCACCGGGCCGGTCGGTTCTGAATGAGACTGCTTATTGTTGCCGGGCCGCCCAGTGCAGGAAAAACCGCGGTAGTCCGGCAGATCCTGCGCTCTGTGGCCGGTTCGCGGAAAGCCGCCTACTTAAAAATCGATGTAGTCAGGGCGTTTGAAGATGAAGAGCTGAGGGCAGAGTTTTCCATACCTGCAAAAAAGATCTATTCCGGAGACCTCTGTCCAGATCACATGGGGATAATGATCCTTACCGATACACTTGTATGGGCGGAACAGGAAAAGGCCGATATACTGATCATCGAGAGTGCGGGACTGTGCCTCCGCTGTACTCCCTACACCACCCAGTCACTGGGTATAGTCGTCTTATCCTCTGTCAGCGGGACCAATGCACCGCTCAAGATGGCCCCGATGATTGCCCTTGCAGACATTGCAGTAGTGACAAAGACTGATCTTGTCTCGCAGGCTGAAAAGGAAGTCTTTCGGGAGAAGATCCGCACGGTTTCACCCGGTATCGATATCGTCGAAACCAATGCGATCCAGGGAACGGGAATGCGCTACCTGATGCAGGCCGTGGCATCCACACCGGAAATCACTGATGCAAAGACGATAAGGCTCCGGGGAATTCCCCCGCTGGGAGTCTGTACGGTCTGTGCCGGAAAACAGGAGATTGGGTGGCAGAACCATTGCGGGGTTGTCAGGAAACTTGAGAGTACAGAAGCTATCTTCCGGGGGGATTGAACCTGTTTTTCACTCCCCCTGACCGCAACTGCGGGGCATGCGGGGTTTCCCGGTGCGATGAATTTGTTATATTAGTGAAAGAGGGCAAAAAGGAGGAGACGGACTGCATTTTTTATAACGGGCGTGAACCGCCCTGTGCACCTGATACGATCGAACATTCGTTTGCCGATATCCGGGGAAAGGCGTATGATTTTATCATTGCCCCTTTTCACGGAGAGATATCTGCCCGTAAAATGGTCCTGCCGTTCCGACCGGATCTGGTCGAACGCTGGAATATCGTACGTGGTGATCTGGTCTCCGGCCGGCCTATGGGCCAGGGTTGTCCGGTTCCACATTTCCTCGAAGTGATCCGTGCCAATCCGGTTACTGGTCTCTTAACCTGCCACGCCATAGGTCCGCTTGCCGCACGGGGCAGACCATGCCACCCGCTTGAAGCCTACCAGGTAATCGGGTTTGAAGGCAGGGCTGTCCATATCATCAATGAACCTGCCATAGGGCACCGCATGAGTTTTCTCCCCTCTTTCTGCATGCTCCAGATCGCCCATACCGGGGTTGTGAACCAGGTGATCCGGTCCGGTGAGGAGATGAATGTCCGCGTGGAGGATATCAGGATAGTATGAAAACACAGGCTGAAATCAATGCAAAGATCCGTAACGGCAGTGCGCTCGTCATGACCGCCATGGAGTTCAAGCAGCACATCCGCGACGAGGATACGATTACTCCTGATGACGTTGATGTGGTGACGACCGGGACTTTTGGCGTGATGTCCGGCACCTATGCCGTGCTCAGCATTCCGGTTGCGGAAAAAAAGGCGTTCAGAACGGCCGACCGGGTATGGCTCAACGGTGTCCCTGCGGTGCCAGGCCCGTGCCCGAACGAGAACCTTGGCCTTGTGGATCTGATCGTCTATGGGACCGCCCATGCGAACGCCAGCTATGGGGGAGGACACCTGTTCCGTGACCTTGTACAGGGAAATCCCGTTGAAGTTGTTGTTACAGCAAAACGGAAAACATTCAACCGCACTGTCACTCTCGGAGATATTGGATTTGCACGCCTTGCAACCACGCGGAGCGCATTCAGAAACTATCCTGCGCTGGTAAATCCCCGGTCCCGCACGGTGAATTCGACGATCTTTTCGGTCACCGGTATGCCGGGCCCTTTCAGGGCGGCAAGTATGAGCGGGTGCGGGGAGATCAATCCTTTGGAGAATGATCCCGGTATGCGGACAATCGGGCCGGGGACGCACCTGCTGGTAAACGGCGGTGACGGATATGTGATGGGGACAGGAACCCGCAGTTCCGCCGAGCGTCCGAACCTCTCATTTTTTGCTGACCTGAAAGGGATGGATCCTGATATGATGGGGGGTTTTGTCACATCGGCAGGGCCCGAATGTCTCGTATCCTGTGCAGTACCGATTCCGGTCCTGGATGAACATTCCCTGCAGGCCCTTTCCGTTCTCCATGAACAGATCCCGCTGGTGGTTGCTGATGTTGTCGACCGGACCCCGCTTGCTTCAACAACCTATGGTGAAGTCTGGAACGGCACCGATCCCGTCATCCGGTTTGATCCTTCGCTCTGCACGTCCTGTGAACAGTGCAGTGCGGCAGCCTGCTGTCCGACCGGGGCACTATCTCCCCGCGGGCCGATCAATTACCATCATTGTGTGCATTGTGGAACCTGCACATTTACCTGCCCGCCCCATGCGTATCATGGGCGGCTGGGGGCACTCACGGTGAATACCTTGCAGGTCCCGATCACCCTCCGGCAGTCCAGCCTTACCCATGCAAAACGGCTCTGCGAACGGCTGAAACACCGGATAGTGAAAGGTGAATTTTTCTTAAACAGCCCCTCAAGAGAGTGATATCTACGGGAGATTACCAGATCCAGTGCACCGCATGCGGGCGGTTGTACCCGGATACCGGCTCCAATGAATGCCCTGGCCGGCATGCCGCTCTCCAGCGCACCGTCTATTCCGCACAGCGCCTGCATTGTGCTGACCTGCCGGGAATGATGAGGTTTTTCGACTGGCTTCCGGTTCACTCCAGGCCGCCCGTAACAGCAGGACCGGTCACGTACCGGAGCGTAGCGCTTGCACGGGAACTGGGTTTTTCAAACCTGTATATCACGTTCAACGGGTTCTGGCCGGAGAAAGGGGCGGTCACCAGGACCTGCTCATTCAAAGAACTGGAGGCTGTCCCGACCCTGCAGCGGGCATCGGAGAAAAAGAGCGGAATTCTTGTTGTTGCATCAGCAGGAAATACCGGGCGGGCATTTGCACAGGTCGCGGCAGAGATGAATACGCCCGTAGTGGTGGTAATCCCCAAAAGATCATTACCCCGCATATGGACAACGATCCAAACGGACAAGGTGCTCCTCATCACCGTTGAAGGCGATTACTCGGATGCGATCCACCGGAGTGCCGCAATTGCACATCTCCCCCACCTCACTGCGGAAGGAGGGGCAAAAAATTGTGCACGGCGGGATGGTATGGGGACGGTGATGCTGGACGCGGCAACAACAATCGGCAGGATTCCTGATTATTACGTGCAGGCCGTCGGCAGCGGAACCGGTGCGATTGCTGCATGGGAAGCTGCCCGGCGCCTGATCCGGGACGGGAGGTATGGCAGCCACCTGCCCCGCATGATCCTGTCGCAGAACCTCCCGTTCGTACCGATGGCACATGCATGGAAGGCAGCGAGGAGGGAGATCAATGCAATGACAGATATGGCCGATGCAGCACAGGCAATTTCGCAGGTCTATGCCGATGTCCTGACGAACCGCAACCCCCCGTACAGCATAACGGGAGGAGTATTTGATTGCCTTACGGAAACCGGCGGGGGTATAGTTCCCGTGTGCAATGATGAGGCACAGCAGGCACAGCAGCTCTTTGAAGAATGTGAGGGAATCGATCTGGATCCCGCAGCTGCGGTGACCGTTGCGTCCCTCATAACCGCAGCACACGACGGGCTGATCGATCCTTACAGGGATGTGATGCTCAATATTACCGGCGGGGGGTATAAGCGGGTGCGGGAAGAGTTCGATCTTATTCCGGTGAATGCTGCACTGGCAACTGACAATGCTACCCCTCTGCACCAGATCGCCGGATTCGTCAATGACTGGGTGAAAGAACATGCATGAAGATACGCTTATTTCCCTCCTGAGAGACCAGGGCATCACTCTTGCCGCCTCATTACCGTGCGACAAGGCAAAAGAGCTCTTTAGGCTTCTTCCTGAATCGTTTGAAACCATAGAACTCCTTAGGGAGGAAGACGGGGTGGGTGTCTGCGCAGGTGCATACCTTGCCGGGCGAAAACCTGCAATGTTCATCCAGAGCTCGGGCCTTGGCAACATGCTCAATGCACTCCTATCGCTTTCACGGACCTATGAACTGCCCCTCCCGGTGATCGCGAGCTGGCGGGGAGTCTACAAGGAGACCATCCCGGCGCAGGTTCCGTTCAATACAGCCCTCCCCGGTATTCTCAAGGCTGCTGACATCCCGTTTGTCACCGTTCATCATCCGCGTGAGTTCGACTGGATCTCAGAAACGATCGATACCGCATTCCGCTGCCACACCCCGGCCGTTGCCCTGGTCTCACCGCAATGCTGGGAGGGGGATGCGGCGGGTGAACTGCAGGAAGATACCCCTGACCGATCCCGGCACATGCATATTGTCCATAATCGAACCGTTCCCTCTCCGACAATGACCAGATTGGACGCAATCCGGGCACTTGTCCCGCATCTCCATGATGCCGCGGTCGTTTCGAATATCGGTTTTCCCAGCAAGGAACTGTTCTGGACAGGGGATCGCAAGGAAAATTTCTACATGCTTGGCAGCTACACGCAGGCATCCTCCCTTGGTTTTGGGATTGCGCTCTCTTCACGCCGCAGAACTATTGTCATCGACGGGGATGGAAGCCTGCTCGGCACTGCCATCCTCCCGGTGATCGCGGGGAAAAAGCCGCATAACCTCACCATTGTCTGCCTTGATAACGGGGTATTCGGCAGCACCGGCAACCAGATAACCCCCTCATACCGGCAGGTTGACCTGGAACTCTATGCCCGTGCGTGCGGTTTTGAGCAGACGGCAAAGGTTGCCTCTGCAGAAGAAACTGGCAGGGCACTTGCATCCCCTGAACAAGGCCCCTCGTTCATCCACGTGGTAATCCGGCCGGGCAACTCATATGTCCCCAACATCCCGCTCACCCCTCGCGAGATCCGGGACCGGTTCATGAACACGATCCGGCCCGATGCGATACAAGGGTGAACGCTCCCGATTATACCTTCCATTCTTCCCCTCCCATTTTTCTCATACAACTGTCGGAGAAAATGACCCACATATTCGCGTTCTGGCGGCATTTCTTGGGTTGGATGAGATAAACAAGGGGGCAAAAACAGCTCGATTTAATGGGCTTTGCCAGCCGAAAGGTGAGGTGCAGATCTGTCGTATTTCGGTTAACAGGGCGATTATTGGTTGTATCTTTCCCAGGAACTCACAAAGACGGTTTTACGGGTTTTTCGCTTTTTTGGTGAGAATCGGGGAGGGAATCGGAGCCCGTGCAGGGCTTATTTCCATCTCCCTGATATCGGTCATGAAACAGATGTGCTTCCTGCCGGATTATTGAATGTTGATGGTCATTCTATAAACCGCCCTTATTTGTCATCAACGGGAGGTACTGGACAGTTACTGAACTATCACATACCAATCGGCAGCTAGCCTCATGCAACTCAGAAAAACCAGGACTATCCCCAATGTATGTACGGGATAATTTATTTACTCCGGCCTGGATAGGGTAGTCTTGAAGTGATCTTTATGGAGTGTGTACGACCGGCAAAACTCGCTGAGGCACCCATCAGGGAGATCCGTGCCCTCGAACAGAAACTTGGAGTGACCCTGATTGCCTATGAGAAGGTTCATCCTTACAAAAAACTTACTGCGGCGGAGATCGCAAAGATAAAAGCCACAGAAAAGGACACCGGGGCAATCCTTGTTGCTTACGAGGCCTGACTTCTCAGGTCTCCCCAACGGAGGATAAATGAGGGGGGCGATTATCTCACCCCCCCACCCCCGTGATAATCCCGACCACCTGCTGAGCTGTCACCGGGTCCACAACCCGTGCCAGCACCAGCCCGGCCATCGCAACGAACAAGGTCCGGAACACTTTTTTCACCTCCTCATTCTTCCCGAGCGCATCGATGACCGCATCCGTGTCCGCTTTCATACCTGCTGCATCAGCTTCGGCAGGAAGACAAAGAGCGGCAGAAACAGGATTGCAGCACCGATAAACGCAAGGGAGATCCCGGTCTTTCCGGCAAACCAGATCCCGGCAGTGACTGCGATGCTCCCCGCCAGGACAGGATATAAAAAACAAAAAAACAAAAGTCACTACTACCCGTATTTTTTATGAGCCTGTTCAATGACAGGATCTCCTGAACAATCATTAGTTTTGCCTCTTTATCGATCCCGTAAAGAATAGCATACCTCCGGGAGATATGAAGCCGTCAGGTGATACATTCGCCTTTTACCACCAGATTTCTTTATCGCGCGATATGGGATTGAACTATCGGCCTGATTCAGCTCCTGCCTTCATACTTGTTTTCCCCGTTTTCCCTCTTTCCTGTACCTCACAGAGAGGCAAGTCCCTGCCTCGTCCGGTAAAAGAAATCATCCGTGAGCTTATCCTCCAGCCCATGTTTTCGGTACACCCAGTCGGCATAGTGATAGTTCATGCGGTCTATCAATACATAGTCGATCTTTCCTTTAAGGAGGTCTGCAAGCCCTTCTGCTCCCGGGAGTACCGGGGCGATCATGGCATACGTCCTGATACCGGCTCTGTGCAATTCATCGAGTGCCTTTATCCTGTCGCTTATTGGTGGTGCATGGGGTTCGAATAATTTCCTGATGCGTTCGTCCGCGGTGGTGACAGAAAGACCGACCTCAAAATCCCGGGCATCCCTGATAATGTCTATGTCACGCAGGACTAAGGGAGAACGTGTCTGGATTATCACCGGCCAGTTATTTTGAGCTAGTATTTCCAGACATTGCCGGGTCAGTTTGTATCTTGCTTCCAGGGGCTGGTACGGGTCACACACTCCGCTTACCCAGACTCTTCCCCGCTTCTTCTTATGTATTTCAACTCGTAGTAAATCTGCGGCGTTGATTTTGACATCGACGAATTCACCCCAGGGTTCTTTGTGCCCGGTCACCCGTTTCATAAAGCGTGCATAGCAGTAAGAGCAGGCATGCTGGCAACCTGTATAGGGGTTAATAACGTAGGGATAGACCTTCGATACAGAAAGAATGGTTTTTGCCTGGATTTCCTTTACCATCAGCGTCATTTCACAACCTTTTCGGCATCGTCCTCTTGTGCAGGTACATCGTGCCAGCCGTGAACACCAGGGTGAACAGAGCAAGTGCAGATATATCGATCAGCACGGGGAAATAATGCGTTTCGATAAAAGAATAGCGTACAAGATCCGTGAAATAGGTGAGCGGGGAGAAGACCGCAAGCACCAGCCCCCAGCCCGGCATCTGTTCCAGCGGGATGAAAATACCGGAGATGAAGATAAGCGGGAACTTGATGAGTAAAGAAAGCATCATGGGGGTCGACGGCTCGCTCGTGGGTGGGACGGCAAGGAGCATCCCGATTGCAGAAAAACAGCACGCGGCGAGGAGGATTGAAACAATCATGGTAATCCCGTGAAGAAGGGAAAGACCGAGCGCCAGCCCGATGAAGACCGTGATAAGGGTAATTCCGATACCGTAGAGGATGGAGGCGATCATATCACCGAGGACGATCGCTTCGGTGGTGACCGGGCAGGAGGCGAGCCGTTCAAGAGTCCCATGCCGCCCTTCCCATGAAAAGATGGCGGGAGATATGGCCGTGGCAGTGAAAAGGAGTGCCGTCCCGACGAGCCCCGGTATCAGGAATGCAAGCGGGAGCTGCCTGCTGCCCGTGAAGAAGGCAAGAAACAGGAAGACCGGCATGAGAATTCCGAAGACGAGCACAGAATTCTTGGCGTAATAGAGGCGGATATCTTTCTTCGCGATCGCCCATGCCCGCCGCAACTGTTCGGGAAGTCCGGCCGGGTTCATGGTGATCCCTCCCGGGTCAGCCTGAGAAAGGCATCGTCGAGCGAGGGGACAAGCGTGTTGAGCGTGACAATCGCTGCATGGTTTTGCTGGCTGAAGGCTGCCAGAGACAAGATGACGGCATCCTGTTTTTCTGCGGTGAGCTGCCATTTGTCCCCGATCCTTTTCACCCCGGTCACCCCCGGGAGTGCTGCAAGGGCGTCACCGGCTACTTCGCGGTCAAAACTCACTTCGATCGTGTGCACCCGGTCGATCGCCGTTTTGAGTTTTTCGGGAGCATCGATTGCAACCATCCTGCCATTTCTTATAATACCAACCCGGTGACAGAGCCGGTTTGCGTCCTCCATGTTATGCGTGGTGAGGAAAATGGTGGTCCCGTCCCGGTTCATGTCCCGCAGCATGGCGAGGATCATCTGGGTGCTCTGAACATCGAGACCGCTCGTGGGCTCATCCAGGAAGAGGAGCTTTGGTTCATGGAGGAGCGCCATGGCAAGGATGAGCCGCTGTTTCATGCCCTTGGAATATGCCTGGACCTTCTGGTCCCTGCGATCAATGAGACCAAGCACCGTGAGCAATTCGGATGACCGCCGTGCGGCCTGAGCGCGGGCAACCCCGTACAGCTCCCCCATCAGCATCAGGTTCTGCCATGCGGTAAGATCGGTATATGCATTGGAGGTTTCCGGGACCACGCCGAATCGCTGCTTTGCCTGCACCGGCTCTGACCGGATATCATAGCCGAGTACTGTGGCGCTCCCGTCATCCGGTGGAATGACACCGGTCAGCATCCGGGTGGTGGTGGTCTTGCCGGCACCGTTCGGGCCGAGAAAGCCGAAAATCTCACCTTGCCGGACGTCGAACGAGATATGGTCTACGGCAGTGCTTTTACCAAATACTTTTGTCAGGTCTGAAGCGTGAATTACCGCGGTCACTCGTGGTTCAGCTCCTCAGATGTCTTGCGCAATATCCAGTATTTAAACATCCCGCAGCTGCACCAGAACAAAAAAACCAACAGGCATAATACTCTGAAGTCGCCTCATGGTGTTTAATGAAAAGGTATTCCTTTCCTTCATTCATTTTCCCGGTGATCCTGGCCGGATGCATTATTTTTTTTACGTGCGGCTCCGGATGTATCCGATATACATCACCCACAGAAACAGCCACACCGTCAACGAGTACGTTGCAGGAAACCCCGGTTCAAACACCCGGTGTGACGTTGGCAGCGACCCCGCCTCCGTTCCCTCTCTCACCAGAAACATCCCCGGGGACGTTATCCCAAAGCACAGGGTCCCTTATAATCTGGTCGTCACCACCGGCATGCTCTGTATATATCGATGGGATGTACGTTGGGGATACTCCCACCGGACGGGATAGTTTAACAACAACAACAGAGAGCGGCCCCCACACCGTTAAAATCACAAAAATCGGCTATGAAGATTATACGCAGAATGTGTTTGTTTCTGCTGGAGGATCAGACATCGTTACTGCGACCCTGTCGGAAAAAACGTTTCCCTATTACACGCTAAATCCCACCCCGGCATTTACTGAATCATTTACCTGAATATAAAGGCCCCGCGTTTTCCTGCAGGATGCTTTCCGGTTATATATCCTGCGCAACAGAACCCTTCATTCCATCCCGATCATTGCCCCATACCGGGTATACACTTCTTTGACCAGCTCGCCTGCCTTCGGGTTAGCCCAGTCATGCATCCATTCCGATACCAGCGACTCGAGCGTAATGGGGACCACCCCGACCTGGAGCATTCGTTCGATGCCGAATTGGTGAGCGTCCGCCGTGGAATCACCTGCAGCATCCATGAGTCCATATACCTCATATCCTTCCTTTAACGCATGAAGTGCGGTATAGGCAAAGCACATGCTTGTCCACAATCCGGAAACGACCAGCTTCTTCCTGCCCGTCTTCTTAAAAGCATTCCAGGTCTTTTCATCTTCAAATGCGTCAAAGCTGGGTATTTTCCGGGCGAATGCTTCCTGGCCGGGAAACAATTGAGTAATTTCAGGAATAAATTTCCCCAGCTTCTCGGGATTAATCGCTGACAAAACGACCGGAATCCCCAGGATACCTGCAGCCTTTGCTGCGCAGACTGCTGCATTCTTTATAATCGTTTTATCGCCGGAAGCAACGCCCTTGAACATCGCGGACTGGTAATCCACCAGGACCAGAACGCTGTTCTTGTCGGTCAGCAGTTCCAGTTTTCCCTCATGAGTAGTTGTCATGTAATACCTCCCTGATACCTGCTGAATTATCCGTTATACGTAGGATATAAACATATGTGAACAGGATCCTGATGCGCCGGTGGCTGAACGGGGATCCAGACCGGCATGTAACGTGCCGGGGACGATACTTCACCCGACGACAACCTATCTTTCACGTCGGAGAATGACAGATAATCCCTTTTTTCAGGCACCTTCCGCCACAGTATCTACCATCCCATAATCCGGGGCTGCATTGGGCTCTGATTGGGGTTTTTTGGGTACCTGGAATAGTGCAGGTTGCAAATTTTGATGAATCCCGGCACAAGTTTTGGAAATACCGTGAAATTTGCCGTTTTATGGCAAACGGGGTGCATTTTTTCGGGGAAATAAAACGCTAATGTACGCTATTGGGAGGCGGAAAAGGATATGCTATGGGGTTTAGCGTGGGTACGGTGAAAGGAAGGCCTGTTTTGAGGGCCTTAGGTTCATTGCCAATGAGGGGGGCTGATCAGCTCGTCGGTGAATGCACTGGTGCCATCGGGGTGTGGCAGTTCGTTGAGTCGCTCGTGAACGGCTCGCCGGGTTTCGGCGAAATACATAAGGAAGTCTTTGCCGTTGGGTCGGATGTTGAGGGCGTTTCGTGGGAGATGACTCAGTGAAACAGTTCAGGCATATTCCCGGAGCAGTGCTTTTACCCCGGCTGCAAGTGGTGCGAGATCGTGCCGGCTCGTCTCCCATATGATCATTGGACTTATCTGGAAATACCCATGCACCATTTTGTCCCGCATTCCCGCAAACTCTTTCCAGGGAACATCCGGGTGCCGATCGATAATCTCCGGCGGGATTTTCTTGATCGCTTCCCCGATCACCACAAAATTGAGAATGATCGCCTCGCGTGTTTTCCGATCCCCGAGCAGCTGCTCGTACGTCATGCCTTTCGTATAGGACTGTATTGCAGAGATTGCGTCATCGATATCCGTGAGGTAGAGTTTCACCTCCCGTTTAGACATAGATGACCTCGGAGAGCACATCCTGCCTGATTACCGGTTTTAAAGAATCCGGTGTCACCAGATCCACCTGTTTCCCGAGTTGCTCGGAAAGGAAATTTTCCAGCCGTATGAAGGTGATAAAACCCACCGGCTTTGAGAACTCCACCAGAAGATCAATATCGCTCTGGCCGGTCTGCTCGTCCCGGGCGACTGAGCCAAACACCCCGATAGACTTGACTGAATACTCTTGTGCCACTTCTCTCTTCAGTTTTTTAAGGGATGCAAGGATATCCTGACGGTTGGATTTCATTACTGTACCTATGTTAAAGTGGGTGATGAACTATTAATAAATATTTTAAACCGGGTCTGACTTCCGGTATCGAACAGTACAAGAAAGCGGACAGCAAAAACACCCTGTATGATACGGTGGATTAAAGATACCGCAGGCCCTGGAACGGGACTGCTGCAGAAGAAGCCGAGGCCATGGCGAAGAGATATGACCTCCGGCGGCTGGCGGGGTTGTGAGGGAAAGGAACCGGGCAATTGGCCAGGGTTGCCGGTTACCCCCCCAGGACAGGTCGTGGCGGACTCCCTGTGTTTACCGCAGATCATCCATGAATGTGTGGCAGTCAGGGCACCACCACCCGACGGGGACGAAGTGCTGTCTGCGTTGTGCATCATAGACCCGGATATAAGTCCTGGACATGTGCCGTTGCCGTGTCCGGCTATTTCGTGAGACAGTCCGGCAGTCATTCGGGCAGAGAGGGCTTTTACACATACAGTCTAATGCCTGTAATGCCGGCACGATAAATCTTTTTGAGCAGTTTTTTTTCCCGTGAATGCCGGATCTGATCCGGACATTTTACGTGAACTGGAAAGATTAAAAAATCAGGATTATATTCTTCCCCATCTTTAAATCTCTGTATCAGAGAAGGAGAAGAGAGATCATGGTCTTCATTTACTATAGTCAGGGTGTGTCCTCGCAATATCAGGATTTTACAGAACGTCTCGTATCGCACCTTGCACTCAGGGGAACCGAGATAACGCAGCAGGTGCTCAAAGAGACCACTGCCCAGATGCATGTCAAACATACCGATGAGCAGGGGCACCTTGATATCGCCATCGACAACGAAAATGTCAAGGTCATGTATACCGTTGACCGTGAGCACAAGGAGATCTCAAAGGGGATCATGGGTGCGATCGCAGGAGCGGGTATCGGAGGTGTCCTGGGAAATATCCTGCGTAAAGACCAGAGTGCCGGTGATGCGATCACCGGAGCAATCGGAGGAGCGGCGGCAGGGGGCGCCTACCAGGCATACCAGGGATGGGACGAGTCCAGAAACGAGCGGACAGAATTTGCTGCCGTCCTCGCAGAAACGATAAAAGAAGTCGAGGATGAGCTCCAGACTATTATCCAGGGCCATGAGCAGGAAAAAGATGCGATGCAAGAAAAAGGACGGCAGAAACTGGAAGAAGAATCGCAAAAAGCAGAAGAATTCCGGTCCATGCTTGAAGATCTCTATGGACAGGTCCTTGCGGTACAGAGGGAGATCGAGATGGCAGGGAGTGAGGGCACAAACGTGACAAAAGCGAAGGGTCGCATTGAGCGGGCAGAAAGCCTGTACAAAGAGGCACAGGCATCCTTTGACAAAAAAGAGTTCGGGATGATAAAACCAAAAGTCACTGCCGCCCAGAATATCGTGGAGATGGCGCGACAGGCCCTGTCGGAAGCCCAGTCAGGATCATAAGCCCCCTCGCCGGGACGAAAAAACCCTTTTTTGTTTCAGGGATTATTATTCGTCCTCTGAGACAGGAAAGGAATTGATGTATAAACGTGGGCGTATCGCGGATTACATGGGATTTGGATCAGAGATGAAGCGGTATGAACCCTCATTATCGATCGGTCAATAATGTAATGAGATGATTCCCCGGGGTTATTGGGGGACATACCTTTCAGATTCCTCGGCTTCATCGATCCGCCCAAGGTTCCGGAGTGCAACAGCCCTGTTCTTCCAGACGAAAGAATTCAAAGGATTGAGCGCAAGCACTGTATCAAAATACGCAAGAGCTTCGGTATTGTTCCCCTGTCCCCGCAGTGCGATGCCCTTTGCGGTCATAACACGAAGGTTGTCCGGACTGATTTTTAAAATACTGTCAAAACAGTCAATAGCTTCACTGAATCTTCCCAGCTCGTTCAACGCATATCCTTTGTTGGCAAGTGCAAAGACAAAGTCAGGGTCCAGGGCGAGAGCCTGGTCAAAACAGGTGACCGCGGCCTCATACCGCTGCATTTTACGCAGGGTATATCCTTTTTCGAACCAGGCAGAAGCGAGTTTCGGGTCTTTGGCAAGGGCCTTGTCATACCAGAGAATCGCATCTTCATGCTTCCCGAGAGCATAATACGCCTTTCCTATATTCCCGAGAGCGGTCGTGTTGTCCCTGTCGGATTCAAGGTATTCGGTATACAGGGCAATTGCCTCGTCATATCGTCCGATTTTCATGAAATGATCGGCGTTCTCCAGGAGTTCATTCATATCAGTATGCTCGTATGGCTGATGTGCTTCAAATATTTTCCCGCATTCCTGTCCGGTTACAAAGACTTCTGGCACACTATGTCTGATCTACGATAATTCAATTTCAACAAACCGGTCTGCTCCCTCACTTTCGCCCTGTCCTGCCCCCGCATTATCTGGACTTGCATACAAATGTGCATAGTGACCGGCGAGTGGGCCACACGGAGAATCTTACCGGATGAGCAGGGCGCTTTTCTGCACCGGGAAGGTGTGATCGACATAACGGAAAGATCGGAGGGGGTTGCCGGATTGATACTGCAAACGATCAATACATTAAAAATTACGCACGGTATGAATTTCGAAGATATCGGAAGCATCGAAGATCTAGAGATAGTATCAGAAGAAATTATCTGGCAGAATTTTGAAAGGCTGGCGGCGTTCATCTTTGAAAAAAATGATTTCAGGGTTACGGTAAACACGGTAAAAACATGGAACAAAAAACGAAGGCAGTATGACGTTATCGCCAGGAAGAGCGACCAGACATTTCTGGTAGAATGCAAGAAATGGGCAGGCAATTACTACCGGTTATCAGCATTAAAAAAGGCTGTTGAACAACATAATGAAAGAACCACGTTTTATAATACTATCACCCATGAGGATGCGATCCCCCTCCTCGTCACCCTCATAGAAGAGGAGATACTGGTTTATGAAGGAGTTCCCCTGGTGCCTGTCCAGAAACTCAACTCCTTCATACACGAATTGGATAAGGACGCAGGAAGAAACCCTTTCTGGAATTATGAAGATTATGAAGATGACATGCCTTTACCTGATGATGTGCCAACCCAGTCATTTGATTTTTCAGGGCCATACGAATGAGAACTATGAGAACTGCAATCGGGAGAATCATATGCTGCAGAAAAAATCCTGAGCAGATGCCGGACACCTTACCTGAGGCATACTTACACGTTCCCTTCGAGTGTCGGGATGCGGCGGACAAGTTCTGCCCAGTCACTGCCGATCGACTTCCTGATGAGTTCCTTTACGCCGGCGAAAGCAGGAGCAGGCAGTACCATCTGCCAGATCCGGGTCATGTCCTCCCGATCGGCAGGCCCGATTAAGGGGTACAACCATCCCACCAGTTCCGCGAACCGTTCCTTCGGAATCTTGCTGGCCATGATACCGGTCGCCTTACCCTGTTCGGGCAGGGAGATCCGTTCCCGGAAGATCCGGTAGAGGTGGGTATCTTCCTTGAACAGGTGGATATTCATATGAAAACGGAATGCAGCTGTAGCCCGGGCGGTTTTCAGGGGGTCACGGGCAGCATACGAACGGTTCAGTTCTTCGAATGCCTCATCCAGGCCACGGTGATCTTTCACGTACGCCTCAGCAACCAGGGGGGCAACCGTCTCGAGGACGGGAAATATTGCTGCCTCTTCTCCCTGGGCATGCCAGACCAGGACTTCGTTGAAGAACCGGAATCGTTCTATGGTGGGATCGAGACCTTTCTTTCCCTGAGCCGCGTTCAGTGCAGCAGCATCGATACGCCCGAGATCATTCCTGAACGCATTGTGAAACACCCGTATTGCATCAAGAGGTTGTGCCATACAGTCTCACCATCCCCGCGTGTGCTTTTATAAGTATTCCCGAATTTCACATTTTGACATAAAGGTCCTGCACTCAAGGCCGGATTGCAGCATCAAAAAATCCCGGCGTGACCGGCTCTCATAATAAACTCCGCGGTGGCGTCGGTGATGTGGGTAGGGCACAAGGCCGGCATTCCCACTATACCGGGAATTTATGGAGTTCGTCAATGACGTTTCCGATACACTTCTCAAAATCGCCGTCCGAACAATCGATCGTTATATCGGCATACTTTTCATACAACGGGACCCTCTGGTTGTACATTTCACGAAGGCTCTGGCCTGCAACCAGGACAATTCCCCGTGTCGTGATATCATTGAGTCTCCGGACCATTTCCTCAAAGGAGATCTTCAGGTAAATAACAACACCATCCTTTTTGAGGTGTTCCATTGCTTTCTCGCTGAACACAACGCTGCCCCCGGTGGCAATAACTGCACCGTGACCGTGAAGCGAGAGTATCGTTTTTTCCTCGGTTTCCAGGAAAGCACCAATCCCTTCCTCATCAATAATTTCCTGCAGGAGCCTTCCGCTCGTTTCCTGTGCCACGATGTCAGTATCGGTAAAATTCCGTCCCAGGGTTTTTGCAAGGATTACCCCCAGGGTACTCTTCCCTGCGCCGGGCATGCCGATAATGACGATGTTTTTCATAGGGTTGTGCATTCTCCGTACTACATTTCAGCCGTTGATTGGTAAACAGTATTTTCTTCAGGAACTATCAAATGCATCGCTCGTGGTTTTATTGACCTGTGGCCCGTCATTCCCTGAGGGGTGTGTGCACATGAGAGGTCGGGGGATTCCAGAGCTTCAGATACTTCCAGGAAAAACGTTTTGCGAAATGAGAGATACCCCGGGAAGATAACAAAAGGACAAAAGATGCATCGGCCGGATCTCCCTATCCCGGTAGAAGAGGTTCGAAGGCCGGTCATACATGTTTCATGGCATCATCTGATAATCCTCAATCACCAGATCGACATTGGTACGACAGGCCTCCTGTATCTTCTCACCCCATATCATCCATGAATGCATGGCAGTCCGGGAACCAACACCGGGTAGTCTCAAAATCTGTTACAAAATCTGATTCGAAAGAAAGATTTTATAAAATTTCCCGGATAAGCCCAGACAGAACAGAGGAATATCATGCGGCAAATTACCGGCAGTAAAAAATACCAGGACGGGATCCAGGTGTTCTGGACCGATCAAGGAACCGATCTCAGTGATTTCTTCTCGTATGAAGATCTCGTTGACCAGAGGATCAATGCATTTGATCTCCTGAATAATCCACGGATCTACCAGGTGAACACGGCCAGCCACAAAATTGAATCGCTGGTAAGCGGGTGCAGTTTCGCAACGAAGACCTGCGAGGACGAGATTGTCATCACCCGCTTCTTCGATGCACCACGGGAGCTTGCCTGGCGGGTGTGGACCGAACCCGAGCTCGTAAAGGAATGGTGGGGGCCGAAAAACTACACATCACCTTCCGCCACAATCGACCTCCGGGTTGGCGGAAAGTACCTCTATTGTATGCGATCCCCGGAAGGTCGCGACATCTGGAGTACCGGTGTGTACCGGGAGGTTGCCCGGCCGGAACGGATCGTCTGCACGGACAGTTTTGCCGATGAAAAGGGCAACGTGGTCCCGGCAACGTACTATGGCATGAGCAGCGACTTTCCCGCAGAGCTGCTCGTTACCGTCACCTTCGATGTCCAGGCAACCAGGACAAAGCTAACCCTGCGGCACACCGGACTTCCCTCCGGCGACGTAAGCGATGCAACGAGGGCCGGGTGGAATGAGTCCCTGGACAAGTATGCCGGCATCCTGGCAGTAAACGTGTATAAGAACCAATAATAGCTGATGTCAATCCGGGCCCTTTACTGGCTCCGATTGATGTCTGATATGCGGAGAGGAGCCTTTTACATGCTCCGTTTAGCAAAGTCCCTGAAACGGGCTTATTTTGGCGAACAGACGATTTTATAGTACCCCCAAAGCTGGGTGAAATTCTTGAGTTCCGGAAGGATCGGCACCAAATGGCGAGCCATGGTCCGGATATGCTCTTTGACTACAGATAAGTGGCTTTTACGGAGGTGCTGAATAAAAATTTTATGGAGTTGGATTGGCAAACGGGAAGAGTAATGGGCGGGAATTATCGACGGAGAATAGATCTACGACGGAGGGGCAAATTCTGATCGTTTTTCGGAAAATGAGGCTGGAAAAATTCTGGATTCCTGTTGATGATCGATGTAAACGCAGTATGAGAATTATTACCTGGGCACCTCACCTGCTATTCTCCCCCATGGCTTCCTTCAAATATCATGTAACTATACTTTTTTTACGGAGAGTATAATCCGATTTTAAATAAATTCTCATTCATGTAAATTGCATTTTTCCCTATAAGTAAACAATTTGTTTACTTAGAATGGATCAGGTGAAAAAGCAGCCAGGAAAAAATTTCGATTTCCCTCGACTTTGAAATAATGGACTTTACGATTGCCCCATGTGTTATCTTATGCCTCTCTGATAACGGCCCATAGCAATGCATAGTGAGGACTGATAATGTCCTATTCTCTCCATCTTGAGAAACGAAGTGTTGCGTCCAAATAATCATTGCTAATGTATCCAATATTTAATAATCAACTATCACGCATTTCTCACTATTGATATCCCTCTACGGTGATATTTCGGGAAGGTCGATCTCTTGGTTCCTGATCCTCATGTTTTCCAGCACAAGAAGCCGGACGGCACTTCCCCACCAGTCCCGGAACACCTCTTACTTAAACGCCTGACCATCGTTTTTGGTCTTCTCGCGGTAGGAATTTCCATCACGGGGATTCTCGCTGCGCGTTTCACTATCGTTCTCGTTGGAGGTGCAATTCCGGGTAATAAAACGATAGCCTTGAGTGCTGCATTGATATGGATCATTCTTGGATCCGTCCTCGCTTATTACACGGTGAAGCCTTTCGGGCGAATAGCCGGTCCGGGCATGCAGGTATTCCTCGTTCTTATCGCGGTTGCTGCAGGCGTCGAGTTTATATTTAGTATCATGGGAGATCATTCCCCCCTAGAAAAATTCTTCATCAGTGCCGGAATGACAATCATGGGACCGTCATCCTCTCCGATCTCCCCAGTGGCTGCCATTCTTGTGGTCATCGCAGCACTTTCACTTGCAGCTATCATACGGAGTACTGGTAATTCAGGAAACACACCAAGAATGAGGGATATAGTCAGCATTGTCGGTTTTTTGATCTCCCTCGTCAGCATTACGTTTGTCCTGAGCTATGCATATGGCAATCCATTACTCTACGGAACGGTTTTCATTCCTATCGCGTTTATATCAGCCCTCGCAGCGTTCTTCATCGGTGCATCACTAATAGCGGCTGCCGGCCCAGGTGCGTTCCCGGTAAGGTATCTTGTCGGCAATTCCACAAGCGCCCGCCTCCTCCGGGTATTCGTGCCGCTCGTTGCCGTAGTTATCTTGTCGGAAAATCTCATCTTTGTCGGATTGTCTTCCTGGTTCAGCATCCGTGATGCAGTCCTGCTATCATCAATCCTTGTCGTCTTTGTCTTCGCCACTGCCCTCGTTGTTGCCCGGGTGTCCGGTGGAATGGGCAGGGCACTCGAAAAAGCCCAAGAGGAACTTGCCCGGAAAAATGATGACCTGGGTAACCTGAACGAAGAGCTCACCGCTTCTGAGGAAGAACTGCGGCAGAACATCGATGAACTTACCAGGGCCGAAGAGGAAACCCGGAGGTTATACGCTGTTGTCCAGGAAGAAAAAGACCGTTTGTTTTCATTGGTGCAAAGCATCAATGACGAAATCTGGTTTGCTGATACGCAGAAGAAATTTACCCTTGCAAACCCGGCGGCTCTCAGGGAATTCAGCATTGCATCGCTTACCGGGAAAGATGTGGAGGATTTTGTGAGGAACCTGGAAGTGTACCGACCTGACGGGACTCCCCGCCCTGTTGAGGAAGCTCCTCCGCTGCGTGCTCTCAAAGGCGAGCTCGTGAAAAACCAGGAGGAATTAGTCCGCACTCCGGGACATGGTGAGTTGCAGTACCGGCAGGTAAGTGCTGCCCCGGTACGAGATGCCAAAGGAAATATCATCGGGTCTGTGTCGGTAGTCAGAGACATCACCGAGAATAAGAATGGGGAAGAGGCACTGAAACGGAAAAACGAGGACCTCAATGCCCTCAACGAAGAGATTATCGCTTCCCAGGAAGAACTGCTGCGATCCAATGAAGACCTCATCAGATCAGAAGAAGAGTTGCGAAAAACAAGCCAGTACCTCGAAAACCTGATCGATTACGCCAACGCTCCGATAATTGTCTGGGATCCGCAGTTCGTGATTACCAGGTTTAATCATGCCTTCGAAGAACTGACCGGCCGGACCTCGAGGGCGATCGTCGGGCAGCGGCTTGAAGTGCTTTTCCCCCGTCACTATCTTGACCAATCGATGGAGAGCATCCGAAAGACCATGAACGGGGAACGGCTCAAGGGTGTTGAAATTCCCATCCTCAATCGCAACGGTGAGATAAGAATAGTCCTTTGGAACTCCGCGACCCTTTTTGAACCTGACGGCAAAACTATCCAGTCGACCATTGCCCAGGGAAATGATATCACCGATCGAAAAGCAGCTGAAGCAGAACTGGAAACGAGGAATGCGGAACTCAAAAATGCAATTGAGGAGTTCAGCCGTCAGGGTGATGAATTGAGTGAAGCATTAAAAGAGAAGGAGATCCTGCTCTCAGAGATTCACCACCGCGTGAAAAATAACCTGACCGCATTCATCTCGCTGCTCAGTCTCAAGGGTTCCTATGAGGAAACACCTTCAGGGAATGCACTCAAAAAAGATCTCCAGAACCGGGCCCGCAGTATGGCACTCATCCATGAGACATTATACCGGACGGGAAAGTATTCGCAGGTCGATATGAAAGAATACCTGTCCCCTCTCATTCGCCAGATAGCCCTGAGCTATGACCCATCCGCACTCATAAAAACTGAGGTGAAAGCAGATGAGGCAACGCTCGATCTCAGCCGGGCAACACCCTGTGGGTTGATTGTTACCGAACTCATCACGAATTCTTTCAAATACGCATTCCCGTCTTCATTTGACTGCATGAAAATGCGATCAGAACCCTGTACTATCCGGGTCTCACTTGAGCATGAAGGAGAAGAATACTGCCTGAGCGTCAGTGATAACGGGATCGGGCTTCCTCATGGATTCGATATCAGGACAGCACAAAGCCTTGGTCTGAGACTTGTGTACTTTTTAGCCCGACACCAGCTGAAAGCCAGAATAGAGGTGAAGACCGAAAGCGGTACTGAGATCACCTTCCGGTTCGTCTGAAAGAAGCGTAATCGGGTCTTATCATAATCAACGTTAATTCTACAATCAGTTTATCGATTATATCGATTATTCAGGTATCCCCCATTTTTATAATACACATTTTAATACACATTTCTGTATGGATGTTTCAAATTTTGCTTCATAATCTGACTTTGGGGGAAAAAGCCTATATCCTCTATAGTATACTTCCATCCACAGGAGCCTAGCGCCGCAGAATAAAAAACAAATACGCAACCAGTGAGTTTTCATGAAAGTCAGTATCGACCGTACGAACTGTACGAGTTGCAGAACCTGCTGGGAGACGTGTCCGGAATTCTTTGAAGAGAACCCGGATGATTTATTCAGCCGGGTGAATGAAAAATTCCGGGCATCCGGGAAGCCAGGAGAAGGAGCTGTCCCGCCGGAGCTGGAAGCCGGTGTGAAAGAGGCTGCAGATCTCTGTCCGGCGCAGATCATTACCATCAAGGAGTCCTAGAATGCTGCACGGCTCCGTGAAGGCGGGTTTGAGTGGGGTTCTTTAACCTGGAATGAATTGCGAGGTGACTTGTTGAAAGGGCAGTCGGGAAAAAATTTCGCGTGAAATACTCTGTGTCAACGAAGTAAATCTGCAGTTCATTGTTATCCCCAATGTTTTATCTCATCTCCTTATGATAACGGCCGATAGAAATGCGTAGTGAGAACAAAAATTTGTACCATCCATCGCTCACACTTGTTAATTACTGCGTCCGGTAAATCCCGGGCTGTTTCTATAATCCTTCTGAACAATTTCATTTCCACTTTGTGAGGATCTCGTCTCTCCGGAATGTGGACACAGAGAGAGAGAAAAGCCCTATGTCAACGACCAGGATAATTGCCGAGAGGATGAGAAGATACGGTACCGTAAGCGCGAACGCATTTATCTCGCCGAGTACGTAGATGATGGCAAAGGGGATCACGATCAGGGATCCGAGTTGCTGTGCGGTCCGTACATCGTTTACCCTGGCCGAGACGATCACGCTCACCTCCACCGCGGTGATAGCTGCCAGGGGCACCAGCAGCAGCATGATGACCGCTATGACCGCGTTTAGATAATAGAGAGAGCCCAGCAGACCAAAGGTGATGGCGTCGATCAGGCCCATGAAGATCACCGCACCGATCCAGATGGCAACCAGGGGGGGAAGAAGTGCCCCGATGCTCTTACCCAGGAGGATCTCGCTGTCGGTGGTGGGGGTGGCGAGCAGCGGCTCCAGGCTCTGTTCCTGTTTTTCGCCTATAATACTGTAGGATGCGATCGCGGTTGGGAGGCTGGCCGCACCGATGATGTAGAAAAAGGCGAAGGCATTTATGACGGTGAGCAGTCCTGACAGTGCATCGGGAGAAATGCTGCCGGATCTCCCTGAAAGAACGTAGATCAGCAGGGGCAGACCGATGGACACGAAGAGGGAAAAGAGGATCACGCTGTAGAAGATACTCTTTTTTTTCCGGAAAATGCTGAGATCCTTCGACGCGATAATCCACGCTTTTGATAATCTCATGGGGTCTCCCTCACGGTCTTCAGGTACACATCCTCGAGGGTGGGGGAGAATTCCTGGACGAACTGGATGCGGCCCCCCGCGGCGACTATGGCCTGCACCAGGCCGGGATTTTCCTGCCCGGCGTTCTTTACATCGATTACCAGCCGATGGTCTTCGACCACCACTTTCCCCGACGTGTGTTGTTTCACCGCCGCCACGATCATGTCGCTGACCTCTTCAAGCCCGATGACCGTTTTACTGCCCCAGAGCGCTTCTTTCAGCTCTTCCGGTGTACCTATCCGTAGCAGATGTGTTTTGAGAATACCGATGCGGTCACAGAGTTTCTGTGCCTCTTCGAGGTTGTGTGTGTTGAGGAAGATGGTCTTTTTTTCTTTTTTCAGTTCCAGAATGAAGTCCCGGACCGTTTTTGCTGCCCCGGGGTCCAGGTTGGCCGTGGGCTCATCCAGAAACAAGATCCCGGGGTCATGCACCAGCGCACGGGCGATGGCCACTTTCTGTTTCATTCCTTTGGAAAATGTTCCTACGGGGTGGTCCTTCTTTTCCCAGAGCCCGAGAAGTCTGAGCAGGCGTTCGATGCTCTCTTTTCTTTGTTGTTCGGTCCGATCATACAACCTGGCGTAAAAATCGAGATTCCGGTAGGCACTCAGTTCGCCATAAAGGCCAACATTTTCAGGAATAAGACCGATGATCTTACGAATTTTCAGAGAATCGGAGTCGTTCCCGGTGTCATACCCGGCGATCCTTGACTCCCCGCTGGTCCTGGCGATGAGGCAGCAGAGCATTCGTACCGTGGTTGTTTTTCCGGCACCATTGGGGCCGAGGAACCCGAAGACCTCGCCTTCATCGACATGGAACGTGAGGCCGTCTACGGCGGTGATATCCTTGAATTTTTTCGTGAGATTGACTGCATCGATCATGCCGCAGCACCGAATACTATGACTGAAGTTGCCAGGAGTATTCCTGTCGGAAATCTCATCTTGTCATGCATTTTTTGCTCGAGGCCAAATTTTATAAAATCTTCCCGGATTCCCACAATTTCACCTTACCTTTGACTGGATTGTCATGGTCAGTTCCTTTTCTCTCAATGAATAATTCCGGCACCCGGGTGTTGCACAGAAGACTGTCATAAGAAAAATGTTTTTTGAAATGTATCGCATTCTTGTGAGAATGGTGGTCGATTAAGGATAAGGATTGTGCACTCTTTTGGACCAATTCGTTTTAGCATATATGGTATCTTATCCCCCCAATTATAACGGCCCATAGCAATGCATAGTACGGGGGAAACTGCTCTTGTTTTCGATAGGTCTTGTGCTCGTGCCATCGGGGTGGATACGGTTACGTGTCCCCGGAAATTTTAGTCCCCCGCAATGCATCCTCTGCCTTTTTGCGGTCATTAATATCACGGATAATAACGAGATTTGCAAGCTTTCCTTCATAGGAAATGACGCTTCCATTCACCTCAGCGTGGAACATGGCGCCATCTTTTCGCACGAGTACCGTTTCGTATATTAAGGGGAGTTTTTCACCAGCCATTCTCCGATGATAACGCTCGTTAACATCACCACGGGCATCCGGATGAATAAAATCTGTAAAAACCTTCCCAACCATATTTTCGATCGAATCCCCCCAAAATTCAGAGGCGCGCCTGTTACACATTTTTATTATATTATCCTGAATGACACAAATCCCGTCGTTTGCCCGATCGATGAAAGATCGATAGGTATTCTCACTTTCGCACAATTTCTCTTCCATTTGTTTGCGCTCCGTAACATCCCGTATTGCTACCTGTATTGCAGGTTTACCATTGAAGGTTGTTTTAACTCCCCGCCCTTCAGCAACAATTGTTGTTCCATCAAGCCGGAGCATGTTTAATTCTGTCGGAGGTGTTTTCTCTCCGTCAAGGTCTTTTTCGATATTTTTCCGGACTGTATCCCGAAAGGCCGGATGAATTAACTCAAGGACATTTTTACCGAGTATTTCACGGGAATCCTTTGCCCCAAGCATAGCGAGGGCAGCAGGGTTCAGGTACGTAATTTTTCCTGCCATATGAATGAGGACTGCATCAGGAGATATATCGACGAGCAGACGGTAATGTTCTTCGCTTTCCCGTAATGCATCTTCCGCTTTTTTCCGATCCGTAATGTCACGGGCAATCATCGCGATGCGGGTTACTTCTCCATCGACAATAATGGGATAGGCAACCGTGTCGTACCATCTGCCATCGCGTTCGTCTTCATATCTTACAATCTGTTTCTTTTCTAGTACCTGAGATGTCAGCAATCGTCGGGATTGAGCAACTTCGGCAGGGAGCAGGCTGTCTGCCATTTTACCAATCAGATTATCTCCATATTTTTTGAATTTGAAAGCGGCAGTAGTGTTTAAATCCAGGATTATACCGCGGGCATCCATTAAAATGACCGTATCTGTCGGTGAATTCATGAGTGCACGAGCCGTCGCTTCACTTTCCCGCAATGCCCACTCCCCTTGTTTTCTCCGGGTAATATCTTCGAGGATGACGGATACTCCCTTGCGTCCGTCCTCAAAGACAGTAGGTGCGATCCGACAAAATGCAATAATACCTTTCGAACTGAGCACAATCTCCCCGGACCATTCCTGACCGGCAATGGCTTCCCTGATCCTTTCGATGAACCCGACGAATAATTCATCTAAAATAAGGGCAACGGGCGTATATTCAATATTTTTTCCCAACAGATCTTTACTCTCAGCTCCGAGAAACGTACAAAACGGTTCATTGACAAAGACAATTCGCAGAAAACTGTCCAGCTGCACAACTAATTCTGAGGATATCGACAAAACTGCTGAAAGCGGGACTCTTTGTGATATTTTGTAGATTTTCGTCATTCCCAAACGGTGCATCTCTACTTGTCCCGATACAAGAAGATTCTCAAGGTATCGCCCGGCCGTATTCCGGTTGATTTTCACAATTTTGACAATATCCGTGATACTCAGGCCCTGCGGATTTTGTTCCAAAAGAGCTTTTATTTTACCAGTGATCTCTTTTTTCAGAACCATTCTGAAAGACCATTGGTAGAGGAATTGATATAAACATTATACTTTTGCCCTGCCACATTTTATTACATTATTATTTTATAGTGAAGGCAATTATTTGAGGAGGATCCGGATGAAAAAGGCATCCCAAAAGACGCAACGTAACCAGGTGGCTCTTTCACTTCCTCTTTTTCAGACATGGATAATTGTATCCTCCGGCACCAGGAATCTCCTCCGTGAAGGCGGGTTTGAGCGGGGTCCTGTTGAACTGGATGAATTGTGGGTCGGGCTTGTTGAAAGAGCAGTCAGGAAAAAATCCGGCAGCTAAATTAAAAATCCCCGGCTGCTTAACTGATTTCACATCAAATATATGAAAATTCCCTGGAGAACCTCAAGGAAGAAAACCGATAATAATACGCACATTATTGTAGATAGTCCGAAATCTGAATATATTGATGTCACCGCACATTATTTCATACTGGACAAAGGATGCCCCGGTGACACGAAATCCCTGGTTAAATTTGACGGGTCTTACTGGAGGTGGATGCCAGACAACAAAAAATGGTTTCTGGATCAATCAGTAACGAAAGAAGACTGGTACGCCGGGCATTTGCAAAGTACAACAAAAGAAGAGGCAGAAAAAATGCTCAATGGCTGATTATATGATGTTTGTTTGAACGACCCGGGGTTAAAATACGAAAAGGACATGGGTTATTTTCTCATTGGCGGGAGGAAAGGCTGGTGAGAGAAAAAGAATACCCAAGGTTTTTTCATCCTTTAACCATGAGAGGATGTAGTATCTGGAGGAAGGCTGAGCATGAAATTTCACGCAATCATGGCACGGTCTTTTTTGGGAAAAGCGGACCGTATCAAACAAAATATGACTTCGTTGAAAAAAGAGGGACGAACACAAAAATCGATAAAAGATATTTCGAACATTGAAAAGAGATTTGAAAGAATTAAGGAAGATTATATTCCCCGGCTAAAAACGGCAACGGGACATGAATTTCTTAATCCGGATCTGTTCTTTTTCGTCTTTTTATACAAAGAGATCGCGATGGTCTTCAATGAAGCGCAGACAAATCCGGTCAAACCGGGTGGAATACTATTATTGAATCCACAGGATCTGGGGGAAATGACAGAAGTATCTGAAGACAGACAGACACTGGCATACATAGGGGATGCTGTTCTGGAAACCGGGGTCATGGCCAGTACCTGGTCTTTGGAGGAAACACAAAAAATTCCCCTAAGCGAATTCTTGCATAATGAGAGAAACAAACTCGTGGAAAATGAGCCTTTGTCCCGGTTCTGGGATTCGCTAAAGATAAATGATTCACCGATTATTACAAATCTTCCACTGGAAAATGATGAAACGAAAGGTACCTCAATGGAAGCTGTTTTTGGGATTATTTTTCTAGAAGGAGGATTGAGTGCTGTTGAAACGGCTCTTCAAAATCTTAAAAAATATTATGAGCGAACAAAATAATCTTCCCATTTTCTTAGTGTTATCAGCATGAGAAAAACCCCAAAAATCGCGGATCTTTACAAAATACTTGATGTTATTCCGGGTTCTCAACGGGCTCCGATTGGTATCTGACCAGCGAAAAGGAGCCCTGTACGTGTCCCTTTTTGCAAAGTCCCTGAAATGGGCGTATTTTACCAAACGGACGATTTTATAGTACCCCCAAAGCTGAGTAAGATTTTGAAGTTCCGGGAGAATAAGAACTGAAGGGGCGATGGGATCCGGATCCGCTCCAGGAACTGCGATAAGTGGCTTTTACTGATGTGCTGAATAAAAACGTTATGGGACTGGATTGGTAAACAGGAAGTGTATTGGGTGGGAATTATCGACGGAGACTAGATCTACGACGGAAGAGAATTTATGTTCAACGGGATTTGTGACCCTTATTTCTCATTCGTTAGCACTGGTCATTCACCAGCTCAAACAATTTCTCATGTAACCGGACCATGGCATGCGTATCAAGCATACAATACCTGAGCAACGCAATTCTCTTCTGCTCCATCTCTTCCGCATCCATCATTCCCTTTGCCATTAATGCATACGTCACCATTGCTGTATCTCCGTCAGCAATTTCATACCCGTCATAGGAAAGATCCGGGACAAGGGCGGGGAGAACTATCTTAATCGAAGTCCTGCCCCGGAACTGCGGGTGCTGGACACATTTGACACATTTTTCGAGGTCTACCAGGCGTTCCAGTAAACCCTTTAATTCTTCTTCGAGATCAGGAAAGGTAACGCATAATCCCGTAATCACGGTCTTTTCAAAGCTGCTGTAAGAGATAATAGATCCCTTCCCTGACAGATCATTAATCAATCTCTCGGTAAGTTCACGGCGACAATCATGAGATGGATCAGCCAGGTAATCCCGGTGTTCCAGGATATGCCCACAACGATCGCAGATATGGATAGAGTATTGTGTCGGAAATTTGTCATAGGGCGCAAGGTCAGCAAAAAGCGGAATCGCTGTCATGGTCGTCTCAAAATCGAGATAATATGCGGGCCAGCGGATCTCTTCGAGTTTCTCCCGGAGCGCACCATCTACAGAAACAGTTCCGCATTTTATACATTCGACCATTTGTTTCTGTAATTCAGTCAAGGGAAAGTTGGGAGGAATGTCGTGGATGGACACAATACCCTTTGCAATTAATGACTCGGTATTCTTCTGGCTGAGTCTCGGGACATGGAAAATATGTTCTTTGATTTCTTCTCCCGCACAACGTTCAAAATACTCGCATTGTTTACAGTTCAACGTTAACCGGACCTCTGGTTCGTCAGGAAGACTGGCAATCCTGTTTACTTCTCCGAACACCCGGGAGAATTCATCAGCCCGTTCAGAAACGTCTGTCGTACAATCAACCATTGTAAAAAGGTTCTTGAGAGGTTGTCCGAGCCGATAATTTTTATCGAGAATCTGCAGGAAGATTTTTGATGGCCTGAAGCCGGATTTCAGGGCAACCAGGGTGGTGTAAGCCATGTCATCGATGTGTTCCTGACTTTGTTTAACGCTCGATTTTACTTCGATAAGGTCCCAGCCCTTGCCATGCTGTAAAATGATGTCAGCCTTCGCCACGTAATTGTCGGCGAGAAATGTACCTTCAAATAGCACCCGTTTTTTGGGGTTCCTGAGGTATTCCTGAGTTACCCGTGCGGATGATACAGAATCAGGTTCACTGATGGGAATCCCATCCGGATGTAATTCCCTTGCAAGTTTTCCAATCTCTTTGCCCTGTTCCATCCGGAATAACGTGCCAGGAGAAAGTTCTTCGTGTATCTTTTCATTCTTTAATCGCCAGCCAAGGGCAGGACAGAAGATGGTATTGAGAAAAATGTTTTTCGATATATACCTCATCTGTGAGTGGATTGCAGCGGATGAAGGATAAGGATATGTTTTTGCTAGTTTCAATCGGATTTGCCATCCTTAAAAAATTTAAAAAATAAGTTTATTGTGAGGTGTGCCAATAACGGTCATCGTGTATCGTTATGAGAGAACCTGAAGTTAATTTATTCACAACTTTTTGGTTGATAGAAACATTTGTCAATAACAATACTGATCTGTCGCTCATCTGGAACATATTCTGTCCCATATTCGATTCCAGGCCGACGTAATGATATCAAATTTGAATTAAAGGGTAATTGTTTATGGGGTTTATCGAAGGAACGCATCATTGATAGTGAAATTCGATTTTGTTCCATACTTTTTATGAACTCTCGACGTAACATAGCAAGAAATTGATAATAATTGATATCTCTTAAACCGAAGTGGGTCTTTAGCTTTTCCCGGGACCTGGTATCATAAGGTATGCAGATATCCGGGAGCAGAAGGCAGAATTGTTTTGCTTTGTAGATGCTCTCGCTGATGTAAAATGACCAATGATTTTTGAAGAAGCTATCAATGGAATCGTCACAGAATAATGTCTTATTATGACTGGCAGCTTTAGCTGAAATTATGGCCCAGTCCTTTTTCAAAGAATGTAGTACTCTAAATGCCCCTATTGCTCGACTGTTAAGGTATGTCGAGTCTTTTCCGTCAAGGGTGTCGAGGATATTCTGGTGTTGGTGACAATCTACAAACATCCGGAGGAATCCCGTGACGAAATCTTCAAACCGAATATCTTTTTTCAATTTCCAGTGATGGGTACATCCAAACTTTTTACAAGTACAGGTTTCATCACAATTGCAAGGAACATATTCCCAAAGTTCCATTTGAGTGGCTTGCTCTTGTATTGGGTACAAGTTGCGGTTTATGGCGGCCTGTTTATTTGAAATTTCTATTTGTAATCTCATCCAGGCAGGTGTGATTTCTTGATACATGTTATCCTCTCAATTTGATGGAAATGGTTCATCATTCATTGTTTCGGGCAGAAATGAACCAAAATGTATTCAGCGGCTTTTTTAATTCTTAAGGGAATAGATCGCCCTCCATCGCGAATATAAAAACAATATTTTCCTTCTCTATAATTATCGATTAAGAACATCGGAATCTTAGAAGGCTCCACATGTATCCAGCAGATCGTATGAGTGTTAATCTCTCTAAATTCGGATTTTTTGATACACTTTGTTGCAGGATTGTAATCTGGAATGAAAACATCGATAATTCCATCTTGAACTAATCGTGCATACCCATCTGTTGTTTGTGAATATCCGGCGGCCTCAATTTTTCTCATCTCACTCTCAATTCCAATAGGTTGATTGGTTCTCTCTAATTCATTTCTCTCTTTCACACCAATGATCAGATCTCCGCCGCTACTATTCATAAAAGCACAAAGTGTTTTTGCAATTTTTTGACAATCTGGTATCCGTGAAAATATCTGGGCATTATTTGTTGTTAGCATTCTCATCTTTTCAGGAGTCAGTCCTCCGAAGGCACAGCTTTTGAATTCGACAAAATCATTCTCGTCATTATCAAGAATCAGCTCAATAGGATCAGATGGAGATTTTATCTGTTGTTCAATATCTGGCATTTTTTTATGAAATTTAAGGTTTGCAAATTCCCTATTGGCTTCAATTCTTAGAAGTTCCTCTTCTGATGCGAATAGCATTTGATCGAGAACAAATTCTCCAAAAACCCTGAGAGAGCGGTCGTATGGAACCCAAGTATATGCGTGAAAAATAGATATTTCAGGTATTTTCTGGCGAATAATATCCCATGACACCGCTGCTTGATAAGCCGGAACTGCACACTGTGTAAAATCATAAACCCTTTGTATCCCGTGTTTTTCAACATACGCTGCTACTATATTTGTAATATCTTTTTTCCGTCGTACCCACTGAGAAAATGATTTGTTGGGTGGTATACCGAATTGACAGGCATAATTTTGAATTTGTTCTGTTGGCTTCAAAACACCATAACAAGCTGATATAATTAAAAAATGATGTTTTGAGTTCAACAACCGTTTTTTTCCTTCAGAACCTAATGCTTGATAAAAATCTCCGGTATACCTGTGAATTGCCTGCATGAATAACGCATTAGTATCCTCGCCGCCGAAATCCGGTGCATTTAGGAATTCTTGATTTAATTTCAATTCATTCGTATCATTTTCCCACCTGATTTCATCCTTTTTTAATAAGGAAAAGATCTTTTGTCTAACTTCAATAATCCGTTTTGAATGATCGGGAAGTTCATGACATATTGATTGTAGAGGATCATATCCCTGCGTCCCGCCGGATTTTTTAAAAAATGAATCAAGAGTAATTATCAAAATTTTACTGTCGGGATTGTAGGATTTACTCATCACTTCCATTTTTCCACACCTTTTATGAGATAGGAATTATCTGAAGCGATATAGGTTCTATCAAAAATATATATTTTGTTTTATAACTTCAGTTTCAAGCTATCTTTGACATAAATCTGAAGTGATATATTGAGCTATCTTTATCGATCTCTCCAGGCTTACTAAATGATCATACAAGAGATGCTCATCTGATGGATATCAACAATACTCCCTGCGGTTGGTTTGGCACCATTCATACATTTTTATCGATTTCCAAAACCGAGTCGCTTTCTTCATTGCAGGAGCATCATCAACTATGTGTGAATTATCCGGCTGATCTAAGATAGATATATTTGAAGGTACGACGCTCAAAGGGGCTTGTTCCCCGTCTGCGTGGGCTTGGCCCTTAACAGACTGTTGTGTACTACTCGCGAATAGATATTCCGGCACTTCCTGGTAAATTTTTACTCTGAGTTATTCTTGAAAAAATTCTTTCTTTCCAGAAATTCCTGAACGATTTTTAATCCGTTCATTCCGCGTTTCTCCGCGTCAAGAAAGACTGCACCGATCAGGGCCTCGGTCACGGCATCGAATGCTTTTCCTTTCCTGAGGGTGTCCATCTGCTCGTACTCTCCCTTTCCCCATAGGATATATTCCCCGAGATCGTGATTTTCTGCAAACGCCCGCGTCCGCTCGTGTTTAACCTGTTCGATCTTTTTCTCCGTTATTTTTCCTTTCGACCGGTATCCTTCTTCATAGAGTTTCATCACAACGATGGTATCGAGCACGGCATCGCCAAGTGTTGCCAGCGGATCCATGCATTCCATGCGTTCCTCCGAATGTTCGTTTGTATAGGCTTTTCTTCGCCGTGCTTCTTCCAGGATTTTCTGTTTTCGGAAGGAATAATCGAGAAATTTTTCCAGATCGGTTATCGATTTTACATCGGACATTGAGACCCAACTCCGCGAAACATCTGATTATAATTAACGATTAATGGAAATCCAAACATAAGAATTATCTTTCTGGAGATTTACTCAATAGTATAGTGTTTTTATCGTAAGGTAAGGTCCTGGACTTGCGTGCGCCTACGAGCGAATCCGTAAAGAAACTAAATAACGGACGTAACGCGGTCAACGTTATCGATCTTTTCAGCGGCGTTGGAGGACTCAGCTTAGGCGCATCACGCGCTGGGTTTACCGTTTGCGGTGCAGTCGAGATCGATCCTTATGCGATAGAAATGCACAAACGGAATTTTCCGCATACCGAACATATCGCAGAAAGCGTAAGCGATCTCACCGGAAAAAAACTCAGGATGCGGTTGAACCTCAATAACGGCGATCTTGCGGGAATAATCGGAGGACCGCCGTGTCAAGGGTTCAGCGATATCGGGAAAAAAGATCTGAACGATCCCCGGAACGAATTGTTCCCGGAATTTTTCCGTATCGTAGCCCAGGCTCGGCCGAAATTTTTCCTTGCCGAGAACGTGCCTCGCATTAGGCACGACAAAAATGCCGATTTTTTAGATAAGGCATTCGCTTATGTTAAGGACGATTACGAAATTATCACAGATCTGACGATCAAAGCGAGCGAATACGGGGCGCCGACCACGAGAACGCGATCTTTCTTTTTCGGATCCTTGAAAGGTGCGATCGAACCGTTGACCGAACGCGATTTTGCGCCGCACGGAAATATCAAAAAAGTATTCGTAAAAGACGCGCTCCAAGGTCTGCCGGAAGATATCGATCCGAATTGGCAGAAAGAAGAACAGAGTTGGCAACGCGTTAACGAATACGATAACGGGTACTTATCAAGACTCAATCGGAATGTTCCGGAAGGGATAGGCGATCCTATCGCTCTGAAAAAATTGAGAAGAGAACGTCTTGTTTCCGGTTGTTTGGGGACGATTCATACGAAGGATGTGATTAGACGGTTTGCAAAGACAAAACCCGGAAAAAGGGATCCGATCTCCAGAACCGTCAGATTGGATCCAAACGGATTATGTCCGACACTGCGAGCAGGGACAGGGCCGGATCACGACAGTCACCAGGCATTGCGACCGATTCATCCGACCGAAGACCGGGTAATCACTCCGCGGGAAGCTGCGAGGTTACAGGGTTTTCCGGATTGGTTCCAGTTTCACCCGACAAAATGGCATAGCTTTCGGCAGATTGGGAATAGCGTGAGTCCGATAGTGGCGGAGAGGTTGATGAAAGTAATTCGAACATCATTAGTTGAGGAAACTTGATCTTCTATGAAAGAGACAACTCCGATAGATGAAAAGCAAATAAACGCTGCGCCATTGAAATCTTTTTTTGTCTCGATGTTAACAAGGGACATTGATCTTGAGGATTCGATTTTAGATTTACTTGATAATTGTGTTGATGGGATCCTCCGTTCAAGACCAGATGAAGGAAATCAACCATATTATGGTTATAAAGCAGAAATTCGTTTAGAAAAAGATCTTTTTTTAATTTCTGATAATTGTGGCGGGATTCCATGGAATTTACATAAATATGCTTTCAGAATGGGTCGTGATCCTGAGAGACAGTCTGACGCTCCGGGACTTGTTGGTTATTATGGTATTGGGATGAAGCGAGCTATCTTCAAGATGGGGCGCAATTGTTCAATTAGTACGAAAAACATCAATCACCAATATCAAGTTGAAATTACACAAGATTGGTTACAAGATGAATATACGTGGGACCTTCCTGTAAAAAACATAAATTGGAAAGGGAAAGACGGAACAATAATAAAAATAACAAATTTATATTCGAATATTTCAAAGCAATTTGAAGAAAATTCAAAAAAATTTACTGCTAATCTTGAAAGGATTATCTCGACACATTACGCAATTATTATTGAAAAAGGATTTGAAATTAAAATAAACAATCAAATCGTAGTTCCTCGTACAACAAAGTTAGTATTCGATAGTCATCAACTCGAACAAACAGGAATTCGCCCCTTTATTTTCAAAACCATCACATCCGATAATGTCGATGTTTTTTTAGCGGTAGGATTTTGGCGACCTCCACCTTCTGAAAATGAGATCAATGAAGAAAAAGAAAGTACAAAATACTCGTCGATGGATGCAGGATGGACTATTGTCTGCAATGACAGAGTTGTCGTTTTTTGTGATCGTTCCGAGTTAACCGGATGGGGAGAAGCTGGAGTTCCACGATTCCATAACCAATTCATTGCTATATCCGGTGTTGTCGAATTTAGATCAAAAGATCCCGGAAAACTACCTACAAAAACAACGAAACGGGGCCTCGATTCATCTGCTCCAATCTATCTTCAAGTTAAAAATAAGATGCGAGAAGGAATGAAAATTTTCACCGATTATACAAATAAATGGAAAGGACGTGAAGATGAATCAAAAAAGCAAATTTCAAAAGGAGAAAATTTGCCTCTGAGAGAAATCAGACAAAAATCTGAAAAATTGAGTATGAATACAACATCCCGAACGGTTATTCCCGGCGAACAATATCGTCCCAATCTGCCCAAACCTGAACTTCCAGAATCTACAGCACGGCGGATTTCATTTGTAAAAGAAAATATAAAAATCAAAAAAGTTGCCGCATATTTCGGCGATTCTTCACTCGATCCTTCAGACGTTGGTGAAAAGTGTTTTGACTTAGTATATCAGGAAGCAAAATAATGGCAGGTCCTTCCTATCATATGAGGATTAATAAAGCGGCGGATCGTTTCTCGCTGATTGAAATAATCAAGCGTCTCCCAAAATTGAAAAATAATCTCGATGAATACACATACTATGGTTTTGGTGGACCTTTTTTGGAAGATATGCGTCTTATTTATGAATTTTATCCAGAAATTCGAATGATCTCTTTTGAAGAGATTAGAAAAGTGTTTCTCAGGCAAAAATTTCACATTCCATGTGGACCTGAACAACTAACATTAGAAAATTGTAATGTAACTAACTTTATTGACAATCTCGAATCAACAGACGAAAAAAGCATTTTCTGGTTGGATTATACTGATTTGGATCTTATATGTTTTACCGATTTTGAAAAATTACTCAATAAACTATCACAGGGTAGCGTAATAAAAATCACAATAAGGGCAGATCCAAGAGATTACTGGATTATACCAAAAAATATAGAGAATCGGAGACAAAAAAGTCGAATGATTGAAAATTTTCGAAGGATATTCGGTGAATATTTACCTCGACCAAGTGCAGTTCCCTCGTGGAAATCTGAAGATTTTGCATATCTTTTACAAGAAATGATGCAAATTGTTGTTCAAAATTCGCTTTCAGCTGATATTACAAACCTTACGTTTTATCCAATATCTTCTTTTTATTATTCCGATTCAACATGGATGTTTTCAATAACAGGTATCATTTGGCCTCGAACAGACTTTGAAGCAGTTGAAGATGCATTCAAAGATTGGGAATTTAAAAACCTAGTCTGGAATCGGCCGATTCATATTGACATTCCAAATTTAAGCACAAAAGAACGCCTTCACCTTCAAAAGCACTTACCTAGAGAACGTCCGCGTGGTCCAGTCTTACGAGCAGAGATGGGCCATTTAATAGATGAAGATATTATCAGGACTGAATACGCTCTTGAGCAGTACGCAGCGTTCCATAGATATTTCCCATACTTCTTACGAGGAATTCCTTGATTTTTTAATAAACGACGGGTTAATTTTTTTTAATCTGGTTTAAAAGATAAGGTAAAGCATTCGAAGCGGCCTTTTTTGTTCTCAATTGACAATGCCAGATAATTATACACCGCCATCCATCGACCTCAAGGTTATCTATCACTCGGCGATCTCGATCTTTATTCTTCTCAATCTTTTTTCGCCAATATTCCACTCGCGATTTCGGCAGACGCCCGAGCGAACAATACTCGTGACCGTGCCAGAAACAACCGTGAACGAAAATTGCGATCTTTCGTTTTGGGATTACTATATCCGGTTTGCCGGGAAGATTCTTCGGATGGAGACGATACCGAATTCCATTAGACCAAAGATACCGGCGCACGAGGAGCTCGATAGTCGTGTCTTTGCTATGGACCGCGGACATCATCCGACTGCGTTGTTCTTTGGTTCGGGTGTCGGTCATAGATTCTCGATAATTTAAACGATTGTCTATTGAAATTCTATGATATAGAGAGTTACGCTTTAAAAAACGGATCGAGGGAATTCAGATTCGTTATATTACTATTCAAGGGTCGAATAGTCGGTCTGGCGTTTTTTCATTTGTGGGCGACAATTGAATCGAATGGGTTCGAGAACAATCTGTTTCGATATATCCCCGCGTAAAACAAAAAATTTCCCCGTATTCGTCTTGCGATCAAATTCGTAGATCCGGTAGAGATAATAGCGTTCTGAATGTGCTTGTAAAAAGTTCAGTTCGTTAATCGATAGGACAAAAGGCGTATTCATTCCGCCGACCGTGGTTTTCACTTCGATATATTTGCGTTCGCCCGAAGGCGAGATCGATTTAATATCGTATCCGGCTCCGTCTCCCTGGACTTCCGATACATGGTCTATTTCGGAGAGGAGATCCTGATGTCCGTTATCGCAAATCAGTTTCTTCTCTCTCTTCAGAACTAACAGTTCGCCTGCCTTTCCGATCTCTTTTCTCTTTTCTTCGTTCTCGGCAAAATCGACCTTTTTTGCAACGAATTCCGTCGATTTTTGTCCGACAAACGAAATGGGGGATTGTTGTTCCGGAGGCGGAGTTTCGACAAGAGAATCGGAAAGCATTCGAAGTGGGTCGTCGCTTGGATTATCCGGGATCAATTCGAGTCCCATTGCTTCGGCTTGATTATCGTCGAGATCCCAATCGAGAATTTGCCATTTAAACAACACAGGTTCTTCTCGCTCATTATTGTGAGACAGGTAAGCTAATCTTCCTAAATAGGAAAACTTTCTATCTCGATGTGTCCGTAAAAAGAGATGAACTGTATTTTTTTGGTGATCGTGGCGAATCAATTTCTGTATCGTCGAATCGCGTAATTTTTGTTTGGGTTCAGATTGCCAGGTTAGGATACCGCTTTCCGTCACCGATTCTTCGAATGTAAAACCGAGATCCGAGCGCCCGAACGTTACGAAGAAAATAAAATCGTCGCGATTCGACAATGGCGATACGATACCTCGAATTCCCCACGTACCGCTCTTAAGGGTAAATGGCGAATTCTTATCGAAAATATCGTGAACTTCTCTCCTAGAATATTCTCGATATTTTTCAAGAATTATCTCGGAATTCTCTTCATTTTCCGAAATTGGCGTATCAATTAATTCTACATCGTATTCGTCGGGTTTAGCTCCTTTAACAAATTTTAACAAAGGACTATTTTCGGATTTTTCTTCCTCTCGTTGGAAAAATGTGTAACATTTGGGAAATTTTTTTCGAATGACCGATGCGATATCGTTATCCCAAACCAGTCGTGTTCTTTGAGAATCATAGGAAAGCCATTCGAGCGTTGCTTCAAATCTAATGGAATCGATCCAAAGAATTATTTTCTTTCTCTCTCCAGGTTTCATCCCTCGTACTGAGAAAAATTCTCTTACTTTTCCCTTCGGCAAGCCAGTCGTTTTATGAATGAAAACGGATTTGTCCGTCTTTTTCATTGCAATACGATCTGAAAGAATCTTCCAAGAATGGGATTGACTAACGTTTTCAGGACACCCTTCTCCCTTTTCAACGATATCGAAGCCTAGTTTTCTAAGAAATTTATTCGCTGCAATTTCTCCCCCATGAAATTCTGAAACGGGAATTTTCTTCCCAGTTGCAAATCGATTTGCTATTGAAAGAACTACCTTTGGAGGGAGTCTATCTCCATCGATACAAAGATCGTACTTCTTTGAATTGTTTATTGGATCCCACCGTTTTATTTGAATTTCATGAATTGCATCGACGATATTCTCTTGGGTAATGAAAGATGGGATAGTGTATCGAGTTGCATCCCAATTATTTTCCATACTTCCCGCCTTTCTTCACGCGATAATCCGGATCCTTCTTTTCATAGATCGAGAAGAGTTCCGAAGGCTCGATTTCCAGCGCCGAACAAATTTTTAAAATAGTGGAGAAGGATGGGCTTCGTTTCCCATTCTCAATGAGACTAATGAATGTCCGGTCAAGGCCGGTGAGTTTTGCGAGTTTTTCTTGAGATACTTTTTTGGCTTTTCGTTCTTCTTGCAATATTTTGCCAAAAATCTCTTCGTTATGCATTTTTTCACTGAATGAGAATCGGCGAAAATAGGGCTAATGCTTATCGCAGACTATAGTCGACAAATTTAAAAACGAACTGAGTTTTGAAATAACAAAAATTCAATGCTAATTATCCGATAAATCATTAAAAAAAGTAATGAATTATGCACTTATCTCAGCACATAAAATTTCGACCTGTCAAGAATTGTTACAACTGGCTTGGGCTGTTGTCCGGGGGATAATTGTACTTGGTGAGGACACATGCCATTAAGAGGATCATCGTCGCTCGCGTGCCGCAGGTGCAGTATCACCAGGTCCAGATGGGTCAAATCCTCGATAATATTCTCGATTGAGAACTCCGTCGCAGATTCCTTTTCCAATTATAAATGTACGAGCACCGATCTTCAATGCTTCTGAGGATGGTTTTGTGGATAGGTGATATGAAAAGAAGGTGGGGGCGGGTGAAAGTGAATAATAATTTTAGCTGTGAGAATTATCTCGACTTCCTACGAAAAACAACGTCGCACCAAAGACATGTGAAAGAATTGTGGAGGTTTTTATCAGCATTTTTATCTTAACAGGTAGCACAAATTTTTCATCAGCAACTGAATGCTCAAATTTCTCAAAATTGATTGAAATTTTTTCCAGAATTATCTCTATCTCTTTTGTTGTTTCGACTCGTTTTGCAACACCTAAAATTTTTGAAAATAATTCTGTGGCATATCGATCATCGATTTTTTTCCATTCGGATTTATGTTTTAAATATTCAGGAATAATCTCTTTTCCTAAAATGGAATGATCATGATGTTTTGTAAAGGAATGCTGCTCCCAGCCCACGTTTTCTTTTTGGAATGTTATGTAATGCTGGCTCCCCTCCCAAATATCATCGCATTCATTAAGAGGAATTTGCCGTGAATTTTCAGTAATATCACCCGCAAGAAATGCGGTGTTATATCGATTCAGAGAATTGATTTCAGGGGCCTCGTAATATGTGTGCTCCTTATTTGGATATTCCTTAGTTCCAGCTAGCGTTCGTAGAACACGGTGTTGCTTATTAGAATCGGCTTTGTGTAATTTTATACGATAATAGGGGCCAGTGTGTGTTCCATCTGCCCGCCACGTTGATCGCGGATGTGAATAATATTCACTCGCCTTGAATTGGTAGTAATAATCTCCACCAGATGTCGGGAGGTATACATCATATCCTCTCTCGGCTTCAAATTGTGGAGATGGGAAAACGGGTGCACCGGTTAATCGAGTCTCGTCTTCAAGGGTTTGTTGGCGCAATCGTACTATTTGCTCATGAAGAAAGCCAAAGCCAAAAGTAAATTCATAAAGCCCCGTTGAGACCATGATTTTCATTAAGATCAAGGATTATTTAATATCGCCGGCTTGAATCTCCCTGCTCATCAGTCTCAACCGAGGCGTATCAATAATCTTGG
>JACTUB010000002.1 GCA_015660885.1 Methanoregulaceae archaeon | reverse complement strand
GGCTCCTGCAACATGTGCGGGAAATGCATCCGGGTGTGCAATCCTGAATTCCTTCATCAAGGTAAAAGCGGTTTTATAATCCCCGCTCGTTACTGCTGCACTGATGGCCGACACATCATATCCCCGTGCAGTAAGGTTGGTCAGCATCTGGGTCAGGCCAAATTGCCCAGCCTTATCCTTAAGATTATTACCGGATCCCTGCTGCGTCATAGCTGCGGCACCGGCTGTACCTATAACCAGCACAGCTACACAGAAGACTGCAAGGGCTCCGTAATAGATTCTAGGTGTTTTCATAGTGGTTTGTTCTCCTGGTTCATTTGACCGGTGTTGGTGTAGTGTTGGGCACACACCATGTAGTTTGTATACGACATTTTGACATTTAAAAGTATCTAATTATCTAATATAAGTAACAATTAAATGGAGGGAAAACAAATACATTATTAATTCCAAGACATTGATACCGACCAAACGAAAATGTTATCTGATCAAGTTATATGAATATTCTTTGAATCCCAATAGATGTGACAGCATGAAAAAAAATATATTCTATCTTTTGGTTGGATGCATCGCTTTTGCCCTGCTCCTCATTTTCTGGTACTCCGTAGAGCTTCACGTCTCCCTCTTCATTGAATTGGCTTTCATCGTGGGGGTCGTATTGATTATTTTGGCGAGGAATAAAGTTACGGATAAAGTTGATGATGAACGGGACATAAAGATTACCGAACAGGCAACCATTCGGACGATGCAGATCTTTTGGATTATATTCTGTTTATTTTCGATTGGTGCCGTCATGGAACTGCTTCACATTCCAGAGTTTCCCCGCCTTTCTCCTTCAATACATACCCCAGTCATTTTACCACCACGACTGATGGGATATATCCAGCTTGGCCTCCTGTGCCTGATGATTTTCCTGCATGTCGGTTTCAGAATTTATTATGCAAAAAAATACGGAGAATTTGACACCGATGAAGAATAAAATCAAAATATTCCGGGCTATGCATAATCTGACCCAAGAACATCTTGCAGACGCCATCGGTGTCAACAGGCAGACTATTCTTGCTATCGAGAAGGAGAAGTATGTACCGTCTCTGGATCTCGCCTTTAAAATTTCACGGTATTTTGGGGTAAACGTCGAGGAAGTTTTTATTTTTAATGAAAAGACTCCGACTATCATGGAAACCTGAGATAATCTTTTACTAAAACATCTTTTGCACCCGCTCAAAAAATCCCTGGGAAGAACAAGAGCTACAACAGATCTCATTTTTTGTGTGTGGGGTATACAATAATCAAAGTTATGTATAAACAATAAAATGTAGTTTATGAATTATAATATGTAGTTTTTTAATTACAATATGTAGCTTATGAGTAACTTTTAATAGGTAGCGAACATATTACTGAAATCAAAAGAGGATGAGGTTATGAAAAAGACGTATCTCATAACACTGGTAATTTCACTTGTCTTTGCAGTGGGAATCATTACGGCAGGTTGTGTCCAGAATGCTGACAATACTCAGAGTCAGCAGACCGGGAATACCGCACCGTCAGTCCAGGGAACAGAACAGCCGGGAACACCTGCCGGCCAAGCAGGATCCTATTCTGGGCAGTATCATAACCGCACTATGGGCAATGGCACGCACCCCCAGCTGGATCTTGCTTCCGCAGCAACGAAGTTAGGGGTGACCGAGCAGCAGCTCTCAGATGCGCTGGGCATCGGGAATGCAACACAGGGTCAACACTGGAATCTAACCGATGTGGCACAAAATCTGGGAGTCACACCACAGCAGCTCCGTGATGCTCTGGGAATTCCTGCTGGCGGCCGCGCCAGAAGTGGTGGTTACAATGCAACCCAGACCCCCGGACAATAAGAAAGATGTTCTCATTTATCCAGAGGGATTTTTCAACTCCCATACTTTTTTAATAATCTGTGTCGGGTTCTTTTTTATTGCATGTATTGCCGTGCCGGCAGCTGCGGCTAATTCTACCGTCACTACAACGACCACAACCGTACCGGTAACAACAACTACAGCAGCACCCGCTACAACGACCACAACCGCACCAGTAACAACAACTACAACAGCACCCGCTACAACGACCACAACCGCACCAGTAACAACAACTACAACAGCACCCGCTACAACGACCACAACCGTGCCCGTATCCCCCGTTGCAGGCTTTACCGGGACTCCAACTTCCGGTTCCGTCCCTCTAACGGTTCAGTTCACGGACACTTCCACTAACTCCCCGACGTCCTGGTCATGGGATTTTGGCGATGGGAATACCAGCACGGCACAGAACCCTGCCAACACGTACTCGACTGCGGGAAATTATACCGTGTCGCTCACCGCGACCAACACAGCGGGCAGCAACACCGCCACCCAGACCGGGTACATTACCGTAAGTGACGTACCACTTGCTTCATTTTACGCATCAGAGACATCCGGTACTGCCCCGTTTACCGTTGAGTTCACGGACACTTCCACTAACTCCCCGACGTCATGGTCGTGGGATTTTGGCGATGATGAGACAAGTGCTGAACAAAACCCTTCGCACACCTACACAAACCCTGGTACGTATTCCGTATCACTGACGGCTGAAAACTCTGCGGGAATCAACCAGTCAATACAGTCTGATTATCTTACTGTGAGCACCGCCCCGGTCGCTGAAGTGACGATGACAACCACCGCCACACCGACGCAGGAACCTACATTCCCGACCCTTTCATTTAGTGGGACGCCCACGTCAGGAACTGCTCCTCTTACCGTGCAGTTCACCGTGTCGTCTTCCGGAGCGCCAACCTCGTGGTCATGGGATTTCGGTGACGGAGGTACCAGTACGGAACGCGACCCAACCTACACGTATGTAATTCCCGGTACCTATACGGTAATTCTGACTGCGAACTATCCGGAAGGGAGTAATCCGGTAACAAAGTCATCCTACATCACGGTAAATAGGGGATCAGGCTCCGCCAATTCCCCTCTGACCCCACTCGCTCCTTTGGGAGCGATAGGGATTATGGGGATAGTCTCCCTTATAATGTCAGGCAGAAAACGCCATTGAGTCAACCACCTTCCCTTTTTTATCCTACCAATAGTGAGGTCTGTCCACTCCAAAAGGATAATTCAATAAAACTGATACAATCTTTATCCCATTCGTCATCAAATTCTGTCCGCAACTTTATTATTCGCAAATCAAGATGGTCTCCTGTGCCTGATGATTTTCCTGTTTGTCGGTTTCCGGATTTATTATTCAAAAAAATAAGGAGATTTTGATACCGATTAAGAATAAGATCAAGTTATTACGGGCTATGCATAACCTGACTCAGGACCATCTAGCTCAGGCCATCGGTATCCACCGCCAGACTATTCTTGCCATCGAAAAGGTACGTGCAATCCCGTGAATCTTGCTTTAAAATTTCATGGTATTTCGGAGTAAACATCGAGGAAGTTTCAAGAAAAGATGCCAAATATCTTGCACAATTGAGATATTCCCTCCTTGAAATTCTTTTTTTTTTGAAAATCCCGGATCCTCATAAAGATGAGATTCATATAGCATGAACGGAGATAATCGGTATACCGTGCTTCCCATCATTGCAACCCTGCTGCCGCTTACCCGTGTCTCCATCACGGACCAGATCCTCCAGTACGGGATATGGGCATACCTGCTGATCTTCGTTGTTATCATGTTCACGTCCACGGTCGTTGGCGGTCCGATCCCCGACAACCTGTTCCTGATCTTGATCGGAGCAGCAGCCATAGACAATAGTTTGTCGATGGAATGGCTGTTTGTCATGGCCGTCGGAGGTGGGTTTGCAGGGTATGAGATCAACTACTGGAGTGGGAGGCTGTTCGGGTTTGAGATATGCCGGGAGGCATGCTCGCTCGTCTTCCACGACACGAATGTCCAGAAGGCTCTCGATATAATGGGGCGGTTCGGCCCGGCAGCGCTGATCCTCAGCCGGTTTATGCCGGTTCTGAACCTGCCGTCATTCATCGCGGGTGTAGACTCGATGGAGTACCGCAGGTACGTAATATTCAATCTTATCAGTTCGGCAATCTGGTGTGGGACACTCCTGGTCCTTGGATATTATATCGGGAGCATCGCTATCATAAACCAGTACCTCGATGATCTCACGGACCTCTTCATCATTATCATGGCAGTCGCGATCATCATCGTGCTGGTAATATTTGCCCGCGATTACGTGAAACGAAAAGGCAACCGTACACCGGAATAAGAAAATCCCAACAACGTTCTTCTGCTCTGACTTCATACGGATAAATATTTTTTTAAAAACCAGAAACGAGAGACGGTCTTAGCAGCATTTTGGCAAAGAAAAGGTGTAGTTGGTATCGCACCCTTCCATAACAACACTATTCCACTGTTTTTTCGAAGCGAATGGCGAACAATTACCAAAATTTAATATTGTCAGTGCCAATTCGCATAGCTGATACGTTATGTTTAGTCTCTATAATATCGTCGATAGAAAATCTCTTGCCCTGAGAGGCCTGGTTGCGGTCATTTTTGGTGCCCTTGCAATCGGTGCGGTTGTCATATATTCCCGGATCCGGAGATAATTCCGGATCGTAATGGTACATTTTTTTTGTAAACCTTCCTCATTACTACCAAGGTCCTATTTAAGAGGTGACAATTTCCAGACAGCACTCATTTTCAGATTAAGCTGACTATCTTTCTCAATCACCTTATCATTTTGAATGATCATCAATACTCTGAGAAAACATGCTGGGAGATATCGTAAGCTGGATCGTGCTGGGCGTCATAGTCGTTATTATCATCGTACTTCTTTTCCGGTCTGTGGGGATCTACAACCGTTTCTACAGCCTGAAAAATTCCTCTGAAGCAACCCTTGGTCAGATCCGTGTGGCCATGAAAAAACGGCTGGACATGATCGACCAGCTGCTTGGTGCGGTAAAGAGCTATGCGAAGTTCGAAAGAGAAACGTTTGTACAGGTGACCGCGATGCGGGCAAGCGTGGCAACCGCCTCTCCCGGTGACATAGACAAGGTAGAAGCCGCGTCCCGGTCAATCTTCGGGCGCCTGTTAGCGGTCGCTGAGAATTATCCTGTCCTAAAGACCAATACAACAGTCACCAGTCTCATGGATTCTGTCAAGAGTATCGAAGAAGAGATCGCCCGCCAGCGATACACCTACAACAACATCTCGCAGGAGTTCAACACGATGATGGATACGATCCCATCAAAATTCATCGGTCGGCTGGTTGGGTTAGTCAAGCTTGAGTACCTGCAGTTCGCAGAAGCGATCAAGACACCCCCAAAGATTGAGTTCTGATAGGAAATTACCATGGGGAAATCCAAAAAACTGGCGGTACTTGTTATCGCATGTCTTATCATCGGTATTATCGGCATCCTCCTGAGCAATGATCCCGGTTGTTACCTGGTTGTTAAGGTACGCACCGGCATCGATGTTCTTGTAAGGCATAAAAGATAATTGCCCTGCAAGAAATTAATAATATCCGCAGGTGAGTGTGCGCAGATGATGAAAGTTACCCCCACTGAACTGATGATGAAGCAGGGGACTGATGCCGCACAACTCATGAAAAGAGAAAGTTGAGAAAGTCCACTGCATTTTTCGTCCCGAACCGTCTGTTACTGGCTTCCCGTTCCGAAAAATGTTCAGTCGTATCTTTTCCTTTTCCCCGCACAACAAAGGGGACCGGATCTCTCGTATGCGTCTTGAGGTTTATCGGGGTTGGGTGATCGGGAAGCACAGCGAGAACCCCCTCAAACTCATCAAGGATCATCCCGACAACGTCGTCTACCCGCTCGATAGCTCGAACCTTTTCCTTGATATTTCCCAGGTGCCCGGCTTCATCCGGGGCTTCGATATGGAGATAGAGGAAGTCAAGGTGTTGGATCGCCTCAAGCGCATACCGTCCTTTTGCTGTATAATCGGTATCAAGATAGCCGGTGGCGCCAGGAACTGTAATTATTTCCATTCCGGCGCAGCGGGCGATTCCTTTCAGGAGGTCGACTGCCGAGATTATACCTCCTTTCTTCCCATACTTATCTTCAAACCGGGGAAACATAGGTTTGTGTCCCCCGCTCCACGGCCAGATCTGGGTCGCCGGGGGCTTTCCCGAACTGCTCCGTGCAGTATTTACCGGGTGATCAGCAAATATCTGCCTGCTCTTTTCCATGCAATGCCGGAGCAGGGCTGCATCATCTCCTTTTGGAAGAAATTCAGCAATCTTTTTCCCTACGATATCATGAGGTGGTGTCGAGGAAACTCCTTTTCCCCCATGAATGACCAGCAGGTTGCGGTAGCTGATGCCAGCCCGGAATACTACTTCCGGGATCTCTTTTTCCAGGGATGCAAAAAGCGCGATAGCCTCGGCACTGGAGATATGCCCGGCTGAGAAATCCACCATTGCAGCGTTTTGGACGGTTACCAGGTTGCAGCGATACGCGACATCGTTTGCACCAAGCTCAATTCCCATGCTCAGCGCTTCCAGCGGCCCCCTTCCGGTGTAGTACTGCTGAGGTGCATATCCAAGGATGGACATGTTGGCAATATCGCTTCCTGCTTCAAAGTTATCAGGAATTGTCCTTATCATTCCGCAAGCACCGTCTTTTGCCATTCGGTCCATATTCGGTGTTTTTGCATATTCAAGAGGGGTTTTGCCCCCCAGCTGCACAAGCGGCTCGTCCGCCATGCCATCTCCAAGAATAACGATATACTTCACAAGAATTCCCGGCATCGGATATCTGGTCTGGTGCGTGCCATCATTGAATCTGTTCTCGTTCTGCGAGCATAGCCCGGACCGCTATCCGCACGCTTTCACGTGAACCGACCTGAGGTTTCCAGCGGAGGGCTTTGATCCTGTCGATCGCCAGCTGCATCTTCGGGACATCACCAACCCACCCGCGTTCACCTCCCGTAAACCTGAACTTTGTATCAGCAAGGTGCATCTCCTCAGTGACAATCTTCGCGATATTTAAAACGTCGATCCAGTCTTCCGAGCCGATATTAAACGTATTGACAGTGCCCCGTGCGTGACCCACCGCAAAGAGCATCGCGGCTATGCACTCGTGCACTTCGAGATAGGATTTTGTCTGTTTCCCGTCACCGAGGATCTCCAGTTCAGCGGGATTTTTTTCAAGTTTCCTGATAAAATCGGTGATTACACCGTGACCACTTCGCGAACCGATGATATTGGCAAAGCGGAATATCCATGCCTTCATCCCAAACGAGTGGCAGTAGGCGGAGATCAGCGCCTCGCAGGCGAGCTTGCTCGCCCCGTACACAGAGATAGGCTCAAGCGGGGTATAGCTCTCCGGTGTCGGGATAATGTCTGCGTCACCGTAGACCGTTGATGTCGAAGTGAATATCAGTTCCGGGACCTTGTGCCGGCGCATGACTTCAAGGACCTTGTACGTTGCCATGATATTGTTCTGCATGGTCGGGTCAGGTTTCATCGCGCTCTGGCGGACGTCGGGATCCGCCGCGAGATGAAAGAGCCGGTCCGCTCCCTGGATAGCATCCTGCCACCCATCGCCGAGCAGGTCTTTTTCCACAAACCGTACCTTGCATGAATCAATATGCCGTGCAATCGTCTCCTTTCGCCCGGCACAGAGGGAATCGATCACCAGGACCTCGTTACCCTGTGCGACGAGCGTATCAACAAGGTGTGAACCGATGAACCCGGCGCCACCCGTCACGACATCAAACATCATTACCTAATATGTCGCCCATACTATAGGATTAGTGGTATGTTCATCGGGATTGATCACGGTACAACGGCAATGCGATTTGCCGGAGAATCGGGAACATTCAAGATCTCGCGAGAGGCTGCAAAAACGTTCTCAGTTCAGGATCTCTCAAGATTATGCCCGGTTGATGAAATTGAAGGAATTGCTATCTGTTATTCGATGGGTGACAATATTTCATCAATCACCAGTATTAACAAGGTGAAAAACCGGGGACTCATCAGTCAGGAGGGCGCAGGGCAGCATATCGGGGGTGGAACCAGGGTTTTTGATGAGGTTGAAAAGAGCGGCATTCCTGCTGTCGTCATTCCGGGTCTTCACCGAAGATCTCCCACGGATCTCCGCTTCAAGGCATATTCACACCAGTCAAGTCCTGAAAAGATCGGGATTGCTTACGAAGTTTGTTCTGCCCTTGGTGATGATATAATTGTTACCGATGTGAGCTCAAATACGGTTACGCTGCTTGTCACTGCCGGAAAACTGGTGGGAGCTTTCGATGCGTGCATATTTGCACCGGGCCTCCTCCATGGCGCCCTCGATGTGGACGCGATACGGCGGATCGATGCGGGAGCGTGCACCGCAAATGAGGCTTTCCAGCATGCAGGAGTGAAATTTTCCCTTCCGGAAGAGGAGCGCATGCGGTCTGTTGCCATGTTTGCAGCGATGGAATGCGCCGCGCTTCTCCTGTTAAACATCCACGCCCGCGTGGCTATTGCCGGAAGTCTCGCACCCGTCATCGCTCCTGATGTGGAGGTGCTTCTGGGACGGAAGATGGCAGTATTCGATGAATGGTGCGCATCAAGGGGTCTGGTCAGGATCGCCCACGACGTATTTTGTGGAAGTACTAAGATTCTCGGGCTCGATGTAGATCTGTAGATTTATATCGATTAATCATGTAAAAATAATAGGGATTTTTCTTGAGAGAGCTACGCATACATGGCCGTGGAGGACAGGGTTCCGTCACAGCTGCTGAATTAATTGCCGTCGCCGCATTCGAGGGGGGCGTCTTTGCCCAGGCTTTTCCTGCATTTGGTGTCGAGCGGCGGGGGGCACCGGTCCAGGCATTTGTACGATTTGATGATAAAATTATCCGGAAGCGAAGTCAGGTTTATGAACCTGATTATATCATTGTCCAGGACAGCACGTTAATCAAGGATGTGAATGTGTTCCAGGGGGTAAAGAAAGGCGGAATTGTGATCGTAAACACGGAAAAAATTCCGGACTATAAGGTACCGGAAGGTGTGAAATTGATCACGATCGATGCAACCACCATCGCACTGAAAGCAATAGGTCTTCCTATCACCAATACCTCGCTTATGGGAGCATTTGCAGCCGCAACCGGTGAAATCAAGTTCTCTGCACTGGAAAATGCACTCAATCACCGGTTCCCAAAAGATCTGGCGATAAAGAACATCGAAGCGGCCAGGCAGGCTTACAATATCGTTAAGGGGGCAGCATAATGGCACTTGCTGTTGGATGCAGGGCACGACCAGGAAAATCCCGTGACAATAAAACCGGCTCGTGGCGTGTCTTCAAACCAGTATTTGACAGGGAAAAGTGTACCAAATGCGGGTTGTGTATGACCCTTTGTCCTGAGGGTTGTATTCATGAGACTGAAGAGGAATTCGTGGCCCCTGATTATACGTACTGCAAAGGCTGCGGGATCTGCGCCGAAGAATGCCCGGGTGAAGGAATCAAGATGATACTGGAGGAGAAATAGATGATGGAGATAACCGAAGGGTCGCATGCAGTTGCAGAAGCAGTGCGCCTCTGTCGCCCGCAGGTCATTTCTGCTTACCCGATCACACCGCAGACTCATATTGTCGAGGCACTCGCCGAGATGGTTGCAAATTGTCAGCTTGATGCAGAATATATTACTGTCGAGAATGAATTTTCTGCGCTTTCCGCTTGTATTGGTGCGAGTGCTGCCGGATCCCGTACGTACTCTGCAACAACTTCGCAGGGACTCGCCCTGATGTTTGAGGTCTGTTTTAATGCTGCTGGAATGCGCCTCCCGATTGTGATGTCTATTGCCAACCGGGCACTTGGAGCGCCACTCTCAATCTGGAACGATCAGCAGGATTCCATATCTCTCAGGGACTCAGGCTGGCTGCAATTCTATGCAGAGGACAACCAGGAGGCGACCGATCTGCACTTCCTTGCCTACCGCGTTGCAGAAGACCATTCAATTCTGCTCCCCGCGTTCGTATGCTTTGATGGTTTCATCCTTTCCCATACTTATGAACCCATCGACATGATCTCGCAGGAGGATGTGGATCGTTTCCTTCCGAAATTCTCCCCTTACGAGCGGCTTGACGCTGCCGATCCGATCAGCTTCGGTATGTATGCCACACCGGAATATTACCATGAATTCAGGTATGAAATGGATCGTGTCCTCAAACAGTCAAAGGCTATTATCCAGAAGACCGGAAAAGAATTCAGCCGGATGTTCGGAAGGGATTATAGTGCAATGGTCGAAGGGTATCGGCTTGAAGATGCTGAAACGGCGATAGTCGCGTTGGGCTCTATCTGCGGAACGACCAAGGACGCAATTGATGAGATGCGTGAGGAAGATAAAAAAGTCGGCCTGCTTAAGATCCGGGTCTTCCGCCCGTTTCCCACGGAAGATGTCGCAAAGGCTCTTGCCCACGTAAAGAACGTTGCCGTGCTTGACAAGAATATTTCCCTTGGCGCAAAAGGGGCACTTGCCCTCGAAATCAAAGATGCACTCTACAGTTCTGGCATCCCGGTAAAAGATTATATTATCGGTCTTGGTGGAAGAGACGTCAGAAAGAAGGATATCAAAGCAATAGTTGCACTTGTCGAGAAGGACCAGGGCGATATATTCTACGGACTGCGCAGGGAGGTGCTCTGATATGGTCGATAAAACCCTTGAATTATTTGATTGCGGACACCGGGCATGCGGGGGGTGTGGTGCTGCACTGTCGGCGAGACTGGTTACAAAAGCAGCTGGCACAAATACAATTATTGTTTCATCAACGGGATGCATGGAAGTATTCTCGACCCCCTACCCTGAGACTGCATGGAAGGTTCCCTGGATCCACTCTCTTTTTGAAAATGCATCGGCAGTTGCATCGGGTATTGAAGCTTCGCTTAAAAAACAGGGAAGAAACGAAAAAGTCGTAATCATGGCAGGAGATGGAGCTACCTTTGATATCGGAATGATCTGCATAAGCGGTGCCTTTGAACGCGGTCATGATTTTACCTATATCTGCTATGACAATGAAGCTTACATGAACACCGGCATCCAGCGTTCCGGCGCCACACCCTACGATGCAAGCACTACTACGAGCCCCGCAGGTAAATGCTCGTTTGGCAACAAACGTCCGAAGAAGGACATACCGCAGATTCTTGCAGCACATGGCGCACCCTATATTGCAACTGCTTCAGTTGCCTATCCCGCCGATCTCATGCAAAAAGTAGAGAAGGCGATTAATACCAGAGGTCCGTGTTATGTCCAGATTCATGCGCCTTGTTGTACCGGGTGGGGTTTTGAGGGGGAGCAGACCATAGCTGTTGCCAAACTTGCAATCGAGACAGGATTATGGGTAAATTATGAAATGGTCGAAGGAAAAGTCGTTAAAGCAAAAAAGGTCGTGCGCAAGCCGGTTGAAGAATACCTCAAAACGCAGAAACGATTCCGACACCTGTTCAAACCGACCCGGCAGGATGCCGAAATTGCGGTTATCCAGGCAATGGCTGACCGGAATGCAGAGAAATATGCCATCGATATCAAACTTAAGAAAGAATAAATGAATCTCGACTTTTTTCTTTTATTTTAATTTTTTATAATCCTGTACATTTTTCCTTGTTCGCAGATATGCAGGATCATGATGTGCCAAATGCCAGAAATCAACAATGTTAATAGGGTGCAGGGAAACATTAGTAAGAGACCGGGCTCGTGGTCTAGTTGGTTATGACGTCGCCCTTACACGGCGGAGGTCGCCGGTTCGAATCCGGCCGGGCCCATTTTTTCGGTATCCTTTTTTTTATTTTAAAAAGTGGAGGTTATTTTTTTCCGATCGCTGCCAGTTTAATCGTAAAGGTAAGATTCTGACCTGCAAGGGCGAAGTTCGCATCCATGGTTATAGTCGAAGGCGTGACGTTGATGACCTTCACCGTCGTCGTTGCACCGTTCGAAGGATTAGTGACTGTCAGGTGCTCGCCAATGACAGGATTTGCTATCGAAAAGTTTGCCGACCGATTGACCTGTACAACTAGCTCTGGATGGTACGGGCCATATGCCTTATCGACAGACAGTTTGACAGTCTTCACTTCACCGACCGCCATACCAGTCACTGCCTCGTCAAATCCGGAGATCATCTGCCCGGACCCAAGCGTAAATTCAAGTGGTGTCCCGTTCATGTTTGAGTCGAACACAGTCCCATTATCAAGCGCCCCGGTATAAAAAAATCCACCGTATCACCCACCTTTGCGACAACCGGGTTGAACGCTACAAACCAGACGGTTGCAATAATAATAATCCCGGCCACCGCGATAATTCCATAAAGGACTCGCTTTTTCCTGAGGGCGGCAGCTGCTTCTTTCCCCTTGATTTTTTCAGATTTCTTCATAATGCTCTTTTATAGAATAATCCTGTAAGCCATATACAGTTGATCCATCGGTACCAGCGGGATTTATCGGAGTTTATCTGCTATCATAATATGAAGAGCTAACCTAATTTTTCATGGAATTGAAAGTGTTTTCGTGGTCATTTATGCAAGAGGGGAAAGATTATCACCGTTACTCCTCGAACAGTGGAATGCACTGCCATAATTGCACTTTATTTATACATTCACAACGCACGTAGTGGTGTTGAATATGTCCGACGAAGTAAAATTTGCGGATGTCGCTGGCAAGAAGGTCCAGTGGGACCCGGCGCAAATGCGTAAGATCCAGGAACACCCCTGCTTTTCCGAAAAGGCATGCCACGCATTCGGGAGGTGCCATATCCCGGTTGCACCCAAATGCAATATCCAGTGCAACTACTGTATTCGTGACTTTGACTGTGTGAACGAGAGCCGCCCCGGTGTCACGACGAGGGTACTTAATCCTGACGAATCCATGGATTTGGTCAAAAAAGTTGTGGATAAATACAATTATATCAAGGTCGTTGGAATCGCCGGGCCGGGAGAACCGCTTGCAAATGAAGAGACATTTGAAACGCTCCGCCGCCTCCACGACCAGTACCCCAACGTCATCAAATGCATCAGTACCAACGGATTATTGCTCCCGGAAAAGATCGACCTGCTCCAGAAGTACGATGTCGGCAACATCACCGTAACCCTGAACGCCATAGATCCGGAAATCGGCGCCAAAATCTATCAGTTTATCGATTACAAAGGTAAGCGTTATACAGGGATTGAAGGTGCAAAAATTCTCCTCTCCCAGCAGTTAAAAGGCATCGAAGAGGCAGTAAAACGACATATGATCGTGAAAATCAACACGGTTTATATTCCGGGCATCAATGAAGATCATATCCCGGAAATCGCAAAAAAGGTTGGCGAAATGGGTGTGTACACGTTCAACGTCATCCCTCTTATTGCACAATACAAGTTTGCAGACATTACTCCGCCAACACCGGAAATGAAGCGCAAAATGCAGGATGAATGCGGGAAATATGTCAGACAGATGCGTCACTGTCAGCGGTGCCGGGCAGATGCAATCGGAAAACTGGGACACGACATTCAGTCGTGCCTCTATGAAAAAAAGTAATACTTTTGGAATATTACAGGAAGAGTGTCCCGTTCCAGACCGTTATTGCCTGTCCGCAGATATTAACTCTCCCAATATCCCCCGTCTTCACGCGGAGAAAACCACCGCGGGCGGATGCCTGATATGCGAGAAATTCCGTTTTATGTAACTTTTTTTCCCAGAAGGGGCAAAGACAGCAGTGTGCTGAGCCGGTTACAGGGTCTTCGGGGACTCCAGCAGAAGGAGCAAAAAAACGGCTCACGAAATCGTAATCCCCGTTTCGGGCTGCACTGGTCACTATCACACCTCGCATCGGGACGGCGGAAAGACAGGAAAAATCCGGCTTCATATTCTGCACTTCCTCTTCAGTTGCAACCTCGATAATATAATCAAACCGGTTCTTTCCGATATACAGGGGGTTTACCCCAAGAGCCTCAATAAGCCCCGCAGGTGCGTCTGCAGCCTGTTCAGGTTCACTGGGGAAGTCCATCTCGATCCATTCGTTCTTTTTTACTGCGGTAAGTGTACCGCTTTTTGTAGAGAAGCGGGCAGTTTCTGTCGGTTTCAGATATTCCCGTTCCCAAAGAACGTGGGCACAAGCAAGTGTCGCATGTCCACAAAGATCTACTTCAGTAACCGGGGTGAACCATCGGAGCGAAAAACCCTCTTTCTCCGTTTGCAGAAATGCGGTTTCGGAGAGATTCAACTCCCGTGCAACCAGCTGCATCCACGACTGGTCCCTGGGTTCACTAAGTATGCATACCCCGGCCGGGTTTCCGGTGCCGACCCTGTTTGCGAAAGCATCCACGCAGTAAAGAAGATCCATCAAAGACTGTTCTCACGCTGAGGATACATGAAGGTAAGCATTTTTCCTGTCTTGGATCAGGACTGGTTCAATTTATTCAGACTTTGCTGAATTACCCATCTATTGTCAATCAAGCCGGAGCCTGTATGAGGAATACCCCGGTCACAGTAACCCGGGTAAAAGTGAAAGTGACCAATGATAAAAACCTGCAAAGGGACAAAGAAAAAAATTCCCGGATCCTTCATACCGGCAAGTTTGCAGCCAGACTGGACGTTGGTTCTACGCCGGCACTCATGGTGAAGACCCGGTCTAATTCATCGATAATCGGCCGGAGGGTGGGGGGTATCGCTGTATCCTCGGCGCTTACCGTTTTACTATGGTAGCTGAGAGTGTATTTTATTAAATCGGCACTACCATGCCGACCTGAATAATTTCCTTCAAGCATCGCGAACTGTCCCTCATCAAAGAGCTTTCTGATCCTGTCAATTTCCGTCTGGTTCAACTCAATCTCACGGCTGGCTGTTCGGGTTGATACAACCGCAACCCCGTTATCAAAGATAACCAGCCGATCTTGTATTCCGGCAATGCCCCCTGCCCGGTAGTAATCAACCAGAACAGCAGGAGCCTGGGGGCGCGATACAGGAGGTGTCCTGGAGCCAAGACAGCCCGATACAATCACTACAGCAATAAGGAAGAGTACACAGATTACCCAACCTTTTTCGATGATAATCCCTCCTTTTTCCGAAAGTCAAAAGTGATTGTTCTGGTTATATCTGAACAACATCCATCTTTGAAGATTTTCCCGCTGCTTTGCGTTCCGGAAGAACCTCTTCAAGTGCCGTGATCAGGCTGTCGACTTTTTCATTGTTGAATGCTGCCCTGAATGCAGCAAGCTCCGCTGCATTCATGATCATGATGCCTTTCTTCTTCATGGGAAGACCGTTTTCACCAATAGGGTTAATATCGATGGCAAGAGAAGCAGACCGGTTCTTTGTCGCCGGTAATCTGATGATGGAAACACCTTTTACTGAGGTATTTTTACGCTCCCAATCCTGTCCCTCTTCAATAAATGCTTTAAGCGTTTGTGTTAATTCCATAAAAAGAACTATTGATTTATATATTAAAATGCTATTCGTTATGATACGAAGTAACTATCTTACCCTTCGCACGAAGTTCGTACACCCTTAATACACGGTCGTGCAAACCGGTCGTACCCAACAAGATCTGCCATATATGGCTTGAAAAATCCATCCTTTGGTATTAGCGTGGATCATGCACACTATAACCCTGTCTCACATCCAGCAATTCTCGCTCGACCAAACCCTTGGTTGCGGACAAGTATTCCGGTGGGATCACACTGGTGATGGATGGTGGTATGGTGTCGTTGGCATGCAGGTTATCAAAATAAGGCAGGATGGGCAACAGCTTGCCTTTGACGGTGCGTCAGTACCGTTTATTACAGAGTATTTTTCTCTTGATATAGATCTTCAGCCAATTCTTGCATCAATCGATCGCGATCCATTCATTGATATTGCGATGAGACAATGTACCGGGCTTCGCCTGATCAGGCAGCCGAAATGGGAGTGCCTTATATCCTATATATGCTCGACAAATTCCAACATCCCGATGATACGACGAAGGATCAGCACCATTGCAGAACAGTTTGGCAGGGAAATTATTTTTGAAGGAAAGACATACTTCACGTTTCCTGAACCATCAGCTATAACGTGTTCAGGCGGGAAAACCCTCGCGGATTGCAAACTCGGCTATCGCACACCTTACGTTTTTAACACTGCCAGTGCTATCGGCAATATAAAACAGTGGGAGGAGACAATCTCCGCGATGCCCTTCGAAGCAGCCCGTCGGGAACTCATGAAACTCTCCGGCGTGGGACCAAAAGCAGCAGACTGTATCCTCCTCTTTGCATTCCAGAAATACGAAGCGTTCCCTGTTGACGTCTGGATCCGCCGGATCATGCAACAGCATTATATCAGAACCCTGAATACCAATGCTGCTCTGACCGGCTGGGAATATGATATAATACGAAGGTTTGCACGCGAACACTTCGGGGAGTACTGCGGGTATGCTCAGGAGTACCTATATGCAGCACGTTTGGGATAGGAAAAAATACCGGAACGTTATTCAATTATGTTCCGATGTCCCAGCTGCAGAGGTATTTCTTCTGCTCTTTTGTCATCTTGTCGATAGAGAGTCCGAGCGATGAGAGTTTCAGGTTTGCAACCTGTTCATCAATCTTCTGGGGGACTTCGTAGACTCCGCCTTTAAGCTTCCTGCCGTTTTTTGCGATATACCCTGTGCAGAGCGCCTGAAGGGCAAAACTCAGGTCCATTACTTCAATGGGGTGTCCCATCGCCTTGGGTGTGGCTAGGTTGACAAGTCTTCCCTCTGCGAGGAGATGCACTGCTTTTCTTTTTAAAAAGAAGGACTCGATACCGTCCCGCTGGATTACCTTCTCTGCCTGTTTGTGGAGCCAACCGACGTCGATTTCGACATTGAAATGCCCGGCATTTGATACTATTGCGCCATCTTTTAAGATTTTAAAATGCCGTGCGCTGATTACCCCGGTGTTACCTGTAGTCGTGATGAAGATATCACCTAGAGCTGCGGCCTTGTCCATTGTCATGACCATAAAACCGTCCATATGTGCTTCCAGCGCCCGACGTGGGTCTATCTCAGTGACAATGACTTTTGCACCCAGCCCGCGGGCTTTTTTTGCCAGCCCCCGCCCGCAGTACCCGTATCCCGCAATAACAACATACTTTCCGGCAATCAGGCAGTTTGTGGTGATCATAATTGAGGTGAGGGCACTTTCCCCGGTCCCATGGACATTGTCAAAGAATCTTTTCATGGGGGTATCGTTCACTGCAAGGACCGGGAATTCCAGTTTGCCTTCAGCAGCCATTGAACGGAGGCGGTGGATACCGGTGGTTGTTTCCTCGCAACCGCCAATAACATTCTTCAGGAGATCGCGGCGCCTGGTATGGATGTAGTGTATTAAATCCATACCGTCATCGATGGTAACGACCGGTTTTGCATCAAGCACCAGGTTAATTGCCGCATAGTATTCCTCTACAGAACAGGCACGTTTTGCATAGCAGTGGACATTCTTTACTGAATTGAGCGCTTCGGCCACATCATCCTGCGTCGAGAGCGGGTTGCAACCAGTGATGTATACTTCAGCTCCCCCGGCAGCGAGCGTGGAGACAAGGTTTGCGGTCTTGGCCTCAACATGGAGTGCCATCCCAATTGTCATGCCGTCAAACGGCTTCTCCTTCTCAAACTGTTTTTTTATGGCAGCGAGCACCGGCATAAACTGCGCAGCCCACTCAATTTTCAGCATTCCCGTACTCATGAAAATCCTCGCGGGCAGGTGCTCTCATGGCATCGCCCCGGATACTGATGTACCCTATGAGTAGGCACGCCAAATTACATAAAAACTCCCAAAACTCTTCCATCACCGCGACAGCGACGTGCTGGGAAACGTAGATAGGGGTAGCACACCCAGATTTACCCATGGTGCTCACACGACGGATCATCCCCTGCCTTGACCTCAAGGAAGGACGGGTGGTAAAGGGAACACATTTTCTGGGGCTCCGTGATGCCGGTGATCCGGTTGAGCTGGCTGAACGATACAATGAGCAGGGCGCTGACGAGGTCGTTTTCCTCGATATAACTGCATCAAAAGAGAAGCGCGGGATAATCATTGAACTGATAAAACGGGCTGCTGACGAGCTTTTTCTGCCGCTGACTGTTGGCGGCGGCATTCGCTCACTTGCCGATATCCAGCAGATCCTCCGGGCTGGCGCTGACAAAGTGAGTATCAACACGAGTGCAGTGCATGATCCGATGCTGATCACAAAAGGAGCTGAATCGTTCGGGACACAATGTATCGTCGTCGCAATGGATGTCCGGCGGAATTTTACCGAGAACAGGAACGCGATCCCGGTACGGCTGGATGATGGATCTCAATGCTGGTACGAAATTGTCATTTACGGGGGCAGTAAGCCAACCGGAATCGATGCTGTTGCATGGGCCCGGGAAGCCGAAGAACGCGGCGCCGGTGAGATCCTGCTAACAAGTATGGAGACTGATGGTACCAGGAACGGTTTTGATATTGCCATCACATCTGCCATTTCTGATGCTGCAGAGATCCCGGTTATCGCGAGCGGGGGTGTGGGCTCCCTTGAACATTTCTATGAAGGTTTTACAAAAGGGAAAGCGGATGCCTGCCTCGCAGCAAGCGTCTTTCACTACGGTGAGTTCACGGTTAAGGATGTGAAAGAGTATCTCAGGGACCGGGGTATCCCGGTACGGCTCTGAGATCGAACTCGAATGCGGCAACGGAGTGCTCTAACTCAAATGCATTCAACACTGCTGGATGGATCTCGCCAAACACACCAATGGTTTTTCCATCTACGATAATATTCCCTCTTCTGCCATCAATGAACGCCGGGTCATTCGATTCCCCGACTATATATGCAATAGAGAGTTCGTGCAATACTGCATCAATACATGCATATACTTCGGAGAAATCCGCATTCGGATGAATGCTCGCCGCCGCCAGTCGCTGCGTCGTTCTCATATCCTCAATGATATCACCGGTCGCAAAGAGACGCTGAGGGAGTTCCCGCGGTTTATTGACCTGAAGCATCTCCAAAAGGAGAGGCAGGATGTCGGTACGGACAACGGTATGCTCTTCACTGATGGGATGCATCAACGATAGTACCTTGGATGATCGTTCCCGCTGCATGGCATCGTAGAGAACCCGCTCGCTGGTCAGCGTGAAGGGCATCATCTCAAGATACCCCAGCCCTGAAAGAATTGTGCGGACATGCGCAGCAACGGTGTATACCGGGTGTGCCCTTCCAATCGCAAATGTCTGAGATATCTCGACGGTAAAGTTATCATACCCGTACGCGATTGCCACATCCTCAAAGATATCCCAGTCGTGCATGATATCTGCGCGATAGCAGGGCACCTGCACGATAACCCTTTCAGGGCCTTCAGCTTTTGCTCCAAAACGCATCTTTTCAAGAAGAGTGGCAATCTCCGAAGCTGAGAGTTCGACACCGATCAGGTCACAACATTCTTTTACACTGATTCTCCGCTCCGCGGGAGCAAGTGTTGGTGTCTGCATACCATCAATCTCAACACTCTCGATGGTTGCTCCTGTTTCTGCCATAGCCGTACAGATAATATTCACTGCAACCTGCACCGCTTTCTGGTCAGTGCCGGTTGTATCCAGCAGAATATTTCTGGTATTCGTTGTCACCCGTGTTCTCTCCCCATTGATGATCGGCGGGAATGAACAGACATTATTTTCATCATCGATAATAAGGGGGAAGAGCGGGAAGTCTTTGACGATTTTTGCATAGTCTCTGCCCTTCGGGTGTTCTGCCAGGATCTCGTCCATCGAGAGTTCCCGTTCAAAGTCCAAGGGGATAAACTTCCGGTTGCGCGGCGATGCAATATAGTGAAAGGGGGGTTTGATCGTGTCGAGATCATGGATACCGATCGCAACCTTGCTCCTTCCCCTGCCCACCGCCCAGTGAAGCGCTTCCTGTAGTCCCATGATGGTAAGGATCGACTCCTCATCAAACGAGAGATTCCGGATGATTGCGGAACCGAGGCAGGGGCGTATTGTTGCGAGGTTTGGGTCAATAGTGAATGTAATGCCGGATGGCTTTACCGTATAGCAGGGAAGCCCGGTCTCGATACCGAGAAAACCGCGCATTGCCCGGGCAACTCCCTCGACTGAAAAGAGATCGGGACGGTCGGGAAAGAACTCAACATCCGCATGGTCTGCTTCCCGGCGCTCGATTTCAGAACCTATCATCGGCAACCGGGAAAGGATGGTATCCTTATCCATGCCGGTGAGGCGTTCAAGATAGTTGTAGGGCAGGCCGACAACAGTCATTAATTTCTTCTCCCTGATGTAACCCTCTGTTCACGGTGAACCGGGCTATTGCGTATCCACTCAATATCGCTCTGGTACAAGAGCCGCAGGTCTTTCAATCCCAGTTTCAGCATAGCCACGCGGCTCACGCCAAGTCCCCACGCAAGCACGGGATACGTAATTCCCCAGGGTGCAGTGACCTCCTCGCGGAAGATACCGGCACCTCCCATTTCTACCCAGCCAAGTCCGTCGACGTAGATCTCCGGCTCGACAGACGGTTCAGTATAGGGGAAATATGCCGGCCGGAACCGCACGTTTTCAAATCCCATCCGACTATAAAATTCCTTAAGATACCCGAGGAGATGGCGGAATGTTACACCTTTATCCATAACAATCCCTTCGAGCTGTTCAAATTCCGGAGTGTGTGTCGGATCGATCGCTTCACGCCGGTAAACCCGGCTGATGCCGAATGCTTTTACCGGAGGATTTTTATGTACTGCAAGATGCTGGATAGAAAGGCTTGTCGTATGGGTTCGTAGGACGCACTGCTCAGCTTTCTTTTTATTCCAGGTTCCACCCCAGCCAGTCGATGAGGTCTCCCCTCCCCGTTCGTGCATGTCACGAACCCGTTCCCATCCCAAAGGAAGTGGCACTTGTTCTTTTAAGTAAAAAGTATCCTGCATTTCTCTCGCAGGATGGTCTTGGGGCTGGAAGAGTGCGTCGAAGTTCCAGAACGAACTCTGGACAATATCGCCATAAATCTCGGTAAATCCCATCTCAAGAAGTATCTGGCGCATCTCTTCAATGAGACGCTGGTACGGATGGATTTTGCCCGGATAGACACGCTTGGGGAGTTTTGCAACATCATACCGGCGAAGATTGAGATTTTTCCATTCCCTGGAAATGATCTGGTCTCGGGAAAGAGTTCCCGTTACAACTTCATATCCCATTCCCGACGTGATAGTGTGGCTCTTTTTAACGAGTGCAATTCCATCTGAAGTGATGGAAACACGGTGGGTTACCGTGTCAGTTTCCTGCAGGATTCCGCGCTTGATAAGTTCTTTTGTCCTCGGATCTCCAGCCCGTGGGTTTTTCAGTGCGGTTTCATCATCAGCCGTTGAGGGTTTTCCTACCTTTGAAACCATCCCGTTATTCACACTGATAAGCCCTTTTTTGCGCAGCTGCCCAAAACCTATCCGGAAAGCAGTGTGTTTCTGAAGGTCGGTCAAGTGAGTGTCAGTTCCAATAAATTTCAGGATTTGCGTCTCAGGAAGTCCCTGTTTGAAGTATTCTTTTCCTTCATCTGTGTAGATGAACGCTTTATCGACAATCCGTTCAAGGCTGACAAGCCCCTTATCCTCTGCAAGGTATGCCCATTGCACTACAGATTCCGGTGTCGCATCCAGCATCGTGGCAAGATGTCGGGCATCCGCCTTCTTCTCCTTCTCAAGCACCGCAAGCAACCGTTTTTCGTTCTGTGTCAGATTCACCATCTTAAACCTCGATCTTTTCTGCTGCTGCGTCCATTTTCTCCTTGAAGTCTTTTAAGAAAGCAACCACGCGTTCCGCCGTCTCCTTCTTGCAGTGACCGCACATGATCTCACCGGACACGCATTTCCTGCGGATCTCGGCAAGTTCTGCATCGTCTGTCACCATATGGAAAAGGTTGAGCAGGTAGAGGGAGCACTTGTCCGGTTCCCCGCCACAACACTTCTGCTCCTCACGCGTCATTTTTCCACCGGTTATGCCGCTCATAACCTTCTTTCTTACGGTTGCTTCAGGTTCATAGAAAGAGATAATACTCTCCGGGATGCTGCTGGACATCTTACCTCCGGTAAGTCCTGGCATGAATATATGATACGTGGATGAAGGTGTGAAGAATGCAAAACCCCCGGCTTCTCGCTCTATCCGGCGCACCTTTTCACTGACGTCCGAGCACTGTGCTCCTTTGATATCCAGATGCCCTTCGTACTTCTTTGCATGCGGAAATGCTGCTTTTATCGCGTTGAGAGCGTGTTCCGGTGCGTTCTTCGACCGGATGCTGATATAACCGTCCCGCTCCTCTATTGTGAACATCCGCATTTTGTGGGCGATACCGCGGGTGAGCCGGATATGCGGGTCCTGGTCGATCCCAACCGGGACCACAGTCGGCGCCGGCTCGCGATCCACCTGAGGGTAGAGGATGTCGGCTACCTGGGTGATCACGCTGTCCGCGTGGGCAAGATCGGTGTCGGCACCGAATCCGTAGATCGCCGTCAGCTCGGAGAAATTTACCTTGGTCGCCGCTTCGAAGGCAAGGTCCTTCAGCCGGTTATTTTTACTCTGGAAATAGGTCTGCCCTTCAAACCCGAGTGCGTAGAGGCAGGACAGGTACTCCTTCCCGTACTCGTTGCATTTCTCCCATGAGAGGCCGCGAACCGCATGGGCTTCCCGGTCGGCGATGGTAATGTAGCCGTTGCCACCCTGCTGCACGTGCCAGACGACTTCCTTCATCACCATCAGGTGGCCGAGGTGCGGGTGGCCACTCGGCATGAACCCGGTCAGGATATGGAAAGGTGTTTTGTTCCTGATCGCCCACGCGATGGGACGGTAGTCCCGATGCCCGACCACGATGCCCCGGCGCATGAAGTACGGGACTTCCGTAAGTTCCGAAATCACCGGGGAGATAGGTTCGATGCCAAATTCAGCAAATAGTTTCTCGACATCGACAGACTGGTTACTTGACCAAGGATTAATCTGAGGTTCTGGCATGGTGAGCGCTCACAGTTTGATCCGTGCAAATTCGACGAATTGAACTCCGTTAGTATGTACAGCACCAAACAACATCTTCTTTTTGACACTATGTGCCATCCGGACAGATCGTGAGATAACGCTCATGGGTAGAGTTGCCTCTTTCTCGACCGCATGTACCAGCATGTCAGAGTGGACATTCTTCCCGCAGTAGACCCGGTAATGGTGACCGAACTTGTAGCCGGTCCGGGGAGTGAAATTGTGCCCCCTGAGTTCAGTATATACCTTATCTTTTTCGGCAAGTTCTCTGTCTGTCTCACTGGCCAGCGCAAAATATTCATCGGTGCTGATGGGAATTGAACCTTTTTTAAGTGCAATAATTCCTTTCCCCATCAGATAAAGCAGTTCAACAGGTGCGAGCATGAGACGTTCATCATCAAGCCGTTTACCAAACCCTGACTGTTCGAGATCTGATTGGGAGGCGGCCAGGACCATCGCAGATTTCCCCACCAGTATCGCTTCACAGCTGGATATTTCAGGAAAATGATTGCAGGGCTCTGGCAGTTTCTGGAGTCTAATCTCGTAATAGGTCAGCTCATCCTCGTCGTCGACAACGGCGAGAACATACTGCTTGCGCATGTTTCTTGAGGCCACAACCTCTTCAATAAGTGTTACAAAACGGATTGGATCCCGTTCGGAAAGAACCCGGACAAGATAGAGCGACTCACTGGTGCCGGGTTTTTCACCACGCTTGAATACCCGGAAATCGTGCGGCCCTGTCTGAACAACGTACCCCCGTTCACGCAGATCGCGGTATACCAGAAAACTGCGCAGGAAACCGGGCTGGTCAGCGAAAACAGAAAACAGGGTATTGAATGTGTAACCGGTAACATCGATCTTCTGGCGGTGGAGGAGATACAGCGCTTCCTGATTTGTAAGTTTCACTCCGCTTGGTTCCATGCGTCCATACCCGTTTTGTTCATAGAGGATGCGTCCCTCTTTTCCCACACGCACCGCAGTGCCGTCGAATGTTGCCTTCACTGCCGGATCTATTGTGTTTAGATGATAATAAGAACACGGGAAACAACAATTCTGTATACTTTGGAGAAAAAGAGGGATCCTATCCATACAACAGTATTTTTATCTAATAAGAAAGCGGAAAAAATTATTTTGCAAGCTCACGCACTTTCGCTATATTCCCAACATCATCCCGTCGATCATCTACTGGTGTTTCACATATAAGCGGAAGCGCTGATAAGACAGGATGATGGAGGATGCGCCGGAACCCGTCTTCACCGATGAATCCCATTCCGATGTGCTCATGCCGGTCGAGACTGCTCCCCCTATCGCCTTTCGAGTCATTCAGATGGATGATTCTGAGATTTTTAATACCAATCTGGTCTTCGAACTGCGCAAGTGTCTCAGCGATGCCCATTTCCGTGCGAAGCTCATACCCCGCTGCAAACGCATGGCAGGTGTCAAGACAGACGCCGATACGATTGTTTTTTGCAAGTCCATCCATGATTCCCCGGATGTGCTCGAAACTGCTTCCCACGCTGTTCTTCTCACCTGCAGTGTTTTCAAGCAGCAGGATAACGTTGTTGTCAGAGTCCTCAAGAGCCGTATTGATTGCCCTGATGACGCGTGTTCTGCCTCCGGCAATACCGTCACCAAGGTGATGCCCGAGATGGGTGACGAGATACGGAATGTTAAGCCGTCCGCACCTGTCAAGTTCGGCAGACAGTGCTGCAATCGACTTTTCGTAAATATCCGGTTTGGGCGATGCCAGGTTCGGAAGATAGGGCATATGGTCAACAGGAATAATGCCACTTGATCGGATTTTATCCATAAAAGCAGTGCTGGTTTCGTCAGTCAGTGGTACAAATCCCCAACCCCGGGGGTTACGCGAGAACATCTGAAACACGTCACACCCGGCATCCTTTGCCCGGTCTACGGCATGATCAAGAGATCCTGCTATCGAGACGTGGACACCAACACGAACCACAGCACACCGTTTTATATGTATTGGATTTGGGGGTGGATCTATGATAAAGTTGTGATCGGGTAAGAAACAATAGTCAGAGACGATGCAAGAGAAAATGAGATGCGAGAGAAGCCCCTGTTGGACCTGGTTTTAAATCATCGAAGGATTCTCATGGCTGCAAATACCACTGCAAGGACAGCAACAAGCAGTAACGCCCCTGCTTTGCGGGTAATGGTATCGGCTGTTGTGCATCAGATGATACCTGAGTATCAGTTGGGACCTGCGGTTTTGTCACCATCAGCGTACCTGAGCGTGAGCCAAACTGGTTGCACTGGACATCATCCGTAATCTGCCCGATGCCTCCTTTCATCTGGGGTATACTGAAAGCGGTATCACAACAGTGCTCACTGGTAAAAAGGGGTTTTTTTAAAAGGAACCCCTATCTTCTTTTCTTAGCCAGAATAATTCCAGCAAATCCGATCGCCCCGATCGCCGCGAGCGGTAACATGCCTGCCTTGGTGGTTGTGGGTACTGCAGCACTCGTCGAAGCTGTCAGTGGCAGTGGTGTCAGTTCCTCATCGGGCCGGGTTGTCGTTGCCGTCCGGATATTTGTCTGCGCTGAACTGAAAGGTGGCACTACTTTGACTATATAAACAGAGATTGCCTGAGGCCCGGTCATACCGGTCTTACCCGGGCATGTGGTGGATAATGCCTGTCCTTTGACAAACTTGACGTAAACACTCGAACCATCGTTCCTTCCACTATAGCTGAGTGATTCCCCCCGTATGAGTGTCCTTTCCAAGACTTCATTTCCCTCGCTCTCTACCTTCACGGTGGCTGACAAGGCTGTGCACGTGGTGCCCGAACATGCCGAACAGTCCGGGACAGTTGTTGCGTCCAGAGTGTAATTACCGATGAACGGGGTCGGGATCGTTCCTATATCACCAACAATATTAGTCACCAGCTCTTCGTTTGGCCGTGAGCCGAACAACTTTGCAAGCGTAATCCACGTATCACCCGGACCGCCAATGCTGGTCGCAACAACCTGATCGCCGATATTAAAGACCGTAAATGCAGCTGCATCCGGTACCGTACCGGTGAGCGTGGACTTGTTGATAGGAATATAGGAACAGACCGGTACTCCGGTTGCCGGGTAACTGCATCCGTACTGGAGCGGGTTTTCAATAGTCAGGGTATTCTTACCCGGACTGATGGTCGCTACCGGTCCTTTGACTGACACTTCCAGCATGATCGCTCCCGCGGGAACACACATAAAACAGAGGACCAACGCTGCAATAAAGGTAAAAATGCCTTTTTGTTTCATAATCGGATATTTTCTGTTTAAAATAATATAACAACTTTCTTTGTGTAAGGATGAGGGAGGGTTCAGGTTTATCTGAACATTTTTGACCTGCAAACAACAACCTGTAACCATGAAGGTTACCTTCCTGGGGACCAACGGCTGGTACGATACCCAGACCGGCAATACATGCTCGATCCTGATCCAGTCAAAAGAGTATGACATTATCCTTGACGCCGGAAATGGTCTTGCAAAGGCGGACCACTACATCACCCAGGAAAAGCCGGCCTACCTGTTCATCAGCCATTTTCATATTGATCACATCGTGGGATTGCATACGCTGGTGAAATTCAAATTCTCAAGAGGCCTGGTGATCTGCGGACAAGTCGGGACTGCCGGAGTTCTGAATACATTTGTTGCCGAACCTTTCACGGTCCCGTTCAAGGAACTTCCCTTCCCGGTAAGGTTTGTGGAACTTGACGAGGGTTATCATGATATCCCGTTCCCGGTTGAGTCCCTCCCGCTTGTGCACCCTGTACCCTGTTTCGGATACCGCCTGTCCCTTGATGGGAAAGTAATCACCTACTGCACTGATACCGGTTACTGCGACAATGCGGTCCTGCTTGGCCGAAATTCTGATCTTCTGATTACAGAATGCGGACTGAAATCCGGGCAGGAAAGCCCAGGATGGCCGCACCTTAATCCGGAGAGTGCAATACGGATTGCAAAAGAAGCACATACGAAGCGTCTTGCTCTGACGCACTTCGGTGCAGAGGTGTATACATCTTCCGACAAACGAGCCGGAGTGAAAAAACAATTCGAAAAAGAATGTCCGGATTTGATTGTGGCAACCGATGACCTGACAGTCGAGATTTGAAAATAAAAATTATTCGTGGATTTTTTTCATCAACCATGCCATGTTTGCGCCAAGTGTTTTCATCGTTGCAATCCCTTCATCATCAGTTTTTACATCACCCGGGGCAAGTCCTATGCCAATATTCCAGTACGATGAACCCGGGACAATCATCTGGCTGATGAAGAAGAAATGGTTAATTGTGTCGAACGCATGGATCGCACCGCCGCGGCGGACAGCAACTACCGCGGCGCCGACTTTGTGACTGAACATATCGTTATTTGCCTTCGCAACGAACCCGGCTCGCTCAATAAGTGCCTTCATTTCTGCAGAAACATCGGCAAAATATGTCGGCGATGCAAGAATAATCCCGTCAGAATCCAGCATCTTTCCAATGCATTCGTTTAAAATGTCGTTATTTACCACGCATTGTTTATCCTGCTTCTCGAAACATTTCCCGCATGCAGTACAACCCCGGATATTTTTTCCTGCCAGCTGCACGAGCTCAGTTTTGATTCCCCTCTTTTTTCAGTTCCTTAAACACTGTATTGACAAGAATCGCTGTATTCCCGTCCTTACGTGCACTTCCGTTGAATGCGACAACCTTCATCTCTTTCTCCTCTTTATTATCCCATTATCCCGTGAACAGATAAAAAAATCTCATGATATCGTCAGCCGGATGAAAATAAAGGTGTCTTAGGGCGTTATCTTAAGAGCCCTGACGCCAAATGGTGTTGCGATATGAATACCCGTATACAATTTTCCGATTTTCACCTCTCGTCTGAAGTCGGTAAAGCAATAGAAGATATGGGCTTTGAAGAGCCCACACCTATTCAGGCACTCGCTATCCCCCTCATACAAGCCGGGCGTGACGTGACCGCCCAGGCACAAACAGGTACGGGAAAAACGGCCGCATTCGGTATTCCCATCATTGAGAAGATTGATCCGGCACACCGTACAGTACAGGCAATCGTACTCTGTCCGACACGCGAACTTGCAATCCAGATAGCAGAAGAGTTCTCTGAACTTCTCGCCCATCTTCCGCGTATCACGGTTCTCCCGGTATATGGCGGGCAGCCGATCGACCGCCAGTTGCGTGCACTCCGTGCCGGTGTCCATATCGTAATCGGGACACCAGGACGGGTGATGGACCATCTCCAACGCCGAACACTTTCGCTCGATGAAGTATCAATAGTTGTCCTCGACGAAGCTGACCAGATGCTTGACATGGGATTCCGCGACGATATCGAACTGATTCTTAAAAAAATCCCGCAGAAACGCCAGACTCTTCTCTTCTCAGCGACAATCCCGCAGCCGATCGTTGATATCTCCAAACGGTTCATGAACAGACCCGAGTTTGTAAAGGTGGAGTACGCTGAACTGACCGTTCCCCAGACTGAGCAATCGTATATTGAAGTCAAAGAGCGCGAAAAACTTGACGTGCTCTGCCGCCTCATCGATATAGCCGATCCGCACCTGTCAATCATCTTCTGCAATACCAAACGCCGCGCTGAGGAACTCGCCGGAAAAGTAAAGGCACGCGGATACCGTGCCGAGGAACTCCACGGGGACCTGAAGCAGTCGCAGCGCGACCGGGTGATGGGCGGATTCCGGAAAGGTACCATCGAGATCCTGATCGCAACAGATGTCGCTGCGCGGGGTATTGACGTAGAAGACGTCGATATGGTGATCAATTTCGATGTCCCGCAGGATGTGGAATATTATGTCCACCGTATCGGCAGAACTGGCAGAGCGGGAAAAAGCGGTAGGGCGGTGACTTTTGTCGCACCCAAGGATTTTACCAAACTCCGGGAGATTCAGCACTATGCAAAAATCCAGATCCCCCGTATGCCCATACCAACACAGTCTGATGTAGCAGAAACGCGTACCCGCACGATGGTTGAAAAGGTGCGCGCGACCATCAAGGCGGGAGGAATGGAGTCCTACGTACGCATCATCGAGCAGGAGAGCGAAGGCGACCTCAGTACGATTGATATTGCTGCTGCGCTTCTCAAATTGCAGATGGAGCAGAGCAGTGAGGAAGTACCTGAGAAGCGCGAAGAGATGGATTTTGCAGACACAGGAGCAGAAACCGGTATGGTCAGGTTCTTCCTCGGGGTTGGCAGGATCCATAAAGTCGCTCCCAAAGACATTGTCGGAGCGATTGCCGGTGAGACAGGAATACCCGGAAAAGCCATTGGATCGATACGGGTCCTCGATTCCTATTCCTTCGTTGAAGTCCCCCGTGAATACGCAACAGAAGTTTATACCATCATGAAAGAGCGGACGATCCGAAACCAGCCAACCGGGATCGAGCCGGCATCAGGGAAGCGGGGATAACCAATCTGCCTTATAGTTTTTCTTTTTTGGTTTTAGTAAGAATAACCTGTCGCGATAGTAATGACAGAAACAAATAAGAGATTCCTGAAGTTCCCCCAGAATTATGAACAGCACCAATAATCCTGTTTGTACAGAAAAAACAGAAACATAAAATACACACCCGGGAAATTATCCGGTATGAATAAGACACTGGTAATTGCATCTGCAGGTTTCCTCTGCATTGTGCTCGTACTCGCAGCCGGATGTACACAACCTGCAACGCCCCCGGTAACACCAACACCTACACCGGTCGAGACAACTGTTCTCACAACAACTACATCAACCCCCACCACGGTGTTATCCACACCAGGACCAACCCAGACGCTTCCTGATAACTGGAACATCGAGGTCCAGGTCCAGAGCAATGGTCTGTCATACGACCCCCAGATCATTGTCAGCTGTCAGGGAGGCAAAGGACTCAACTTTATCCAGCAGATCGATGTCACGGTAACCGGATCCGATGGTGTAGTGGTAACCGGCGTGATGAAAAAACCCCTGTACAAAGGACAAGAAATATCCTTGCGCAGCACGAATGCACCCGGGTTAAAAGACCGGGCAGAAATCTGGGCAACTGATCCTCAGGGTGAGAAAGTAAAAATCTACGACGCATATGTACCTTTCAGACAATACTAATCTTTATTTTTTCCCTGATTTTTCCTGATGACTAGGTATTGTTTTACCTTTTCCCGGACATTTTGTTCCAGACCGGGTATAGTCCTGATATCCCTCACCGCATCCACATGGTCAATCAGGATCTCTCCGGCAGGAATAATATCAAGATTTCTTAAAAAAGCTGCAATAACACGGGTAACACAGGTAAAATTCTCATCCCCTTTCCTTCCTGCGACAGAAAAAATAAGACCTCTTTGTCCCGTAATACCTCCAGACAGCGCCCTCTCCGCATGGTATGCCTGGCAACGGTCGATAACCAGCTTGAGCCCGCCGGGGACAGTATTGGTATAAACAGGAGAGCATACGACAAGAAGCGATGTACTCCGTATAGCATCGATGATACCACTCATATCATCATCAAAGACGCAGGAGCCGGTATTGTAGCACTGGTAGCACCCGATGCAACACCGTATATTCATGTCATGAGGGTAAATGACCTGAGCATGTCTGCTGAGTTCATATGCTGCATCAACCGCCCAACCGGCAAGGATGCTGCAGTTACCATTTGCCCGTGGGCTTCCCTGGATTACAACAAGATCTACAGGGGGAGAGGCAGGACGTTTCGGATACTCATGCCGCCGATTCAGGTTAAATTCCATGGGATTATTGCGGATTTCCTGCTCCCACTCATTGGCTGTGCGCTTTGCCACGTCCTCTGCTGCGAGCGGGACAAGCGGGGAGTATTCAAATGAATTAGTACGAAAAACAGAGATCGTCTGCCCCCCTTCTGTAACGGTTAGCGTATACCTGATCATCCCGGGAAAAATCGCAGAAAAATCTTCGGAATTCAACGTGAGAATATACCGTTCTTTTCCAGAACTAATCTCAACTCTGCGAACAAGTTCCGTTGATGGTTCCATCAGAGTATACTATCATTTATGAAGTCTATAATGCTGTGGTAATTATAAAATTTTGAAAAAGAAATCTTAAAAATATTTGAGAAGAATGACCCGACTCGATGACACTCTCGCAAAAGCAATAAGGTGTGCCATCACACTTTCCGGTAAATTTGTGAGGTGATCCCGTTTCCCTGATCCCTATTCCTCTCCGCATCGCAGCGCTGACGCAGGAACGCAACAGTCTTTTAGAATATCCCGTGAAACGTCTTGCCGGAGTGATTCAGAGAATAGGTTTCCGGTGCACGTCATGTGCGAAGTGCTGTACCAGGGCATTCAATGGGCATGTATTCCTGCTCGACCGTGATGTAACCTCAGTCAAAGCATTTGATCCTGCTGCTCTCGAACCTGCACCAGCACCCGAATTTTGTGACCAGAACGGCATATTCTATGTTTCGGGGTATGCAGTGCGGACACGGGATAAGGTCAGTGGATCCTGCTGGTTTCTGGAAAACGGAAGGTGCCGGATTTACGACCGCCGTTTTACAATCTGTCGTATTTATCCATACATGCTCCACCGTGAACCCGACGAACACGGGTACGTCGACTGGCGGCAATTTTCCGGACTTGACCAGCACGGGGAATATGACGCTGTTATTTCTGATGACGAGAGCCTCGATCTTGCCCGTGAAACCAAAGAGTACGAGAATGCGTTCCTTACGCAGGAGATCCGGTTTCTCGAATTCATCCGGGATTATTTCACCCGTCACCAGCTCCGTCACGTGCAGAAAGTTTACGATGACCATGTACGGCGGTTTAACCGCGGTGAAGAGATCACGGTGATGGTATACCATAACGGTGACCTCGAGCAACACCGGATACGGAACTAAAGTACCCCCCCACTCCGGCAAAATTCCGGAAAGCCATTTTTTAAGAACAATTCCGCATGTACATCCCTTCTCCCTGCTCCAAAGGTTCTGACACTCCCGGGAAGTAAACCGGTGCTATGAGTGTATTATTTTATTAAAAACTGCATGTGTTCTTTGCCGATGATTATAGGAATTTAATCTGTCAGCTACTGGACGCTGTTCCAGAAAGAGGTTAAAACGTCCCAGATCTTTTCCTTAAGCCAGAGGATACGATTCCGTATCTCTTTTTGAGGGTGAGCAGACAATCCATCGGGTTCATACAGGGAGCGGTTTATTTCAATCTGGATCCAGGGAATACCCTTGTGCCAGTAATGTGCGTTTGAAATAAAACCACCGGAGAAAGGATTGTTGATCGCAACCTCGGAGAATTCATCCCTGAAAACACCTGCAAGTGCTGTAATACACTCGTCAGAACAAGTAGTAATACTTCCTTTTTTTGCACTGCCCTGCAGGTCGCCATTGTTTCCAAGACAAATCAAAGGGCGTTTTTTCCCGGCATCCTTCTGGTCTTTCGAACCATAAGGGAGCATGGAATGGCAGTCGAATGCGATCCTGACAGGTTTCCGGTCGATTAGCTCATCGATTCGCTGGTGATAGGGGAAGTAATAGGTCTTAAGAAGGTGATGGATACGGTGCATATCAGGCAGCTGTCCGGGTCGGTAGACCTCCCTGCCATCGACAGTCTTTACTTTGATAATTCCATCTGGATCGCGGAGGGGGAGTGGCAACGGCGGACGGTTGAGGTCTACAACCATTCGGGAGATGGGGGTATCAATAAAAGCAGCGACGCGGTCTTTGAATCCGAATACAACGCGGGTATGCGGATCGCAATAATACCGGAGATCATCATCTCCAATCAGTAAAAGCGGGCGGAAGCCTTCAGGTACTTCTGTACCCCCATGGGGAACCGATATCAGGAATGGGTAGAGTTTTTTTACCATAATCAGCGGAATAGCATATGCCGGGAGATTTTGTCAATATTTGGGTGGGATCATCATTGAAGTAAAAATTTGGACTAAAAGGGAAGAAAGCTGCCAGATACCCTGGTTCATTGAATTTCCAAACGGTAAACTTTTGCAATAATTACTGTCTTTTGGGGTTGCTGCCTGGCATGATGCCATCTTTTGCACGTCAAGGCGGGGTTCAACGGGAACTGCCCATCCAAATCACCGGTTAAAAGACGGTTACACCTGTTGCCATCATCAATCGTGCATAATCCGGACCGGGATAATCCCTTTATGGTGAGTGCAATAAGGGATATTTTCTCACAATTAAATAGGAATCGTTTTATTACATCCAGCGGACGATCACATCATTACCGGTAAAGCGGTTTGATGACTGTTGGTTAAGGAGAGAAATACTCAAAAACTGGTGCTTTCCGGCACTTTTTTCATTTTCTTATTGGTGTCTGCTGCGGCCGGTGCAACTGTGTCTCCGGTTCAGGTCCAGAATATTTCAGACAAAGATCCTTAAAAGTGTATGAACGGCATCGAACTGGATATCCTCTGAAAAATCCTTCTTATTAAAGAGATGACATGCAGGTATTTCCCTGTCATCATATTCCTGCTTCATTGACCGGGGAACTGCATCAAACCTGTGCAGGCACAGATGCCTTGAAGAGTAAACATACCAATCACTTTCCTGATATATATGGCTCAGTCACGTGAAGATCCACTCATCGGAAAAACGGCAGCGGCGTTCTGTCTTCCGGATGCGGACGGAACCAGCATCTGTCTTGACAAGTTCAGGGGGAAATGGGTTGTACTGTATTTTTACCCGCGGGATAATACACCGGGCTGCACTATTGAGGCGATGCAGTTTAACGCTGCCCTTGAGAAATTTGCAGATCTCGGTGCACAGGTAATCGGGGTAAGTGCAGATACGTCCGAGAGCCACCAGAAGTTTGCAGAGAAACACAACCTTTCCATCCTGCTCCTCTCAGATACGGATCACACCGTGCTCAAAGCGTATAATTCGTGGAAACCAAAAACGATGTTTGGCAGGGAATTTCTTGGCATCCAGCGGGATACGTTCCTTATCGATCCAGAGGGGACAATTGTTGCAGTCTGGCGTAAGGTCAGCCCGAAAGGTCACGCAGAGGAAGTAAAAGTGGTGTTGCTTGAAAAAAAGAAGTGATACGATACAGATCATTGCAGATTTCTGAGGAGGAAGAACTTGGTATCCGTATTCACCGAGTGCTCCTAGAGATCTCGATCTCCTGCTTTGTGAATCACAGAGATAAAACACGAGGATATTTATATCCCAGAAAAGCATTTCTATCATCCGAAAATGAAAAACAACCGCACAATTGACTTAAAAGGCATCGCAAAAAATGCGATGAGGAAGTACGGCTTTGAACCCCAGTTCCCCGATTCTGTGATAAAAGAGGTTGAAGCCATACATGCCATGGCAGTTCCCACCGGCGGGGAAACTACGAAAGACCTGCGAATGCTCCTCTGGTCATCTATTGATAATTTCGATTCCATGGACCTCGACCAGATGGAAGTCTGCGAACGTGAACAGAACGGAGAAATACACGTGAAGGTCGCAATCGCGGATGTTGATGTCTACGTCAGGAAACAATCCCAGACCGATCAGCATGCTGCCCATAACGGAACCTCGGTTTATACGGGTATCGAAATTTTCCCGATGCTGCCGGACGCGCTCTCAAAGGGGATATCTTCACTCCTGCCCGGTCCAGACCACATGGCGATTGTTATAGAATATACGGTTCTTCCCGGCGGAGAGGTCAGAGCCGGTGAAATTTACCGGGCCGTGGTATCCAATAAGGCAAAACTCATCTATGAGGAAGTCGGTGACTGGCTTGAGGGGGTCGGGCCAATACCCGGAAAAATTCGGGATACTCCGGGCCTTGAAGAACAGGTTCGCCTGCAAAATGAGGCAGCACAGCGCCTGAAAAAATTCCGGATGGAGCAGGGGGCACTCGATCTCGAGACCATCGAAGCCGAAGCGATCGTCGAGAATGGCTCGGTAAAAGATCTTGTCGTCCAGAAGAAGAACATGGCAAGAAGCGTAATAGAGGAATTCATGGTCGCGGCCAACGGCACCACGGTGAATTACCTGGGCAGGGCCGGGATACCTATGATACAGAGAGTTGTGCGGACACCCAGGTACTGGGACGAAATCGTGCTGACAGCAGCAGCATATGGTGAGTATCTGCCCGCAGAACCTGATTCAAAATCACTCTCGAAATTCCTGAACCGGCAAAAAGAAGTCGACCCGGAACGCTTCCCTGACCTGTCCCTGACGGTAGTAAAACTTATCGGGCCCGGTGAATACATGACACTCGAACCAGGTGAACCCCCATACGGTCACTTTGGCCTCGCCGTCACTGATTACACGCACGGCACTGCCCCCAACAGGCGATATGTCGATCTCATTATCCAGCGACTCTTAAAATCGGTTATTGACAGCGTGCCCAGCCCCTATACGGAAAAAGAGCTCATCGATCAATCTGTCTGGCTGACCTCACGTGAGAAAGGATCCAAGAAAGTCGAACGCTTCATGCGAAAAGCCGCAGCAGCTGTACTTCTCCAGAACATGACCGGCCATGTCTTTGACGCATTAGTGACCGGAGCATCGGAGAAAGGAACCTATGCCAGACTCATTAAACCCCCAGCTGAGGGGCGGATAATGCAGGGAGGACAAGGTCTCCGGGTAGGTCAGAAGATAAGGGTCCGCCTGCTCAAGACAGATCCGTTTAATGGTTTCATCGACCTTGAGTGCATTGGGAGGAGAAAAGATAGCTCAGCTACCTGATTCCCTGAATGAAAAATACTGATGCCGCGATCAGAATGTTTTTGGCACAACGGGCTATAGTATACCACGTTCCGCATGAATATACGGGAAGGATGAAGATGGCACGACTGCATTCCGCGTTCATTTTACTCCTGGTGATCACCTGTTGTATTGCGATAATAATTCCCGTCTCTGCAGCCAATGTATCTTCCAGTGATTCGTTGACACGGGGAAGCCGCTTTACCATTACGATAACCGGGTTACCAAATACCGCTTACTATGTCTGGGTTACACGGACATCCACCCTGAGCGGTTTATCCGGTGACCAGCCCCCGATCATCGTCGGGGGACAGCTCCGGGTACAAAAGGATCCTCCTGACGGCCCCTATAATATCGGGTCGTATGTATTCAGTAACGGGAACGGTCGCACCATACGCGACGATGTTGCACCCTCAACACCTGTCATGTCGAACACGAATTATTATGCCCTTGTGACTACCGATGCAGTCGGACGGGCAGTGGTCGCGTTCCAGACATCCTCGGCCACCGCAACCAGGACATTCTCCATCAAAGTCGAAAATCCCAGTTCGGCTGCCAACAATGTCCTTCTCGTAGAACGGGGGCTCCCCACAGGAATCACGATTCAGCCAACACCATCATATCTCCCGGTCTTACCCACAACCACCCGGGCAGTGGAGACCCCAACGACAAGTCCTCCTCCTGCAACGACGCTGATGACAATGACAGCGGCACCCGAAGCAACACCAACCCGGCCATCCCCGGCAGGAATTGAATGCTGTATGGTGGCGATTGCAGCAGGAGTTGTAGTATGGGGAAAAGGGAACCTGTCGCGTTAATACACCGAATATTGCGTGAAAACCGCAACTGTTATCCTTATTGCATACTGATAAGATTACCCACTGCCCAGTACTAGTGATGAAATATACCGCACGACACCTACGAAAATATATGAGCGAGGGAAAAATTGATCCTGAGCTCTGGAGAGCGCACTTCCCCGGAGTCCTGGTATCCTGCGTGCCAACCTGCAATGAGTGCGAGGATTTCAAAACCAAGGCTTGCGTGGGAGGTAAAAACCCTGTCGATTGTTTCCTGAAAATAAAATCAGATACAGATCAGAAGTCTCTTCGAAATGCTGATGATAAACTTCCGGAGGACAATAACCGTAAATACTACCGCAGCAGCAGGGGTAATGTCAAGTCGCATCCCACAGGAATACAAAAAGGATACGACCAGTCAAAAATATAATACCTGAACAGTCAGGACTTAAGAACAAAGATACAACACGAAAATTACGGATTCAATACCAAAGATATTCCGCTGTTTTCGCTGTATATAGATGATGCCGGTTCCCGTCTCGCTCTGTTTTTACTGGTAAATATCCTGCTTCCCGCGTTATATCCTGGCACGCAGTCCTATTACAGCACCCGACCATATGTATGTTCAATCATTCCTGAATTACAGATTTTTTAGAATCGTTCGGGTGTATCTCCCACAAAAATTGAAGTCTACACGTTCCCTTTTGAATAGCCACTCCCTGGCATTTCCTGAAATGAAAAGCCCTAAAAAAAGAGAGGATTATGTGAAGGTTGAAAAATCATCCTGATGGCAATTCCTTCGATGATTGGCGTGAGTTTTGCTTCAGAGACCCCAAACGTGTCCCTATACATCCGGAGGAGCTTATTTTCCTCACCTGCAAGCACACCATCTACCGCGATCACGGTTATGGCAGAGAGCACAAGCGCTGACTTCGGAGTCCGTCCTGCTTGTTTCCGGAAAGTTTGTCAAAAATACCTGTGTATTCACCATGAATCAGGATTCCTTTAATATTTTTTGCATTGGGGTCATTGATAATTTCGCTCCACAGACCGTGCTTATTGCAATTTTATCACGGAATCCACGGTCTCTTAATATCGGGCAGCAACACTATAGTTTGTTTATAAAACACTTCCACAAGACCATGTCAACAGACACCCCTAAAAATGAACAACAGGCCGCTGAAAAAGATGCTGATGCTATCCACGGATTCTTCAGGCGCCCGATTTTCTTAAGTTTCACTATCGGTATCCCTTTTTGCATATTCAAGCTGCTTTTCGGGATAATCGCGATCCGGACCGGGGCACCGGAGAATGTATTTCTGATGGGTGCCGGGTGGCTGGTAATTATCTGGGCATCTGCTGATCTTGTGATGAATACCGGGCGATCGGCACTTGATCTCTTCCATCGTCCGGCCCCGTTCGAATACTGCACAATTGCCCAGGCAGGGCGTGTTTTCCATAAACCAATGGTTTTTCTCGCGATCGATACCCTGATCACCTTCAGTATCATCTGCGCGATGCTCTGGTCGGGCTGGATCACAAAACTCACCCTCTTTGAATCGTACCTGTGGTATTCTGCAACAACCATGAACCTTATCAGCCTCTCTCTGGTATCCGTTTATCATGAAATCCGGACACCCGACACCGGACAGTACTAAAACAGTTGTGCCATACGAACCCGCAGGAGACGGTTCTATTCTTTCAGTACTGCGTGGAGCAAAAAAGATATAGCCAAGCGTGATGCTCCATGAATTTGTATACCAGATCTATCCGGAGCAGGTGACTTATTGCCGGCCTGCTTTGATAGCTGATTTCTTTCCTTATCTCGGTCACTTTCTATAATAAGACAGGAAACCTGTCGATTGACCTGATGCTCTTCACATCGATCATGATCGTTGTCGCAACACTTGCTACTGCAATTCTCATGGTGTGGTTCTTCCTGCAGTTACGGTAACCTAAACCTATGGGAGGCGCGATAACCGGTCTTGTCTGGCTTATTATTAATCTGACACTCGATACAATCGTCATTAAAAGGATTGAAGATGGCTCAGTTCGATTATGTGTCCGGGATGGATTGCATACCTGATGATCCCCGCTATGGTAATCGCGGCAGGGCTCATGCAGATGATGCGGTTCATCAATTCTGACGCTGTATTAATCGCCGAAAATCCCAGGTATAATCGGGAAGCAATACGGGATAGTAACTATAAATTCGCTGGATAGTTGACTGCACTCCCGCTGGTGAAGGAGGAACGGTAAAGATGCCTGCAATCTGCTCATTAAACAACATCTCTTTCCGGATTCTTGCAGCACCGAAATCTGTTCCTATAGAGAAGTTCTTATGTCCGGGCGGCGTATATAGGTGCACAGTTTTATACTGTATGAGTAATACTATGTTTGAATCAAGAAATTTTGGCGGCTCCAGAAACTTTGGCGGCCCAAGGGACTCCGGTCCACGAGAAATGACAAAAGTTACCTGTTCTGACTGCGGCAAAGAATGCGAAGTGCCATTCAAGCCGACTGAGGGCAGGCCGGTATATTGCAGGGATTGCCTGCCGAAACACCGAAAACCCCGGTTCTAATTTTATAAATTTTCTATTTTTTTCTTTTCTTTTGCAATTTTAGTAGCATTATAGGGTATCCGTACCTCTCTCACTTCGTATCATCCCCGAGGGATTCCCGGCTCCGCATCTGGTAGAGAACCATCGGGTCCATCTCCTTGTACGCATCCCGGGCGGTCCGCATGATGACGTTGGCAATGCCACTGTTCACGATCATTTTCGAACAGAGAAAACACGGCCAGATCTGCGTCAGCTCATCAGTCCCGACATCAAACCCAGCAAGATAGAGAGTACATCCCCGTGCATTCTTTCCTGCCTGAAGGAGTGCGTTCATCTCTGCATGGACACTCCGGCACCGCTCATAGTTGGAGCCTGATGGAATATTATGGTCCTTTCGCCAGCACGTGTTGAGTTCTGTGCAATCCATCTGTTTTCTGGGGGCACCGGTGTATCCGGTCGAGACAATAGTATGGTATTCATCGACAATGATTGCACCGAAGTTGCGCCGCAGGCAGGTGCCCTGGTGGGCACACCGGGTTGCCAGGTCCAGAAAATATTGATGCCTGTTGGTTCGCATTAAAAGAAGGTATGGAGAAGCCCGGTATTAAAGAAGCATGGTTTGTTGTGCAGCTATTCGTGCACTCTTAAATCAGGTAATAATCACTGATTTTCAACTCAAACGCACCCCGCTGCTGCAAGCATGGCCAGCAGGACACGTTACAGAATCCAAATTGAAAACAACAACGGTCTGATGGAGGAAATTTTGCCCGGGTTCGTAATAAGGTACTGCCAAAAAAAATTCCGGGTTTTACCGGGAAAACCACTACCACTATGAGAATGTCGCTATGGATGAATTGAGAACCGCCATTTACAGAACATGTCCTTTGGATGAGGATCCGGAGGAGCCAAGAGGCATTGCACGCGAATCCGCGGATCAACCTCCCGGGCAAAGGCAATAAATTCTGCACGGTGCATCTCACGGCAGAAATATTCACCCTGCCCCCGCCTGAGTCGTGCTTCCTGGGTAGGACAGGATGGTACCGATATAATGACTTCATTATCCTTTTCATCAATAGTATACCCAACAATCATTGCCCAGGGGAAATGACGAAGTGCCCTTACAAAACCACGGAGCCCTTTTTCTGTAATATTGAACCGGTTTATAATATCTCTGGCAGCCATGCCGGCAACACGACCCCAGACCTGTTCGTTGACGTGCTCTGCAGCAGGCTGGCCGTATTGTCCGGCGATATTGATAAACCAGAATGCGTCTACTACCCGGTAATGCCAGAGAAGAAATTCCAGGTAATGGTGTTTCATTTCGTCAGTCATACCGTCGAATAATGCAAGATCCATGGTATTCCTGCCACTCTGAGAGATCATTTCAGGGAATGCAATATGAAAGTAGTGTTTTTGAGGCAGGTGACGATAGGTAAACTTCATTTTTTCTACGAATCATATAAACATTTATAAATATTTTTGTCCTATTAATTATACACATAAATTATTAATAAAACACTAGCTGTTGCGATCATTTCAGAGAATCGTTGAAAATTGTATGATGCAGGATTACCCGCACGAACTCTCCGTGATTAAAGATCTTCTCAAGAAGAATCCCGAAGGGATGAGTGTTACCGATATTTCAAAAGCCCTTAATAAAAACAAGAACACTATCGGGAGATATCTTGATATCCTCCTCATATCCGGGCAAGTGGATATGCGGACCTACGGGATGGCAAAGGTATTCACGCTTTCCCATCGTGTACCTCTTTCCGCAATGCTCGGTTATTCCAGAGAACTTATCATGGTCCTGGATAACGAGTCACGCATCATCGATGTGAATGACAATTTCTTAACCCTCTTGAACCTTTCACGAAAGGATACTCTCGGGAAGAATGTCGCGTACCTCAGCCCTCCGGATATCGACGTTCATGAATTGCTTGAGATGCTTACGACCCGGTTTGAAGAAAAAGAGGATACTGTCACATTCCGGGTAAAAGATCGGGAGAAACGGATCTTTAAACAGAAATCTGTCCCAACTGTTTTTGAAGATGGCCAGAAAGGCTTCACTATTATCCTTGAAGATATTACCGAACATATTCTTGCGGAGCGGGAAATCCGGGAAAGAGAAGAACGGTTCCGGATGATGGCCGAGAATATCCATGACGGCCTGATCATCATGGAAAATGAAAAAATTGTCTTTGTGAACAGGCGTTTGGCTGAAATTACCGGTTATTCCTTTGAAGAATTGTGGAAGATGCAGCCGCTTTCGATTATCTCACCGGAGGACAAAGAAGAGGCCGCATGCCAGATCCAGAAAATGGAGAACGGCAATAACGAGCTTAATGAACTCCAGCTGTGGATACAGCGAAAAGATGGCCAGCGTCGGTTTGTGTCAGCCCGTATCTCTGACGTGCAGCATGCAGATACCCGCTATGCTTTTGTTATACTGACCGACATCACGGAGCTTAAGGCCAAAGAAGCCGCATTAAAGCAAAGTGAACAGCGCTTCCGGACCATGGCCGAAAATATCCAGGATGGACTCATCATTGTTGAAAACGGGGATGTGGTCTTTGCCAACCATCGTATTGCGATTATCACAGGATACTCAAATGAAGAACTCATCAAGATGAAATCAGCAGACTTGGTATCTCCTGAAGATCGCGACAACATTGAAAAGATGGTGAAAAATATCCAGGCGGATTCTGAGAGACCCGGAGAGGTAACAATCTGGATTAACCGGAAAGATGGCAGCCGCCGCTGTATTCTCGGTAGGGTCACTGCTGCCAATTATAACAACAACATTAATACGTATATTACCATGACTGATATTACGGAGTCAACAGAGCGGGAACAGGCGCTCCGGGACAGGATTGCAGCACTCCAGAAATTAGTGGGATAATAGTTGTGCTTCCAGGAGCATCCCCTCTTTTCTTTTCATCAATGCAATTTCGGATATCTTTTCTTTTGGATTATTAATTATAAACATGTATCATCTATTTGCAATATTTTTATATACTAATATCCGCAACATGTACCAACAAGTTCCTTACAAGAGGACATACATGAATGTGATTCAAAATAAAACAAACATGCCAACAGGTACCAGCAGACCGAACTGGCACATCAGCCTGCTTCTGAGCCTTATAGTCCTGAGTTGTGCTATGCTCATCATTTCTCCTGCACAGGCAGCAGACAAATACATGGCGGGCAGCCCGGCATTATCAGCATATATTTCCGGCACAAATGAGATCAACCCGGGAGATACTGTCCAGCTCAATGTAGTGATTGAAAATAAAGGAGTGAATGAGTTCAAATTTGTCCAGTCCAGTATTATTGAACGTGATGACCTCCCCAACACTGCAAAATTCCTGACAGTTTCACTCGCTTCCGGCAATGCTCCGGTGACAATCCAATCAGATCCACAGATGGTGGGTGACCTGAAGGGCAGCAGCACCGCAAGCTGCGTATTTACCGTGAAGGTGGATCCGGATGCTGCACAGGGATCCTACAATCTTCCGCTGAACCTGAACTATTCTTACATGTATGAAGCTGACCAATACGGTTTTGATACAATCCAGTACTATTATAAAGACCGCAATGAGTCATACAGTCTTCCCATTAAAATCAAACCTGAACTGAAGATCCAGGTGCTTTCATCCGAAACAGAGCACCTGAATGCGGGTACTGAAGGTTATATCACGTTGACTGTGAAAAACGTCGGCCATGAAAACGGCAATAACTCCATCATCAAGATCGTCCGTAATGATCAGAGCCCTGTTCTTCCCGTCTCAGGGAGTATGTATATCGGGAACTTTGCGGTTAATCAGGTCGTCAGCAGCAGATTTAAAGTGTCCATCTCCAGCGACGCAGAAGAACAGACCTATCCGCTTGATGTTCTGGTGAATTACGACAATAGTGAAGGGGATCATGTCACATCAGACGTGGAAACAATCGGTCTGCCGGTCGGTAAAAAAATTGATTTCAATATCACGTCCGCCCCGGGTGTCATCTCTCCCGGTCAGAAGAAAGTGATCAATGTCCTGTACGCTAATACCGGCGGTGCCACGGCATACAACGTACAGGCACGCATCAGTGCTGTTGATCCCTTTACCAGCAATGATGACACGGCATTTCTCGGAACACTTGCACCCGGAGAGACCAGGGAAGCGGCCTTTGAAATCTCAGTGGACAAGTCTGCCACGGTTAAGGAGTACGCCCTTGACTCTGAGATTCGGTACCGTGATGCACTGGATAATTCGCTGATCTCAGACCCGATGAAAGTCCGGATTGTAGTCGAACAAGAAAACTCCCTGCTGGGTAATCCCTTTGTCCTGGCCGTTATTGCGGCAGCTGTGATCCTGACCGGTTACCTGGTCTACCGCCAGCGAACGAAACAACACTGAAAGGTGCGTTCATGTCAGTAACACCTTGCACAGGTGCCCATACGACCGCACATACTGCATCGGGGGGTATTACCCCATCCCTGACAACAATATTCTGCTCCTGTCAACGGACAGGAAGGACTTCCCATGATTGACCGGATATTTGAAAGACTTGCACAGGTCATCAACCACCACCCAAGGCGGGTTGCAGCCGTCATCGGGATTGTCTTTATCGTTGCCCTGTACGGGATGACACTCATTGCCATGGAGACAGGCAATGACACCTATCTGGATAAAGATTCACCGGCGGGAATCCTCAACAATCACTATGCTGATACCTTCTCATCAAACGCGCTCATTCTTATCGTGGAGACCAGCGATCCTCTCAGCCCGCAGGTCCTCAACTATTTAGACGGACTGGAAAGTGACATCAACCAGCAGGGAAATGTCGTGGGCTCTGCAAGTATCGTGGACCTCCTGAAGAGTGCAAACGGTGGCGTACTGCCCCAGTCAAAAGGCGAGATCGACCGGATTGTTGCCCTGATCCCTCCTGAAACAAAAGCGACTGCTGTCCCGTCAAATGTCCTGACACTGGTGCAGATCACGCTCTCCGAGGGGTTGTCCGATAATGCGAAGAGTGCCACGCTGAAAAATGTAGAGTCCCTCGTAGATCACAACAATCCGCCGCCAGGGGTAAAGATCTCGGTTTCAGGAAGCGTGGCATTCTCCGATCAGATGAAGACCGAAATGAGTTCATCGATGGGTGTGCTCATAGGCGCCGCAATGATACTGATGGTTGTCGTCATGGGCATCCTGTTTGCCTATGCCAGTCACCGGTTCCTCCCGGTACTCTTCGTCGGTATTGGCCTGACGACGGCAATGGGTTTTATGGGGCTTGCCGGAATCAAGCTCAATATGGCAGTGCTGGGTGCCTTCCCGGTGATGATTGGGCTTGGCATCGATTACGGGATCCAGTTCCATGCCAGGCTGGATGAAGAAGCCCGGAAAGGATCGCTCGACAAGGCAGTGTCGGTGACGATAACACGTACCGGCCCTGCCGTCATGTACGCGATGCTTGCTACCAGCATGGGATTTGCCGCGATGTTTATTTCGACGGTCCCCATGATCCGCTCATTCGGACTTGTGGCGATGATCGGTGTCATGAGCTGCTATATCATTTCGCTTATCGGTATCCCGACAATTGCCCATCTCGTCAACTACACGCCAAAACCACGAAAAACTGAACTCTGTTACGCGGTCGGGGAAGGAGCGTGCGATTACATCCCCTCACAAACCCAGGGTAGCCCAGGCAGCGATGCACAAAAAAAGAGTTCATGGTCGTATGGCCAGTTCCTGACCGATATTTCTGTAAAAATTGCAAAAAATCCCCTGCCCATCCTGCTGATTGCCGGGATGGTTGCCCTGGTGGGTTTCCAGATCGACTCCCAGATCCCCATCGAGACCAACGAGAACGCATTTGTTCCCGGCGACATGCCGGCAAAAATCCAGATGGATAAAGTGACAGGAATTCTTGGTTCGACGAGTACCGCCGATTTTATTATCCAGGGGAGTCGTGTCACTGATCTCGACACCGTGCGGTGGATGAAGGATTTCCAGGACTATGAGCTCGCCCATCACACTGAACTTACCGGTGCAACGAGTATTGTAACGTACATCCTTGCGTATAACGGGGGTGTTATGCCCGAAACCCAGAACCAGCTCAATGCCGTGATTGAAAAGATCCCGGCCGATGTCAAAAAATCCTACCTGAGCGGTTCGATGGAAGGTGTCATCCGGTTCAGCACCATAAACCTGGAGATGACCACCCAGAATGCTCTCAAGATCCAGATGGAAAAAGATATTACATTCCTGCAGCCTCCTGTAGGCATCACCCTTGCACCGGTGGGATCATTTTATCTCTTCACCTCACTCATCAACGGGCTTACGTCGTCAAAAGAGGCGATGACCTTACTCGGGTTCATGCTTGTCTTTGCGTTTCTCGCGCTTGTGTATCGTCACCTCCATGCAGTTACCCCGCTTGTTCCGATCATCTTTATTGTCGGGTGGAACGCGGGGGCGATGTATATGCTGGGAATCGCATATACTCCGATAACCGCCACCCTCGGATCGATGACAATTGGTGTCGCAGCAGAGTATACCATTCTTGTGATGGAGCGATATACAGAAGAGGAGGAGCGTTTGCATGACCATATCGCGGCAATCCAGGAAAGTGTGAACAAGATAGGTACGGCGATAACGATCTCCGGTCTTGCAACCTTCTTTGGGTTTTCGGCGCTGTGCCTCTCCAGCTTCCCTATTCTCAGTAATTTCGGGATTACGACCCTGATAGCTGTCGGATTCTCGTTGATGGGAGCGATCTTCATTATGCCTGCAATTCTTTCTGTCATGGGTGATCTGACAGAACGTCTGGAAAAAAGAAAGAAGCACACTGAATAGAACTAATGAAATCCTCATTTTTTTTTACGATCATAAAACCAAGAGGTATTTACCCAAAGAGATTCGCACTCTAAAATAACATGCAGGAGCAGAGCAATGGCAGTCGCGCTGGAAGCAAAAAATCTTACAAAAAAGTATGGTGAAGTAATCGCTGTCGACAATGTCTCCCTTTCCGTCGAGAGGGGATCACTGTTCGGGCTTCTCGGCCCGAACGGATCCGGAAAGACGACGATGATCAAGATGCTGACCGGACAGACGCGCCCGACCAGCGGGTCGGCAAGTGTGCTCGGAGTCGACGTCATCAAGGACCCGGTCGGTGTCCGCGGGCAGGTGGGAATCATCCCCGAGCAGGAGACCCCGCCCAGTTTTCTTACCGCGATGGAGTACCTCGAGTTCGTTGCGGCGGTCCGGAAAATCCCGGACATTGAGACGAAGGAGGACTGGTGGTTCGATTTCCTCGATTTTGCCGACAAAAAGAATGTACTCTGCAAGGACCTCTCGCGGGGCACCCGTCAGAAACTGATGTTCACGCAGGCTTTCATCCACGAACCGGCGCTCGCGTTGATCGATGAGCCCCTGATCAACTTCGACCCGATCATGCAGGACGTCGTCAAGGATTACCTCGCGGGATATGTCAAAAAGGGCAGGACGATCTTCATCTCGACTCACATTCTCGAGGTGGCCGAGGAGATTTGCTCGGGGTTTGCGATCCTCCACAAGGGCATACTGCTCCATACCGGCCCCGTTGCCGAATTGACCGCAAGGGGCGAACACCTGCCCTCCTTCTTCCTCTCGCTCGTCCGGAAGGATCGCCATGTTTGAGCTGTTCACAAATATGGTGAAAGAAGAGTGGCGGGTCCATTCCACAATGTTCGGCAGCCTCTCCTTTGCCCTCTTCCCGGTCATGATCTTCGGGATCGCGCTTATGGGGTCGTTCCTCATCCCCCTGATGCGGACCACCCTCCCGGCCGGGAACCTCACGCTGATCATCCACGCGAACTACCTGATGCTCGGGATAATGGTCGGCGGGTTCGGGCTGCTGGGCAACGAGGTGATGAACCGGCGGTTCGGCCAGGCAAGCCTGCTTGCCTTCTCTGCCCGCAGCCTCCCGATCTCCGAGAAGTTCATCTTCCTGAACTTTGTCATCAAGGATACGGTCTATTACTTCTTTCTCTGGGTCCTGCCCTTTGGTTTCGGGTATATCCTGGCATCACCGTTTACCGGTGTTCCCCTTGCAGGTGCCTTGCTTCTGCTTCTCACCTTGACACTCTCGTTCCTCTTTGGCCTCTGCGGCGTCTTCTTCCTCTCAGCAATTTATGCCCGTTCACGACCGGTACTCTGGCTCGTCCTGCTGGTCCTTGGTGTGGGAATGGGCGGTCTTGCAGCCATGACTGGCAAGAATCCGGTGCTCTTTTTCCCGCCGCTTCTCCTTAACAGTGCGTTCACGTGGGTGAACTTCCTGATCTCCTGCGCCGTGCTCGCACTCCTCTTCGGGATTGCGATCGTGCTGTTCAATCCTGAATCGGTGGGATCGGAGAAGACATACAGGGACTCCTTTGCGCCCCTGATGCAGCGATTTTCGTTTCTGCCGAATCCCCCACTCGCCGCCAAAGATACCCTCGACCTGTACCGGAGCGGGAGCCTGATCGGCCAGACGATCTTCTCGTTCCTCCTCCCCCTCGCGGTAATCTGGTTCTTCCTGTCCCTGCTGGGTCCGTTTTTTCCGCCCCATGGACTGCTCTTCATAGTTGCCGTTACCACCGGTGTAATCGCATCAACAATGTACACGTGGGTAACGATGTTCGACACCTTCGGGCCGTACGCCTGCCTGCCTGTTGCGGTCAGTACGCTGATCGAGAGCAAACTCACCACATTTGCGGTTCTCCAGGCGATACCGGCCATCTTCATCGCGGTTGTTGCACTCTTCTCCGGGGAGGCCGCATATCTCGTCCCTGCCATCGTGCTCGGGATATCAGTCTCATTTTACGCGGTGGGCGTCATGGCCTGGCTCTGCGGGCTCTCCCCCAATGTGCTGGTCTACGATGTCAAGGTACTTTTTGTGTACCTCATCCTTGTCGGCATTGCCCTGACAATCTTCACCTCGGTTGCTTTTGCGAACCCGTACTTTGCCCTCTCAGCAGTTATCCTTGCCATCCCCACGTGGTTGCTGGTGCGGAAGGCGAAGGTTCGATGGGACGCGGTGGACCCTGGAGGGTTCTGAATTTAAAAAAAATTTCCCTTCTGTCTCTCGTCTCCATCTGTGCACTGGCCGTTACCTCTGGCACCTGCGGAAGCCAGGCTATACCGGGATTATAGAAACGCGCAGGCTCTCGCTAAATACAAGCAAGTACAGGGAGATCGGTGGGGATAAAAGCTGGTCGTTTTTTAATCCGCCCTTCAACAAAGGGATCTCATAATAGAGGCATATGCGTTCGGGCCAATCGGTGTTTTATGCACCTGCCCCATTCTGTAATTCACAGCGTCAGGAAAAAATTCATGTGTTCAACGGGAAATAATTTAAAACCAAATCGGACTGTGCGATATCCATGACACCCCCACAAGAACCCCCGTCCCTGTCTGTGAACGATAAGAAGCAGATCAGGGTGGGTGAAAACGGCCCCTACATCGTTTCAGGAAGTATTCCTCTGACCAAAAAAGAGATCCGCAACGATTCAGAGGGATTCTGCAGTACCTGGCACGAGGCTGGGAACTACCCCCTTCAGGAACAGTATGCCCTCTGCCGCTGCGGGCACTCGAAAAACAAACCCTACTGCGACGGGACCCATGCAAAAATCCACTTTAACGGGACCGAGACGGCGGATGATACCCCGTATCTTGACCTTGCCGGGAGGATTGACGGCCCCACGCTGTCACTGACAGATGCTGATAACATGTGCGTCCATGCCCGGTTCTGCATGCGTGCCGGTGGGATCTGGAACCTTATCCGTCAGTCAGACAATCCTGAGGCACGGCAGATCGCCATAGAAGAGGCAGGGAATTGTCCGTCGGGACGACTGGTAGTCTGGGATAAAAAGACCAAAAAAGTGTTCGAACCTGAATTTGAAAAGTCTATTGTAGTCATTGAGTATCCGCCCCGCGATGAACACGGTCCGCTCTGGGTGCGTGGCGGTATTCCGGTTGAATCGTCAGACGGTCATGTGTATGAAATCCGTAACCGGGTTACCCTATGCAGGTGCGGAAAATCGTGCAATAAACCGTTTTGTGACGGCAGCCATGTAGAGAGATGACCGACCAGGCGAATGCGAAAGACGGGTGCTATTCAATTTTTGGCAGTGTTGAATTCCTTATGATAAGTCAATTATTTTGAAATTTCATAGCCGATTAAGAATGTGACAGTGCCTGTCCGCTCTCTTCTGTCTGGTGAGCCGGGCAGAAATTGCAGATGGAATAGTATACGTCTTTTTCCTTGTCCCGGATAAGGCAATAATATTCCATGCCCCGCCGTTCGACGGAAAAACCGCCGGGAAATGGCATCCCGACAGGGTGTCCCGGCTCATCGAGGACAAACATGGTGAATGCAGCTATCAGGTAATAGAAGAGACGGTTCTTGGGATTCCGGAAGCAGGGGTTGCGTTCGCTTGAATCATCCCACGCAAAACATCCTTCGGGAATCATGTCGCAGAATTTATGGAATAGTTCCGGGTCACGGATTGAACCGCTCATCCGGGCAAATGCCCTGCTGCGGTGCATGGCAAGGAGCTGGTGATGCTTTCCGAACAACTGTTCGCGGAAATAGGGGCGGATTGATTCCCGGTAGGGAGAGGGAAGTTTTTCAATCTCCCCGTTAAGCCTGCCCCCGATGATCTGGAGTTCGAACATTGTATAAGTCTGTATCTCTTGGGCGAGGAATATGCCAAGTTCACCTTTGGTCCGGGCTTCGCTGAGTCGCACTCCGATAGAAGAAATAACGCTGCCTGCCCCTGTATGTTTTTCAGGAACCTGGACAGATTTTCCCATTTCCATTTAGCGCCGCACCTAGCTTAATTGGTTAAGTTTCTCTTCCGTGCACAAGAAATAGGTATGTGCAACCACCGGGGTATTGTTCGTTGATCGGGAAGAAAACTTCCTGCCGTTTACCGGACATCTGGTAAGACCTGTGACCGGGCAACCCGCAGACATTTCCTGCAAATAGCAGCTTTCATAAACAGGTATGCCTGGACAATGATGAGGGCACACGGATCATAACCCGGACGTTGCGATGACTCCGGATAAAACCTCCGGGACGAGCAGACAGGGTATTGGTTTAAAGGGTCTTAACCATTCATCAGGGTGTTCCATCAAGTGCCATAATAGGCCGGGAGTTATCCCGATACCGGCAAATACTTCTTAAAAACAGGATTATTGTTTCTTCTTTTGCCTGACCAAGATTTTCCGATTAATCGTCTCTCTTTCCTCATCAGCACGATCACCATAAAACTCTTCCATAGTCAAAAACAATTTGTCCCCTTCGACTTCATTTATCATTTTTCAATGTGCCTAGTCCACGCCGCACGCTTTTCAAATTTTCTGGGCCATCTTTCTTGTTCACTATTCGTACCGTGATAGTATTGCCTTGCACCAGTGCGTTGCATTTATTCATATGGATTTGTGCCGAATCAGAGTATAAAAACAAAATAATGGAGAAAATCACCAATGCCCTCAGTTATGTGCAAAGACATCGGAATCGATTGCCCGTTTGAAGCCCATGGAACAACCAACCAAGAACTGATGAGAAAATTTATCGACCATGCCGAACCTGCTCATAACATGCACTACATTTCGGCAGATGTCATTTTTAAAGTGCAAAACGCGATCAAAAAATAACTCTGTTTTCCCAGCTGCGCTATGCACCGATGCCTTGCCAGATTTTATTATTCACAAGGACAGGTAATCGATTGAGGAAGACCCGGGCAAAGCTGATCCAGACAGAACACCTTCCATCAGGTCTTTCCCTTCAAAACGGAAATCGTGTGATAAAGCATGGGTGAATCAGCGCTATATTTCCGTAAGAGGAATTTACTGATTAAATTTGACGGACTCTATTGGTACTGGTCACCAACAGAAAGGGGTTGGATTATAGACGAAGACCTTCCAAAAGAGAATTGGTACATTAGGGATCTTACATACCTATCGGAAGAAGAAGTAAAAAAAACTATTAAGAATAACTTCTTTATCTGAAACGCTCCCGATAGAATCCCTGTTTTTTAAATATGCGTTTAAAGTATTCGCGTTCTGTTGGCAGATAATAAGCATGGGGTACATGTGATATCCCACGACAAAGAAAAGATTATTTCTTCTTCTCCTTCTCTGGCTCTCCCGATAACCGCAAGTATAACGATGGGAATTAATCTCGGTCAGGAAGCAGGAACATGATTGTATCAGTACTGATAATTGATGAATCCCGGACTTGCACCGGGTGTAAAGCAGAGAGAAATGAACACCATGATTATGAGATATACAGCACCTGTAGTTATTATGCCCGCCGGTCAGTATGTCACCCATAGATGTCCGATGCGTGTAAATCATCCCTGTATTTTTATCCATAGTGTGATTTTTTCAGGTCTCCCGTTTTATTGCGCTGGCTGGGAATACGGCTGGAAGCAGGAACCGGGAAAAACGGTGCCACACCCCATACTAATCGCTCGTATCCGGATTCACGAAAAGCGATTTTGAGTTTGATCACAAGGGAGGGTTGTCTGCCGGGTAACGCCCTTATCAAAGGAAGAGAGACGGAACCCGAGAAGCCGGATTTTTTTGCCATCGGTCAGCTCCAGGAGGAGGGTGTGTGCACAGGACTTAATGATCCTCCCGTCATCGGTAAAATGAGATAGCGTCCGGGCTTTTGTCTTTGTAACAAATCCCTGGTACCGTACTTTGACCGTGAGGGTTTTGCAGCGCAGGTTTTCTGCAACAAGACTGCGGTGCACGTCTTCAGCCAGGGTATCCATGGTCACGGAAATGACCTGCGGGTCGGAGGTATCTGTATCAAAGGTTGTTTCCCGGGACAGGGATTTTATGCCATCGCGTTCTTCAACTTCACTGGTATCAATCCCCAGAGCAATATCGTGCAAGCAGACCGCTCCCTGCCCGAACCGTGCAACGAGTGCCTGGATATCGTACGCAGCAAGATCTCCAATGGTCCTGATACCCAGCTCGAACAGTTCTGATTCTGACTTTTTTCCTATGCCGGGTATTTTTCTAACCGGCAATGGTGCAAGGAATGCCTTTACATCGTCGGGTTCAACAACGGTCAGCCCATCCGGTTTGTTGAAATCTGATGCTATTTTTGCGACAACCTTGCCCGGTCCCGCCCCGATCGAGCAGCTCAGTCCAAGCCGGGCAAGGATGGTTTTTTTGATGGTTACTGACAGCTCGCGAGCCGCTGTGAAGCTGCCCAGACGGCTCACATCGAGAAATGCTTCATCAATGCTTACCTGCTGGAGCACGAACCCGTAAGAACGCAGGATAGCTATGACCTCAGCTGAAACCTGTATATACCGGGAAATATCAGGAGGCAGGAATATTGCCTGGGGACAGAGTATATAAGCCTGGGATATGGGCATTGCTGAGCGGATGCCAAATGCCCGGGCTTCATACGAACAGGTTGAGACCACTCCGCGTCCTTTGCCGTTCTTCGGGTCGGCCCCGATCACCACAGGTTTTCCCCGAATTTCCGGGCGATCCTGCATCTCAACCGATGCATAAAAGCTGTCCATATCCAGATGCAGGATAATGCGTTGTGATGTCCTTTGAGGGCAATACAGCTCCATAACACACCTTCTCAGTTAATCACATTCCGGTAATTCTGTTAGCATGGTATTTTCAGGAGGCAAAGTCACGGAGCGTGCACTGCCTCTCGCGGATAGTGTTCCGTAACAGGGCACCCTCTTCGATGAACCGTTGCATAGGGAGTGTGAATTTTTCTGAAATATGGGAAAGTGCTGAACGGACATCCCCAAATTCCTGTACCGGTTGCTGCATTGCACTCCTCACGTTCTCCCGCACATTGAATACCCCCATCGGGACGTAGCCGCGGAAAGCCTCCCGGAGAATAATCGCACCCGCCTGTTTCTTCTCTTTCGCGAGCGCTTCAAGCACTGCCATCTTACAGGTATAGTAGCACCCTCCGAGCGGAGAGTATTCTGTCTTTTTTCTGTTCCCTTCATGGTCGGAAAAAACCAGCTCTTCATTGCCCATGACATGAAGAAATGCTTCCGACCATTCGTACTGCCAGCCGGTCGGCATCAGGATGACCGCGTAGTTGTTGTGCAGGCTTGAAAACTCATGCACCCGCCAGGTATCGATCACCGGGTATTTTTTTACCTCGGAGAGAAGGCGGTCACCGATTATGGTATCACATGCCGTGATGGACCAGCGGGTCGGAACAAGGTGCCGCAGGGCATCCTTTCCCATAGTACCGACAGAAAATGCTTTCTGGATACTTGAGAACGGGACTTCCTTTTTGTGCAGGTCAAGGACGGCTTCTGCCGATCTGAGGTCGGTGTCATAATATACTCTTTCCAGATACCGGTTCCATTTCCCGCTCTCGATCTCGAACCGTTCGATCGGGGCACTGGGTCCAAACGGGGTATGCTCTTCAGAAAATGACATCCCACGGGGCTGGGTCGCAAACGAGACTTCGCTCTCGACCGAGGTAGCGGATAAGGAGATCTCCTGGAGTTTATCCACAAAACGGTTATCAAGATCCGCAGCGTTTATCCGGTGCTTCCCGCGTACCAGGCTGAGCCGGTACCGGATTATGTCCTCCTGTGTCTTATGACCAGGGATCCAGGATTCGGGCATATCCATGATCGCCGTGTCACCATGAAGGGGAGCAATCATTGGGCCGGCGTATACATCCGGATAATTCCAGCTGCCGATAAACACGGAAGGAGGAGAACTGCCCTCCAGCTCTTTTCCTACCTCGACCGATTTCATAGGAACGGTTGCTGCAGTCAGCTGCCTGAGATATGCACCCTTGCCAATCATCTCATCTGCAAGAGAATGGATAAGAAACAGGTTAAGAAGTATGGTATGCGGGGGGAAAGTGATGCAGGAGGTGAGGGAAACGATCTTCCGGCAGTGATACCCGGCACTCATACACCTTTAGGATTGTAGATGTTCTCGCCCGATCCCATCCGGGTTCGTGAACCCCGGGAAAGCTTGAGTGCATCTTCCAATACATATGTTAATCGTCCCGGACATCATTCATATATTCTACCGGAGTTGTCTGAATTAGAAATAACAACAGTAATAATAATGATGCTTTTGACCCAAATGCAGTAAATGAAGACGGATCGCCCGTTGTCCGGGTACGGTTACCCAAGAAATGGGCTAATGAACAGTTCGCTTTTGCAGATCTTATGATGGGTGCAAATCATATCCGAGTCCGGTGCTATGATGGCGTCACCCGCATGGGGAGGATCAAGGGGAAGATCAAAAAGCGTGTCTGGATACGTGAAGGCGATATCCTTATCGTCACCCCATGGTCGTTCCAGGATGAAAAGTGCGATATCATTTACCGGTACTTACCTCCCCAGGCAGACTGGCTGAGAAAGAACCGGTATCTCTAAAAACTATTTTTATCCAGCATTAACGCATCGTTTTTTTCACCTCAAAGTCTGTGTTTCATCTTGTGTGCGCGCGAACTATCAGAATTCCGGTTTATTTTCGTCAAAATCAAAAAATGGAGCAATTCCTGACTTTTTTTAACCATCTCTTTATCGTGTCACAGAAGAGACTATCCTCTATTCGTATGCAGCCCACTGAAAAAAATATCAGGATAATCCGTGACAAGTTGAGCCGGATCGGTATCGGAGAGAGAAAGATGGACAACGCAACCCTCCTGGCATCCTACACTATCAACAAATTCGGCCAGTTGAGTGCTGTGCCAAAAGCAACCCCTCCCGTCCAATAAGACGGGAATTTTTTTTATACCCGTACGGTATATCCCGCTTTTCTTAATATCCCGATTACGATTGTGTCCCATACCGCATCGTCCGGCTCGGTCAGGTCATCGATGCACTCCTTCCATACGTGGGCCAGGTCGTCATCATCAGAAAAGAATGCACGGTGCTCCATGACCCTCCCGGCTCTTTTCCCGCGAGAATCCAGGATGAGCATCCGCCAGCACCCGTAATCCCTGCAGATCTCCGGTCGTGTCATGTGGACGGTACAATAGGCCAGATTGTCCTTCGGATGATAGCGCAGGAACGGGCAGGCTTCCGGGTGATCCCCAAAAACTCGTATGTCCGCAAAGAGGTCGTACTTGTCCGGGTCGACAGTGACCACGATTTTTTCCCCGGTATACTGGTTATTGACCAGGAACGTAAAGTCACCCTTCACTTCCTTTATGGTGTGGACCTGCGCCATGTGGTGGCAGCATTCCCCGCATTGCTGGCATTCAAACGCCATAACCCGTGGGACTTATCTTACCTGATGCTTTGCCAGATAGCCAGACCAAATTCAAGGGCAATCAGTATGATAACCACCCACTCGAGGAAGTTTGAGTGCTGGATACGGACTTCATCGGACAGCATCGAATAGTTTTCCCGTATGACATCGATCTTCCGGGTCACGCTCTCGCTCCACTGGTTGCTCCGGAGGACTCGTAAGGCAGTTGCATAGACCCGTGCATAATAGACATCCTCAGTGACTTTAATGAGGTTGTCAACTTTTTCGATAATTTCGGAAATTTCTGCATATGTCTTCATCTGTTTTGCCATGATGGCATGGTAACGGCGACCCCGCCGGAACTGGGAAAGCCTGTCTGCATGCTCGATATTATCGTACATCCCTTCCATCTCGCGGGTCAGTTCCCGGTCATAGTAACGTAATTCCAGCACCTGGACATTGGCAAATTCAATGAGGTCAATTAAGTCAGTCGGGCTTTCCGGGTTACAGAGGAGGGCTGAATCCCAGGAAAGTATCACGAGATCATCAGTACTATAACTCAGGGTATTTTTGATGATCTCTTCTCTCATCTGGGGCGAAATGTTGGTCTTTTCACCGATTAAGAGGGGAACGGGATCGACAGAATCATCCCGGTGATTGGTCACGTAGACCGTATAATCCTCAAAGAAATCAGGATTAATCGCAAAGTTCCTGATGTGGGGTTTGATGATCTCCCCGAGGGTCTTGAGATACTGGACATAGAATTCCGATAAACCTTCCTGGCCGGCGAACAGGAACGCGATCTCCTCAAGCGTGGAATAATGTGCATTCTCGTTTTCATACATAAAACAGAAGCTGATTACGCCGATATCATAGACACGGGCAACCACCGAGAACTCAAACGGCTTGCTCTCCCGCTCCACCCGTATAGGGTTCATCTGGATCATGAGAGGAGGATCCTCAATCATAATGGACTTTTGTTTGACCCGGACAAAACTTGTTCTTGCCGTAAAGTAATTTTGGGCCAGGGCTCGTTCCAGCCAGTCAAGATCGATTTCCCTGCCAATATCATAAATCCGGTAAAACCGGAGCGTGATCATTGTCTCCCCTCCAAAAAAATTCTTTAGTGGAGCAGCATTGTCGTTGATAGCGGATAATTATTTTCCACGCCACCTTTTTGGGAGTAAGCATCGGATTAATAACTATCACGCTAAAACTTTGTGATTGAAGTACCATGAGTCAACCTGCCGCCGATGGTAAGAAAACTGGGGCGGATCCCGCAGAACCCTTAGCTGTCTGCAGTTCCGTTTCCGATCCTTCGAGCATCATCAGGATTGACCATCTTACAAAAATCTTTCGCGAAAAGAATCGAAGCGTTACTGCCGTCGATGATGTCACATTTGAAGTCAGGCGGGGAGAAATCTTTGGGTTGCTGGGTCCCAACGGTGCGGGAAAGAGCACGCTTATCCGTGTGCTCACCACCCTGCTCCGCCCGACAAATGGAACGGCGTGCGTTGATACCTTTGATATTATCCGCGACCCTGAAAAGATCCGGAGCATCATCGGGGTCTGCCCGCAGAACAGTACGCTTGACGTCGAACTTACCGCGTACGACAACCTTGAATTTTACGGGAAACTGGTAAACGTTGACGACAGCATCCTTGATAAACGGATATGGGAACTTCTCGATATGACGGAGCTGTCAGACCGTGCCCACATGAAAGTCCAGACATTTTCCGGAGGTATGAGGCGGAAACTCGAGATTGTCCGCGCCTTTATTCATCACCCGCTCATCCTGTTTCTCGATGAGCCAACGATCGGGCTCGACCCGGAGGCACGGCACGAAGTCTGGCAGCAGATTTCGAAGTTGAACGAAGAAAAAACGACTATCATCCTGACTACGCATTACATGGACGAAGCGGAAAAACTCTGTGACCGCATCGCCTTTGTTGATAAAGGGAGGCTTATTGCCCTGGATATACTGGAAAACCTCAAACAGCTGATTCCTGCAGGTGACCTGATTGAAATCGGTTTTGATTCAATCGATGAGGGAATGCTCCCGGTTTTAAGACAGAACACCCTTATCAACGCAGTCGAAGTCAAGGATCAAAAACTGATCATCTCTGCAAAAAACGGGAGCAAATTGTTGCCTGAGATTGTTGGAGTCTTTGAAAAATTTTCCACCCCCATGACGTCCATATCGATACGGTCACCCTCACTGGAAGATATTTTCATACACCTCACCGGTAAAAAACTGGATGAAGGCGGGAACCAGGACGCAAAACCTGCACGCAGAGGAGTTCCACCATGATCCGGGGCGCAATCGCGATCTTCAAGCGGGATTTCAAGAAATTCCTCAGCAACCCGTTTGTGGTTCTCATGACGCTTATGATGCCAATCATGTACCTGGTCATTTTTGGCAATGCCTTTGGCGGGACCATCAGCCATGTACCAGTCGGCGTTGTTCAGGAAGTCCCCCCTTATAACGAAACCACGCTTTTTACCAGCGCAGTTGTGGCACTCAACCATATCCCCCAGAAAGACTATCCCAAACTGCTGGATGTCACCGTATATACGGATGAAATTGCTGCCAAACAGGATCTTGCACTGGGCAAGATATCCGCGGTTATTGTTTTTCCGTCTGATGTATCCAATGACCATGCAATACGCCTGTACGTAGACAGTTCAAACTCGATCATTCCTGCCCTTGTCGAATCAGCATTAAACGGCGTCCTTGCATCGCTCGGGGCGAATAACCCGGTGGCAGTCAATAAAATTTACGGGGATATAAAATACATACAGTTCTTCGGCGTCGGCGTCATTATGATGGCAATTTTCACATCCACCATGTTCGGTGGGGGGATCGCCCTGATAAAGGATCGTGAGAACGGGATCCACGAGGGCTACCTTGTCACACCGGTGCAGCGCACCAGTATCATCGCCGGGATCATTTCCAGCGGTACCGTCCGGGCATTTATCGCGGGATTCACCATCTTTTTAATCGACATTTTTATCACCGGCATCACGATCCAGAGTTTCCAAGACTTTCTGCTGGTCCTTCTGGTGATCCTGATCGCCTGTATCGGCGTCACAAGTCTGGTTGTATCCTTTGCATCGCGGTTCTCTGCACAGCAGGAGTACGCATCGACGGTCGCATTCCTCAACCTCATCCTGTTCATGACTTCAGGTGCGTTCTATCCCGTGATCGGCATGCCGGACTGGTTGCGCTGGATCACCGTGATAAATCCCGAGTATTATGGTGTGGATGCACTCAGGGGTATTATCCTCCGCGGACAAGGACTCGATGTCATTGGAATGGACCTTATTGCATTGCTGATCTTTTCCGGTGCTATGTTTATTCTCGGCATCGTCACGTACCGGCGCACACTGGAGTAATCTCCCCGGAAAAATTGTTCTTTTTTAAAAAAAAAGGACCGGGGAATCAATCACCCCGGACTGAATATTCCAATAATTTGAAGGTTACAATGTGTCTGACTTTCACAAATCAGAAAAAATCGTTTTTCGCGTTGGATTTTTTTCGAAAATGATTTTGTCCCTTTCATCGCGCAGGTCATTACAGGGTAAAGATGTGCTGCGACGGCATAACATCCACCGGGAATACGGACTCGGTTACGATCCATGAGGACTGCCTTTGCTGTACAGAATTAGCTGCAAATTGAAGAGATGCATGTCATACTAAAATAAGTGCCTGTTCAAATCAACCGGATTAAAAAAAGGAATTTTTCCCGGGTCGCAAAAAGGTTAACTCCGTTTTCTCAGATACATCGCAGCACCCCATCCACCCACCAGCGCCAGTATAGTAATAGGCAGGGTGAGCGGGGACTTTGCCGTGGTCGCTGCAACGGGAGTGCCGGAGGTTTCCTGTGTACCAGCGGAGGTTTGTCCGGTTATCGGCATGCCCGGGGCTGTCAGCAGGAAGGTAAGTTTTGTATACGCATCATCAACACCCTGGTCGTTGATCGCTTCGGAGAGTGCCTGTAAGGCATTTGCGTTCCTGAGACTGCCTGTACCGGTAAAGTTAAAGATCGATGCATTGGTGAGGGTGTTGACCACCTGGCCGGAATAGATACCTGACTCCTCTAAATTGATGTCGTACTCTTCGTTGGCACCCGGGCTCTGGACAAAGACGTAATACTTTGCCGGGGGCAATCCGGTTGTGGAGTATGTCTTTGAGAAGCCGCCTCCGGCATTGACCTGTACGTCTGAAACATTCACGTAGTTACCGGCAAATACCCAGATCCGGACATCGGGCGGAAGCGTACTTGCGGTCACCGTCCCGCTGATGGTGACCGGGTCACCAACAACCGGAGATCCTGATGAGATTGTTGCACTCACAAACTGTGTTGCAGACACGGTCGCAGTTACATTCGCACTGACTGGCACCGTGCTGTTCGCCGCCAGTAAAGATACCTGCGCAGGTTGATAAACCATACCGCAGACGGGAAGAAAGACCAGTGCTGCCAGAACCACCAGAGCAATGACTGCGGTTCCTGGATACGATACAGATTTTTTCATACGGGAGGTGTAGGGCATTATCACCATTAGTTTTTTTGGATCTGTTTTTTGAAATGCGGTTGTCATCACTCTTTATGCCAGAACATCACCAATCCCGGTACTACCCATGTCGCATGCAGAAGGTATGAACCGCTGGTTCTCTCCCGATCGCCGGATGATGTATTACCTCTCCCTGCTGGGTTTCTTTGCGATATTTTCTACTACCATCTCAAAAAACCCGGTACTGCCCCTCTTCTCGCAGGCAATTGGCGCAAATGATGTGGTGATCGGGCTCGTGGCTGCCGTCTCCCCGTTAGCCGGGATCCTGTTCTCGTTTCCGGTTGGCGTGCTCTCGGATCATTTAGGAAGAAGGAGGCTCCTTATAACGTCGGGCATAGTGTTTTTGTCCGCCCCGCTCCTCTACCTGCTCATCACCGACCCTCTCTGGCTCATCCCGGTCCGGTTCTTCCACGGCACTGCAACTGCAATCCTCGGCCCTGTCATCTCCGCGGTTATCGCAGAACGGTTCCCGGAAACCAAAGGTGCAATGCTGGGACAGTACTCCTCGGCGACACTTATAGGGCGGACCATCGCTCCCCTCGCCGGTGGCATCATTATCTCCACCTTCATGATGTACCCGGGGCTGGTTCCTTATCACATGGTATACGTGGCTGCTGCGCTTGCCGCAGTACCCGTCTTCATCATGACATTCATGTACCGCGAGGACCGTTCAGCACCTCCTGGCCTGCTCCCGCTCTCCCGCTTCCGCTCAAGTTTTGTCACCTTCTTTTCCCACGCGGGGCTCCGTGCCACCGCGCTTGTCGATATGGCAACCTATTTTTCGTTCGGGGCATTCGAGACGTTTCTTCCCCTCTTTCTTGCTTCCCGGGGCATTGGCCCTTACCTGACGGGAATTATCTTTGCTGTGCAGGTGCTGATCATCGCCGGGACAAAACCGTTCTTCGGGACCCTTGCTGACCGTTTCGACAAGCGCGTCCAGATCGCTGCAGGGCTCGTCATCCTGGGCAGTTCGGTAGCCCTGATCCCGTTTACTCCAGGGTTTTCCACCGTTCTTTTAGTAAGCGCCGTGTTTGGTCTTGGCATGTCACTTTCTACCGTCGCGACCAGTGCGTACATTGCTGATATTGCACAAAAAGAACAGATCGGGGCGTCGATGGGGGCACTCTCCTCTACCATGGATATCGGACAGTCGGCCGGGCCGCTCGTCACCGGAATTATAATTACCGGTATCGGCTACTCATCCGGGTTCTTCGCGAGTTTCCTTCTGGCTGTTGCAGTCACCGCTGTTTTTGCTATTTCGGTGCGGGACCGTACGTGACAACAGGATCTGTCACCGTTTAAACGTCGTCGTAAACTCCGTTTCTGCAATCGTATGCCCGGTCAGCGCCCAGTCGATGGAATCCCGGTCTGCAGTCGGCTGGGTGATATCCATGTCAACCGCATACAACCTGAACACGTAGCGGTGCGTTGCCCCGATGGGCGGGCAGGGCGGGTAATATCCGCGTTGGCCTGCGCTGGTATCACCCTGCTGTGCCCCGTTGGCGAGCACTTTAGCATTCGGCTGTGCCTGTGCAAGTTCACCTGATACCGGCGGGATATTGTAGACAATCCAGTGGGTAAAACTGCCATTCAGACCATCGGGGTCATCAAGGATCAGGACGAGACTCTTCGATCCAGAGGGAACGCCGTCCCATGCAATTTTAGGCGATTCACGTGCGCCTTTGCAGGTATAAGCATCAGGGAGAACTGATCCCGGATCCAGGGATGCCACCCTTAGGGTAAACGCACCGGAAGGTGAGGAGGGCAACGTCTGCCCGTCCACGGGTTGTGACAGTGCGGGAGATGCCAGAGAGGGGGAGCCTGGTGGGGGAGCTGATGATGTACACCCGGCTGACAGGAGGAAAACAACGATGATCACCGCGGGGAGCATGAGCCAGCGATTCTGCATAACCGGACAAGTGCATACCGGATAATAAGCGTTCCGACAGGCCCTCCCGAGGTTGGCGGGGACTGTTCTTCTTCCTCAAACACAACCACCTATATACACTTCCGGTATCAATAGCTCATAACGATACACAGTACAAAATACCGGCCGTCAGTTCACGAGGCGCCGCCATGAAAATGCAGAGCACTCCCCAGCCATCCCAGGTCAACGGTCCAGTCCCTTTAAGTTTCTGTATCATCCTTGACAAGGATGGCAGGATCGAGCGGCAGGTGGATCGCCCTCTTGAAGAATATATTGCCGCTATCCGCGACGCGAGTATCGCCTGGATCGATTGCAGCACGAAAGACGATGATAAAGAGATTGAGCATATCGCCCAGGTCGCCGGTTTTACCAAGATTCCGATCCCGAAACTGACCACCGGTTTTTACTCGGCATACGAAGATTACGACACCGAACTGGGTATCATGCTCCCTTCGACAACCGTGCGGGCAGAGAAGATGTCGGTGCACCCGCTCTTTGTTCTTATCCGCGACAATTACATCGTAACGGTTCACAGTGAAGAGATCAACCGGCTCCTGAGATTCTCCCGGTATGCCCCGCCACTTTTTAAAAGGATCGCAGAAGAGTCACTGGTTGACAAGACCACCATGGTCCTGGAACGGATTATCGATGAGAACAACGACCGCAACTTTGAGTACCTCCGCGAGATCGAGATGCGTGGTGACACGATCAGTAAATCACTTATCGAAGAGAACTTAGCCAAGAGAAAGGTCGCCTATGATATCTACCGCATGAAGCACGTGCTGATCGATTACCTGAACGTGCTCTGGTCGACAAAAGATGTGGTCGATTCGCTGCGCTACGGGGATGCTGACCTGATCACCAATGATGAAAAACTTCTCGGGCGGATAGGGATATTATCCGACAATATCGATCGTCATATTGAACTCTCCGAACAGATGTCCAACGTCCTCTCATCCGGGCTTGAAGTGATGCAGAGTATCTACAACAACCAGCTCCAGAACCTGAATAACCGGTTTGCCCTCGTCACCGCGTACCTTACCGTCCTCGGCACGGCATTTCTCGTCCCCAATACGATCGCCACCATCGCCGGGAGCGGGATTATGGGGGGAACTATGGGAGAACAATGGTGGTATTTACCGCTCCTCATCCTATCTACGGTGATCGCGACCCTTGCTTCTTTCCTCTGGGTGATCCACGTCTGGAAGATGAAAGAGGTGGACTGACACGCAGGATATATCAGAAAGGGAGGGACTGAACTTTTTTCATTCCGATATTTTTGCGAACGGGGTTGATTCTCCCCGTCATGGGTAAAACCAATGCTCTTATATATGTAATTGGTAATATTTTACGTTATCAAGGAGCAAAAAATGAAGACTGACGATGCAAAGAAGATCATTTCGACCGCCATCGACCGGGAAGTCGAGGCATACACATTTTACCGCACCATATCCGACAAAGTAAAAGACGCAGCACTGAAGAAACTCTTTGGTGAGCTTGCCGGAGAAGAGAAACAGCACCGGGAGTTTTTACAGGGAATGCTCTCAAAAGACGTCACCAAGATGCACTTTGATGCAAAGAAGGACTACAAGGTGGTCAATGCAATGCCGAGCCCTCCCCTGTCTGCCGATTTGAAACCGCTTGATGGCCTTGTTCTCGCGATCAAAAAGGAACTTGAAGCTATGCAGATGTACACCCAGCTGGCGGGGCTCTCGACTGAAACGGAGCAGAAGTTCCTCTTTACCCAGCTCGCAAACATGGAAAGCGGGCACAAGGCCCGGCTTGAAGATCTGTACACCGAAATGGCCTTCCCCGAGGTCTGGTGACCGTCCCGATAGATAACAGAACGCCACAGATGCATTTTGCATCCACTCTTTTTCCCCACTTTCCGCTTGGTGACCGCGTGTTTTTTTTTCCAACTGAATCATGCAGTAGTAATCTTTAAATCAATACGGTGGTGACCGGGGGTTTTATTCTGTCTACATCCCCAGGTTGCATGAAGGGAAATAGTTTTTTTTGTATCCTGTCACCTGGTTTTTAATACTGGATGTGGTTACATCGATCATAAAGCCCGTATGCACTGAATGCTCATCCGGTGTCGCTGGTGTCTACTACTTCACAAAATTTTCTATTATTACAGTAAATCTACCGTTTTTATGGTTTTTTTATTTATATAACCGTCAAATTTTTAATCTGTTACACCTGATATTGATTCTGAATCCTTATGGGCTTACGGCAATGGTTTATTCCGCAGGACAAGGTCTTTTTTGATCTGTTCGAACAGCAGGTGGCGATTGTTTCAGATGCAGGACATAATCTTATCAATCTTACGAAGGATTTCACCAATGTGAAGGAGAAGCGCCACGAGATCGAACTGCTCGAACAAAGGGGTGACGACATAACCCATGCCATTTATGAACGATTAAACCGGACCCGCAATCCCCCGCTTGCACCTGCAGAGATCTCCACACTTGCCTCCTCACTAGATGAAGTACTTGACTATATCGATGGATCAGCGGAAAAGATGCTCTACTATGGCATCGAATCGTCAGACACCTACATGGTGGAACTTTCAAAGCTGATCCACTTATCAACGGTTGAGATTGATGCAGCTGTCAAGAATATCCGCTCTATCAGGGATCCTTCGTTCATCAGGGATCGCTGTATTGAGATTAACCGGCTTGAAAACCTTGCCGATGACGTGCTTGCCGAAGCGATCACCAACCTCTTCCGGACCAAAGATGCGATGACTATCATCAAGTTGAAAGATATTTACGAATGGCTCGAGATTGCCACAGATAAATGCGAAGATGTGGCAGATGTGCTCTCCGATATTGCATTCCGGCATTCGTCTTCATAACCATTTGAAGAGGTACGACTGTCCTGTCAGCGATTTTTCCAAGATAAAGAAAATAGATCTGACAGGCACCCAACCAGATACCCGCAAAACGTTTCTTTGGCTTGCTCGTATATCCGGCACGGGAGGCATAGCGATCTCATACATATATTTGTTCGAGGGATTCAGGACGCTTTAACATTCACGCGCCTGTGCCGGACAGGATTGATTGTATATTTTTTTTAGTCAGGAATTAAAAAGTATGTGCACATTTTTCTGGATTATGTGATCTCGATCCATTCACCGGTGACCATGTAAAGGATATTTTCTGCCATTTTACAAGCATGGTCCCCGGATCGTTCAAGATATCGTGCGACCATTATGTAATATGTGCTGCGGGTGATGGTCTTCGGATTCTCCATCATAAAGGTAAGCGTCTCCCGGAATATTGAATGCCACAGGGCATCAACCGTGTCGTCCCGTGAAGAGAAATTTTTGATAGCATCAAGGTTTTCGGTTTCAAACGCAACGATCGCATCATCGATCATTCCCAGTACCTGCTCTGCCATATGCAGTATAGGAAGCGGTTGCACAAAATCGGGCTGATCCTGGAGGTGTTTGACCATATCTGCGATATCTTTCCCGTACCTTCCGATACGTTCAGCGGCGGTAATCATCTTGAGAGTGCAGACAATCACCCGCATGTCTTTTGCCATCGGCTGGTACAACGCAATCAGCTGGTAGGTGCGATCCTCAAGAATAATCGTAACCTCCCTGATATGTTTCTTTTTCGAGAGAACCTGTAGCGCTTTCGTGGAGTCCTGTCCAATCAATGCATTCACCGATTCACTAAGCATATCCCGCGCAAATTGCACCATCTCAGTTGTGTCCTGTTTTAACCTGTTCAGTTCTGTATGAAATTTTTCTGACATCTTATCAACCTATCCGAACCTTCCGGTGATGTAATTTTCCGTGAGGTCTTCATGAGGATTCTCGAAAATCTGGTTTGTCTGCCCGAATTCAACAAGCTTGCCCAGATACATAAAGCCAGCATATTCGCTCACCCGCGCCGCCTGTTGCATATTATGCGTGACAATTATCACAGTGTAATCCCTCTTGAGCTCATCGATTAGCTTCTCGATCTTTGCGGTTGCTATCGGGTCGAGGGCTGAGCAGGGCTCGTCCATCAAAATCACCTCCGGCTCGACTGCGAGTGTACGGGCAATACAGAGCCGTTGCTGCTGCCCGCCGGAGAGCCCCAGCGCGGAATCGTCCAGCCGGTCTCTCACTTCGTCCCAGAGTGCTGCGTCGCGAAGGCTCTGTTCAACGATAGTGTCCAATGTACCTTTAGTTTTTATTCCATGGACACGCGGACCGTACGCCACATTCTCGTAGATGGATTTGGGAAAAGGATTGGGCTTCTGAAAGACCATCCCCACTCTTTTCCGCAACATGACTACATCAGTTCCTGCTGCATGGATATTCTCGTTGTCAAGAAGGATCTCCCCGCTGATCTTCACACAGTCGATGAGATCGTTCAGACGGTTGAAACACCGAAGCAGTGTGGACTTGCCGCAGCCGGAGGGACCAATAAGAGCCGTCACCTGATTCTTCGGTATCTTCATGGAAATTGACTGGAGCGCGTGTGTGTCATTATACCAGAGGTTAAGGTTGTTTGTTGAAATGATCGGTTCGGATGTCATGTTACTCCCGTAGTTCTTTCTGGAAAATGACTTCTCATCACGATTGCCACCGGAAGTACGCATCAAAATGCCATAAGGTTAATCGAACAAAATCTTTCTGAAAATAATATAGAATATATCCTTAAGAAATTTTATACCGGTCTTAACATTTTTTCTATCGATTCTTATTGAACCAGTGAATCCTTGAATATGATATCATGGAGTTCGTTGCTCCATTTCCAAGAAATCAGTTGGCGTTGAAATCAGGTAAGGGAAATATCATGTGAATATTTATATTTTTATAAGAAGAGGTAGTGGTCAAGAAGAACCGGGTACAATCAGAATAACCCTAAATGCAAATCATTGGATCTTACGTAATTACCTATTATGCCCGAACAAGATATCGAACATTTAAAAAAGAGAGCCAAATATTTAAAGTACGCCGCGTTTATAATGGTAGTTATTGGATTTCTTACTATTGGGATTTTAATAGGTTATATATTAATTGTAGCGGGATTATTTGTTGCTCTTTATTGGTATCTTACCCAAAATAAAATTGATCTACAAAATTTAATGAATGTATTGAGAAGGAAATAGAATGAAGGCTGAGTGAAAAGTTATACTGCGGATTATCATGCGATCTTTCGGGCTCTTAACTGAATAGATTAATTTTCTGTCGGATATACTGGCGAACTATTATGTCTTTCTCACTTTTGAGCCGTTTTTTCAGTATATCCAATACAGTTCCTTCAGTAACGATAAACCGCTTTCGGTTGATCCTTCCTACTTGCTGTGAATACATTATAATTAATAATCATAGCATTCTGTGTTAATATATATTTTGATGATACAACTATATAGACGGATCAGGAAAATTGGTACTTATAATCGTTTTTGCGCCCGGGAAGAACGGGCAGGCATTGTGAGCGCTGTCACAGACTGTTACGACTATATCAGCCCCGATCAAAGAATTCATCGATGAGCTTTGACCGGTGCCCGGAAATGTCAATTCCTATCTCCTCCATCGTGACCACCGCCAGCGGGTTCACCTCACGCACTTCTGTTCCGGCACTCCTCACCTCGAACCAGTCGCCATACCGCGCCCGCATCCTTCCGCCATCTGGGATCGGGCAGAATTGTGGGTACAGATGAACAGAACACGGAGTTTTCGTTCCATGCCATCAACTTTCTGGTTACCAGCGTTCATAGCAATTTCTTCACGGTTATACTCTGTCATTTTTTATTCTCCCTGCGTCGGTCTCTCCGGTTTTCAGGATAGTCCGGGAAGATCACGGTAAGCCAGGAATCGATATCGTCCCGGAGTACGCGGAAATCCGCGAGGATCTCCGCATTGTTCTCACGGATTTCTGAAGGACTCACAAATCCCCGGTGTATCATGGTCTCTCCTTCAGGGATGGCCCCGGTCACCGCCAGTTTCGCCCGGTCACACATCGTGATAACGTAATCGAACCGGGTGCCGGTAAACTGAGACAGTTTCTTGGACTTCTGGTTGGAGATATCAATTCCCGCCTCTTTCATCACCGCAACAGCATACGGATTCAGTCCTGCCGGTGCAACACCTGCAGAAAATGCAGTATAGCGGTAGTTACAGCGGGCGTTAAGAAGGCCTTCTGCTATCTGCGATCTCACTGAATTGAATAAGCAGATAAATAACACGGTCTTCTTTTCCATATTCTTTCCATCGTTGGTTCAGTGGATCTCGATGCGCTCACCGGTGTGCATATATTGAACATTCTCTGCAATTTTACAGGCATGGTCAGCACAGCGTTCAAGGTACCGGGCGACAAGGATGTAGTTGGTGCAGCGGGTGATGTTCCTGGGATCTTCCATCATATAGGTAATTCCCTCGCGGAAGATTGATTGACGCAATGAATCAATGGTGTCATCCCGGGTCGAAAAATCAGAGATCATTTCGATAGTGTCATTTTCGTAAGCCTTGATCGAATCATCAATCATTTCAATCACCAAATCCGCCATATGGGGGATACTCATAAGATTCGCGATGTGCGGCAGATCTGAAATTTTTTTCACAATATTTGCAATTACCTTGCCGTACCGCCCGATACGGAGTGATGCCGTAATCACTTTTAAAGTGCATGCAATGACCCGCATGTCCTTTGCCATCGGCTGATTAAGGGCGATAAGCTGGTAACAGTGTTCTTCAAGCTGAATTTCCATCTGGCGGATCTCTTCTTTTCGCGCAATCACTGTTTCAGCAAGATTCGGGTCCTGGCGAATTAGTGCATCGACTGCCGTACGCAGCATAAATCGCCCAAGGTGAGCCATCTCCAATGTTTCAGTTTTAAGGTTTTTGAGCTCTGAATGAAATTTTTCTGCCATTTATTCCACCTACCCAAACCGACCGGTTATATAATTCTCGGTAAGTTCCTCTTTTGGATGCTCGAAGATCTCCACGGTTTTTCCACATTCGATGAGTTTTCCCAGATACATGAAACCGGTATAATCGCTCACTCTCGCTGCCTGCTGCATGTTATGAGTGACGATTATGACAGTGTAGTCCTGCTTGAGCAAATTGATAAGGTTCTCGATTTTTGCGGTGGCGATGGGATCAAGCGCTGAACAGGGCTCATCCATCAGGATCACTTCTGGCTCTACCGCAAGTGTCCGGGCGATGCACAGCCGCTGTTGCTGGCCACCGGACAGCCCGAGTGCTGAATCGTGGAGACGATCCCTGACTTCATCCCATAACGCCGCATGATGAAGGCTCTGCTCGACAATTTTGTCAAGCTCGGTTTTGTCTTTCACACCATGCACGCGGGGGCCATATGCTACATTCTCGTAAATGGATTTTGGGAACGGATTGGGCTTCTGAAAGACCATCCCCACTTTTTTCCGCAGCATAACCACATCGGTTCCTGTTGCATGGATGTTTTCGTTGTCAAGCAGGATCTCCCCGCTGATCTTCACACAGTCGATGAGATCGTTTAACCGGTTGAAACAACGTAATAGCGTCGATTTTCCGCAGCCGGAGGGACCGATCAGGGCAGTCACCTTGTTCTTTGGGATCGTCATTGAAACGGATTCAAGTGCTTGTTTATCGCTATACCAGAGATTTACGTTATTTGTTGTAATAATTGCAGATTCTGACATAGTTCATCCCCGTGATTTATTTTGGAAATGGTTTCGTACAATGATCGCGACTGAGTAAAAACCAACAACAATCATCAGCAGGACGAGTGCAGTTCCGTACTTGTTTGTTGAAGCACCCGGGACATTGGTCGCCAGGATGAAGAGATGGTAAGGCAGCGCCATCACCGGCTGAAAGACCGAATTAGGTAGGAACCGCGACGAGAAGATGACTGCCGTGAACATGATCGGGGCGGTTTCTCCTGCTGCTCTCCCGATGGAGAGAATTGCTCCCGTCACAATACCCGGCACTGCCGGTGGCAGGACTACCCTGCTGATCGTCTGCCATCGGGTCGCTCCCAGGGCAAGACTGCCTTCCCGTAATGATTGCGGGATATTTTTTAAGGATTCTTCAGTTGTGCGGATGACTGTTGGCAATACCATCAGTGCAAGGGTGATCTGCCCGGCAAGTAGTGATACACCAATCCCGAGATACAGCACGATGAATGCAAACCCGAACAGGCCAAACACGATTGAAGGAGTGCCGTTGAGCAGGTCAACACCGGTCCTGATGAGCCGGGTGATGCGGCCTTCCCGCGTGTATTCTATAAGATAAATTGCTGCCCCGACACCCAGAGGAAGCGCGATCGCAATTGCACCAGTGACGAGATAGAGCGTACCGATAATTGCCGGGAAAATCCCTCCTGCCCTGCCGAGATTCTGTGGCGGCTGGGTCAGGAATTCCCACGAGAGTGCCGGAAGACCGTTGAGGATAATGTTCTGGAGAATTATAACAAGGATGGCAATCACGATGACTGCCGCTGCAATAATCAAACCAAATGCGATCTTCTCGATATGCTTCCTCGAGAGCCGGTTCCTGCCGAAGTAGAATGCACCGCAGACCAGCAGTATTACGGCTGCGAAGTACCACGGTGCAGCTTCAAGCAAGAACAGGATCAGGGCAGCAATCACACTTACCTCCCCGACCCGTTTCAGGGATTCCTGCATGGAGGAAGGGATGAAAGGTTTGCGGGCGTGATGAGCGGTCCGTCCCTCTTTCAAGCGGCGCAGAATCGTAACAGCCGAGATATTGACGATGAGAGTAATAATGAGCAGGACGACTGCAACACCGAACAAGGCACTGTAATGATCACTGCCGACAGATACTTCACCCATTTCAATGCCCAGTGTTGCGGTAAGTGTCCTTACTGATGAGAAGATATTCCATAAGGGGTCTGGAATAATTCCCGCGTTGCCAGCAACCATCAGGACAGCCATGGTCTCGCCAATGGCTCTTCCGATACCAAGGATAATGGCCGCAGCAATGCCGGAAAGCGCTGCAGGCACAAGGACCCGGCTTATTGTCTGCCACCGGTTCGCCCCGATTGCAAGGGACCCTTCCTTATACTCGCGGGGTACTGAACTTATCGCATCCTCAGAAACACTGATGATCGTGGGAAGTGCCATGATACCGAGAAGAACTGAAGCTGCCAGCCATGTCTCGCCCGTGGGAAGATCAAAGACTACCCGGATGAAATTGGTAAGAACGATCAGCCCGAAGAATCCGTATACGACTGATGGGATACCAGCAAGCAATTCAACTGCCGGTTTGAGTACTTGTTTTACCCGTGGGGAGGCGAGCTCGGAAATATAGATCGCACAGCCGATAGAAAGCGGGACAGCAAAGACCATTGCCCCGAGGGTGACCAACAGGGTTCCGACGATGAGCGGCAAGATACCGTACAACGGTACCACTGCAGTCGGGGCCCATGAGTCACCAAACAGGAACGCGAGTACGCCGACCTTCTCAAAGATGACGTACCCATCCTGTAATAAGAACAGGAGGATGAATAAGACAACAATAACGGCAAAGAAGGCTGTGAAGAAGAATACGGTTTTAATTGCCTGCTCTTTGAGGAAGGAGAAACGGGTAGTGCCTTCGGAAGCGTTGAAGACACCATTCATTTTTTTCATGAATTTCACCATTCCAGCTTCCCAGTAATGAAAAAATTGTTTAGTTTTTTCCTTGTTTTCTGTTCAGGTAAGAGTCACGAAACCCTGATCAGCTACGATCTTCTGGCCGTCCGGGCTGAGAATATACTTGATGAAGTCACCGGCAAGTCCGCTGGGCTGACCATTGGTGATCATATACAGGTTACGGGAGATCGGATATGTCTTGGTTTTGACATTAGCGATCGAAGGAGCGATTAACTTCTGGGCATTATACCAGATAGACAGGGCTTTAACATCTTTGCTGACAAAACCGATTGAAACGTAACCGATTGCTCCGGGGGTCTGGGCTACCGTCTGGAGAACAGCCCCGTTGGAGTTCTGTTCCAGCATGGTTTTCACCGGAGTTGCACTGAGCAGGACAGTTTGATCGAAGTAGGTACGGGTGCCGGATGCACTGTCACGGCCGACAATCACGATCTGGTTATTGGTACCGGGAACATTCGCACCGGTTATCTGAGTCCATTTGGTAATATTGCCCAAATAGATACCTTTCACCTGGTCGAGCGTTATGTACGGGATCTCATTTGCCGGGTTCACAATGATTGCGATACCATCTTGTGCAACAGTCGTAACGACAAAACTGGGATACTTGGCCATCTCATCTGTTGTCACATCACGCGATGACATACCGATATCGACAGTTCTGGCACCAATTGCCTGGACCCCAACACCGGATCCACCTCCGGATATCTGGATGTCTGCATCCGGGTGATCTTTCATATACGCGTCAGCTGCTGCCTGGGCTATCGGCAATACGGTTGTTGAACCACTGATTTTGATGGTCTGCTTCTGGCCGGTGGAAACCGGGGCTGTGGTCATTGCCGGCGCTGCTGTAGTTGGTACCGATACCTGCATGGTTGCAACAACTGCGGGAGAAGCAGTCGGGACCGTGGTTGCAACCGTAGTCTTCGTTCCGTTGCTTGTACACCCTGCAGCAAACGCCAGCATGAATACTGCGGCGAGGCTCAGGATGATTAATACATACGAACTCCTTTTTGCATTCATGGTGTTCTATCATCCATTTTACCCGTGCTATTAAATGTTTTTTCGCCATAAACTATACTAGTATATATATGAGAAATAGACAAATAGAGTAACATAGTGATATCAGTTATCTATTTATATCAGGTGATAAGATGGAGATTAGACGGGTGCAGATGACCGGGGGGGCTTCCTTTGTGGTAACGCTCCCTAAAGATTGGGCAGAAAAACAGAAGATCAAGAAGAATGATCCGGTGGGAATGACCGTACAGCCTGACGGAACACTCATGATTACCAAAAATACCACTGAAGAGATTCTCCAGCAGGTCAAGGAGATTGACTGCAGTACTATTACCGATCCGGCATTTTTATTCCGTCTTTTAATTGGAACTTACATCATGGGTTTCAATGTGATTCACCTTACCACAAAAAAGGGTTTTCCCCCGTTTGTCCGATCAGTTGTCCGGGATTTCACCCAGATGACGATTGGCCAGGAAGTCGTTGAGGAAACCGAGAGCGTTATCGCGATAAAAGACCTGCTCAATCCGGTAGAGATGCCGTTTGAGAATACCATCAAGCGCATGTTTGTAATTGTTAAAAACATGCATAAGGATGCAATTACGGCTCTTGATACCCACAACAAGACTCTTGCAGAAGATGTAATCTCCCGTGACATCGATGCAGACCGGTTGAACTGGCTGATCGCCCGCCAGACCAACACGATTATGCTGTATGCATCCCTGTCCCGGAAGATGGGGATATCACCGGATATGGCAATGCATTACTATATATTGAGCCGGATTATCGAGCGGATCGGGGACCATGCGGTAAGAATTGCAGAACATGCCATTCCCATTATCGAGATAAATCTTGATAAACAAACCATCAATATCATAAAAAAAGCAAGTATAATGTCGCTTGAAATTTTTGACCGGAGTATTGTTTCTTTTTTCAACTCCGATATGAAAGATGCCAACCGGAATATTGAATCGATCAACGCACTGGAAAACATCTGTGGAGAGATTAATAACATAGTGCTCAAGCAGGATACGATGATTGCCATTTCTTTAAATTACATCTCTGAAAGTATACGGAGAGCGGGAGAATATGCGGGAGACATCTCTGAAACAGTTATCAACTTATTGGTAGAGGAAAACGGATTACTGAAGAAAAAGAAATAAGATTATAAGCCTAAGTAGTTTGTACTTCTTTCCATCTACCCTTTTTATTGCATTCTTACTGGATGGCATGCACCGGATGGAGCGGTTGATGCAGGGATACCCGATGCGGATACGTGAAGATCCCGGATCGGTGATTCACTTCGTTTTCAGCGTTTTGCCTATGCTCCACGCGTCACCGGCATATTCCCCGACGGCCCAGTAACGGTTGTCCGGCATGGTGAGCAGGAGCGGGTTGATCTTCTTAATATCCGGTTTACCTTTTGTGAGGTACTTTTCTTCGGTATATGATGCGATGATTTCACCAATGTAAAAATTATTGGTGGGATTTTCGATGGTAACCTCCACCCGGCATTCCAAGGAGAGCGGGCATTCGGTTATCATCGGGGCAGTATCCAGTTCCCCGTAATACACATCGAAGAGCGCTGCTTTGTCAGCATCCTTTCCCGAGACCAGCCCGCAATAGTCCGTTTTCTCCATCATTTTCACGGAAGGGACATTGATACTGAACGTTTTGTTCTCCTCGATACCCCGAACCGAATGGTGGTGCCTCCCTACACCACAGCCTATCGTCGGAGGGTTTGCATTCACCCGGGTGATCCAACCAAGCGCCATGAAATCCGGTCTGCCATCCACCAGCGTGCCGAGCAGGGTAACCGGCATGGGATACATAAACACATTCCTGCCTGCTGAAATTTTCCCCATTGATCCATTCCCCAGCTCTGCTATGGGAAGGACATCATAAAAAAGGGTTGTGCATGGGGCATATTTTTTCCTGTCACGGGATTTTATCGAAATCCAGCGCTGCCGAGTTCATGCAGTAGCGTTTGCCACCCGGGGGAGGGCCGTCATCAAAGACGTGGCCGAGATGTGCCCCGCACCGTGCACAGACTACCTCCGTTCGTACCATCCCGCCCGAAGCATCGGAGTGCGTGCTGACATTAAGCGGTGAAACCGGCGCGTAGAAACTGGGCCAGCCGGTGCCGGAATCAAACTTGGTCTCAGATAAGAAGAGGTCAGTGCCGCAGCAGATACAGGAATAAATACCGTGCTCCTTCCAGTTATGGTATTTACCGGTAAACGCGTATTCCGTGCCCTGTTTTCGCGCCACACTGAACTGTTCAGGAGAGAGTTGCGCCCTCCACTCCGCATCGGTTTTAATAACGGGGGTGAGATCTTCCGTCTTGCCGGTACGTGCGTTGAAGAGGGGGATCGTGCCACCTGCTTTTCCTGGCTGGTCCTGTTTCATAAGATACACCGCGAAGAGTAGTGCAGGGAGGATACATAGTCCTTTTGTTCAGGGCAATAGTTCAGGACAAGGGGGGGAGCGTACGAAAAAATGCTTATAACCCGAAGAATCCCAGTATCCTGCTCCTGGTATCCCTGTGGAAGATCTTCGCACCTTCCTTGATGGTGCGGACATCTTCAACAGTATAGAGAATATCAGGATGACATGTTGACAGCACACCCAGCAGGCGTCCGAGTTCTTTGCGGGGAACGATCATGAAGATAATTGCAACTGTATTCGAAAAGCTTCCCGATCCCTCGATCCTGGTCATCCCGTATCCAAGTGCGGAGAGCTCGGTAATAAGCGGCTGGGGATCTGCAGGAGTAATAAGCCGGACGATGACGTAGCCAATGGAAATCATGTTCTCGATCTGCATGCCGAACAGGGTCCCGATACCGTACCCGGCAAGATAGGCAAACAGGTTCCCGTAATCCCCAAGGTTGGTGATGACAATACCTGTCGAGAGCAGCCAGATACCGGTTTTTGCAATGCCGATATAGGCAGCAAGGTTGGCGTGACCCTTACTGATATAGATCGTGCGGACCGTCTCAAGGGCTGCCTCAACGATCCGTGCGATCAGGATAAGGAGAGGCAATGCTGCTGCTCCCAGAATTCCCGGCCCGATCCTTCACCACACTCCTGATCTTACTAGTCTTTATCCGGCTCTTGAATATCTTGTGGAAACGATGGGGGTTTTAAAAGGCAGTGCTTTTTTGGCTGCCGGGAAAAGAGGGGGGACAGACTGCATAATCGTCCGGCCTTGAGCTCGTTTTGACTGTGACAGGGTACCGGTATCCTGGTTCTCAGATTTTATGTACCGGAAGTTAAAGGGCCGCTTGTCACGGGTTTTTTGTAAACCTGTACTCCCCTTTTGGCACCAGCATCTCAAACCGTATTCCCTCTCCTTCCGGCGCGGTCTCGCTGATGGTGATGCCCGTGATAGACAGGACTTCCCGGGTAAAGAACAGCCCGTGCCCGTGGCCATCCTCATATCCGCGTTCGAAGAAATGTTCTTTCTCCTCAGCGGGAACGCCCGCTCCATTCTGCTCAAGAATAAGGACCAGATAATCTCCCGGTTCCTCGTAACGCAGGGCAATTCTTGTCGCGCCGGTCCCGTGTTTCTGCATGCTCCCGACAAGGTTAAGGAAAGCCGTCTCCAGCAAAGGATCAGCATACATTTCCAGGCCGTCAACAGCGATAATCCGCTCTGTAGTAAGGGGCGGCAGGTGGGAGATTGCAAAAAGGAAGACCTGGCTCACATTCTGCCACCTCGGCGGGGTCATCCCCATATTCTGGTAATCTTTTACAAAATTCATCATGCCGGCAGTTTTTGTGAGGATGTTCCTGCTCTTTTCCAGATAGGACAGATGTGTTTTGTCACAAATCCCCGCTTTCATGAGTTCAAGATAGGAAGAAAGTGAAAACAGGGCACTCTGGATGTCCTGGAAGGTAACAACATTCAACAGGCTCAGTTTTTTCCGGGCGAGCTGCAGGGCCTCTTCAGTCTTCTTGCGATCGGTGATATCATGCACTGACCCGACCAGGTGTGTGCAGGTCCCGTTTTTATCAAATACCGGCGCTACGCTTACCTCACCAATGAGACGACCCGTCGAGTACAGGGTGGCCTCCTCCCACCGCACAATTGTCCTTTCCGAGATGGCCTGCCGGTATTTTCCGAGTACCAGGGACAACGAAGGTTCCGGGATGACTTCACTGACGGACTTCCCGATAACTGACTCAGGGGGCACACCAGTTACCGTACTAAAGGCCGGATTAACCGACGCGAAGCGGTAATTCCCGTCTGCTTCCACATCCAGCAGGAAAATGACATCCCCCACCGTTTCGTAAATGGAGGCAAGTTGTCTCTCGTTCTCTTTTAGCTCCTCTTCTGCCCGCTTGCGCTCGGTGATATCCCGTACGATGGACAGGGCTACCATTTTTTCCCTGAACGGGAAAACAAGCGTGTTTATCTCAACCGGGAACTCGGTCCCGTCTTTCCCTGTCAGGAATGATTCAAAAACAGCATGCCCGTCTGTTCGTATCTTCTGTGAGGCATAGGCAAAGAGCTTTTCAAAACGGTGTTCCGGTATAACGCCCGGAAGAGACATGTGCAGGAGTTCTTCCCGGGTATACCCGAACCAGCGTGCGGCAATATCGTTGACAATGATAAAAGTTCCCAGCTTGTGATCTGACAGATCATTCAAGAAGATCGCGTCGTTTGCATTGTTGATAACCGCCCGGAAAAGGGCCTCGCTGTCACGCAATGCCTCCTCGGCCCGCCTGATGTCAGAAATGTCGATCATAACAGCGACCCTGGCGGAGCTGCCCTTGAACACCAGGTCGTGCGAATAGGCGACGATGGTCATCAGGGAACCGTCCTTCCTGCGGTGGTGCCATTCCCCGGCACTGGCATAGCCATACAGGCGGGCTGCCAGTTCGGTGATCGGTCCCTTTTCTTCATCCGGGTAAAGGTCCGTGAGACGCATGGCAAGCGCTTCGTCGCTGGAATAGCCATAGAACCGCTGGAATGCATCGTTTGTAGCAAGCAGCCGTAAGGTTCCCCGTTCGTAGATCAGCATAGGAGCGGGGTTGTTTTCAAAGAGGAGGCGATACCGCTCCTCGCTCTCTTTCAGGGCTTCTGCCCGTAACGTGCTGATCATAACCTCCTGCCGGAGATCGGCAGTTTTCTGGTTAATTTTCTTTGTCAACGTGTGGTTCCACAGGACCATGAGCAGGAGCACGACGATAATGACTATACTGGCTGCAAGAACGTATTGCAGATACTCGTTTGAAATGATGGGCGTGCCGTACCATTTTTGTTCGATAGCACTGTATTCCGCAGGCGTGATCCGGTTAAAACCTTCCTCGACAATCTCCAGGGTCTGGCTGTCACCTTTCTTTACCGCACGGTGGAACTGGCCCGAATAGAGCGGTGCGGTCTGGCGGAACTGGTCCTGGATCCCGTTTTTGTACAGGAAGTAGAGGGCAGGAGGCTTGTCGATACAGAAGACGACGACTTCCCCCGTTTTTGCAGCCGCAACGATCGCCTCGTAACTGGGATACTCCCTGAGCCCGGTCACTCCCCTGCTTTGGAGATAATCTATCGCATAATCCCCGGATTTAACCGCAACAACAAATCCTTTGACGGAATCCGCATCGGAGATTCCCGAAAGATCCTTCTTAAAAAACAGGGGGACGTCGATGGTCGCGTAGGGTTTCCCGAAATCGTATTTCAGTGCCCGGGCATCGCTGTAAAAAAGGGTATCAATAACATCGTATTCACCGGCATCCATCCGGCGCTGGGCCTCATTCCAGTCCATCGCAGAAATATTGGCAGTATACCCGGTTTTCTGCTCCCAGAGGTGCCACTGGTCTACCAGGATCCCCTGGGGATTTCCGCTGCTGTCGAGAAAAATATATGGCGGGTAGTCATTGTCCATCACGACAGTTATGGTTTTATTTGCCGGTGCGGCTGTCACCTGCTGGCAGAGAAGCGTGAGGGTGAACAGGACAAGGACAATGCAAAGGAGTTTTCTCCCGGTAAAAAACAAATTTCCCACCTCTCACCTGTCAGGTCGGATACAACAATTCGTCATTTGATGAATTACTATATATAAGTGATCTATAAAAGAGGAATTACCGTGCTGGTGTGTGCCTGTGACGGAAAAAACCATAACCAGCCGGACGATCAAAGAGACGGATGTGACAAGATGCAGTCGAAACGGTCAGTCCCGGTCCGGTAACTACCCCCTTGTTGTGCCAGTGAGATCACTGTGGTGCTCCGTTTTTCAAAATTTGTAATTCGCGGGTAATGATAAATACAGCATGAGTAATACCAGAGCATCCCATAACATCTGTGCGTTGGGCAGGGTGCTTGTTGGGAATGGAGCGGAAATCATGCGATGTATCATTGAGTGCTGGATACCAGCAGAGGACGGCAACTGCAGTATTCTTGATGGAACGCTGCCTGTTAAGATAAAAAATTATCTCGATGCGGTGAAACCAGAGGCAGTCTACTTTACGGTCAGGGATGGCCAAAGGACAATGATTGCGGTCGTAAACATTCCGAGCGAGGACAAGATGGTTGCAATGACAGAGCCACTCTGGTTGGATTGGAATGCTTCTGTATCGGTCACTCCAGCTATGTCCCTTGCAGATCTGCAGAAGTCTGGTAAGGATATGGAGAAACTTGCAAAGGATCGGCAGGGCTAGATCCTTCATTTTTTTAAGTACATGGCGTACCTTTTTCATTCGCCCCAAAATATCAAAATATTTCTTTAAAAAGCGAAACCGCTTTTGAGTATAACGAAGTTTTTTTTGCGGCACCCTCTCACGCCAAATCCCGTTTCTCCATCCAAATCCTGCGTAAAACCGGCATTTGATCACGGCCGTGCCGCGCCCGCTTGGTGTCAGACAAACAAACCGTTTTACGTGCCCCGTTTCCCTGGAATTTGCCAGATTTTGTCCAAAAATGTTTATCCGACCACTACGCTTAAACCATGACATATTCTTCTTATGTTAATCACACATGACACAGAATTTCTGCACACGGACAGCGAGGAGAATCCGGCAGCTCGGGTATGCACCAAAGCGTGCAGGTTGGTACGCCCGGTTCTTCTTTTTTTCAATGCTGTCTGTCTGTGCAGCGATGGGACTCCTGAACGTCCTGTCAAGAGTATTGAGCGGACAGATCACCGGATCCGGGGAATCTCCTGCGGGCGCCCGGACTGGTATACTCTTACCCGGCTTTTTTAGTTTACGTCGTAATTGACCGCCGATACGGCATTTTGATTCCGGCATGAGATGTTGCACGTCGAGCCTGCCGTCCGCATAGTTTCAGGGAATCAAAAGGGTCGCTGCCGGAGCTGAAGCGTCAGGTGGACCGGTATTTGAGCGTATGCGGAGAAAAGCGGACGCTCTCGATTTTGTGAGAATGGTGATTGATAAAAAATCAGAAGAGAAACAACATGGAAACGAACAAAACAAAAACAACAACAAAGGGGCCAGGGAGATCTGCAGATATCCCGGCAGAGGTACCAGGACCGGATCAGGCTGCATCCGGTATGAGCGGAACCGGACATGAGGTCATGAGCTATTCCGGTATGAGGGGAAATATGATCCTCTTTCTTGCCGACCGGCAGGACCGGGTCGCCGAGCGGCTGAACGGGAAGATCGAACGCATCGAACAGCGGCTCACCCTGCTCGAAGAACGGGAACGGGAGCGATCGAAATGACCGCCCGCCGGTCTGCAACCGAGACCGGGATCCCGCTCTATCTCATCCCCCACGCCATCGCCCGCCAGATACACCGACAAGGCGAGGCAGTACATCGCATCAGCGTGAAAAGGGTCTGCCTGCACTACTACAACATCACGGTCAGGACAAAATCGCCGAAAAGAGAACTCAAACCCCGGAATGTCGTGCCCAACGGAGATAATCCCGTTGATATCAAAGATGACCTTAGCCATGATGGTAATTCCGGAGGTGCGACATGACAAGGGGACGGCCACCGAAGAAGGGGCTTGTTGATGCAACGACCGTGGCAACGGGACGAGGTACGGTCATGTGTTTCATGAGAGCCTCGGAGAGCCCGTGCGACTTCATGATCAAGAGTAACGACAAGCTCGTCTTTGTCAGTGTCAGGAAAGCCATCAGACTCAGCGAGACGCGGGAGAAAATGGAGAGAGAGTTCCAGGAGCCGATCATGTGGCTCCGGTCCTTTCCCGTTTCGGCGGATATTATCAGGGAGCTCTGGACCTATTCCCGCCGTGGGATCTGGAGGTTCCTCCGGATTGAGCAGGCCGGTATCGTGGAGATCTGCCAGGACGGGACACAATTGAAGAACCAGTTCATCGAGGTTATACGGACTGTCCGGGGGGTGCCGGCGAGGAAAAAGGGGTCTGCTCTCATAAAGGGGAACGGTTGATTGTGACCTCCCCCTGTTTTCACTATGAAAAAGGGTCCCAGAAGATACACCCTGATCTCCCCAATTCAGCCTCCGTTTACCCGTTCCGGAGGGCTTTTTGGCACTAATTCCCGAAAAACGTGCCCTAATGTTTTGGGAATCCCACAATTCTCTGCCCGTTTGGCTGTCTGAAGCTATTTCGGAGCTGAATATGGCCGCTATTAGCACCTATTGGGAGGCAAAACCCGACCTTTTATGGCCTGGGGTATAGGGAGGAATTTGATCAGGACCGGATCATCGATACGGGTCTAGAAAGACCATACCAAAAGATACCCCCTGATCTCCCCAAATCGGGCTCCGTTTTCCTGTTCCGGAAGGCAAAACTCACCTTTTATGGCCTGGAGTATGGTGAGGAAAGGGAAATGCAGGATTTAATCAGAACCCGGAATATCAATTCGGGTCCAAAAAAGCAATCCAAAAAGATACCCCCCGATCTCCCCAATCCAGCCTCCGTTTTCCTGTTCCGGAAGGCTTTTTGGCACTAATTCCCGGAAAACGTACACTAATGTTTTAGGAATCCCGCGATTCTCTGCCCATTTGGCTGTCGGGGACTATTGCGGAGCTGAAAATGGCCGCTAATAGCACCTATTGGGAGGCAAAACCCGACCTTTTATGGCCTGGAGTATTGGGAGGGATTTGATCAGAACCGGATCATCGATACGGGTCTAAAAAGGCCTTCCCAAAAGATACCCCCTGATCTCCCCAATTCGGCCTCCGTTTCCCTGTGCCGGTGAATATATCACCAATTCAGGAAATAGCAGATTCTCAGTCTATAACAAAAAGGCTATTGAACACACAAGAGTATAGATCAGAATACTCCTATGAAATATAAGGTACTACCGGAACCAGATAAGAGGGATGATACGAAAGGGGGAGAGAAATATAGCGAAGCAAAGTCCTCCCTCACCTATAATTCGCCAGGTGTGAACGAGTCCTCGCTGCCGGTTCGGGGAGCGGAGCGGAAAGTGGAGCAAATACTCTCCGATATTGTGACCCGGCTGGAACGGATCGAGGAGAAGATCGATGAGAATGTCTATCCTCCCGAATCGGCAATCAAACCGGAATTCGTGAAGCAGGTGAAGAAAGCCCGGGCAGATATCAAAAAAGGTAAAGGAAAAACCTATGATTCGATGGCCGATTTTTTTAAGGAAATCGAAGCATGAATTACCGGGTTGTTCTCCATCCGGACCTTGCCTCCACCTGCAGGAAGGTCCGGGCCAGAGACCCTGCCCGGTATGAGCACCTGAAGAAGAAGATCCGGCTCCTTGTCGGGAACCCTGAGATGGGCAAGCCCCTGCACCCACCATTCAATGGGTTGTGGCGGATTCACATCGGGCATTTTGTTCTGGTGTACGAGATTGATGCCCGGGAGCATGCGATTGTTTCTGCTGAGATTTGTCCGTCACAATGAAGCATATGAGTGACTAAAAAAATTATACCGCTCGAGGAACTTTTGGATCAACCGTGTGAGGATTTCCTGAGTCACGTTCATTAATTTTTGTGTCTGCGAGCCTTACCGCCACGTGACCTGGAGAGGATTCCTCCGGGGTATCCCGTATATCTTGTATTGCGGGTGACCAAACATCAATCCATACGCATATTTCCGTCCCGCCGGCAGACCCAGTGCTTTCTGGAGTGGTTCGTAGGACATTGCAGCCATGGAGAGGAACCCGGCCCAGCAGGTACCGATGCCAAACGCAGGTGCAGCGATATCGAAATGCGTGAGAGCGATGATGGCATCGGTGGTGGCACCGGGATTTCCCTCGGGGATGTGGGCGATCACGAGATGCGGGGCATCCCGGCAGATCGGATCGTACCCGTGGTCCCAGGCAGCAATCAGGGAAGGGACATACCCGCTCATCGGGTGGCTGCTGTTCGTTATCGTCTTCATCCAGTCAACGGTCAGTCCCGCCAGCCGCTGGACTTCCGCAGGATCGTGCACAACCAGCCACTGCACCGGCTGACCATTACTTCCGGATGCAGCATAACGTGCGATGTCGAGTAACGCCTCAATCGTCTCCTTTGGCACAGGCTCTTTCGTATAGTGCCGGACTGACCTGCGTTTCTTCAGGTAGATCCCAAGATCGTCCGGAGCGAGAATGCCAGCCCCAGCTGGAAGGGCAACCCGTTCGTCCGGGCGAACATTCAGGAGGAGCGATTGTGACGGGCAGCTCACCTCGCAATGCCCGCATGCGATGCACATGCCGGCCTTCTCATCCCTGACCCGGGGCAGGGTTGTCTCATCAGCAGGTTCAATAATCCGCGTCGGGCATACGGCCGAGCAGATCCCACAGCGGGTGCAGGTAGTATCGTCAACTAAGATGGTCATGGGGGGGCTCTTCGCGTTTTTCTTTTTATTTATGTACGTATAGGGTTCAGGTCAGGCAAAAATATTGAGGTTGGGCGGGGATTTTTGGTTTTAAAAAAGAACACGTGAAAAAACATGAATTTTTTATTTGGCTTGTACCTCTCACCGATCATTGCCAGAATATTTTCCAAGAATTTTGTATAAACGCCTCCATCCGCTTCTTCGCTATCATCTCATCCGCATCCATGTGTGACGAAGGACAATTGTAATGTATTTTTTTTAAATTATCAAGAATTAAATAGAGTTACTTAGTAATGTTTCATCAGAAACAGGATTTTTCCATGACACAGACTTCGTTTATCACGTATCATAACAACAATCTTTTTTCAAATTATTATCTTGAAAAATATATTCACACGAGTCCCGAATGGAAAAAGAATGAACATATAGCTGTGTTCGAAGAGATTAAAAAAATTTATCATCGCGAATCTGTGTTCTTTGAGACCTTAAATGAAAAACAACTTGAAGAGCGCTTTTTTAAGCATGTCTTCACCCTATTGGGTTTCGAGTTTGAAGTGACGGAAAGAACAAGATCAAGGGAATTTCCCGATTACGCTCTTTTTTCTGATCGAAAGTCACGTGATGATGCGCATAAAGATAAAAATAAGCGCGATTTTTTCACGAATGCGATCGCCATTGGTGAAGTAAAACAATGGACAGTCGAACTTGACAGGATTGGCAAGGACGAATACAATCGAAGCCTTAATCCAAGTCTTCAGCTCTGGTTGTATCTGCTTGACACCGAGCCCAAATGGGGTATCCTTTCCAATGGGAGAATCTGGCGGCTCTATTGCAAAGACCGACGCCGTGATAATTATCTTGAAATTGATTTGCCATCACTGATTGCATCAGATAATTCTGAAGCATTCAGATTTTTCTATTATTTCTTCCGGAAAGATGCGTTCATTCCATCAAAAGACGGCCCAGCGTTTCTTGATCGTGTTCTGAAAGGGTCTTTTGATTATGCTGCAAATATCGGCGACAGCCTCAAAGAAAATATTTACTGGGCTATGAAACGGATCGCTGAAGGATTTATCGAACGAAAATCTAATCATCTTGATAGCAAAGATTCGGCGACACTTGTTCGTGTTCAGAATAATACAATGATTTTATTGTATCGTTTCCTGTTCCTGCTCTATGCAGAAGGGAAGGGATTGTTGGATCTCAATGACCCGCGTTATCTTAACTACTACAGCTTTCATAGGTTGAAACATGCCATAGCAGAAGTGCAGGACGGACCGATGGATCAGCGTTACGATTCTATCAAGACCCTGTTACTCGCAGATCTCAAGGATCTCTTTAAACTGGTTAATCAAGGAAGCGAATCCTTTGGGATTCCTAAAGAGGAATATCACATCCCGGCTTATAATGGGGGTTTATTCGATCCTGAAAAACACCCGGATCTAGAACAATGGGAGATTTGCGATAAATACCTCGCGGATGCGATAGATTTTCTTTCCCGAAGTAAACTCAAGGATGGGCACCGGGATTTTGTGGATTATTCAACACTTGAAATCCGGCATCTCGGTAGTATCTATGAAGGATTGCTCGAATACAAACTCCGGGTAGCTGAATCTGATCTTATCGTGAGTGATGGCGAATGGAGAACTCTGGACGAATATAACGCGGACCGGAAACAGAAGAAAGTATTCACGGATTTTGGTGAAAATGATCGGGTTCGTACAGGACATCTCTATCTTGCGACTGATAAAGGTGAACGGAAATCGACCGGCTCGTACTATACACCAGATTATATCGTGAATTATATTGTGAAGAACACGATTGGTCCGGTTGTTGAAGAGAAATGGAAGATAGCGCAGGAAAAGAATGAGAGTTATATAGATGCGACCCTTTCGATAAATGTGCTCGATCCTGCGATGGGGAGCGGACATTTTCTTGTCGGTACAGTAGACTTCCTCTCGCAGAAACTTCTTGAGGCAGTCCAGAAGGATTACGAAGCGGGAAAAGTCGCTGACACTGCACCGTATACAAATGACTGGGCCAAGCGCGATGTGGTTTCACATTGTATTTATGGTGTCGATCTTAACGAACTTGCAGTGGAACTGGCAAAGGTCGGACTCTGGCTTACCACGATAAGCAAGGATAAACCACTCTCATTTCTCGATCACCGGTTGAAGCAGGGAAATAGCCTGATTGGGGCAAGACTTACAAATCTTCGATATTATCCTGGTAAAGAACCCAAAGAGATGAATCAGACCGAGCTACCTACTTCTATCTCCCCCCGATTCATCGGACATATTCTTTCCAAAATCGCAGAGCTCGAAGCGATTGAAGAAGACCGATTGGAGGATATCAAACGGAAAGAGAAAGCGTTTGAGGAGTTCAGGCGTTTACCGGAGTATCAGCGAGCCAAAGGGCTTGCGAATGTCTATACCGCAACGTATTTTGGGAATACGATAACACCCACCGAAAAGAAATCTTCCGAGGCGTTGTATCAGGATCTTGTCTGGGCCGTTGCCGGTAATGAGAGCGAGTGGCAATATAAAACGAAGCCAGCATGGTTTAAGCAGGCCTGTGATGTTGCGAAAGAAAAATCATTTTTCTATTGGGAATTAGAGTTTCCGGAAATATTTTTTGATGCCGGGAAGCTTAGGGAGAATCCGGGTTGGGACGCTATAATCGGGAATCCACCATATTCAAATGCTTGGGCAATGACCGATCTTGATGATGTGAGTCGTAACGCTATAGCAGCATTAAGTCCTCATAAAGAGTTCTTATCGGGTCATTGGGATTTATATATTCCATTTGTTTCTATTGCCCTTAAATTCATGAAATCTGGAGGGTATCAGTCTTTTATCTTGCCCGATGCAGTTGGTCGGGAAAAATATGCAGCTAAGCTTAGACGTTCAATTGTGCATGATCTTACGCTCGTTCGATGGACTCAGTACGATGAAGAAAATGTATTTGAGGATGCCTCACGTCATTGTTCAATTTATGTAATTCTCAAAAAAATACCAGCAATGGATAACAAAGTAATCTATGAAAAACCACCTCGATTAAATGAACCTGCTCAGCCACTTTATGAAGTGCCTTTGTCAAAATGGCTAGTTGGACCAACCAATCAATTCCGGCCAAAAGCTGTTGAAGGTGGATCAGCGAAATTAATCGAAAAAATCGATTCCAATTCTTATCATCTTGGACAATTCTGTTACGTAATGGTTGGGGCAACAGTTCATAGTAAGGATAAGTTATCGTTTAAAAAGGCAGACATAATCACGAAAAAGCCAATAGGAAACGCGAAACGATTTTTCGATGGCAAAACACTCCATCGCTATGAAATTGATCTTGATGGTCGTTTCCTTGATTACAAACCTGATCTTATGTACGGACCACGCGTTCCTGAACTTTTTGAGAATCCAAAGATTCTTGTTCGAGATGTGACTGATAAAAATGAAAAAATAGTCGTCGCATATGATGCAGATGAACTTTATTGTGATCATCTGGTCACCTGTGTAACACCTTATGAGAATGTGGAAGGGACTAGTGCACAATCAGAATTTGAAGGGTATCCACATCTGAAAAATAACATTCCCAGCCTTTTTTACACATTAGGAGTGGTTGCGAGTTCACTCATGTCTTGGTACTTTAAAGAAGTGTTTGCAACCGGGACATTACAAGGATCATACTCTCATACGTATCCAAAGCAAGTGCGTGCATTCCCCATCCGCCGCATATCCTTCACTACTCCCACCGACCGCAGATCTTCGCTGATAACCGAAGCAAAGGGTATGTACCAATCATTCACACAAAGCACAGATCCGCAGCCGCTCCTCACATTTGTGGATGCACGACTTTCCACGAAACCGGAGGAATCTGATGTTGTCCATGATCTTCTTGCGCTCCTTGCCGAACAGATGGTCGAGATGAACAAAGCGAAAAATGCCGAGATCAGAACCTTCCTCAATTTCGTTGAAAGTGAGATTGGTGCATCGATTGACACCCTGTCCAACAAGACCGTGATTCAGGAATATTACGTTAATGATTTCGTCAAATTTGTCGAAATACTCATGAAGAACATAAATAAGATCAAAGAGGGATACAATCCCAAGAGTCCTAAGAACCGTAAAAATCTTGAAGCCTGGTATACTGATTCCTGTGGAAAATTAAAACCGCTTATAGCGAAGATTGAAGCAACCGATGCTTTGATTGATCAGATTGTTTACAAATTGTACGGACTGAATAAAGAAGAAATTAAAATCATTGAGGGATAGCTATTCAAGTATAAAAATATGGCCAGAATCCACGGAATTTCCGGAAGTACAAAATATCTATTGAAGGGAATTAAACCCATAAACGGGAAAAAACTGGCAACACTAGAAGAGGTCACTCATTTTCATAACAATTATGAGACTATCATTGCCGAGACTGAAATTACCGTTCAGCAACAACAAGACCAGATGATATTCAGTTTAGGCAATGATGAAGTAAGACTCGATAGCCAATTGCGAGAAAGTATCGCCCGCCGCACTGTGGAAGTTGATAGAGATATCACCAAAATCAATACAAAGATCAATACAACCGAGAATATTATCAGATTTCTCGGTTACAAAATTCAATATTGGATTGCCATCAAATTAAGGTCGCATAGGATTTACAGTCCTTATTCGCATATATCAAGAGAATTGAGAAATGTTCAATTCCAAAAGGCTGGTCTCATCGCAAACAAACCATATATAATTAAAAACGAATGCAATAAAGTCGTCTATACTCAGAAATTTATAACTGATAATATTTCATTCCTTATTGGGGCACAAGGAGAGGAATTGGTGATCAATGCACTCTCCCAGTTGTCCGATGAATTTCATGTACTAAATGATGTAAATCTCCATTTTTCCAAGGCCATACGCTGGCGTGAAAGAGATGAATATATCAAGACCTGCCAGATCGACCATATTGTCGTAGGTCCAACCGGGATTTTTTTAATAGAAACAAAAAACTGGAAAACTTCCGATATTGAAACAAAATCTGATAAATTAATCTGGCAGGCAAGACGCTCAAGCCTGGCATTATGGTATTTCTTAAAAGATTACTATTGGAGAGGAGAAAGCCCCAGAATTCGGACGGTTATTGTCTCGATGCACGGCTCTCATTCGGGCAATAGATTTGATAAATATATCGACGTAATTACACCGTATCAGTTAGCCGGATATATTGGCAGAAGAAAAATTGTTTTGTCAGGAGATGCGATAAAAAAAATAATTAATATTATTCCTTGTCGAAATTAATCTCCTTTTTTGAGATTTTGGAGTGTTAGCACTATTTATTCTATGAAAAAAGATAGTCAATTCGGGATTATACTATGGGCGATATTCGTATATTTAAAATGGAAGGATTCAATGCAAAGGAATTGAAAGGATCCTCTGTTGAATTGGAAAAATCCCTCCAGACCTTCATGGAAAAGAATCTGGAGTCTCTTCTGGGAATAAAATTTCTTGCATCAGAATACCCTACTGGTAAAACCCATGGAGGGAGAGTCGACAGTCTTGGTCTTGATGAAAACGGCCTACCAGTAATTATTGAATACAAAAGGGCGATCAATGAAGCGGTAATCAACCAAGGTCTTTACTATCTTGACTGGCTTTTTGATCATCGCGGTGAGTTTGAATTACTTGAAAAATCTCGGTAAAGAATATGCCGAAAAAATTGATTGGAGCAGCCCACGGCTCCTTTGCATCGCTGGTGATTTCTCAAAATATGATATTCACGCAGTCAAGCAGATCCCAAGAAATATCGAGCTGATACGATATTGTAAATACCAGTCCGATCTTTTGCTCCTCGAACTAGTTAATTCGACAACGACTCAAAATACTCAAATAATCAAAGATATGGAAATTCCACGGAAGGGAACAAAATACAAAACTGTAAGTGATCTATTGATCGAATCCGATCCAGAATTACAAGACAGATATGAATCCCTGAAGGCTTTCATGGAGGCATTAGGTGATGATGTTCAAATTAACGTTTTAAAATATTATATAGCATTTAAACGAATCAAGAACTTTGCCTGTGTCGAGATCCATCCTAAAACAAAAGAAATTCGAGTATTTGTAAAAATCGATCCAAAATCATTGACTTTAGAACCAGGTTTTACTGAAGATTATAAGAATATCGGACATTGGGGAACCGGGGATTTGATGATTATTCTCAAATCTGAAAAAGATCTTTCAAGAGCAAAAGAGCTGATTGTCAAAAGTTATGAGTCGAATTAATCTCCACAATTCCAATTTTTTTCATCAAATAAAATTTTGATATAATTTAAATCTGAATCTTTATCATATTCTTGTTTATTCTTCTCTCCCATCTTCCAGGTATCAGTTTTATTGTCAGGATTAGGACGATTTTTTTCATCGTAATGATCAAGCGATAACAGATAAATATGTGCATAGTTTGCAGTTTCAACATAAACACAAATCCAGGGTCCACAGGCAAATGCTTTATTCGATTCAATTATTTTTTGTCTGTCATTATCATCTCTACGAAAAATATTCACAAATGTCTTTTCGGTTCCTTTTGTTCTTGTTCGAGATTTAACTGATATTCCAATCCGTTTATTCAGTTTTTTATTAAAGGCAATAATATCAATTCCTGTATGATCTACCAAAACGACCTCGAATCCAGAACGCGATAACCAATTGGCAATTGTTCTCCGAAATTGCCGATTATCTTCGAATGTCTTGTGCTTTTTTCCATCATATTCGGTTGCAATCTCTTAAAATTGAAATATTGTATAATGGTTTACTTCCCAATCACATCTTCGATCTCTATAATTCTAATTCAATTTCCTGATCCATTTAACTGTTACAAAATAATTTAGCGATTCAATTATTATTTATCCGGATAAAATTACATTGAGATGCAACCGGATAAAATAACGTTCAAGGACCCTCATATCGAGGAAAGAAAAATAGGAAAATATCCAATAAGTATTCATTATAAGATCCCGGACAAAATCCCCAGAACTGCTGTTGCATTTTCCGAACTAGCGAAAATTGAATATCGTGATCAAATGGCACAAAAAGATGGTCACGATAATCATGTTGCATCACTGCAAAAATTAATGGACGCTTTTGATGTTTTCATCCGTGAAAAGTTCAGAAAAAAACCTGTCACTTTAAAGAATAATCCCACTAATAATGAAGAATTCACGATCCTTTTGTTATGGCAAATCAGACATATCCTAACCCACAACGGCGGTATAGTTGATGATAAAAGCAAGACCCATTATGAAACAATTATACAAATGCACGAAGAAATGCAACCACTTGTTGAGTTGCCTCTAGAGTTGAAGATTGGTGAACAATTCATTATTGACTATAAAAATTACAAGAATGCTCGCGAATGTATACTAAATTACATTCAGAAACAAGTGTCCCCCGAGGATTTTCATATAATTAAATGCAGGGGATCTTTAGTAATTCATCAATTCGAAGGTTACTTATCAATCCCTTTTGAAGGAGGACACATTATTTTGGATATTGCAGAAGCAACAATGCATGGCTTCACAATCAATGTCAAGGATTCGCAAGTAATCCCTCCTGAAAACACGACATACAATCTTGAAGAGCAACGAGTCTATCTCGCAGACCAAACATCATTTTCTGCAAAATTTATTCATTAACATAAAACCGGAACATCTCTGTTGGTGTGGCTAATTTCGTTTTTTATTAAGCGGTATATACGTTAATCCCATGATTCTGACAAGTTTCTTCCCTTGCATTATTCCGAGGAGCAGTCATGCAAATATGCCTTCAATGAGGATCTTGATTATACTGTCTCGAGAATGGGAACAACTCAACAACATGAATTTTAAGCCCGTAGAATTCGACGGTTCATAAAAGAAGCCCTAAAACTATAAAAATTTGGCATCTATTGTACTCATTTTCATTTTGCACTAATTTTGTGATGCATCATTTTAGCAATTTATCAACTGTTTCAAAAGCTTTCTTTTTAATATATTGATTAACACCTTTAATCTCGTCGGTAATTTTCGCATAATTCCCATCATTCATTGGACCGATTTTCCTTAAATTCTCTTGAAATTCATTTTTAAATCTATTAGCTATTTTTTCATTTCTTATCATAATTGCTGCATTCATTATAGACACACCATGTTGAGGAGAAAACGAACGTAATCCAATTTGAACAATCGATTCATTGTAAATATGATAAGAAAATGGTCTTAATTGACCTTCGGGAATTAAAAATGCCGCGAAAGTAAATCTTTGTGGATACTGAACAGATAATCGCTTACATAACTCTAACCAAGTTAGACCTAATAATGGTTCGTTTAATGGAATATATGATAGTACGACCCAAGTGCAATCTGTCTTATTTTTAATTAATTTTATACTGTTTTTTAGATATTTTTTATAATAAGGAGGATCGATTGGAACAGGTCCACCAAAAGTAAAAATTGAATGTGCTGACTCTTGTTGATGAAGAATATTATTAATTGCTTCAACTGGTGTGTTCGAATAAATTATTTCACTATCCAACAACAAGGTAGGTAAAACAAATTTTGTGGCAATTAGAGGTTTAACATCAATATCCTTAATATCAAACCAATTTATTGATTGGATGCTTTTATCTTGATCAATTTCTTTAATTTTTACCCATGAATACTGTTTTGAATAATTAATTGCATCATCTAAAATATAGAAAGTGAAAGGTTCTCCGGAATCTGCAACCCTGTACGTTCTTATTGATTTGTCATCTATAAATTTCTCATCTTTAAACCTCGGTTCTCCAGTATTGATTGCTATCGACGGTTTTAGAAAAAAAATTCCATTCTCATTTATATTTTTTAATAATAACGAAAAAACATGATATCCAAATTTTATTGCATCTTCTAGATCATTGAATTTAATAATCCAAGTATCTGCACCAATTTGTTTTTTATAAACAAAAGGAATTTTCTTGTTGACAATTTTAAAAATATGCTCAATAATTTCTATACCAGCCCCTCGAACTCTTTCGGATGTTAATCCAATTTGGTCCATTCGTTTTGACAACTCAACTGCTAGTTGGGTAAATCCTTTTAATTCTATAACTATGAAGGAATTCTCCATGATGGACGGATATTAATTTGAAATATAATAGAATCTTCCGTTGTAAAATTACGAAAAAATTTGAATTGTAATCTTTAACCTTCGAGGAGAAAAATTAGAAACAGCGGTTTTCTGGCATAATACTCATTCCTACGGTCTCACATTAAAATAGAGGGACAAATTCACACGCATAGATTTTTAACATAAAATATTCCCATCCTTCAGCTCCCACGCTCATCAAGGTCCCTGCGGAGCGATATCGCAACGATATGGGCAAACGATTCCAGGAGTTCTGTTGAGGGATCGGGCTGACCGGGTTTCATTCCAAGGACAGATGTACCATACAGCTTCCCCTCGATGACATAGGCAATGGCAATGAAACGATCGATATTCATCAGCTTCTGGATACTCATGCCGACCAACGGGGGAATCTGGCCAAAACTGACCTCCGTCAGGGTCTTTCTCCTGCCGACAATAGTGGTGACCATCTCCTGGTACATGTCGGTACTGACCGGTGATTTCACATCGCCCGGCTGTTTCCCCATTAACCGGATGATCTTTTCAAACATACCCGGTGCAATCTCGTAGTTGGTTACCTGCAGCGTGCGGTCAGAGGGATCATACACCAGGAACAGGGTCATGGCTGCCCCGGACAACTTCCTGAGCTTTTTTACTGCCTGTTCCGGAACGGATTTGCCCGTGGGCAGGGATGCAAATTCTGTGGCGAGCTGGTTTATTGTCTCAAGCACAAGGTTCTGCTGGTGCAGTTCTTCCTCAACCCGTTTCAGCTTGGTTACTTCCGCGGCCACGGTCACGATGGCACGCCGGTCGTTGATCGTGACCGGGATGGCAGAGAACTGGACATGGACACGCCTGCCCCCCTTTCCTGTCATGGCCAGGGATACATTCTCAAGTCTGCCCGCTATGGCCATGCGTCCCACGAGCCGGGCAGAGTCCGTAAGGGAAAACAATCCCAGTTCCACGGGATTCTTTCCCAGGATTTCTGTTTCCGTATACCCGCTGCTCGTTAAGAACGCGGCATTGACCTCCAGGAATTTAGTATCCGGGTAACTGTTGATCGCAACCGGGTACGGGCTGTTCTCGAAGATGGTCCGGAACTTTCTCTCGCTCTCGTGCAAGGCTTCCAGGGCCTTCCTGAGCCCGATCTCGGCAGCCGCTTTTACGGAGATAATGTCGATGATCTCCCGGGCAGAGGGAGGCAGGACGAGAGGTTCTCGCGTCATAATGCAGAGGACCCCCATTACCTGCCCTTCGGAATTGCACAGCGGTGTCCCGGCATAGCCCCGGATGTTGAACGCATGAAGGTCACTGCTATCCGGAAAGAGCTTCTGGACCTCGTCCGGGTACACACAGAATCCTTTCTCCGTTGTATTTTCGCAGGGAGTCCCCTTCAGGGTGTAGGAATAATCCGGGATTTTTTTGCCGTCAAGGAGCATGGAGACCACCTGCACATGGTTCTTATCCGGGGCGATCTCCCCGATCATGATACAGTCCGCCCCCAGCCAGGTGCTGATACTCTCCGTTATCCGGTCCAGCGAATCCGTCCCGGTCGTTCCCACCATGCCCGTGACCATAGCCTGGAACGCTGACTCCGTAGCCTTGCGCTCGGTAACGTCACGGAAGGAAAGCAGCATGGCTGGCGAGCCTTTAAAGGAGATTTTTTTGCCGATGCATTCAACCCATCTCTCTTTTTTTTCACACGTGATAACTTTATAATTTACCTCGTAGCTGTCGATACCGCGTGAAACCTGGAGAAAATCGCGGACAGCATTCCCCTTAAATTCCGGAGAGATAATATCAAATACGTTAATAGTTTGTGTCGTATTCCGGTCGGAGGGATACCTGATAATGTCCCGGGCCCTGCTGTTTGCAAACTGAACAATCCCGGAAAAATCCACGATGATAATACCATCGCCGGATTGTTCCACCATGGCCCGGAATTTCTCTTCACTTTCACGCAGCACCAGTTCTTTCTGACTGAGCAGATCATAATTATCCCGGAGTTCCTCTTCGACACGTCTCCATTCGGTAATATCCCGGATGGACTCTATCGCCCCGGTAATCCTGCCATCCTTCTCATAAAAAGGAGATGCTTTCAGCCAGAGGACCCGTTTTTCTGCACCGGGGACAGCCAAAATTGTTTCTGCCGTAAAGGTACTACCTTCTTTCCGAAGGTGCCGGTAGTGCTTCCTCATATCCGGATCGTCCTGGAAGACAAGGTCAAGAAGGACTGGTCGGCGCTCCCCGTATAGGGCGACTGCATAGGCATAATCCCCCGTTCCCACAATATCACGGGCTTTGACACCGGTCATTTCTTCAATGGCACGGTTCCAGGCGATGACGGTGCCCTCACGGTTGACGACAAACGTGGCATCGGGAAGAAAATCGATGATATCGGCAGATCTGCGTTCACTTTCCCTGAGGGCCTGCTCAGCCTGTTTTCGTTCGGATATATCGGTGGAAATATTGATGACCACATCACTGTCTCCCCACCGGGCGATCTTTGCATGGACTTCAAGCGGGATCTGCTGCCCGTCTTTTCGGGAATGCAGGACTTCAAAAGATGCCTCACCGGATTTCTTAAGATCTTCCATGCATTCGGTAAGGGGTTTGGCAGACGAAGGAATGTCGAGTTGCCCGAGATTCAGGTCAAGGAACTCGGTGAGCGAATAGCCATGGAGATCGAGATTCTTCTTATTCGAATACAGAAAATTTCCCATGAAATCGAAGACCGTAATGGCAGCGGGAGAGGAATTGACCAGATCGGCAAGAAGAGCATTTTCTTCCTGTGCCATTATCTCCCTGGTCCGGTCTTCAAGCATGATGACTACTCCCTTTTCTCCCCACCCAAATACCAGGGGGATTATATGGGTACGGAATGCCCTCCAGTCCTTTTGTACCGGGACCCATGCATTTGCAACAGACTCTTTTCCTGCCATTCCCTGTCGTACGGGATCGCGGATCCGGTCGATCAGACCGGGACCGATGGGGGTTGTGTTGATATCCTGGTTTTCGATGTGATCTTTACTGATTCCAAATGCCAGAAGAAATGAATCATTTACCTTACGAACGGTATACATTTCATCAAGAACAAGGATGAGGTCCGACGATTGGCTGAGGATCTGGTCGAACGGGAGCCTGGTCGAGAGGGTATACAATTTCGCCGGGCCGACTTTTCTCATATTCACCTGACCGGAAACGAAGAGGGAATTAAGATATTTTGTCGTTGTTATTCTGCTCAGGTTCAGGTTTTTTGAAATTTCTTCAATAGTCAGCCCTTTTTGAGCATCCCTTAAAAGGCCAATTATGTTCTGGTAGTAGTTCTCGTTCAAAAATACCCCTCATTCAGTGGACCCGATTGCAGACACAGGATAAATAATTGAATTAATCTTTCTTTCTGGAAATAATCATTGTGACCCGATTACACATCCTGAATAGACTTTTGATAAACAAAAGTAATAATGTTTATATATTAAATAAACAAATTTTATTAAATACGATAAATCTCAACAATTATTTGATCACTATTCGATGGATCATGTGAAGACTTTGAAGAATAATCAGATTTCAAATCAACCGGTTATCATGACTGAAACGGGGTGAACTGACCGGTTTCTGCTTTTTATTGGTGTTCAACGTGTCTGTGCCCTGCAATCACATCTCCCTTCTCTATGTAGACGACGAACCGGCACTGCTTGAACTCGGCAGACTTTTTCTGGAAAAATCCGGCCAGTTCCGTGTTGACACGGCGACATCGGCTCAGGAAGCACTCGAGATACTAAAATCGACTTCCTATGATGCGATTGTCTCTGATTACCAGATGCCGGATATGGATGGTATTGCGCTCCTCAAAGAGATCCGTGCTGGATTTCCTGATCTCCCGTTCATCATATTCACGGGTAAAGGCAGGGAGGAAGTAGCGATTGAAGCTTTTGATAACGGAGCTGATTTTTACCTCCAGAAAGGAGGAAACCCGACACCGCAGTTTTTGGAGCTCGGGCACAAGATAATTGCTGCAGTGCGGCGCAGGCAGGCGGAGAAAGCATTACAGGATAGTGAGATGAGGTACCGGAACGTTGTGGAAGACCAGACTGAATTTATCTCGCGGTTTCTTCCCGATGGTACCCACGTATTTGTGAACGAGGCATATTGCCGGTATTTTAACAAATCCCGTGACGAGATCATCGGAAAAAGATTCAAACCTGATATCCTGCAGGAGGATAAGAACCTTGTCAGAGATCATTTTCTTTCCCTGACGAAGGAAAACCCGATTGCCTCGATCGACCATCGCATCATTATGCCTGATGGTAAGTTCCGCTGGCAGCGCTGGAGCGATCGGGCAATTTTTAATGACGGGGGAGCACTTATCGAATACCAGTCCGTTGGCCGGGACATCACGGAAACCAAACGTAATGAAGAAGACCTGCGCCTGAAGAATGTTGAACTCCAGGCTGCGTATGAACAGATTGCTGCAACAGAGGAAGAGCTCAGGTCCAGTTACGATGATCTTGCGCAAAGCCAGCGTTCTCTTGAAGACAAAGAGACCACCCTGAATGCAATCCTTCAGGAATCCCCCATACCGCAATTCGTGATTGGCCGGGATCACAAGATCCTGTACTGGAACCATGCGCTTGCTGCGCAGAGTGGAATAATGGCATATGAGGTGGTAGGAACCAATCAGCAATGGAGGGCATTCTACTCCTCCCGGCGTCCATGTCTGGCCGATCTTCTTGTAGATGAATCAAAGGATACGATTCCGGAATGGTATGCGGATAAATATGCCAAATTCGCTCTCATCGATAATGCCTATGAAGTAACGGACTTCTTTCCCCAGATGGGAAAGGCGGGAAAATGGCTGTACTTCACGGCAGGTCTCATCAAAAACCGGAAAGGGGATATCATCGGAGCCGTCGAGTCGCTGGAAGATATCACCGACAGGAAAACAACAGAACTGGACCTGCTGAAAATGAATGATGAACTTCATGCCGCATATGAACAGCTGACTGCATCAGAGGAGGAGCTCAGGTCCAGTTACGATGATCTTGTAAAAAGCCGGCACGCGCTCCAGGAAAGTGAGGAAAGGTACAGGAATGTAGTCGAGGACCAGACTGAATTTATCTGCCGCTTCAGACCGGATGGAATACACAATTTTGTGAACGATGCGTATTGCCGGTATTTCGGTATGCCGAGAGAGGAAATCATCGGGCAGAGGTTCATTCCAAAAATACCAGAAGAGGACAGGGGATTAATCCGCTCGCATTTCGCATCGCTGACAGATGAACATCCCGTCGCAACAGTCGAGCACCGGATTATTTTGCCTGATGGTTCTGTCCGATGGCACCAATGGAGCGACCGGGCGATTTTTAATGAATCCGGCGCTCTTGTTGAATACCAGTCAGTTGGCCGCGATATTACTGACTGGAAGACAGTAGAACTGGACCTGAGGAAAAAGAATGACGGACTTCGCTGGGCGTATGAACAACGTATTGCACGTGAAAATGAACTCCGGCACAACGATGACGAACTGCCGGGTGCTGTTGAGTTCAAGACTGATGCCTTGCCTCGTGGGGATTTCTAAAAGACCGCTAATGCTTCTGAGGCTTTCGAAACAGTACGGATGGGATATATGAGAACTGAGAAAGTGATGTATTTCACGGAGAAGGAGGAGGATTTTGCAAACCTCCTTATCGGGATTGGTACAAAGAGAAATGTGGCCAAAGTGCTGGTTTTTCTTGCCAACATTCCGGAAGCAACATCGCGTGAGATCGAGCGCAGCACGGATCTCCGCCAGCCTGAGGTCAGCATAGCAATGAAGTGCCTGATAGATCTGGGCTGGATCAGGAGCAGGGAGAGCAAGGCTGAGAGCAAAGGGAGACCGGTCAAGATCTACAAACTCGCAAAACCGATTACCGAGATTTTGGACAGTATTGAGAAGAAGAAGGAGAAGGAAGCAAACAACCAGCTCGCGCACATCCAGAAACTACGGGATTACCTCCGCTGAATTTTTTCCTTTTCGTTCCCGGCCCCTCCACCTAATCGAAAAAGAGCTTGGCGATATCGGGTTTGCCGGGTCAGGTGCAGACTTAATCGCTATCGCCATGGACACCGGCCCGACGACCTCCACCGGGAATCGGACTAGATGAAACCCGCTCTGCAACCGGAACATAGCGGTACTTCTCATAAACTTTTCCCGCCGATAATTTTACTGTCAGTGGAGAAAGATCCTTTACCTGATTATTTTGTAATCCCTACGGTTCCGATCGCCGGACCTCATGTCCCCGCATCCAGGAAAGGACAGCAGCAATCCCCATGATGACGATGGATGCCCAGAGCGAGGCGTCAATCCCGCGGAGGAATGCCTCTGAAACGCCACCAACAAGGTTTGTGGTGCCAATGAACACCTCAAAAGCAACACTCCGTGGGATCGATGCGGAAGCAACGGTAATGGCGATAACAAAACTTCCCAGGACCCCGCTGTTCTGCACGGTCCTGAGGACCCCGGAGATCCCCCCGAAGGAACCCTGGGGTGCATTCGCCATGACTGCGCTGTTATTTGACGGGAAGAACATCGCTGACCCGATACCGGATATTCCGGATGCTACCAGGACAACCCAGAGGGGGGTATCGAGCCGGAGCGTGAGATAGGCGAGGGTTGCAAGGATTAACATGGCAGCACCGGAGGTTGCAAGGAGCCGTGCCCCGTACCGGTCAGAAAACCTGCCCATGAGTGGGGAGAGCAGGCTTCCTACCACGTATCCCGGGGTCAGGAGGAGTGCCGCGTCAAGCGGTGAAAGTCCGCGAATTCCCTGGAGGTACATCGTGACAAGAAACACAACAGAGAGGTAGCCAAGACTTAAGAAAAATGCTGCCGTTATGGAATACTTCAGGATCCGGTTCTTAAATACGGCAAAGTCGATGATGGGATAGGCACACCTTGATTCATAGAGAAGAAACAGGACTATTGCCACCAGACCAAGGATACAGAGGAATATATTCTGTCCCGTCAGGCCCTGGCCGGCAAAGTCTACACCGGCATAGGAAACAAGGGTGAGTGCTATCCCAAGGAGTACCATACCGATCATGTCAAGGTGTGCATCGACCCGGATGGTGTCCTTCACGTACCGTAACCCGAGGAAGGTGGCAAGAATGCCTATCGGGATGTTAATGAAAAAAATGTATTCCCAGCCCACAAATGTGGTAATAATCCCCCCGAGGACAATACCCAGCATTGCCCCGCTTGTCCAGCCCAGGGAGATGTACCCAAACGCCGTTCCCCGCACATTGGGAGGGAATGTATCGGCGATGATAGCACCGCTGTTTGCCTGCATGAGTGCTCCGCCGAATGCCTGGATACCCCGGGACAGGATCAGCCAGTGAATGGCCGGGGACAGCCCGCAACAGAGTGAGCCCAGCGTGAAGACGCCAAAACCGGTATTGAACATCCGGCTCCTGCCGTAAATATCGCCGAGTCGCCCGAGCTGGGTAGTGCACACCGCGACGACGAGGAGATAGATAAGGATAACCCAGAGGGTTGTCACGAGGTCCGCGTGGAGGTTTTCTGATATGGTGGGAAATGCGAGAATAACAATGGTAGAATCAAGAGACCCCATGAGGGTCCCGAGCATGAGAACGGAAATGATGATTTTTTGGCGGGTATCCATCAGATCCCGGAAAGATTATACCCTGATTGCTCTTGTACCTGTCGGACGGTTGCCGGGAGACTGCAGGATTATATACCCTCTCTTTCCCCCGGCCTTATCCGCTGCATGAAGCATTTATTACCAATGCAGAATATCCAGAGTGTAAGGTGATCATGAGATGGTTAACAAAGGACAACAACTGAGAACGAAAAGAAAAACCGAGCGGCTCATGGTGGGCAACTGCAATCTCCCGCTTTCCCGCATCGAACAGGAGCTTGGCGACATCGGATTTGTCGAACTGGGTGCAGACCCGATCGCTGTCGCCATGGAACACAGGCCTCACGAGCTCTACCTGGAAATCGGGCTGGATGAAGGACGCTGCGTGCACAGCTACCTGCTCGTAACCTTTGAGGAAAAAAATAAGAAACAGCGGAAATTCCGCTGGTAAGTGCTGGCGGGCTCAGCTGAACTTCGGCTGCAGCCACACTGACCCTCGCCTTATGTCTGGATGCTCAGAAAATATAGCAGAGGAACCGGCGATGTCCCCTCCACCCCTCTTTTAAAGGACATACCGCGGACAGTCAGACGGAATAAACTTAAAATTCTCTCATAATCTTAATAGCGCGAAAGTCTTTCAGAGAGATGAAAATGCGAGGGGATTCTGGTATCTGCTTCGCTATTTTCAGAGATGTGGATTTTCCCCTTACGATATCCAGGCACCTCTTGGCACCTCTTAGAACAACCAGATCTTTTTCGGCTCGAAATCCGTCAGGATATGATGGTAATCATCAAACCATCGTGCCACCGGATTGCTGCGGAACACCATGAATTTCCCGATGTCAGCGGGATCGGCCGACTGGTGGTATCGCATGAAGACCTGCCCTGCAGTCTTTCCCACCATCTCGATCTTGCCGGTAGCATGTGACATCACGAACCGGGCCCGTTTTGCAAGGCCTGAACACGCCCTCCAGGATTTCTGGATAATTTCATACGATTGTTCGACCGGGACCTGGAAGATGCGGTTGCCGAGGGATGGGCGGCACTGGAACACGTAATATGGCGAGATTCCCGCAAATGAAAGTTTCCGAAACAGCTCGGTGAATATTTCAGGCTCACTGTTGATGCCGTTTAAGATCGGGGTCTGACTGACTACCATGACTCCGGCTTTCTGCAGTTCGTGTGCTGCACGGATCGACACGTCGGTAAGTTCCCGCGGGTGGTTGAAGTGTGCCATCAGGTAGATGCGCTTTTCCGGTGTAGTGTACCGCGAGAGAACGTTACACAGGTCCGGGTCATCGAGGATCCGGTACGGGTTGTATGCCAGCATCTTGCTGCCGATCCGGATGATATTGACATGGTCAATCTCGCGGACCTGGCGAAGAACCGTTTCCAGCCGGCGGGTTTCAAGGGTCAGGGGATCTCCACCGGTTAACAGGACATCCGTGATCTCCTTATGCTCACGGATGTAGTCAATCCCTTCAGAAATATCCTTCACGGTCTCGCGTTCGTTACCCATGAATAATCGTTTACGGAAACAGAACCGGCAGATCCCCCCGCAGACATCGGTCAGGAGCAGGAGTCCGGTCTGGCTATACTTATGCTGCAGGCCGGGTCTCCGGGTAAAATCTTTTTCACACGAAGGATCCGGACATCCGCCTCCGGTGAGTTCAGAGGGATCGGGGATGACAATCCTGCGAAGAGGATCGTGTCCGTCCTTCCAGTCAATCAGCGACAGGTAATACTCATTGGAGCGGAACGGGAATGTCTCACTCACCGTCTCCATTGCGTCACGTTCCCTGGATGTGAGCCCGACAAGGTTGTCAACCTCGGATATAGTACTCAGGTATTTCTGATTCATCTTACACCTCGGTTTTTCAGGTTATGCACTGCCCTTCAGATGGCAGGGGTAGAGTAATGCGAAAAAACTACTGATAGCCAGTAAAGGAAATTGAGCGTATTGAATGCACTACTCAACAAAATGTTACTGGGAACTCATTCTTTAAACCCTTTGTGTTAATTCAACTTTTCATGGCGGAAAACCTGAACGGAGGCTGTAAAAAGTCCAGAATGCAACTGATAATACATGGATTTTGGTTTCTGGACGATGGGCAGATCTCAATGGCAGTGGTCGTTCCTCTGTGGCAACTGCCAAGAGGTTGTTTTAATTATGTCGTAAAATTGGATGATCTCTCATTGCCCTCGTTGTTGGTAAGCTGAGACAACACGTATATTCGGGTTGTCCTAAAAATACATAGGACCACCTGTAAAATCAGATGAGATAACTTTCAGCTTCCCAACACCAAGGCTTATTAACTGATATTGAAACGATAAACAACGATGAGATCCCGGACACATATCCTGATAGGGTTTATTGCATTCCTAGCCTATTCATATCTCATCAGTATCATGAATAAATCAGCCAGTGTTCCCTGGTTATATGGACTGGTTGCTGTTGTTACGGGATCAATTATTCCGGATATTCTGGAGCCGGCCACGAACTCAAGGCACCGGAGTACGTGTCATAGTAAACGTGCCTTGAACATTATGGTATTTTTATTTGGCATAACTGCCTTTGTTACCGTAATAAGTTTGTTTTTTTTACATTTCTCGATAATTTATATTGCCTCCTGCTTTTTCCTCGGATATGTATTTCATCTTCTGGCAGACTCAGTTACCCCGGCAGGACTCCCCCGTTAATCCCGTTATCTCACGTTCTGCTGTAAAATCGTGGGAACAGGTTCCCTTTTCGGTTGCGACCCTGGAAATGATGACACTCCGTACCCGGCATCGACATCCACGTGATGCAGGTCGTTCGGGGTGTCAATTCCGATACCAGTGACATGCATGGGACCTGCATTATTCCCGATCGTTATCGGCCCTGCACAGAGGATCTCAAAGCCCCCGTTATACGCAAAGAGTAAACGCACCGTTCCTTACGATTCAGTTGCGCAGATTTATTTACCCTATTTTTTACCCATCAGCTGTCATCCAGGGATGGCTTATGATCACTTCGGAATCGCCGTCAAACACTTTACAGCACAATTAATCTGCGCAAATTTAATTCAATGAGCGCCGTCGCTGTCGGTAGTGTGACGGTAAAACCTTTTTTTGACGATCTCAACAACGACGATATACCCGATCACAAGTGCCCCGATAAGAAGGAAATACGGGAACGTGATGGGGACAAAACCGAAGAGACCACCTGCGGGTGAGAGGGTGATTGCTATCCCGGTCAGGACAACGATTATGCTGCTGATGATAAGGAGCCTGCTGGGATGACTTTTATAGAAAGGTACCTTGGTGGTCCTGATGGCAAAAATGATGAACGTCTGGGTGCAGAGCGACTCGAGAAACCACACCGTCCGGAATAGCTCCATGGGTGCATGGAATATCACAAGGAGACTGGTAAAAGTGAGAATATCAAACAGGGAACTGACCGGTCCGAATACGAGCAGAAATTTTTTGATGAACCCGATATCCCACCGTTTTGGTGCCAGTACATACTCCTTATCAACCGCATCCGTCGGAATTGTCGACTGGGAGAGGTCGTAGAGGAGATTATTAAGAAGTATCTGGACAGGAAGAAGGGGAAGGAAGGGCAAAAAGAGTGACGCGGCCGCGACACTGATCATGTTACCAAAATTCGAGCTTGTCCCCATCATGATGTACTTCATCGTGTTTCCGAACGTCTTCCTTCCTTCAAGGATGCCGTCCCTGAGAACGCGGAGATCTTTTTTCAACAGGACGATGTCGGCAGATTCTTTTGCGATATCGACCGCATTGTCCACCGTGATCCCGATATCTGCGGCCCGGATCGAAGGGGCATCGTTGATCCCGTCCCCGAGATATCCGACCACGTGATTATTCTTCATCAGTGCCCTGATGATCCGTTCTTTCTGTGGCGGGGAAACCCTGGTGAATATGTTCGCCTGCTCGACTGCACTGGCGAGAGTGTCGCTGTCCATCCGGGCGATCTCGCTCCCCTCAATTATCCCGGTGATCGGGAACTCGAGTGCGGTACATACATGACGGGTGACGAGTTCATTATCACCAGTAATGATTTTAACTTCAATGCCCGTGTCATGGAGCATGCGGAGTGATTCATGTACGGTCTCCTTGGGGGGATCGATGAATGCAACAAAGCCGTGCAGGGTAAGATCGGTTTCATCATCAAAGGTGTAGGTGGATTTCTCTTCCGTGATCTCTTTTGAAGCGACCGCAAGGACCCTGAATCCTTCACTACTGAGCGTTTCGTATAAACCCACAGCCCGCGTATGCCAATCCCCGGTAAAAGGTTCCGGCACACCCCCCCGGGAAATACGGGTACATAATTTCAGGACCTCCTCGGGCGCCCCCTTGGTGATCAGAATACGATCCTGGTTTTTTGCAACTACGACGGATATCCTTTTACGAATAAAATCAAACGGGATTTCGTCGATTTTCTGGTACTGCCCGATCTCCACACCGCTCTTCTGGAGAATTGCCTGATCGAGAGGACTTTTCAGTCCTGTCTGGTAATAACTGTTAAGGTACGAATACAACAGTACCTGGTCACTGGTGTTCCTCTCTGCATCTACATGGTACACCAGCGTGATCCGGTTCTCGGTCAGTGTCCCGGTCTTATCGGTGCAGAGCATATCCATGCTTCCGAAGTTCTGGATTGAGACCAGGTGCTTGACGATGACCCCTTTCTCTGACATCGCGAGTGCGCCTTTTGAGAGATTGACCGTCAGGATCATGGGGAGCAGCTCGGGTGTCAGGCCGACTGCAAGTGCAACTGCAAACAGGAGAGAATCTAGTACACCATGTTTAAACAGGGCATTGGTGAAAAATACGAATATTACAAGGAGGAAGATAATCCGGGTGATAAGGTATGAAAACTGGTTCAGTCCTCGTTCAAATTCCGTCTCCGGTGGCCGGGCGGTCAGCCGTTCTGCAATCTTCCCATACTCGGTCGACATCCCGGTTTTTACTACTGCTGCAGTCGCACTGCCGGAGACTACCGGAGAGCTCATGAACAGGTATTGTCCCCATTGCTGGAGATCCTGGTTATCACCCGCCCGGATCTGAGCTGTTTTTTCCACCGGGAACGATTCCCCGGTCAGTGCCGACTGGTCAACAAAGAAATCCCGGGCAAGAATGACACGGGCATCCGCAGGCACAATATCACCGGCGGAAAGGGAAATGATGTCCCCGGGGACCAGTTCCAATAATGGCACGTCCTGCCGGGCTCCGTCCCTGATAACGGTGGCAGTAGTGGAGATTTTTTCCTTTAAGAGATCGACTGCCCGTTCTGCCCGGTACTCCTGGAAAAAGTCAATAAACACGCTCAGGACCACAATCACGATGATAATCATCGCATCGACAAATTCACCAAGAAAAACGGAGAGGACCGCTGCGAGAAAGAGGATTATGATAAGCGGGTTTTTGAACTGGGCGGCAAACTGTCTGAAGGCTGCCAGCTTCTTCTGCCGCACCACCGCATTTGGGCCATAGGATGCCCGCCGTGATTCAACTTCCCGGGAAGAGAGCCCCTGTAGTGATGTGTGCAGTGTTTCCATCAGCTGATCGACTGGAATGAATGGGAACTCTTCTTCCGCCATGATGATACAGCCTGTGATCCATTTTCGGCACGGACTATAAAGAAGGTTGCGGAAGGCCAGCTCTGTTTCCTGTGGTTTTGGCAGCACAGGGTATCATGGCTGCCTGAAGTGAGCGCTGGCTGGGGCAGATGGTTGAGTGAGAGGTCGGGCACGAACAATTCACCGAGCGTTAGACTGAGTACGATAAAACAGCGACGATATAATCCGAAGCATGGTATGAGGAGTGGACCGGAGGTGTGCATGAACAGAACTCTGCACATAGATCGTTTAATCGTAATCAGCACGCAGGGAAAAAAGGGGCTGGAGCGCCTGCTTCTGGGGAGTGTTGCGGAAGAGATCATACGCTCTGCGCCCTGCAAGGTGCTTGTGGTGAAGTAAAAGGTTCGCGGGAATTAAAATACCTGGTAACTCCCTTTAAAATCAGACGGGGTAACTTTCATCATCATCACGGCGCACAACCTTGCGAACAATTATCACAAAATTATGATTTATTTCCATAATTGTGTTTTTTCCGGGCTTGTGGTGCAGTCTATTGTGTTTTTTCAGCCGTTATCCTTCCGCCATCCCGGCGAGCGTGGTTACCGTCTTCCAGTTCCTCGTTGTCGCGGCGACACCCAGCTTCTTCTCAAAGAAGGAAGTGGAGAACTTCGTCCTCCCGTAACCATCCGGGCAGGAAAGATAGACCTCGCGGGCAGCGATCACGTACCTGTCCGGACCATCGTGTCCTTTCATCATGTTCTCCGGAAACGCTTCAGGGGGAATACCGGACAGGAACGCCACATGGAGTTTGTCGGCTTCCAGACCCTCCTTTGCAAGAGGGTTATTGGCAATGATACACCGGAGCTCCTCCGAAGTCCGCAGAATCACCTTTACTGGAAAACCAAATTCCCGGGACATCTTCTCACCGATCATGGCTGACAACTGTCCAGGGTCCCCGTGCGGCGACTCGAAGAGCACATTCCCGCTCCGGAGGTAGGTCCTCACGTTGGTAAAACCAAGGGACTGGCAGAGCTGCACCAGGTCTGCCATCCCGACCCGCTTCCGCATTCCGACATTGATCCCCCTTATGAGGGAGATAAAAACCGTCATGATACCTGATGTCCGGTACAGTCCGCCTTGGATTAATACTTCCTCAGCTCCCGGAGAACCTGTATGGCGATCAAGGCTATAATCCCCTTCTCACGAGGACTGGTTACCTGAGACGCGTGAAGTACTGGTTACCCGCATTCCTGGGGGTCATTGTCCTGCTGACCACCATGGGCTGTGTCCGGAGCGGCAGAGAGAGAGGATTTTGCAGGGAGAGCCCCCGGCTGGAAGGCCCGTTCCCAACGACACCTGCGCCCGGGTCCCTATCGATCCCGGCCGCAACGCAAAAAGCAGTTTGATTCCAGTCCCGAAAAGTGCGTCTGATTGATCATTGAGGTAAAACAAACACTATCACTGAGGGACCTGGAACTCCCTGATTTTTTCTGCCATCTCCTGTAACCTCCTGTTGACAAGAAAATTGACCGTTCCTTCCTTGTAGGATCCGTCAGGTTGCCGTTCCCCTGCAGGTACACCGGTGAGAAATTCGATGCCTTCATCGATGGTCCTGACAGGATAGATGGCAAAATTTCCCGCTTTTGCCGCTTCAAGGAGCTCTTCTTTCAGCATGAGATTCTGGACATTGCTTGCCGGGATCATGGCTCCCTGGTGCCCGGCCATGCCTTTGGCCTTGCATAGTTCGAAAAAGCCTTCAAGCTTTTCGTTTACCCCCCCGATAGCCTGGACTTCCCCCCGCTGGTTCACGGATCCGGTAACTGCGATGGACTGTTTGAGGGGCAGACCTGACAGGGCAGAGAGAATCGCATAGAGTTCCGTGCTCGATGCACTGTCGCCGTCCACTCCCCCGTAACTCTGTTCGAAGACGAGTTTTGCAGTCAGGGAGAGCGGCTTGTCCTGAGCATACTTGTTGGCCAGGTAGCCGCCAAGAATAAGGACCCCCTTGGTATGAGTCGGTCCGCCGAGTTGTGCCTGGCGTTCGATGTCGATAATCCCCCCCCGCCCCACAGCAACACTGGCGGTCACCCGGGAGGGTCTGCCAAAAGCAAAATCCCCGAGCTCCATCACGGAAAGCCCGTTGATCTGCCCGACCTGTGATCCCTCAGTATCAATGAGGTAGACTCCCCGCTCGATGAACTCCTGGATCTTCTGCTGGATCAGGTTGGAGCGGTACATCTTCTCCTCGACTGCCTCTTGGATATGCCTGACTGTAATATTCTTTGCTTTTTCCTGCGTGGCGTAGAAGTTTGCCTCCCGGATAAGGTCTGCGACTCCTGAAAATCGTGTGGAGAGCTTTTTCTGGTCTTCTGCGAGCCGGGACCCGTATTCTACGACTTTTGCTATCGCGGTATTATCAAGATGGATCAGGTTAAACCGTTTGCAGAGCGTGCAGATGAACGCAGCGTAGTTCCTGACGTTGTCTTCATTCCGGTCCATGACGGTGTCAAAGTCCGCTCTCACCTTGAAGAGCTCGGGATAGTCCGGGTCTCCCTGGTTCAGGATCTGGTTGATATCGGGGGTGCCGATCAGGATAACCTTCACGCTCAGGGGAATCGGCTGGGGTTTGAGTCCCCTCGTTGTGATGAGCCCGGCCTGTTCTCCAGGTTCCTCAATTTTGACCTTTTCAGTTTTAAGAGCTGATTTCAGTCCGTCCCAAGCAAGGGGATACCTGAAGAGGTCCAGAACCGGGATTACCAGGTACCCGCCGTTCGCTTTATGGACTGAACCCGGGCGGATCATCATGAAGTCAGTCGTCACGATGCCGAACTGAACCTCCTTTTCTGCTTTCCCCAGGAGGTTCTGGTAGCTTGGGGTCTCCTCAAAGACGACCGGGGCACCTTCAAGGGTGGAATTATCTACCACCACGCTAATCTCATATTTCCTGAAAGCAAGGTCCTTGGCGAGCCACTGTTGGAACTGTGGCGGGACCTGCTCCTGCTGCTGCTGTTGTTGCTGTTGCTGTTGCTGTTGCTGCCCCGATCCCAGGAATGTACCGAGATTTTCAAGGATATCCTTCTGGACGCTGTCAATATACAGGATGACCTCGCTGATCTTTCCGTATTTTTCTTTAAGCCCGGCGAGGAGATGACCGATGGCATAGAGAGCAACCTCGTTATTGAGCTTACTGACAACCTCCATCCCTTTCGCATCGAGTTCCCGCAATTGGTGGAATCCGCTTCGCAGATCCGCATCAAGGGCTTCTCTCTTCTGGAGTATCTCTGCCTTCTTCTCACTGGGGAGCGCTTCAAAATCTTCCTGGGTGAGCGGTTTGTCCTCGATCACCGGGATAACCATGAGTCCTGTAGGCCCCATCTGGATTGTAAAGCCCTGTTTTGCAGCTCTCTCAGTGACCTGCCCTACGATTGCCTCTCGTTCCGTATCGATTTTCCCGAGAGCCTCCTGGCGTTTTGCAGCATAGTCCTCACTCTCAAAAGCTCTTGGTAATGCCCTTCTTGTTTCTGCGATGAAAGCAGACATATCTGCCTTCAGCTGGCTGCTCATACCAGGGGGAAGCCGGATTGCATTGGGCTCGTACGGGTTGGCAAAATTGTTGACATAGATCCAGTCATCGGCTTTTGGTTTGGTCTTTGCCAGTGCGTGGACAAGCTTCCTTACTGCCGTTTTTCTACCGGTACCGGGCATCCCTGCAACATAAATATTGAATCCTTTTTCCTGGATTTCAAGGCCAAAACGGAGAGCTTTTTGCGCCCTGTCCTGCCCGATAATCTCGTCTGTAGGTTTCAATGTCTCGGTCGTAGAACACTCCACCTGTTCAGGCTTATAGGAAGCCCGGTAATTCTCAAGGGGTAATGCGTTGATCATACAGTTTCATCCCTTAATCTCATTTTGCCCACTGGCTCCACCAGTAAATTTTTTTTCATAAAAAAATGCACATTCATCATACCATACCTCTATCGTATACGATCCTTCAGGCCTCATGCCCGGAGTGCCGGTATTCTCCCTTGTTTTTGTTCATATTTCTGAACTGCATACGGTGCCCCCACCAGTATACGGCGTGCAGTATTATAGACACTCGGTGTTTTTTCCGGGTCAAGATCGATGAGAAGCCGGGCGAGAATCCCGACCAGCGGGATCTGGTCTGCCACTTCCATCGCATCAAGAGCTCCAAATACCCTGAGCATCGATACGGTGCTGTGCTCGTTGATGGGTGCCAGCCTGAGTAAGGTCTTTTCCAAAAAGGAGCGCCCCTGTTCAGTCTGGAGGGATTTTTTCCGGTTCAGGGCAAACCTGCCATAGAGCGCACGCTGGTCATTTGCCTGCTCTATCCGGAACGCATCCGATTTCTCGACCCTTGAGATGAGATCAAGTATATCCGGACTACTGTTTGCGGCAATAACCGACAGGAAATTCTCCCAGCTGACAGGATTTTTCTTTGATTCCTGTTCAAAAGATTCAAGAATACCGGGCCGGTCTCCTCCCGAACTGTCCATATACAGGCTGAAGGCAACCAGCTTATCCGTCGCGCTACATGAGCAGGTGAACTGATCCTTTATCAGCTGGTGAATATCGGGAGTATCAAGCCGTGAGAGTACGAAAAGAGCAGTATTTTTAATCTGCCTCCGTTTTATGCCAAGGAGTTCCTGGTCCAGAGCATCACGCCGGGTATCCGGAAAATTCACAGAAGTGTAGAGTTCACGCAGGTCTGTTTTATGTCGTGTCGCAATGGACTGCAGTATTCTCTCGCGGACATCATAGAGGGCCTGGTAACGGTGTGCATATTTTTTATCCGGTACGGATTCGAACACGGTTAAAAACTGCCCGCCCCCCTGCATCATCAGGTCGCGGTCGGATAGGAGCCTGAAATAGAGGTCGATACATTCCAGGTCAGGGCGGGCAGACGGATCGTTGAGCATTTTGAGTTTTTCCCGATCCATGATAGTCATAAACGCGAGGCAGCGGTTGACAAGGTCCGTGTCCCGTTCAGCCTGCAGGTACAGTTCCCTTAACGGTGCATCGTAGTTGACTTTTCCGTAGAATGAATACCCCCGGTTCAGGGAAATGAACGCAGGAGGTTCCGGTGAACTGAGTTCGAGGGATCCTTCTTTTTTTTCAACATGAAAAAGAACCTCAGTGATATCATTTCCCGATGCATCGACTAACGCGATCCTGACCGGGAAGATCCAGTGTTTTTCCGGGCTATTCCCCTCCTGCCGGAGATGCAGGGAAGTCACATGGCGGTCGCTGTTGTAAGATGCATGTACCGAGAGCGTCGGAAAACCGGTCTGCTTAAGCCACCCGTCTGCCATAGGGGCGAAATGTTGTCCGGATGCCTCTTCCATTGCCTGCACCCACTGGTCACGGGTCGCATTTCCATGCCGGTACCTGCGGTGGTAGAGATCCAGACCCTTTACAAACGTCTCTTTTCCCATGAGAGTCTCGATCATTCTCACAAATTCCGGGGCTTTCATGTAGGTGATATCCGTGATGAGCTCGTTGGGATCATCGAACCCGTCCGGTTCGACAGGCAGGGATGCAGCTCCGCTGTCAAGTTCGAGTGTCCCGTTCCCGGGTGCCAGTAATGCAAGAACCGTTTGGAGCCGGGAATAATCTTCCCCGAAATGAAATGCGTGGTACTGGTTCTCTGTATGAACGGTAACTGCTTCGTTGAGCCAGATCTCAAACGGCGACCAGCCGGTCACTTCCGAGCCATTGAGGTTGTGATAAAACTCATGCACTTTTACTTTAACAAGATACTCGTACGCGGGATCAGTCATGGCAGGAAATGGCATGATACGGTTTGTGGTAACGGTCGTGTTACCCACATTTTCCATTCCCCCGAAATCCGAATTCTGCATGCCGATCTCCCGATAGGTCATCCCGGTATATTCATAACCGGGGACAATCTGTTGGATAAGATTTTTGAGTTCTGTGCGTATCGACTCTAGTTGCGGATGGTGCGGACTCCTCTTTTTGATGCGTTCCAGACCCCGTATCAGCAGGTACAGTCGTTCCCGTGCTGACTCCCGGTCATACCTGCCCGGGCCGGTAAAGAGATTCACCCAGAGGACGGCATCGTGAAGGATGTCGAGGGCCTGTCCTGCTATCCGGGGATCGGATTCCGGGGGAACTAACAGCTCGAGGGTGCACCGCCGCCCATCCGGGTATTCGCATTCCTGGCTGAAGGTTGCATAGGTCCCGCACCCGAGAAAGAACAGGTACGGGGCCATCGGCGTGATACCATTTTCATACGTAATTTTTACCCTGCCAGCCCCGGCAGGCTGGCGCGGGGCAACCACATTCCCGTTGGTTATCAGGTTTGTATATCGTTCGTCAGCAATGATCGTCGTGGTATACGTGCACTTTGCCGTCATATCATCGATACACGGGACCAGGCGCTGGAAACCCCACTGCTGGCACTGGGTAATCTGCTGGGGCGGTGCACCCGGGGGAGTTTCATCGTAATACAAACCCTCAAGAATATTTTTTGTCGGGCGGCAGATTGTTTCTGTATGAACAGTAAAACGGGTTTGTGGTAAAACCGGATCGTTAAACCGGATCGTCAGCTTACTTCCGGCATCATCGTACATGGGTGAACATTCGTGTCCCGGACAACTCACGGCAATGATTTCAAGATTTTTTGCATTCAGAACAATTTCCGAAAGGGGACTGTCGCGGGATTCAGCATATAAATCGGATAGTACTTTTGTTTTGTCGTCAAAGACGTCAAAGATAAGATCCATATGGATGACGCGAACGGGGATCTTCCCGAAATCCCCTTTACAGTAGCGGAACAGGCGATCAGTCATGGCTCTTTTTCCTGATAACTATCGAATGTGCTCGTTTCGGAGGAATTTATGCATATGGCCATTTTTCAAAAAATATAACAACAGTCCATTTATTCCTATCGGACGTATCTTCTTCCTCAATGATATGAAAAACGATTCGTAATTTCATACTTTGTTTCAAAATATGATTTTTGAGGAAACATTCTTTTATTGTTCATTATTAATGTTCGCGAAAAGTACACCTGTTTCACGACATGAAAATCATGAACAGAGAACAATACACCCATACATGATTATCAATCCATCAATCCCGGATGGGCTTATAGATGGTTCCTGAAAATGCAAAAAAATGGACCTCGACCATACCACTCCCGGAGCGTTATCCGAACCAGGACCAATGTATGAGTAACAGTCTGGATACATCAAGGAATACTTTATGAACGGAGGATAACGGAGACACCAAAATGGCTGAATTGAACCGTTCTCTGGGTTTCTGGGGAGCCACGGGAATAGGTATTGGTGCGATTATTGGTACCGGAATTTTTGTCCTTATCGGGGTTGCATCAGGAATTGCCGGGCCAGCAGTTATCCTCTCATTTATTATTGCCGGGTTTGTCGCCCTTCTCACGGGCCTTTCAACCGCTGAACTGTCGTCATTCATCCTTGAATCCGGGGGCAGTTATATTTACACGACAAAAGCATTCGGGGCATTTCCGGGTTTTGTTGTCGGCTGGATGAAATCGTTTGATTACATTGTCGGTGCCAGTGCAGTCAGTGTTGGATTTGCCGCCTATTTTACCTATTTTGTCGGTATCCCGGCAACAACGGGGACGATCGTCTTTGTCGCAACCCTGTGGCCCCTTGTTCTCATGCTTTTAAACCTGAAAGGTATACAGGAAGCGTCCTGGACCAACAATCTTTTAGTCGCCCTCAAAATTCTGGCGCTGCTGACATTTATCGCCATCGGCGCATTCGCCCTGCTCACCAGTGGCAGCTATACAAATTATCATCCGTTTTTTCCCCGGGGATTTTCCGGTGTGATGTCAGGAGCGGCTATCATATTCTTTGCCTTTATCGGGTTCAATACCATTGCCGTCATGGCGGAAGAAATAAAAGATCCGGAAAAAAATGTTCCCCGGGCAATCTTATTCGCATTTGCGGTCTGTACACTGATTTACATCGGTGTTTCTATAGTGGCTGTCGGGATTGTGAACTGGGAATCTCTCGGGTCCTCCAGCGCACCTCTCGAATTTGCCTTAAAGACGGTCACGGATAATATTTTCATCCTGCAATTTGTGGCAATATCTGCACTTTTTGCCACGACATCGGTCATCATGGCCTCCATCATGGGGGGTTCACGGGCACTTTTTGCCATGGCCCGCAACGGTGTCCTACCAAAAGTTCTGTCAACCATTTCACGCCAGAGTGTCCCGGTTTTCACCCTCCTCTTATGTGGGTTTGTCATCAGTGGGATTGTTCTTGCGACCGGGGGAAACCTTGACTGGCTCGCCTCCATTTTTAATTTCGGGACGCTACTCACCTTCTTTTTTATCAACCTCAGTTTACTCCGGCTCCGCAAGACCATGCCGGATGTCAAACGGGGCTTTAAGGTTCCCTTTTATCCTTACACTCCCTTATTTGCCATCATCAGCTGTATCATCCTTGCGTTTTACCTGAATGTCAACGCAGTGATGACGGCCTGCGTCTTTTTAGCAGTTGGAATTGTTGTCTATTATCTCAATAAAAAAGAAAAGCTGTCCTGAAGTTTCTTTAACCTGCCTTTAACCACTTGAGAATATTTTTAAATAATTCATTGCCGGTGGCATCCTGTCCCATTATCATTTCAAATCTTAAAATTTCTCGTGCTTCCTTTAGGAAAATATCTAACGATACCCCCACTCTTCCCGGACAAAATTATAACAGGAAAGATTCTCATTGGCAGCAAAAGTGACAGGAACTGGCCGGCTTGACCGGATCATTAATGAGGTAAAAAAATGGCATCAGAGACTCAAATTGATGGGCTTAGTGTTCTTTTTCCAGGAATTCTTTTAACGCCACAGCATTATTGTGTTCATCATCATGTGCTGCAAACAGAAACGTCACCGTGTCATGTGCACGGATCACATCCTTGAGCTCCTTAATCACTGCCGGACGCGATCGAATCTCTCCAAAATATCTCTGACAAAACTCCACCCATTTCAGAGGGTCATGACCAAACCACGTACGGAGTCCGGGACTGGCTCCCGCTTCTTTGACCCACCGATCGACTTTTGCATGTTCTTTTGAAATTCCCCTCGGCCAGAGTCGCTCGACGAGTATCCGATACCCGTCTGCCGCATCGGGAGGTTCATACACCCGTTTTAACCTGATCATCCTCCTGTCCCCGGCTCTTCCATTATACCGGACATACTATTAACATATGGGGTATAGTGCAGCCCATTGAATTCAGATTTACAGAGAGCGAGTAACATGCACAAATTTTTGATCCTCTACGCAAATCCTTTTATGCTTTTCGGGCAAGAGGAGATCCCGGAGTGATTTGAATGAGATGCACACCAAAACCCGTTCACCGGGCAATCCTGATAGTTGTTCTTGTAACATTCATCGTTGTATGCGGATGCACCAGTAACAGTCCGTCATCCCCACCCCCCGCAACCACACAGACACAGGTCCCGGGAGCAACGATGGTCAATATCCAGAACTTTGCATTTAATCCCGCGAGCATTACGGTCCCCAAGGGAACGACGGTAACATGGGTCAACCAGGACACTGCAAACCACCAGATCGTTAACGATGCCCAGGGATCAATCGCTCAGGGAGCATTATTCACGAGCAATTCTTTAGCGAAAGATGCGAGGTATTCATTTACCTTCGATACTCCCGGAACCTATCCGTACCATTGCTCCATCCACCCATCGATGAAGGCAACGGTCATAGTAACCTGATTTCTTCGTATGACTGCAGAAATTGTGATCATGAACAAAGAGGCGGTAGCACTCGCCGCGGACAGTGCCGTCAGCCTGGTTACCGGGCCGGCTGAAAATCCACAAAAGATCTTCACATCGGCAAATAAAATCTTCGGGCTCTCCCGCAACCACACGGTAGCGTTCATGATATACAACAACGCTGCTTTTTTAGGGATTCCGTGGGAACCTCTCATTACCAGGTTTGGAGACTCCCTGGGCCCTGCTCCACTCCCGGCACTTGCAGACTACGCCGACCGGTTCCTTGGTTTTTTGAAAAGCGAACAGGAATTAATAACTGCTGATATTGAAAAGCAGTATTTTACTTCCCTGATCTACAGTTATTACCAATCCTTCAGACAGATCTTCCAGCAGAATTCATTAGAGATTATACGGGTCCAGGGTGTGATCTCCGAAGACCAGATAGGTGATATCGTCGCTGAAAAGATCAATGAAATATATACACAAATCACGAGTGCCGAGTCTGTTACGGGTATTGATCAATCCCGCCTGAAGGAACTCAGCACATCCTATGATGAAATTACAACAAGGGTGATTTCCGAGGTGCTCGAGCAACTCCCGATACCGGACCGGGCACGGGCACAATTAAAGGAAATACCCTTTTTGTTTTTTGGAAAATTTGCCGGGCCCCTTGATCCGGTATCCCAGAATTTTTCCGGTATCGTGATTGCAGGATTCGGGGGAAAAGAGATCTTCCCCTCGCTTGTCACCTATACGATAGAAGGGAGACTTTCCGGTGCCCTGAAATACAAAGAGATCGAGAATAAAAAAATTACCCTTGAAACCGGTGCGTACGTGATCCCCTTCGCACAGCGGGATATGGTCGATATCTTCATGTCCGGCCTGGACCCACGGCTCACCGATGCACTGGTGGAAAGTCTGTCAGAAATATTCCAGGAATACCCTCAGGCGATCGTGGACAGTATCGAAACCATGAATGATGATGAAAAATCCAGTCTGAAGGCCCAATTCCAGCCACAAAGCGAAGAGCTTGTTACGCGGATTTCCACATATATCGATAATTATCGCGCATCAAACACTGGCCCCATTATCAACGTGGTCATATCGCTCCCGAAAACCGAACTTGCGGCGATGGCAGAATCCCTGGTAAACCTGACCTCATTGAAACGGAAGGTTTCCCTGCAGGCTGAAACCGTTGGCGGACCTGTGGATGTGGCGGTGATATCGAAAAGGGATGGTTTTGTATGGATCAAGAAAAAGCACTATTTCAAGGAGGAATTAAATCTGCGCATGGTGCAGCGGACTTGAGGTGAACCTGATTATGGAAAAAAAAGAAACAAAACCAAAAAAAGTCTGTCATTCAGACAAGGAATTTGAGGAACTTTTCCTCCCCGAGTCACATGAAAAGAAAAAATTGCAGGAAGTTATAAATCAGCCGGAGAAATTAACAGAGCATTTAACGAAAAACATCATTAAGCCAAAAAAGAAGTGAACGATTGTATACCTGCAGTCAATTCAAAAATAAAGGATGACGCAGGAATGATTTTACCGGACCAGAATAAATAGCGGACGGCTTACTGCGCTATTTTTCCATAAGTTCAAGATGGCTGCTGTCACAAAATGGCTTGTTTTCAGATCTGCCGCACCGGCAGAGCGTGACACGGTTACGGATTTCATATGTCGTACCATCTGCAGATTCAACCGGGATCCTGCCCCGTACGCCTATCGGACCCCTCCCGGCTTTGTCCGGATATTCGATCAGGCCGATGGACGGTTTGAATTCCGGCTCGATCGCATCAGGAGTATTTTTATTCCAGACAACCAGACGACCCGAGGGGCAGTTTCCCGCTTCGGTTATGGCAATGCTCTTTGCCTCCGGGATATCAGAATGACGGGTCAGGTTCCATATCCCGCCGGCCCGGTCACAAAACCGGGCAGAGGCGCATATGTCTATAAAATCCGTGAGGTTGAGTGCTGGTCCTTTTATGCGTTCAGCATGATCACAATAGGGTTTTTTATCCGCTGTTTCGGTACCGTTAAAGCCGGTTTTTATATGCGTGCCATCGCAGAATGGCAGGGTTTTTGCATTCCTGCAGCGGCACAGTGAGTAATTTTCCTGTAACGGGTATTTCTTTCCCTCATGCCAATCATAGGAATACCCCTCCTTATCATTCGAGATAATCATTTCAGAAAGTGGAATTCCGCCGGTAACGAGATAAGGGCCATCTTTTATTACGGTAATTCTGGGTTGTTCATCAGTCGCCGGCGCGGCAGTTCTCTTCTTTGGTTTCATTTTTATTCCACATACCTTTTCATGCTGGTTTTTCACCAGTTGTTTCCTTCCTGCTGCACAGGGTAACTTTCACTCGTTCCCATAAAACATCAATGTTGCGTTGTGCATAATAAGAAATCCACATTCACTCTCTATGAGCATCCAGAATGTATCTTCCCTGGAATATTATCGATCGGGAGATGGCTCATGTTCTTCGTAAAAACAGGTTCCGTGTTTTACCAGCACATCGTTTATCCAAAATCGTTTCCGGGTTTCAGCGTTATGGGAGCGGATTCTTATGCGTAAATATTGACGAGATAGGATTGGTTACTTTAGGATCCCTGAAAGATCCTGAACGGGAACAACAGATGTAAAGGACTGATGAATGAAATCGAGAACTATCCTGATATAGCCGTATTTTCTCCGTGATAAGATTTTCAGGTAAATGTGAGAAGCGAATTGCCCCGTCCCGGTCTTTCCGGTTTGTATGTATTCTTTTTCTTACATTCCCTTCATCATATTTCGTTTCTGGATGACCCGTGCAGCAAGGATAAACCCGGCAGAGACGAGGATGAGCACACCACAGTCAATAAACGGAGAAAATGCTGATTTCCCGGACATCGCCGCATTGAACAGGTCGACCAGGTAGGTAAGTGGCGAACAATATGCGAGAGCGAGTCCCCAGCCCTGCATATCCACAAGGGGGACAAATATCCCGGAAATAAAGATGAGTGGAAACCGTATCAGGTTTGAAAATATCATGACATTGGGCGGGCTGTCAGCTGCCGGTGAAGCGAGCAGGACACCCAGTGCAGCACAGGACAGTGTTCCAAGGATAAATGCGAGGACAAATAATCCTGTGTTCATGACCGCCACCGGGATGAACAAAGCACTCGCTATCCATACGAGCAGGGAGATACCTATCCCGAATATCGCGCCCGCGGTAACATCTCCCAGGATGATGCTGTCCTGGGTCACCGGGTACGAGAGGAGCCGTTCGTAGGTCTTTTCCCGCTTTTCCCAGGGAGTTATCAGGGGACCAACCGATGACGCAGTGAAAAACAACATCATGGCGAGAAACGCCGGGAAGAATGTGGTCAGATCGAGGTGGCGGCCGACAAAGAACGCAAAGAACATGAAGAGCGGGAACAGGACCCCGAACATCAGGACGGGCGGCTTGGTATAATACAGCCTCATGTTTTTCCCGGTGATGACGAGGATGCCGCGGAGGAAGAGCGGAACCTCCATCATGCACACTCCGTCAGGTGCACAAATGCCTCTTCAAGGCTCGGGCCTGATGTCGTCAGGGACGTAATGCCCAGGGACTCGCGTTCAGCACACCCGACAAGATATTTTAAAATCCAATCCGGGTTGTCCGTATACAGCCGCCACTTGTCACCGCACGGTTCTGCCCGCAAAATCCCTTCCGCCGCGAACAGGTCCCGGGTTACGGTACGGTCAAAGGAAACTTCGACAGACTGCGTCGTATCAAACATTTTTTTGAGCCGTTCGGGACTATCCTGTGCAACGATCTTTCCCTTGTTAATAATACAGACCGTCTGGCAGAGTGTGTTTGCCTCTTCGATGTTGTGGGTCGTGAGGAAGATCGTACTGCCCTGTTCATTCATGTGATGGATCGTCTCGATCACGAGCCTGCGGCTCTGGACGTCAAGTCCGCTGGTCGGTTCATCGAGGATAAGGACACGGGGGAGGTGAATGATGGCGCACGCGATACTCACCCGCTGTTTCATCCCTTTCGAGAATGTCCGGACCAGGAAGCGCCTTTTTTCGTTCAACCCCAGCTGCAACAGGATCCCATCGATCCTCTTTTCCCGGACTGCCCGGGGCATGCCATACATTTTTGCGCTCAGGTGCAGGTTCTGTTCCGCGGAGAGGTCGCCATAGACCGTGCTGCTCTCCGGAATGACCCCCATCTGCATCTTGGCATCAAGCGGGTGGCGGTGGATATCAATACCGTTAATACGAACGGATCCGGCATCCGGCGTCAGGACACCGGTCAGGAGCCGGATCGTAGTGGTTTTTCCCGCCCCGTTGGGGCCGAGAAATCCGAAGGTCTCACCTTCACGGACAGTAAGACTGACATCGTTCACTGCAGTTACAGTACCAAATCTTTTACATAAGTGTTCGACCTGTATGGCATTCATGATTCATTCACAGTCTTAAGGCCGGTGATTTTCTTATCGATAATTTCAATCCGATCACGAAGGATTTTTTTGTGTTCTTCCAATAACCTGATCTCGTCATCAATCGGGAGCGTAGCCGGACAGCTGCATCCACAGTCGCAAAGGTTGTTCATCTGCGATACCTGTTTTCCTGCTAAGACATGGCACATACTCTTTACTCCTTACTATTTTTCCTCTGACAAATTACTATCGATTAAATAGTATTAATAGTTTCAAGTTTATAGTTTTGAAGTAACTATGGAAAACACCAGCCATTCCATCTGCCTGTGCCCCCTTGAAGGAATAATCAATATCATAGCAAAAAAATGGGCCATCCTGATTATCAGCATCATCGGGTACCAAGAGAAGATCCGGTTCAGTGACATCATGCAGAGGCTCGACGGGATCAGTCCCAAGACCCTTGCAGATGTGTTAAAAGATCTCCAGAAAGAAAACCTGATCCACCGGGAATCATTTGCGGAGATACCACCACGGGTTGAGTATTCCCTGACCGAAGACGGAAAACAGCTCTGTGAGGCTGTGCTTCCCCTGATCCAATGGGCAGAGAAACGTGATACTGTCGACAAACACCGATGCAGGGCATCCTGCCATGATGACACTATGTCCACAAAGAAGATAGTAAAATCCAGACGACATTGACTTTAAAAAATGAGTGTCAGTGTTCTGCGAACTTCATGTCCCAGAAGATGTTCTTACCGGATGCCTTGAGCGGGATGCCATACGCGACACTGCACCCTTTAAGCATACCCAGCTGGAGGGCAACGACACCGGCGCTGAACATGACCCTGTTATCTGCGTTGTGGATGCCGGCAGTCTTGACCGCTGACCCGACAGCGATACCGAGATCCGTGATCTTCAGGACACAGTTTGGGCCCGGGTAGAGTGCATTCTTGTTTTTTTTCGCTTTTACCGCTTTTGCCATCTCTGCACAGGTAGCAAAGCCGCACCCGCCGCAGTCGGCACCAAGCGGCTTGTGCCCCTCGACCCCGATTAAGAGCGTAGCATCGCTTACCTTTACCTGATCGCCGTTGATCCGGAAAAAGTCTACTTTCAACTCTTTTCCCGTTTTTATCATCTGGTTTGCGAGCCTGTCCTGGTCCTTGCCGGTCAACACGTCGACTTTTATCGAGTCCAGCCCGACAGCCTTGGGCGCCGTCCGTGCCGAGAGCGCCATAAGCCCGGCAACCGATTTCACCGCATCAGATTCAACAGTCATGCAGGAGCGTTGGTATGCCCGGAACAAAAAAGGAGCTTGTTGAGGGAGAGTTTTTTAAACAGATGATTTCCACATCCGCCCATTGACGATGAAAAAAACTCTCTCCTGCACTGTATCCGTAAAAGTCAAAATATCTCTGGAGGAATGAGCCGGAACAAACCGTTTTGTAAGCCGGTAAAAAACCATTATTTCTGGAGATAATCATCTCTTACCGGGGAGAATATTTCGACTGCCACCGAATCGGCCAGGATCGTTGCCCGGTGCGTTACATTCCCCGGGATTACCCAGCTGTCCCCTTCCTGCATCTCATTTACTTCGTCTCCGATCGTCAGGACCATCCGGCCTGAGACAAGGTAGCCGGTCTGCTCGTGGGGATGGGAGTGGAGCGGCAGTTCAGCTCCTTTTTCTAACCGGAACTCCGTCAGGAGCGTGCGTGCCCCGGATACGAGCGTCTTGCGGAAAATTCCCGGAGATACCGGGATATACCCTTCATCGGAATTCTTTGCAAATACCGCCATATGTCATTCCCTCTGTAAAAGTGCCCGGATTATCGCTTCCCCGAACTCCCGTGTCCCTGCCGATCCTCCAAGATCCCGGGTCCGGATTCCCTGCGCAAGCACAGCCTGCACCGCCGCTTCAATGCAGTCCGATCCCTTTTCATCCCCGCAATACGCAAGGAGCATGCCGGCACTCCGCAGGGTAGCAATCGGGTTGGCGACATTTTTTCCGGCAATATCCGGAGCACTCCCGTGCACCGGCTCAAACAGGGCATAGCGGTCACCGATATTGGCACTTGGTACCAGTCCCAGCCCCCCGACAAGATAGGATGCCACATCCGATAAAATATCCCCGAAAATATTTGTCGTGACTACCACATCGTACGAGGAGGGGTGCTGGAGTATATCCAGCGCAAGTGCATCGATAAAACGCTCATTACAGGAAACCCCGGCAGCTTGCGCTTCGGCAAGACAGATATCTCGGAACAATACATCGGACTTGAGTACATTTGCCTTATGCCCGACAGTAAGTATCCCGTTCCGCTGTCGTGCAATACGGATTGCTGACCGGACGATCCGCTCGGTCCCTCTCCATGTCACGACCCGGAGCGTTGTCGCCCGGTCAGGGCCGATCTCCTCGATTCCCGAATAGAGTCCTTCAGTATTCTCCCTCACGATCATGATGTCAAAGCCGTTGCCTTTCACCGGCCGCAGGTTTGCGTAAAGATCGAGGGATTTTCTCAACCGCAGCACCACGCTCTGGTAATCCTTCATGGGGGGAGTGGTGATTGCCCCGAACAGGATCGCATCAGCGGTCTTCAGTTCCGCGATATCGCGATCTGCACAGGGACACCCGGTCTGTTCCCATCGGTGGTACCCGACATCAACAGAAAAGTATTCGTATTCGGGATGGAGCAGTTCGAGAACATTTTTTGCTACCGGGATCACTTCATGGCCGATCCCGTCTCCTTCAACAATCGCGATCCGGGTCATTTCAATCCCCATTTTACCACCAGTTCATTCACCGCACGGGCGATTTGGGCCGGGCTGGCACCCCAGTGGACAACTACGCCGCACTTTCCCCCGGATATTCCCAATCCCTCCCGTTCGGAGCGGCAGCAGCGGGCAATGAACGGCTCCTCCCGCACGGATTCCAGCGGGCAGATATTCTCAAGCACAAAGTCCTTACCGTAGCACTGGGTAAAGAACTGCGAGCTGGTCAGGCATCCGGCAACCCGTTCACCTCCCTGCATCGGGTCCGCATCGAGCGTCCGGGTATACCCTGCGGCACGGCAGGGGTATACATCCGCCTGCACCTGCGTAATATCGCGTGTGTGATGACAGAATATGACGGAAAGTTCCCCGAAGAGCCCGGCAGACTCCAGCTCGCGGATACAGGCTGACAGGCTCGGACGGGGAGGCGTTACGTCATAGACATGTATCCTGAGCAGCCCGGATATATCGGGATCGAGCACGAACGTCATGTGTTCGTCAAGGCCGGTAAAGATTGTGCAGCGGTATCCCGTATCAAGCGCAAGCCCGATAAGTCGTGTGCGGTCATGGATCTGCACCTTTTCTGGGTAGTGATAGGTTTCCCCTGCAGATGCAACCACTTTTGACGCCACGATGGAACGCATCATGCCGCTCCCTGCAGGATCCGACGTGATTTCCAGCACCTCGTACCCGGTACCGGTATCCCGCACCAGGTAGCGGCTCAGGAAATATACCTGATCACCGCAGGGTTTTGTCGAGGCATGCCCTACCTCCTTGCATTGCCCGGGAAAGATCATCCGTGAGTCCTCCAGTAGTTAACAAGGCCACCTGCTGCAAGGATCTCCCGCATCTTTGCGGAAAGCGGGCGGGTGGAATACTTCTTTCCCTCTGCCTCAACCCACCCTTCGGTGAGGTCAAACGTCACGGGGCTTCCCTCATTACAGGTTATGGTGCATTCGATGAGCGGGAGACCGATATTGATCGCGTTCCGGAAAAATATCCGGGCAAAGGACGGCGCAACCACTGCAACTACCCCGGCCTCCCGGATGGCGATCGCCGCCTGTTCCCGTGACGAGCCGCAGCCGAAATTTTTTCCTGCCACGATTACGGCTCCATTCAGTCGGCTGGCAAGCGACGGATCGAGATCTTCGAACACGTGTGCGATCCAGATACTGCGATCCTTTGTCCGCAGGTAGCGCCCTGCGATCACAAGGTCAGTGTCAATATCCGCACCCACGCAGACAGCACGCCCTTTTCCCTGCATCAGGACACCCCGGGCTCAGTTATTTCTCCCTCAAGGGCACTTGCCGCAGCTGTTGCAACTGAAGACAGGTAAATTTCCCCGCCCACACCCATCCGGTTCCTGAAATTCCGGTTTGCGGTGGACAGACAGACCTCCCCTTCACCGAGGACCCCCATATGAGCTCCCAGGCAGGGGCCACAGCCTGGGGTCCCGATGGAGCATCCCGCCTCCACGAGATCCATTAGCACGCCGTTCCTGATCGCTTTTTCCAGCACGGCCCGGGAGGCAGGAACAACGATGGTGCGGACTGCAACTTTTCTTCCTTTTACAACCCGCGCAAACCGTGCAAGATCGGAATACCGCCCGTTTGTGCAGGTTCCTACAAATACCTGATCCACATGCAGCCCTGCGAGATCAGACACCGGTTTTACCGTATCCACCCGGGGAGGCACGGCTATAACCGGGACGATATCGGGAAGGTCGAAGTCGATCTCCCGAATGTACGTGCAGGGCTCCGGTTCCTGCGCCTGAACCGTGTGCCCTGCTGTTGCGAGGTACTGCACAGTTATGTCATCTGCATAGAACATTCCTGCCTTTGCCCCGGTCTCCACTGCAAGGTTGCACAGGGTTAGCCGCCCGTCAATAGGAATCGCGGCAGCGCCTTCTCCGACAAATTCCAGCGACTGGTAGGAAGCCCCGTCCATCCCGAGCCTGCTGACGTATGTAAGGGCGAGATCTTTTGCCTCCGCCGAACCCGTGAGAGTTCCTGACAGGTGGATGCCTATTGATTCCGGGACCCGGAACCAGGTCTCCCCGGTCTTCCAGATCGCCGCCATATCGGTCGCCCCCACCCCTGTCGCAAATGCCCCGAACGCCCCGAGCGTGCAGGTGTGAGAATCAGCGCCAACCACAATTTCATCGGGCAGGACGATGCCCTCACTCATCAGCTGGTGGCAGATGCCCCCACCGATATCGGAGAATTGCAGGAAAGAACTGCAGGCGAATTCCCGCAGCTCGTGCTGGAGTGTTGCTGTCGTGCTGTTGTTTGCCGGGACGATATGATCGAAAAGAACATAGAGATGGGCCGCATCCTGTATACCCCTTCCTCCCATATTCTTCCATGCCTCGAGCGTAAGTACCCCGGTCCCGTCATGGACATATGCCCGGTCAACACAGCAGTCAACATATTCACCGGTAGAGCCATTGAGAATCCGCTCTGATAGCGTCCCCATCAAGCATTCTCCTGTTGCGCTTTCCGGATCAGTTTTTTCAGGACATCCGGGGTAACGTTGCATTTATGCTCTGAGTGATCCTTTACGAGGTCAAGGACCCGGCAGACCTGCTTGTCGGTAAGTTCGCAGCCGAGCGATCCCATAACGTGTTCTAGGGCTTTTTTACCCGTATGTTTCCCGAGGATGAATTTGCGTTCGCTCCCCACCATGTCAGGAGGGAAGTATTCGTATGAGGCGGGATCTTCAAGAATTGCCGCGATATGGATACCGCTCTCATGGGAGAAAGCTAGCTCGCCGGTCACGGGTTTGTTCCTCGGGAGGGTGATGCCGGAGAATTTTTCGACCATGCGGGAGAGTTCTGTGAGGTGCGAGAGATCATACCGCTCAATCCCCCCCTTCATCCGCAGCGCAACAAGCAGTTCTTCCAGCGATGCATTACCCGCCCGTTCACCAATACCGTTCACGGTTGTGTGGAGCTGGAAAGCCCCGGCCTGGGCAGCGGTGATCGTGTTTGCCACAGCACAGCCCATATCGTTGTGGCAGTGGGCGCAGAGCGGCTTGTCTGCCGATGCAACCAGTTCGGTCATGATCCGCTGCATCTCGGTCGGGATTAAGCAGCCAACGGTATCGGCAAAACTCAGGAGCACCGCACCGTGCTCTGACGCACGACGGTAAACCTCTTTCAGGAAAGGTAAATCAGTCCGGGATGCATCCTCGGCTGCAAACCGCACCTGCACCCCGTGATCCGTGGCGAAATCGATGACCCCCAGTGCATCCTCAAGCACCTGCTCCCGGGGTTTTTTGAATTTAAGGCGCACATGCAGCTCGGATGTCGGGATAAAGATACTCACCATGTCCACATCGCAGTCAATTGCTGTTGCAACATCCGGTTCCCGTGCCCGGGCAAACCCGCAGACACGGGCATCGAGCCCGAGGTTCGCAATGGCCTTCACGCACTGCTTCTCATTCGGGGATACAGCAGGAAACCCTGCCTCGATTAACTCAATACCGATAGTATCCAGCATCCGCGCAATCTCCACTTTTTCCTGGCAGGAAAATGAGACTCCCGGCGTCTGTTCGCCGTCCCTCAGCGTTACATCACATATTTCAATATTCCACGGTTTCATGGCTGCACCCTTCCGGACATATCCCTTCAACAACAAGCGTGCGTGGCCTGTCCGGAACCACGATCTCCCCACGCAGCGTGCGTTCATCATCTGCACGGCAGACAACCGGTTCTGCAAAGGAAAGGTACCGGACCGGATCATAGACCGGCTGCATCCCGGTCATGGCCGTGCAGTTGTTCTTCATGACAATACCCAGGAGCGGGAGCTCCTTTTCATAGACATCGATCAGGGCATTCAGGCCGGAATGGAGCAGGGCATAATCCCCGATGAGTGCGACCCGGGTGCTCCGTGCGGCTACGGCGATGCTTGCACCCATACCGTAACTTGCCAGGCCCAGTTCATAGGGCGGTGTCATTGAAAGGACTGAACAACCCGCATCGCAGATCACCTTCAGGTCCCGCTCCTGGAGGATACCCATCATAGTTCTGAACGGGCATTCCCTGCAGAATGTCCGGTAATATCCCCTATCCTCCCCGGACTGGGGGCGTTTCTGCGGGACCGGCGGCTGCAGTCCCCGGTGATCGCGGACGAAAGTCCTGCCGTATTCATGCACGGTACGGATAGCCGCTGCCTGCTCCGGGAGGGGATGAACGGTTATGATCCGGGTCCTGCCCTTTGCTGCCCCGGCTCCGGCCGGTTCTCCTGCCCACGTATTCAGCAGCGAGGTGTTCGACCAGGAAAACATCGTCCGGTATAATTCTTCTGCGGCTGTTACCCGCCCGTTCATGGTCCAGGTCCGTTCCGACAATCGTCCTTTCCCGTCTTTCCGGGGAACCGGGTTGTTATCCACCTGCGCATCCAGGAGCTGGGGAGTGAGGCGGAGAAGCGCTACGCGGGAGAACTTTTCTGATGCCTCCAGGGCTGTTTCCACACCCGTGTAGCAGCTGGTGGTATCGGGTTCGATAACCGGAAGTTCTGCAAGTTCCCCGTAATACCGCGAATCCTGCGCCGTCTGTGACGCACGTGCATCCGGGTCGTCACCGGCAACAAGGACAATGCCGGAAACCAGACCCTGGGCAACCGCCTGGAGAAGGGGATCTGCACAGGCATTTATCCCGACATTCTTGATAATAACCGCAGCCCTCTTTTTGGAAAGTGAGTCCCCCAGCGCGTATTCAAGCGCAGTCTTCTCGTTTATCACCATTTCCGCTTTTGTCAGTTCCCCGAGACCCGTGACCGGGAACCCGGGTACGGTATACTGCCGGTCCGTATACAGGCAGATGGCTTCTGCTATGGCCTCGACACCTTTCATGCATCCCTCCCCGGAACGAGATCGCAACCGGCACAGTTAGTGCACATCGTCATTGCCAGCCGGGGTTCAAGGGCGGCTGCAGCAAGGGCCCGTTCATGGATCGCAAAGATTTTCTTTAACCGTTCAGCGGACGGGCGGGGCGTTCCTGCAAGCCCGGCAACCGGGTTGAGCGGGCGCAGCACAGGAATCACCCCAAGCGATGTCAGCTTTTTTATGCAGGTTTCCAGCTCTTCATCGGTCTCCCCCAGCCCGACGATGACATTGGAAAAGACACGGTTTTTCCCGAAGAGGTGCACTGAACGATCAAGTACCTGCCAGAGCAGCCCGTAATCCAGACCAGGGCACATCTGAGAGAAGAGTTCCGGGGTCGCCGCTTCAAGATTGAATTTCACTTCTGCAACGCCGAGATCCTTCAGGCGATCGGGTGTCGTTACGGTCGGATAAATGGAGACACCGATGGGCAGGTTATAAGGGGTGAGGTGTTGTATGACCTCAGATACATAAGTCTCCTCTTCTTCGATAGTCGAGAGGACACCGCTTGTTATGGAGATGGCATGGACACGGTCGCGTACCGACTCCACCATTTTCATGATCTCTTCGATGGTCTTGCGTTTTCCCCCGATCCGGGGGACCGAACAGTACCGGCACCTGAATATGCAGCTGCCGGTCACCGTGATGAAGGCCTGGTCAGGACAGTGGAACCCGGGTTCCAGCAGGTGCCCGGAGATGCACTGTCCTTCAAAGAACAGGTCGGCAGTCCCGTTGCCACGGTGTGCGATCTCGATGCTGCTTAACGGGCTGATCGCCAGCTTGACACGGTGACTTCCCATGGCAAAAAAAACTGCGCCGATCCCTCCGGCACCCGGTCCTGCTGCAGAACGGGCAATATACTGTTCTGCCGGTTCACCCGTCAACCGTGCCTGGCCAACAGCCAGAAGCCGGGCTTTCAGGTCTTTCCACTGCATAGTTCCAACGCCTCTGTATAGTTCGTATAAAAGGGTAGTGCAGCAACAGCACCGATAATACCACGCCGGTCCATGATAATCCTGAGGTCCGGATCCCGTAAGTTTTCCAAAAGACGTGGATCTATCTCACCCCTTTTCACCTTCCACCCGAATGCAAGCAAATCACGGGATGGTGTAAAGCCGGTATAGACAGCCATCCCGGTTTTTTTGGACAGGGTATACTGTTCCAGGAGCTGGCGGAACCTGGCAGTAAGCCCTTCGAGGTCTGTCGTCGCGAATTCTGCCACAAGCCCGACGCAGTTCTTGGTCCTGTACGGTACCGGGTACAGCTGGACAATCGTGTGCGACAGGTAGACGGAGTGTTCATCCACCACTGCTTTTGCAATATTATGGACAAGCGTCCACGTCGCACCCTCTTCTGGCGTATCGGTATCATCGACTCCAATCAGGACCCGCTGCATGCGGGGCAGCCAGATCGTGGAACCGGCAACTTTCCCGCCCCCGGATACATCGCTCCTGCTCCGCAGGACACCTGCTGCATCAGACCGGCATGCAGCAGCGCCTACCCCGCCTCCACCCATACCGATATAGCTTATCGCGATTTCAGACTCATCAACCGTGCAGGTGGATATTCCTGCCGGAAACCGGGAGCCTTCAAGGGCAAGATCGACCGATCCGGCCTTCAGCAGGTACCTCATCGTGGACCCCACGCAGCGAACCTGTTCAACGATCGGACTCTGGGCATAATGGCATTTCGACCACATTGCACCGCCGACACACTCAAAGAATTCGATGAGCTCCACCCTCATGCCATCTTTTTGTGCTACCGCCACAATCCGTGGGTAATGGATGACATAAGGTTCAGAGATGTTCATCATAGAGTCCCGCCGCTTCGATACCCCTGTTGCCCCATAATACAGCACCGAATGCTCCGATTCTTCCTTTCCTAGCGTTATTGTCAAGGAATTCGATCCCAAGCGTCTTTGCTTCTCGCTCCGTCTGACCAACAGTCATAATCTCAGTTTTCACCCATTTGAATGCCGGAGAGTCTCTCATGAAATTGATGCCACGGTAATACGCGATCCCTGTATCACCAGAAAAAGTATGTTCTTCGACAAATTCCCTCACGTATTCCTTGAGTTCAACAACATTCTCCGTTTTTACTGCGAAGTTAAGCGCAGAAGCGACACAGTTTGTAGTTTTCTGGGGGACTTTGGGGTTGAGCTGAACAAGACGCATGTTCAGGAATTCGACGCCTTCAATCCTGCATGATTCGGCACATTTGAGTGCCATAACCCATGTTGCTCCTTCGGTTTTGGTATCCGTATCATCAATGCCGAAACAAACCTTTTCATACTTAGGTGAGATAATTTGCACCCGGTTTGTTCGTGCCCCGCCAATTTTGAGATCGTCCTCAGTCGGATATTCAGAACGGAGAACTCCGGGAGCCTGGGGAAGGCATGCTGCAACCCCAACCCCGGCACCCGCGATACCGCTCCATGAAGTGATTACCTCGTTGCCGGATACTTCGACTGCTTCGAGAGCCTGGCCCCCGATGTCATGTGCTGCTGCGCCGAAATTGACCGGGAAGCGTCCCAGTTTCGCATGGAGAGTCATCGAGGTTCCCTCAACAATGCAGCCTGTCACAGCACCCCCGGCACGGAACCGGTTCATCGCGTCCCACTCAATTGGACCCCTTGCAAGACATTGTTCGATGATCTCTGCAATACCAGCCCGTTCATCCACCATTACAAGAAATTTTTTTGCAAAGAGCGGGCCGAATCGCTGTTTCACATCATCGGGTGTAAGGATAACCAAATTATCACCGAAATTTTCGTTAACAAAAGAATCGTTAATAAAAATATAAATAATAATCGATTATCTCAATCATTTTCAAATAAAAAAAGTTAGAGGACTTTATGAAGTTCAATCTTATATGGTCCGAGAGTTCCGCCAAAATTACCGGCAGAGATAAACTTAACACCCGGTACCATTGCTGCTGCCTTGATACCGGCTCCCATTGCAGCTGCCACGCTCTTTTCATCGACACCATCAATGACGATCTCGTAGACTGCCTTGATTCCTGCCGGAATCTTGCTGTCGGAAACCTTTTCCCTCAGAGTCGGGCAGTATTTTTCGTTGGTCGAAGCGACCATGAACTTGTATTTTAAGCTGCCAACTTTTGAACCGCTCGCCACGATACCCCCGGGAAAACTCGTGATAGTACCCGGAACCTTGTCAATCGCATCAACTGCTGCCCGTGCACCCATGAGGGCCGCCATCTGGTTCTCACCCATGACAAAGAAGTTACCGCCGGCGACACCCTTTACTATACCAAACTCCTCTTCACCAATGTATTCACCCTGCATAATGGGGATGACCCAACACTTTCTTCCGCCAACTTCCTTCTGGTATTCATAACCGTCCCCGAAGAAGTGAAGCTTGACCGGGATCTTTTCCTCCGCGTGGGTGATCCCGTTAAAAACTGCTGTCGTCGGTGCCGTAAGGACGCATTCTGCGAGGCGCTCAACAACCTGTTCCTTAAGTTTTTTCTTGCTTGCACAGATGAGGATTGCAACACCCGGCCTCCCGTCGGGAGTCTCACTTGCCGGAATAAAGCTTTCGATACCTGCTTCACAAGGGCATCCTATTGCCGATGTTGCAAATCCGGTCGCTTCTGTTGCTGCTTTCTTTGCCCATTCCTTTGTGACTGCTGTGATTATGACACGGCAGACCCAGGTCGGGAATGCTTCCGCGTATGTGTTGTCAATTGTAACCCCGTTGATTTCCATAGACATAACCTCCGGTACCACAAAGGTACCATGATGTAGGTTGAATAAATTTTCTAATTTAACCCGACTTTACAAAGCGCATGGAAATTTGTGAATTAGGTAAACGTTTTTAATTAATCTATTTAAATAGTTTAAATGCGAAAATTAAAAATCTTCAATAAATTGGGCTTTTTGGAGGGTGTAATTTCAGAACCTTTATCTATTTTCTTCTACCACTTTTTGATAGTCGATTTTGTAATCGATCATAGCTGGTGCGTGAAAAAATGGCATTTGCAGTGCACATAAACATGGAAAATTGTACCGGCTGTAACAATTGTGTCGTCGCGTGCCCTGTGGACGCATTAGAGCTTCACACTGTAGATCCTTCTTCAAAAGATAAGATCTACAAGGTCAAGGACGGAAAATCCGTTGTTCTTGACTTCAAGGGTGAGCTCTGCGCCGGATGCGGTGTCTGTGTCCAGGCATGCCCACACGATGTTATCAAGCTGGCAGGCCCCTGGGAATCGAGATCAGTGGCAAAGGTGCAATAAAGGAATAGCATTGAGGGTTAATTCATGGCATTGTTTCCAAAATTTTCAAAAAAGAAGGATGGTGTCAACGTTGTGATGGAGCAGAAGCTCCTCCAGAGCGTGAACAACCTTATTCTCAATGTAGAGACCTGCACAGGATGCGGTATTTGTGTCGAGTCTTGTCCCGAGGATGCAATAGTTCTCGGACTTGTCGGTGCATCAAGGCGTGGCGCCATCAATTACGCTGCCCCTGTTGACGTCGACGAGGTCAAGTGCTCGTACTGTGGCGTCTGCGTCATCATGTGCCCGTTCAATGCATTGACCCTGAAAGTGGATGGACAGGAGAAACTCCCTATCATAGAAAAGGAAGGGTTCCCGCAATATGATATGAAAGCGGAGATTGACGACGAGAAATGCGTCAAGTGTACGATCTGCGAAGAGGTCTGCCCACGAGATGCTATCGACCGGAACGTCCCTGCCTACGAAGGAACCTATAAGGGACCGGTTACCGGTGCAAAAGACCGCCAGACGGCACTTAAAACCAAAACGACCTTTAAAGTTGATATGGAAAAATGTTCGCTCTGCGGTATTTGTGGTGCACTCTGTCCGGCAATCACGGTCAAACACAAGGAGTTCACCGCAGAAACCGGAAAGGTCGAGACAGTCGCTGACCCGAATACCGGGCTCCCCTGGGACGAGACCAAATGTGATGCCTGCAAGGTGTGTGTCGAAGCTTGTCCGGAAGAATGCATCACCGTCGAACGCGAGGTTATCAGTGATAAAATTGAGGGTAAGGTCAGCATTATCCAGGACAACTGCTGCACCTGCACCTGGTGTTCACGGAACTGCCCCCCCGAGGCAATAACGGTTGAAAAGATTTTTGAAGGGGATATCGAGTTCCACGCCGAGAAATGCCCGGGTGGCTGTTCGACCTGTGTTGAAATCTGCCCGGCAAATGCGATTTATCTTCCGTCTGCAAAGCCTGCAGCAGAAATGAAGCATGAGATTGAACCGACTATTGCCGTCAACAAGGACTATTGTATATTGTGCGGTGCCTGTGTCAACGCATGCCCCGGTGAAGATATTATCGTTTTGCAGAGGACCGGCGTTCGTATGAAAGGAACAGAGACTGACCTGTTCAAGAAGATAAAGGAGAAACTCTTCACCAGAAGAACATCGAAAGTGAAAGAAGAGATAACCGGACAGGTCAACCTCAAACAAATGGAGAAGGCGTGAGCATTATGGTAAGAACGAAAGGCTACCCGGAAGCGCTTGAGAAAAAACTCCACGACCAAAGATACTACAGCGAGGACTCAAACCCGGAATTCACGAAAAACGTGAAAGGAATCTCACGCACTATCGCCCACATGTGCTACCAGTGCGGAACCTGCACCGGCTCGTGCCCATCAGCTCCCCGCAGCACCTACCGCATCAGAAAATTTATGAGAAGAGCGGTTCTCGGGCTCGAGAATGAATCATTAACCGATCCCGATCTCTGGCTCTGTACTACCTGTTATAGTTGCACTGACCGCTGCCCGCGGGATATCGCACCAACTGATGTCATTATGGCAATGAGGAATCTCGCATTCAAGAGAGATATCATACCGGTGAACTTCCTCAAGACCGTCCAGGCGATTTATAGCTCAGGACATGGTGTGCCGAACAACGATGTTAACAGGGCAGCTCGGGAGAGACTCGGACTTACCCGTGACCCGCCGACCACTCACATGTATCCGGAATATATGCCCGGTATCAGGAAAATCATTGACCACTATAAGCTCAAGGCAAATGCCGACCGAATCGTCAAGGAAAGGGAGGGGTAAGATACCATGTCAGAAGCACAACATAAGTTCGCTTTTTATCTTGGCTGCATTGCCCCTAACCGGTACCCCGGCGTAGAATCTGCCTCTATCAAGGCCATGAAAAAACTCGGCGTCGAGCTGGTTCCCCTCAAGGGTGCAAGCTGCTGCCCCGCACCAGGTGCATTTGGATCAATCGATCTCACCGTGTTCTATGCAATGGCAGCCCGTAACCTTGTCCTTGCAGAGCAGATGAAGATGGATATTGCCCTCGTCTGCAATGGCTGCTACAAGTCGATCTGGGAGGTCAACCACAAGCTCAAGCACAACAAGGACCTCCGTGACGGTGTCAACGAAGTTTTAAAAGAGATCGATATGGAGTACAAGGGCACCATCAACGTCTACCACACCGCGGAACTTCTCTACAATGACAAGTTCATCGGTGTCGACAAGGTCCGCAACAGCGTGACCAACCCGCTCACGGGTGCACGCATCGCTGTACACTATGGGTGCCACCTGACCAAACCCCACAAGGACAGGGAATTTGAGAAGGAAGTAATGCTCAACACGGAGCACCCGTCATGGATGGAAGAGCTGGTCGCCGCCTTGGGTGCTACTCCTGTCGAGTACCGTAACAAGATGCAATGCTGCGGTGCCGGGGGCGGTGTCCGTGGGTACGATATTGTCCATTCGCTGGATATTACCAACGATAAGCTGATTAACCTGAAAGAAGTGAAGGTAGATGCTTTAACAGATATCTGCCCGTTCTGCCAGCTCCAGTTTGACCGCGGTCAGATTGAGATTAAGGAGAAGTTTGGCGTGTCATACGATTTACCCGTACTGCACTTTGCTGAACTGCTCGGACTGGCACAGGGAATGAGTCCGCAGGACCTCGGGCTGGATCTCCATGGAATCAGCTGTGAACCGTTCCTGCAGAAGGTGCTGTGAGGTGGGACCAATGGCTGAAAAGAAGAAAACAACTGCAAAGAAGACGGAAGCAAAGAAGGAAACAAAGCACGAAGCTCCCGCAAAACAGGAAACGAAAAAGCAGGCACCCGCACCAGTCGGAAGCACCACAAAACAGGAAGCCCGAATCGGAGTCTTCATCTGCCACTGTGGTACAAACATTGCCGGTTCGATGGATATCCCTGCCGTTCAGGAATATGCAAAAACCATTCCGAATGTCGCCTATGTTGACAACTACAAGTATATGTGCTCGATGCCCGGGCAGGGTGTGATTAACAAGGCAATCAAGGAACAAAAACTCACCGGTGTTGTTGTCGCTGCATGTTCACCACGTCTCCACGAACCAACATTCAGGACGGCAACCAAGGAAGGCGGCCTGAACCCGTTCCGGTTTGAAATGGCAAACATCCGCGAGCAGAACTCGTGGGTGCATATGCATGACCAGGAAGGGTCAACCGAGAAGGCAAAGGACGCGATCCGCATTGCTGTTGCAAAGGCATCACTCCTGCAGGACCTGTTCCCGAAAGCAGTTCAGGTTGAACACGCGGCGATGGTAGTGGGAGCCGGTGTCGCCGGCATGCAGGCAGCGCTCGATCTCGCAAATGCAGGGATCAAAACCTACCTGGTTGAGTCAACACCCAGCATTGGCGGGCGTATGTCCCAGCTGGACAAGACATTCCCGACCCTTGACTGTTCACAGTGTATCTTAACACCCAAGATGGTCGATGTTGGCAGGGCCCCGAATATCGAGCTGATGACCTACTCAGAAGTTGATGCAGTCGAGGGTTACATTGGTAACTTTGACGTCACCATCCGCAAGAAGGCACGCGGTGTAATCACCATGGCAGAGGGTGAAGCACGCGGCATTGTCGGTGGCGGCTGTAACGGCTGTGGTGACTGTGAAGTTGTCTGCCCGGTGGTCAAGCCCAACGAATTCGAAGTGGGCATGAAACCCCGCAAGGCAATTTATATCAACCACCCGCAGGTAGTACCCCTTCTCTACACGATCGATTTCAACTCCTGCATCAAATGCGGGCTGTGTGTGACGTCATGCGGTGAAAAGAAAGCTATTGATCTTGAGGCAAAGGACGAATTTGTCAAGGTCAAAGTAGGGACCGCAATTCTCGCAACAGGGTTTGACATCTTCCCGGTCGAGAAGAAAACAGAATGGGGATACAAGAAATATGAAAATGTTGTCACGAGCCTTGAGTTCGAGCGGCTTATCTGTGCATCAGGCCCGACCGGCGGTCATCTTATCCGCCCCAGCGATGGGGAGACTCCCAAGAAAGTCGCATTTGTGCTCTGCGCCGGTTCCCGGGATAATACCGGAAACGGCAAACCGTATTGTTCCCGGTTCTGCTGCATGTATTCCCTGAAACATGCCCACCAGATCATTGAAAAGATCCCAGGATGCATTCCGTATCTCTTCTACATGGATATACGCTCGTTCGGTAAGATGTATGAAGAGTTCTATTACCGCATCCAGGATGAGGGAGGCAAATTCATCCGCGGACGTGTTGCAAACATCCTCGAGGACCCGGCCACCAAGAACCTTCATGTCTATGCCGATGATACCCTGCTGAACCGCCCGGTTGACATGGAAGTTGACCTTGTCGTACTAGCAGCGGCTGTACAACCGATGGAGGACACAAACAGGACCCGCAAGCTCTTCGGTGTATCCTGTTCGATGGACGGCTGGCTCTTAGAAGCCCACCCGAAGCTTAACCCCTGTGGAACGACAACAGCGGGTGTTTTCCTTGCCGGTGTCTGCCAGGGACCCAAGGATATCCCAGATACCGTTGCATCTGCTGAAGGTGCAGCATCCGCGGCAAGCATCCCTATCCACAAGGGAGAGGTTGAGCTTGAACCGTACTTTGCCATGTGCATTGAAGAGAGATGCGCTGGCTGCGGCATGTGCGTTAACCTCTGCCCGTTCAGTGCGCTGGCACTTGTCGAAAAGGAGGGACGCAAGGTTATGCAGGTCACCGAAGCCAAATGCAAGGGTTGCGGGACCTGCGGAGGATTCTGTCCCGGCGGAGCAATATGGATGAACCACTTTGCCACCCCGCAGATCGTGGCGCAGATCGATGCGTTCCTGCTCGGAGGTGAGCAGTAAATGTCAGCACCACCTGAAAACCCTGCTCCAAAACGTGAGCCGGGCGAGTGGAAACCCCAAATACTCGGTATTCTCTGTAACTGGTGCTCGTATGCCGGTGCTGACCTTGCCGGAGGCGGCCGTATCCAGTACCCCCCGGATGTCCGGGTAATCCGTGTCATGTGCACGGGTCGTGTTGACGCATTGTTCGTGCTCAAGGCCTTTGCCGACGGCGCAGATGGTGTGCTTGTCTCCGGTTGCCACTTCGGTGACTGCCATTACCTAGAAGGCAACTTCAAGGGCGCAAAGCGTATGTTCATGGTCAAGCGACTCATGAAGAGTATCGGTCTTGATGACCGTCGCTTCAGGATGACATTTGTGTCAGCGTCAGAAGGCGCAAAGTGGGGTGCAGTCATCACTGATGTAGTGAAAACAATCAACGAGCTCGGACCAAGCCCCATCAAGGAGTTAAATAAATAAGGGAGAACAAAGCGTGAAATTAGTATCCTCCCAACCACTTTTCTGTCAGGCGCACCAGTGGATCTGTCACGATAGTGGAGTTAATGTCAGGGAGATGGAATACATAATTTCACGAATTATTTTCGTTATAGGAGGTATATATCGTGGCAACGATACAAGTAAACCTGATTTCAGGTCGGAGCATCCAGCAGGGGGTTGCTATCGAAGGCGGTAAGGAGAAACCCGCCTATCGCACTGCAGCCGGTATCATCGAACTTGATCCATCAGATCTGAAAAAACTTGGGGCATGGAAAAATACTAACGTCAGGGTGACGAGCGATTACGGCAACGTTGTCGTGAAAGCAGTCGAGACCACCCAGGGTCCTCACCCCGGCCTTGCATTCATCCCCATGGGCCCCTGGGCAAATTCTATTATTGACCCGAATACTTATTCAACGGGTATGCCGACGTTCAAAGGCGTACCGGTGAAAATAGACGTAGCGATCAATGAACCTATACTGCTTGGTATAGAACTGGTTCAGAAACTATGCGGGGTGAAATGAAATGACCAAGACCATAACAGACGTCATATGTCCTTTCTGCGGGACACTCTGCGACGATGTCGAAGTTGTTGTCTCAGATGACGGAAAACAGCTTCTCGAGGTATACAACGCCTGCGTCATCGGCACTGAAAAATTCCTGCACTCCCAGTCAAAGGATCGTGTTACCCGGCCCAGGATGCACCAGCCTGACGGGACATGGAAAGAGATCAGTTATGACGAGGCAGCCGAATATTCTGCCCAGATGCTGGCAAAAGCGAAAAAGCCCCTCATGTTCGGCTGGAGCTCCACCAACTGCGAAGCGCAAAGCGTTGGCAACGAGATTGCCGAGATAACCCGTGCATGCTGTGACAATACCGCAGCAACCTGCCATGGCACCTCACTGATTGCCATCCAGGATATTGGACTGCCGTCATGTACCCTAGGCGAGATCAAGAACCGTGCAGATCGTGTCATCTTCTGGGGCTGCAACCCGGCACATGCTCATCCCCGGCACATGTCCCGGTACTCCATCTTCCCCCGCGGGTTCTTCACCAGCAAGGGGCAGATGAGCCGAAAAATGATAGTCGTTGACCCCCGCGTGACCGATACAGCAAAAATGGCCGATGTTCACCTGCAGGTTGAACAGGGTATGGACTATGAGCTGCTTGATGCACTCCGCGTTGCCTTCAAGGGAGAATGGCTCCCTGATGTTGTTGCGGGTATCCCCAAGGAAAAGATCCGGGAAGTCGCAGATATGATGAAGAGCGGCCGTTTTGGGATCATTTTCTTCGGTATGGGTGTGACCCAGTCGCTTGGCAAGAACCACAACATCGATGCGGCAATTGCTGTTACAAAAGACCTCAATGAGTATACAAAATTCTCAATCATGCCGATGAGGGGTCATTATAATGTAACCGGTTCCGGTGAAGTATTCGGATGGCAGTTCGGGTTCCCCTATGCCGTGGACTTAACCAGGGGATTTGCACGGTACAACCCCGGCGACACCAGCACTATTGACCTGCTGGTACGCGGCGAAGTGGATGCCATGTTCACTATAGGAAGCGATCCCGGCGCCCACTTCCCCATCAGCGCTGTCAAACAATTCGCACACATACCCTCCGTGTGCGTCGATCCCCATCTCACTCCAACTACAGGTGTCTCAAAACTGCATGTACCAGTGGCATTCAACGGTGTGGAGGTTGGCGGAAACTGCTATCGTATGGACAACGTACCTATCGACTGCCGCAAGGTCGTTGAGCCACCGGAGGGCATGCTTACTGATGAGCAGTTCCTCATTAAGGTCCGCGACCGGGTACGACAACTCAAGGGGGTAGCATAATCATGTCAGAATATATCATCAAGAACGGTAACGTATTTGACCCGGTCCAGGGCATCAGGGGGGACAAAGCGGACGTAGCCATCAAGGATGGCAAAATTGTCGACAAGGTCGGATCCGGTGCAAAGGTCATCGATGCCAAGGGGAAGACCGTCATGGCAGGTGCCGTGGAGATCCACGCTCACATCGCAGGTCCGAAAATTAACATGGGCAGGATCTACCGTCCTGAAGACAAGCTCTTCACCTGCACGCCTACCAAGGGTATTGAGCGGATGGGTGGCGGGGCATCCATCCCGACCACCTTTAAGACCGGTTACGAGTATGCCAAGATGGGATACACGACCGCAATGGAAGCGGCAATGCCACCCTTATTCTCCCGGCACGTGCACGAGGAGATCCGCGACACCCCTATCATCGATGAGGGAGCATATCCGGTTTTTGGGAACAACTGGTTCGTGCTGGAGTATCTCAAAAACCAGGAGATAGAGAATACCGCAGCGTACTGTGCGTGGCTTCTCAGGGTCACAAAGGGATATGCAATCAAGCTTGTGAACCCAGGTGGCACCGAAGCATGGGCGTGGGGGCTGAACTGCCTGTCGGTCAATGACCCTGTCCCGTATTTCGATATCACTCCCGCTGAAATTATCAAGGGGCTGATTGAAGCAAACGAATACCTTGGCCTTCCTCATTCCATGCACATCCACCCGAACAACCTCGGCAACCCGGGATGTTATGAGACCACGCTCGACACGCTGAGACTTGCCGAAGGCTACAAGGCCAAGAACAAGTTCGGCCGTGAACAGGTTATGCACCTCACCCATTCGCAGTTCCACTCCTACGGCGGAACCAACTGGGGGGACTTTGAGTCCAAGGCAAAAGAGATCACGGACTATGTCAACAAGAACAAGAATATCACTATTGACACCGGCAACGTAACCCTCGATGAGACCACGACCATGACCGCGGACGGTCCGTTCGAGCACCACCTGACCGGCCTTAACCACCTGAAATGGGCAAACATCGATGTGGAGGTTGAGACCGGATCCGGGGTCGTTCCCTATATCTACAGTCCGAGCATCTCGGTCTGTGCCATCCAGTGGGCGATTGGTCTTGAAATTGCCCTGATGATGAAAGACCCGATGCGCTGTTACATCACCACCGACCACCCCAACGCAGGACCGTTCACCCGGTACCCGCGGGTTATCAAGTGGCTGATGTCAGCCAAGGCCCGTGAAGCACAGATCAATGCGTTCAAGCACAAGGACAAGGTTCTTTCACAAACCAGCATCGGAACACTCGACCGCGAGATCTCGCTTTACGAGCTTGCCCAGATGACCCGGGCCGGGCCGGCAAAATCACTGGGACTTTCCGGTATGTGCGGTGGCCTGAAACCGGGCATGGATGCCGATATTGCCGTCTATAACTTCAACCCGGACAAACCGGTGGCAAATCCTGAGGATATTGAAAAGGCGTTCACGCGTTGTGCGCACGTCTTCAAGTGCGGTGTCGAGGTCATCACAAACGGAGAACTGATCAGCAACGGCAACAAGCGTACGCTCTGGGTGAATGCAAAAGTGAAGGATAACCCGCAGGTCATGCGTGATATCAACGAAAAATTCCTGAAATATTACAGCATGACACAGGCGAACTACGAAGCGCTCGGACACCACTTTGTCCCCAACCCGTATGCGCTCGAAGTTGATGCAACACAGGTGTAGGTGTGGACCATGGAAACCGTAACTATTACCATGAAGAACCCGCCAGCACTCTATCTTGAGGCGGACAATGTATCTCCCGATGCATTTGCAGGAAAAACTGCGGCACAGATTGGCGACCTTCACGTATACGAAGGAAATGTAACCTCAACTCTTGGTAAGTATTTTGAAATCAGCGGGAATGCAGGTGCAACCGCTGCTGACACGAAGATTGTTGTCAAAGGCGATGTGAAGAAGGTCAAGTATCTCGGCTTTAAAATGAGCGCAGGAGAACTTGTCGTCGAAGGCAGCACAGACCAGTATGCCGGTGGCTGGATGACCGGCGGCAAGATGCTGGTCAAAGGCAATGTTGAGGCTTTTGCCGGAACTGCCATGAAAGGCGGCGAACTCACCATTGAAGGTAATGCAGGAAACTACCTTGGAGCCGCGTACCGCGGTGACTGGCGCGGCATGACAGGCGGTAAGATCCTCGTGAAAGGAAATGCCGGTTCTGACATCGGCATGTACATGCTCGGCGGCGAGATGATCATAAACGGCAATGTAGATGTGCATGTCTGTACCCATGCCGAAGGAGGGAAAGTCATTATCAAAGGAAACGCCAAGACCAAAATCGGCGGGCAGATGGTCGATGGTACCATCTTTGTCTTTGGCACTATTGACGTTATGATGCCTGGTTTCAAACCAGCCGGTGAAGTGGATATGGAAGTCGATGGTATTAAGGGAAAATTTGCCCATTATATCGGTGACACCGGTGAGCGTCATAAGAAGAAGAAAGGACAGATCATATACGGCAATCTGTACAAAAAGATCTGATCATCCTTTTTTTAAACGAGAGAACGCACTGCAAATCATGTGAGGAAGATCCGGTTCAACCGTGCCCCTGGGACATCCTTTACCCTCACCCTTTTTACAGGGAGCGCACAGAAAAATCAAGAAAATTTATAACAGATATAACAACTTGTGCTACTTTTTTCTATTTTGGTAATACTGCGTAAAACGATGAATTGTAATTTATAAGATATATTTGAACATTCCTTCATTCTGAATTATTATTTTTTGTGTTCTATAAAATTAATTACCTGTACCAAATCGTAATGCTTATATGGCGAAATTGGGTATTATTTCATGTCCCGATTTAGGGGACGTGCAATAGCGACTTTCATTGATTTCCAGTATTCTCACAGAGTGAATACTATCGTTCAGAGACAGTACTGTATCGTGCTTAAATTGAAATTTAGAGGAATTTAGATGAAACAGAAAGACACAATAGACCTTTACGATGATGAGGGTAAACTTTTAAAGAGCAATGTCACTCTGGACAAGATCAGCCCGCTGGTCAACAAGGGTGCACTGAATGTCATCGACCTCACCAAGAGGACGGTGGCAGTCAACTTTGCCGGTATCGAGGAAGCCTTAAAGACCGGAAAGTTTGGCGGCAAGTCGAACCAGATCCTCGGCAACAGCATGAACTGCAGCGTTGTCAAGGACTGTGACGCACTCTCAGCCAAGATCAAGGAAATGGTCCAGGTCACCGACGGTGACAACACCAAGATCACCAAGATCGGCGGCGGCAAGATGATCCTGGTCGAGGTCCCGAGTGCACGCCTTGAGGCAGCAGCAACATACGATGCGGCATCAACCGCCGTTGCGGCAGCCACCACGTATGCACTGGTTGACCAGTACAAAGTCGGCATGTTCGACGGGTCATACGTCAAGAGTGCAGTCTGGGGAACCTACCCGCAGACCATGTCCATGGATGGCGGCAACATTGTTACCATCATGTCCATCCCGCAGAACAACGAAGGTCTCGGCTACGCACTCCGCAACATTCCCGCAAACCATGCGGCGATGATGACCCACCGGAATGCCATGCAGGGTGCAGCACTCTGCTCGACCTTTGAACAGGCCGGGGAGTTCGAGATGGGTATGGCAATCGGCCCGTTCGAGCGTGCCCAGCTCCTGCTCTATGCATACCAGGGCTTAAACGCAAACAACCTCGTCTACGACCTTGTCAAGGCAAACGGCAAGACCGGTACCATCGGTACTGTCGTGCAGAGCCTTGTCGAGCGTGCCATTGAAGATAAAGTCATCAAGGCAGGCAAGAAGGGCAAGAGCGGCTACATCTTCTACGACACCAAGGACCCGATGATGTGGAATGCTTACACATCCGCCGGAACCCTTGCAGCAACCATGGTCAACTGTGGTGCAGGGCGGTTCGCTCAGGCAGTATCCGCGACCCTGCTCTACTTCAACGACCTGGTCGAGCACGAGACCGGCCTCCCCGGCTCCGACTTCGGTCGTACCATGGGTGTCGCTGTCGGTTTCTCGTTCTTCAGCCACTCGATCTACGGTGGCGGCGGCCCCGGCGGTTTCAACGGTAACCACGTCGTTACCCGTCACGCAGCCGGCGTCGGTATGCCCTGTATCGTCGCAGCCTGCTGTCTTGATGCAGGTACCCAGATGTTCGGCCCCGAACAGACCTCAAAGATTTACCAGGACACCTTCGGGCAGCTCGATGCATTCAAGAAGCCGATCCAGGCAGTTGCCAAGGGTGTATAAACCCCCCACGGACAAAAATGACCGAAGCCACGTTCCCCCAGTGCAGGATTGTCACCGAGCGGTTGCTTAGCCCGGAGACTACCGAGCACCTGCTGAACCAGATTTGTTCTGTTGCCGGAGTCCGGCGCATGGTCCTGAACGGACCACGCCTCCCCGCAATAGTTGATTACGGACCCGCCAAAGGACTCGCCAATCCTCATACCATGAGGAAGAAGATCCATGTCGGGGACGAAGAATTCGAATTGCAGGTTCATGTGGGCACCATACTGCTCGAGCTTGAGAACCGCGAGGTCATCCCCGCACTGCAAGCCGCGTGCACGCCGGTCTTCACGGACTATAGTTTCTATATCCAGGAAGGCAGGTTCATGAAAACCGAACCATCCCTTGTCGATTACTGCAAGTATGGCCCGGACGCGGACAAAATGATCATCGGACTTGCTGATCCAAAAAGCAAGTCCAAGCCCGTAATCCTTCAGGGAACCATATAATCATGCCGATAGGACGAGTAACCCAGGTTGTTGACTGCCGCGAGGCGATGGGCATGGGTAAAGGAGGCGGGATTGCCCAACGGGGCACCATCTCCGAGTGCCGGTACCCGGATGTCATCGTGGTCGGGATGTCTCCCGGACGCCGCCACGTGACAAAGCCGGTGTGCGATATCACCTCAGGCCTCAGGCAACAGGGCGTCGAATACAGCATCAGTACGCTGGTACTGTATGCCGGCAGCGGCGTGCCGCCGGACGCACCAAAACTAGCAGGTGGTGTCCTCGGCGCTTCATTTGGGCTTACCGATAAAGAGATCGTGCAGATCGAGAAACACAAAGTCGCCATCCTTCACCATGGGAACGTACGTTCCCATGTCGTCCAGAAGGTCAGGTTTATACTCCAGGCCTGTGATGTGAAGGCGGTTGTGGTTTCCCAGGCCCCGATTGATTATGAGGATCTCGCAAAGGAGGGAGTGAAGACATCCGTGGTGATGCCCCCCGCTGACAAGATCCGTACAAAAGGTACGGTGATGGCCATCGTGAGCGGCGTAACCCGGGGTCAGACCCCAACACGCGAGAAGATGGCGGAAGTCATTTCGTCAGTAATGAGAATCGTGAAAAAGAAGGAAACATTGGAGTGATAAAAGAATGGCATATAAACCCCAGTATGGTCCCGGCCAGACTCAGATCGCCGAGAACAGGCGCAAGCAGATGGACCCGAACCACAAGCTGGAAAAACTTCGAGATATCAGTGACAAGGACGTCGTCCTCGTTATGGGACACAGAGCTCCCGGCTCAGCCTATCCCAGCGCACACCCGCCGCTCGCTGAGCAGCAGGAACCCGCTTGCCCAATCCGCAAGCTCGTGACCCCGACCGATGGCGCAAAGGCCGGCGACCGCATCCGCTACATCCAGTTCACCGACTCGATGTACAACGCGCCCTGCCAGCCCTACCAGAGAAGCTGGCTCGAGTCATACCGCTTCCGCGGCATTGACCCAGGTACCCTGTCCGGGCGTCAGATCGTCGAGTGCCGCGAACGCGACCTCGAGAAATATGCAAAGGAACTGATCAGCACCGAGCTCTTTGACGCAGCACTCACCGGTATCCGTGGCTGCACGGTGCACGGGCACTCGCTCCGTCTTGACGAGAACGGCATGATGTTCGACATGCTCCAGCGCTTTGTCATCGACAAGAAGACCGGCATAATCAAGTACATCAAGGACCAGGTCGGCGTACCCCTTGATACAGAAGTCAAGGTCGGCAAGGCACAGGACGCAAAGTGGCTCAAGGCACATACCACCATGTACCACTCAATGGTAGGCACGGGATTCCGTGACGACCCCGAATATGTCGAGTACATAACCCGCATCCATGAACTGAGAGTTAAATACGGCTTCATGCCCAAGGAGGCCTGAACATGGCAAAATCAGCAAAGATCGAAAGGACCCAGAAGCTCTTCCTCAAGGCAATGAAGACAAAGTTTGCCGAAGACCCCCAGGCGATGAACACCGTCTTCCTGCGCAAGGGTCTTGAGCAGTCCCCGAGAAAAGTCGAGTTCATGAAGGAAGGTCAGAAAGTCGCGATGGACCGTGGTATTTCCGGGTACGACCCCAAGCGCTGCCACTGTGGCGGTATCCCGCTCGGCCAGCGCCAGCTGACAACCTACGAAGTCAGCACCACCGGAGTCTTTGTGGAAGGCGATGACCTGCACTTCGTCAACAACGCCGCGATGCAGCAGATGTGGGATGATATCAGAAGGACGATCATCGTCGGACTTGACCTCGCCCACGGCACGCTCCAGAAGCGTCTGGGCAAGGAAGTCACCCCCGAGACCATCAACGAGTACCTCCACGTGATTAACCACGCTATGCCCGGTGCAGCCGTCGTTCAGGAACACATGGTTGAGACCCACCCGGCACTCACGGACGACTGTTACGTTAAGGTATTCACAGGAGACGACGAGATGGCTGACGACCTCGAGCCCCAGTTCGTCCTCCCCATCGACAAGCTCTTCCCGGCCAAGATGGCGGCACAGCTGAAAGCAGCAGTCGGCAAGTCGATGTGGCAGGCCATACACATCCCCACTATCGTCAGCAGGACGTGCGATGGCGGTACCACCTCACGCTGGTCTGCAATGCAGCTCGGTATGTCCTTCATCGGGGCCTACAAGATGTGCGCCGGTGAGGCAGCAGTCGCTGACCTTGCATTCGCCGCAAAGCACGCCGGTGTCATCCAGATGGCAGACATCCTGCCCGCCCGCCGTGCACGGGGCCCGAACGAGCCCGGTGGCATCAAGTTCGGCCACTTCGCCGACATGATCCAGTCAGACCGCAAGTACCCCAACGACCCATTACGGTCATCCCTGGAGATCGTGGCAGCAGGCACGATGCTCTTCGACCAGATCTGGCTCGGATCCTACATGTCCGGTGGTGTCGGGTTCACCCAGTATGCAACCGCTGCATACACCGACAACATCCTTGACGACTACACCCAGTACGGTATAGACTACGTCAAGAAGAAACACGGTGGCATTGCAAAGGCAAAGGCGACCCAGGAAGTCGTCAGCGACATTGCAACCGAGGTCAACCTCTACGGTATGGAGCAGTACGAAACCTACCCGACCGCTCTCGAGAGCCACTTCGGCGGTTCCCAGCGTGCATCCGTCCTTGCAGCAGCATCGGGTATCTCCGTTGCACTTGGAACGGCAAATGGCAACGCAGGCCTGAACGGCTGGTACCTGTCCATGCTCATGCACAAGGAAGGCTGGTCACGTCTCGGCTTCTTCGGCTACGACCTGCAGGACCAGTGCGGTTCCGCAAACTCCATGTCGATCCGTCCCGACGAGGGATTAGTCGCAGAACTCCGTGGACCGAACTACCCGAACTATGCAATGAACGTCGGTCACCAGGGAGAGTACGCCGCAATCGCCGGTGCTGCACACATTGCACGCGGAGATGCATGGACCCTATCCCCCCTGATGAAAATTACATTCGCCGACCCGTCGCTCAAGTTCGACTTCTCAGAAGTCCGCCGCGAGTTCGCAAAGGGTGCAATCCGCGAGTTCATGCCCGCCGGGGAGCGCTCACTGATCATACCCGCAAGGTAAGATCACATCAAAACACTTTTTTTTATTCCTGTTTCTGATCAAATTCTATATACCCCCGGATATGCCGGGAATTTAACGTACAGAAATTTATAGCAGAATAACAGGTTCCGAACCGGCCCGGGACAATACCCTTCTTTTTCGTCTGTGCATGCCGTTTACGAACTCCTGTCCAGTGATTCGAGATCCCGGATCAGGTCTGCAACCGAATCGTACCGTTCTTCCGGTCGTTTCGCAAGGCATTTCATAATAATTGCCCTGAGTTCTTTCTCATGAGTGCCCTGCCATGAAGGGAGGGACGGGGGATCGTTCAGGATTGCCAGGTTAAGGTCATGCAATCCCTCGCCGGCGAATGCAACTGAGCCGGTCAGCATCTCGTACAGGAGCATGCCAAGCTGGTAGATGTCCGTTGCCGGCCCGGGCCTGCCGTACCGGTGAGGTTCGATCTGTTCCGGGGCAGCATATGCCGGTGAGAAACCGATCATACTGGACTGACGGGTATCACCAATGGCCTTGCCAAGACCCCAATCGGTAATTTTCGGGGTACCGTCTGAAGCGAGCAGGATATTCTCCGGCTTGATATCCCGGTGCACGATCCCTTTGCTGTGGGCGTAGGCAAGCCCGCGTGCGATACCCAGGATCATCCCGATCGCTTTCTCCTCCGGCAGCGGGAGGGGAAGGGCAGCAAGGGATGAAGGTGCGTATTCCATCTCAATAAAAGGAACGGGGAGGATATTGGAGGAGTAGATCCGGATGATATTTTCATGCTCGAGGCCTTGCCAGAAGACAATGTCGCGGGTGAAATGGGTACCGGTAATCTCATCAAACCTTACCGGTATCTTGACAGCGACGGTCTGCTGTGTCTTGGCATTTTGTGCCCGGAAGACCCGGGCAAGTCCTCCTTCCCCGATAAACACCGGATTGAGGAATCGTTTCTCCAGCGACTGGGGGAACGGTACTGCAGGCTCCGGGTAACCGGGGGCTGTTCCAACTCCTGCCTCCGCAACCGGGGGCGTCCCGATTACGGTTGTATGACCCAGGGGTTCTTTTTCGTTTTTCCCGCGTTCCCCATTCAATCCTGTCCCGCTGCGGAGGAGGATGTACAGGATAGCGCCAAGCCCGATGAAAGCGATAGCGACAATAAGAATAAACCAGAATGCCGGTACCGTCACTTTCGGCCGCTCAGCGGCACTTTTTGCAATTGCCTGGAGAAGGGATGTCCTGTTTTGCCGTGCAGGGGTCAATGTCAGGCTCGGTCGCACTTTGATGGGACTGTCCGACGCAGCAGATACCTGGGGTGTTCCCGTCCCCGGGTCCCGGATGGACACGCTGCCAGCGGACCCGGCCGCGTCTTTTACCCTGCCCACATTCTCTGGCGAGGTGATAGCCGCAGCCGGCACAACCATGAGCGTCAGCACCGAAAGGTACAGGAGAACAATAATCACCTGTACGGCAGAGCGTTGTATGCAGCTGGCGGGTATCCTTTGGTTGTCCTTTCCCATGCCCTTTCACTCATCCGAAATAAACAAAAACCGCGCAGAATTCTCGCCGACAGACAGGTCAATCACATCGCCGTTTGCCAGGGGAGTCCTCTTCAGCGGATCCAGCCGCCGGGAGTTGACAAACGTTCCTCCGGTGCTTGCATTATCCTCGATCTGCCAGGATTCAACTGTCCGGATCAGGACAGCGTGGGGTTTTGTAATTCTTGTCACCGCCCGGTACTCGTCCGGAAGGATGACCATACTCTCATCGTTTGCGGGGGGGTGATGAGGATCCTCGCGTCCCATCGGGATGCGGTCTTTTTTCAGGATAAACGACTTCCCGTCTGCAACACCACCGATCACGTATAGGACAGGCCCCGCATGGTCACCACTCTCATTGAGCGCTGATCGCACGGTCTGGATCCGCTCCCGGATATCGTTGTATCCAAGAGGCGTCGCAATACTTGAAAAGATGCCCAGCGTCCGGGTAAGGTTCTCAAGGCCCCCTTCCGCAAGGGAATATTTCCACACCGGGGCAATCCCACGGTCCGTTTCCCTTCCAAACCCGGCTGCCCGCTGTACAAGGCAGGTGCTGACCAGGCGATCGAGATGTTTTTTAGTGTTCTGGTAGGTCATGCCGACATGTTCGGCTATCGCCGTGATCTCCCGGGGTTCACGCTCGATGAATTTGAGGATCTTCAGCCGCAGGGGATTTGAAAGAACCTCGAGGTATTCAGATAGTTCTTCCAGGAAAACGGGATCCGATGAGATGGAGACTGTCTTTTTTTCGGCCACGGATAAACACACCCGGACGTCCTCCTGACACTGCGTATCAGGATGTATCAAGGTAGTGTTGTTCTGCAGGCTAAAAAACCGGTGGGTAACCCTTAGCAGGCAGGTGGGAGCAGTCCCGTGTTCACCGGTTCTCTCTGTTTAACCTGCTGGTTATGCGGTTCCCCGCACGTTTATACAGCCCGTAGCGCCACTAGTTTATGAATACATATCTTCCTCAAATAAACCTTGGATCAGGATGCGGAGAGCACCCGTTACGAGAACAAGAAGGAGAGACATCAAGAACACAAAAACAATTATTAAAAAGCGCATTCGTTGCGTTCTGTCTTTTCAGCATATTAGTACTTCCGACGGCAGCCGCACCAGCCGGGCAGGCAACGAGCAGCCACGCGATCGATCAGGGACTCAACGACGATCTCTGGAACAACCACCAGCAATACAGGCTGCAGCGATTCCGATACGAACGTGCAATGGCAACCAGCATGATCTCAATCCTCAACAAATACGGGATTGACACCACGACATGCCAGAACACGCTCTTGACTATCAGCAGCCAGCGCACCGCCTTTGAAACCGCCTTAACAGCCAAAGACAAGAAGGGGGACTAAAAACCGTCAATGCAGAGCTCAAGACCCTCTGGCAGCAGTTCAGGAAGGATATGAGGGATGCCATCAAAGCCCACTATGGCATCCGTACATCGGCAGGTTCAGCATAGTCCGGCACAACCACTCCCACCGGCACCCCATCAGCGGGATTTGGAATTGGGACCCTATGAGATAAAGGATAACCGGCCCTTCTTTTTTTGACAAATATCGATTCCCTTCAGAGGGAAATGGGATGTCACTGCAGCATACCGGGAGCAGTTTTTCCCCAAATGGTCCCGTGGCCCCAGTGCCTCATTCGTATCCGCTTTCAATCCCTCATAGGAAATATGAAAACAATTATACAGTAAAGAAAGGTAAAAAAAGGGTAATGAAAAATCCCTTTCATATCATGCTCATCCCGACCCTCGGTTGTCCTTCCAAATGCAGTTATTGCTGGAGTTCGGAAGAGGGATCGCCGATCATGAGCATTGACACCATCAGGGACGTTGTTACCTGGCTAAAGGATTTCCGGAATGACCGGGTTACCTTCACCTTCCATGGTGGCGAGCCGCTCCTTGCCGGCCCGGAGTTTTACCGGCAGGCACTACCCTTGCTCTCTCATGAGTTGCATCTTCTGAATCCGGAGTTTGCCATGCAGACAAATCTCTGGAGGATGACTCCGGAAATTGCCCGGATCCTAGCTGAGTACCATGTGCCTATCGGTTCCAGTATTGACGGCCCGGAAACCATTACTGATTCGCAGCGGGGAGCAGGCTACTATGAAAAGACCATGAGAGGTTACGGTATCGCAAAGGCTCATGGTCTTAACGTCAGGTTTATCTGCACATTTACCAACAAATCAATTAAGTACCGTCAGGAGATTTTTGAGTTCTTCCTAAAGAATGGTTTTACGTTAAAGTTGCACCCTGCATTACCCTCACTGCGATCTGAAAATCCCGGGCAGTGGGCTCTCCCCCCGGAGGAATATGGGGACCTGCTGGTCTTTTTGCTGGACAAGTCCCTCGAGCACATGCATGAAATCGACGTAATGAATATCAACGACCTGTGCCGGTGCGTGTTCACCCGCAGGGGGACTGTCTGCACATTCGTAGATTGTATGGGAAGTACGTTTGCAGTCGGGCCTGAGGGGAGCATTTACCCATGTTATCGCTTTGTCGGGATGCCGGAATACGTTATGGGTAACGTGCGGGATCATCCTGGCATGAATGACCTTATGCAGTCGGAAGCAGGGAAACTGATGGGCCGGTTTAAGGATTATGTAGACACTGCCTGCGGGGAGTGCCGGCATATAAAATACTGCCGGGGAGGATGTCCCTATAATGCCATGGCTCCGACACCCGGTGAAATCCGGGGCGTAGATTCTCACTGTGTCGCCTACAAGCGGATATTTGATGAAATAAACGACCGGTTCAACAAGGAAATGTTTGAATTACCGATGATGGAGATGTCTGCGTTCCCCTCAAAATCCAAAAAGGTGGTTAAACCGGGGATTATGGCGTTGATGCATAAGGTAGTTTCACAATAAAAAATCAGATAACCTACGTTTTTTCGATAGATCATTCTGAAATATGTTCACATCAGATAAACCGCCAATACCGGTCTTTTTCTGACGTGCTCTGGATGAATAAGAGAGTACAATTCACTGGTCAGAGAACGATTCACAATTCTTGTTTTGATATCTAAATTATTTTAATTTACTCAAAATCTCTGTTCCCCTTCGGCTCCCAAAATAAAACGGCAGAGAAAGCAGGAGAGCGAATCAATCACCGGACTATTACCGGAATGCTCGCCTCCACCCTTTTCAAGAACGATGATTTCGTTGTTCCTTTTGAAAAACGTCCTGATGAAGGGCACCAGGATTTTCAAGTGTTACAGGGCCCGTGCATGCTTTGCGAACGTTAAAAAAACAGGATTGAACTTCAACAGGACAAGGGCAGAACGATCATGACAAGGCGCTGGGGGGGTACAAAAGGTAAAACCTGCCGGATCGCAATGTCCGGAACGAGTCCTGATGTAGTGAAATATGTTTTTTTTCCGGCTTGTTCCATCATTTCGTTCGAACATGCACGAATTATTAACCGGTTATTATCTACATAACTAATCCCTACCAGAATAGGTAAAGAACTCAGCTTTGGAGATAATCTTATCAACTAAACTTTTTTTTCATTAAAGTAAATTTACATGATTAAATAATTCGATATCAACGCTTGTTTTATAATTCGGGCATTTTATAGTGCAATCTCGGAAATTAAGTTTCGAAACCTTTTAATTAAGATCTCACTAAATTTACACTAACCACAAAGAGTTTTAACTCAATGTGCGTGGCATTGCATTTTGAATACTCTCGTGTATAAGCACGTAGGGAGGAGGCTAAATGGTAGCTAATATTATATTTGGCATTGGAATTACTGCATTGACAGGAGCTCTTGCCACCGTAGCCGGTTCTGCAGAAGATACTGAATCCAACATCGGTTCACAAGGTGACCCGAACTCACAGGTTCAGCTCGCTCCGCAGATGGGTTTCCTGCACCGCATCTTCAACAAGGCGGTCGCCGGTGAACCCCCAGCATACGGTCTTTGGTGTGCACTGGGAGCAGGGCTGGCATGGGCTTTTATGGCGATGCAGGTAAACGCGGTTCTTGCGATCGTCATTGGCAGTGTTCTGGCGGTCCTCGTACAGGGCGTGTATGCAACCACCGCGTATCTTGGCAGGACAGCAAGTCTCGCCAAGTTCGGGCAACCGGTCTACGTGGACATCCTTAAGTCCATGACATCGGTCACCATGGCACATGCCTTCATCGCAGTATTCTGCGTCGTAACACTCTGTCACCTGATCAACGGTGCACTGGGACACCCGTTCCCGCTGCCGCTGCTCGGTCTGATCTGGGGTATTGCACTCGGTGCAGCAGGCTCTGCGACAGGCAACCCGTACTATGGAAAGGAACGCCAGTACCAGAACCAGAAGTTTGGTGCTGGTGTGCCAATCTCAGCATCGGGAAACATCGTCCGTTATGCTGAAGCCGGTGAACGCAACTCACTGGACAATGGGTTTTTCACCCATAAGATCGGTGGTTCAGCATCGGGTATCTGCTTCGGTCTGATTGTATTCTTGGAACTATGGAGAACAATTCTCTTTGATAAAATCAGTGCCGGGTGGGGTGCAATCGTTGTCGGTATCCTGATGATCCTCATCTTCACCGTTGTCGACAGGTACATTGAAGTCTGGGCACGCAAGAATTACGGTCCATACATGGAAGCCAAGGTGGCATCATGACCGCAGTCGCAGCAAAACCACAGGCAGGAGGCGCAATGAACCCGACCGCGATGGCGGTTGGTGTCGTCATGCTTCTCATCATCCTCGCACTCTGCTGGTATGTTTCTCCGGGCCTGGGTCTTATGGCTCTCATCGGCGTTACCATCGGCGGTATCCTGATTGGATTCGGTACTCACTTCATACCTGTCGGTGGTGCTCCGGCAGCAATGGGTCAGGCACCAGGTATCGCAACCGGTGTCGCGATGCTTGCAGCTGGTGCAGGTCTTGCAGGACTCTTCGGCGGTGCATGGGCTGCCGAACAAGGACAAGTCGTTGCGATAGTCACGGGTGGAGTTGGTGGCGGGCTGATGATGGCAATCACCTGTATGATGGTGAACTTCGTCTATGTGTTCGGGATGGGTATCCCTTCAGCATCAGGTAAAGTCGCAAAAGACCCCATCACCGGAGACACACAGGCTGAATTCAAATCCCAGGGAACTGAGGGTCATGGTCTGCCATTCGTATCATTTGTCGGAGGCGTCACCGGAGGTTTCCTTGGGGGCGCTGGCGGTACGCTCATCTACCTGCAGCTTCTTCGTCTCTATGAGGCAAAGCTTCCGGCTTTAATGGGTATTCCCGCAACGCAGGTGATGCCAATTGCAGTCGCAGCCGCAGGAATGTTCGCCGTTGGCCTGTTCCTCGTGAACGCAGTGCTGACCGCATACAACATCACAGGAACTATTGAAGGACCACACGACCCGAAGTTCAAGCGCTGGCCACGGTCAATCGTTGCATCCGCTGTCGCATCAGCACTTTGCGGGTTTGTGGCGATCCTGATCGTTGCACTATGAGGTGTTGAAGATGACAGTAAAAGTTGAAGTAATTGAAGGGGGTGTCCCGCATACTAAGATTATGATCGCGGGACTCGTTAGCACACTTGTGTGTCTCTACCTGACGTACCTCAATGTGCTCACCAACACCGAGATGTTCGCATTCTTCGGGGGCCTTGCGGTTGTTTCCGCATTGATCTGGGGGAGTCACACCATCAAGGTATTGTGCAGTTATGGTATTGGTACCGGTGTGCCATCAGCAGGTATGATCGCCTTCGGTTCTGGTGTTATGGCAATGCTGCTTGCCACCAAATTCGGTATGGCAGCTCCACTCGTTGCACTTGTTCTTGCGGCTGTTATCGGGTTCATTCTCGGGTATATCTCCAATAATATCCTGAACATGAAGATCCCGGCAATGGTCCAGGCACTTACCGAAATGGCAGTTGTTGGTGCTCTGACCCTTATGGGATTCGCAGCGCTGATCACCGGTGGATTCACTTTCGCCGGTCTGACCACAGGTTCGGTTTCTATGCTTGGTATGACCGTAAGTTCTAACCAGATTTCATTCATCGGTGGCGGACTTATCGCCGTTGCATTCCTTCTGGGAGCAATCGCAATCCAGCACCCGTTCAATGCATGCCTGGGACCTGGATGGAAACAGGACAGGATGCTCATGTTGACCGCAGAATGTGGTTTTTTAAGCATGATCGTCGCTGCAATTATGTCCTTTGCGCTCATCAGCGCAGGGTCAGCAATTATATCCCTGGTCGTTGCGATTGTCGGATGGGCATATGCCTACAACCAGTATATCTGCCTGTCAAAGCGCGACGCCGCTGCATGGCTTGATGCAAAGCCGATTCCTGAAATGGAGGGACACTAAATGGCATACGTTCTGGTACTTCCGGAATTCGGGCTTGTTGCTGATCCCATGATCGGGGTCGTGACCTCCGCAGGAGAATCACTCGCACCCGTGCTTGAGAAGGTCGCTGTCCTTGAAGCAACAAGTGACGATCTTGTTAACATGCTCTCAGGTGAAGGTAACTTCCTTGCATCATTCCCCAACAGGGAACATGGTCTTGCAATCGCTGGCAGTATTACCTCATTCTGGTACGGGCTTGCAATCGGACTATTCATTGCCGGAATCATTGCGTTCCAGCTAATCAAGGTGGGCTGATATGGCAGACAAGAAATCACCAGCAAGTGGATGGCCGAAAGTCAAAGGAGACTTTATCTCAGGTGATGCTAACAGCCCGGTGGCCATTGTTACCATGGGCTCACACCTCGACGAAAAAGGACT
>JACTUB010000033.1 GCA_015660885.1 Methanoregulaceae archaeon | reverse complement strand
TGCCGTGCCTCACCGGCTGCTGCGAGTGCAAAATCGAGTTCCGTAGTATGCGAAAAGGCATGTTTTAATTCCTGCGGCGTTATCGCAGAGAAACGGGCGCGGTCAATAGTAACCTTTGGGTTGACCTCCCGGACCAGTTCGTAGGCCTCTTTGCCGATAAGTTCCCCTTCAGTATCAAAATCCGTGGCAATGGTAACCCGGTCAGCCCTTTTTGCCAGTCTCTGGAGGAGAGAGACTATCTTTTGTTCGGTGGGGATCTTGATGGTCTTTGCATCGATCAGGCTTCTCGGGGTAGACTCTTCACTGCGCCAGTTCTTGTACCCGGGCTCGAAATCGATCTCCACAACATGACCCCGCAGCCCGACCGTAGTGGTATCGCCGAAACTGTAGGTGGATACGCCAAGGTCCTTGTGTTCGGTGATCTTCCTTCCTTCGCCCAGGATTTCAGCAATACGGCGTGCCGATATGTTCTTTTCAGCGACAATCAGGTGCATAGGTGTCACGTCTCCTTCTTCTTGAGCTCTTCAACGAGCAGCTGGTTTAATTCACCGGGATCTGCACACCCCCGCGTTTTCTTCATGACCTGGCCAACAAGGAAATTGAACGCCCCTTTCTTTCCTTTCCTGTAGTCTTCAACTGCCCCCTTATGCTCGGTGAGCACCTCAGCTATTGCTGTCTGAACCGGATTATGTGCCATCCCGCAGGCAGGAGAATTTTCACTAGTACCTGAAGATACTTTCCTCAGGTTCAGACTGTCAACAATGGCGGCCGGAGTCTCGCAGGGCTGATGGTCCCGGTGCCGGTCAAGCATGACCCGCAGCACCTCAATACCGCTTTTATCGGTAATAGAGCCCCCGGCGAGCAGATCAAGGAGCCCGGTAAAACCGGCAGGATCTACAGCATCAATACTCATGGTGCGGTAATTCAGCTCGCCGATGAGCGTATCAGATATCCACGTGTCAGCGAGAGTCGCAAACTTTGCCGGGTCAGGACTGACGACCTTTTCATAGAAGTTGGCCAGCCGCAGGTCACCGGTCAGTGTCCGGGCATGGTTAAGAGAACACCCGTACTGGGCAATGAACCGCTCCCGCCGGGCATCCGGAAGTTCGGGAAGGACGACCCTCTCCACCCATGACTGTACCTGGAGCGGTCGGAGGTCGGGTTCGGGGAAATACCGGTAGTCGTGCTCCTGCTCTTTTGAACGGGAAGACGTGGTGACCCCCCGGGCTTCCAGGAAGTGGCGGGTTTCGCGGTCGACTTTCTGCCCGCGGCGGAGCAGGTTCTTCTGGCGGGTGATCTCGAACGTGAGTGCTTTTTCCACACCTTTGTAGGACGTGATATTCTTGACTTCCACGCGCTCGCTTCCCCGGATCGAGATATTGGCGTCAACCCTCAGCGATCCTTCCTTTTCAGAATCAAAGACGCTGAGATACTCAAGCGTGGCACGGAGTTTATTCAAAAATTTTCGCGCCTCTTTGGGAGATCGCATATCCGGCTCGCTCACAATCTCGATAAGCGGGATACCGGCACGGTTATAATCGACCAGTGAGTACCTGCCCCGCTCAGCATTACCCATGTGCACGAGCCTGCCGGGATCCTCCTCGACATGGACGCGGGTGATCCGGATTCGCTTCTCGCCGCCTTCATCTCCCTCTATCTCGAGATATCCTCCTTCTGCAAGCGGTTTGTCGTACTGGGTGATCTGGTAAGCCTTGTCCAGGTCGGGGTAGAAGTAGTTCTTCCGCGAGAACTCCGATTCGGGGAGCACGGAGCAGTTCAGCGCTTTTGCCACCCGCATCGCGTACTCTATCGATCGTTTGTTGAGCACGGGCATCGTGCCGGGTAACCCGAGACAGACCGGGCAGACGTGGGTGTTGGGACCCTCGGCCCGGTAATCGGTCGAACACCCGCAGAAAAGTTTGCTCTTCGTGTCGAGCTGGCAGTGGACTTCAAGGCCGACAATGACCTGTTCTCCGGCCATTAGACACACCCCTGTTCACTGGCATACGCAACATCGATCACGCGTTCATCCTCCCAGGGCCTGCCCATGATCTGGAGACCGACCGGCATGCCCCCGGCTTTTCCGCAGGGAACGGATATGGCAGGAATCCCGGCAAGGTTGACCGGGACAGTCAGGATATCCGTGAGGTACATGGAGAGCGGATCGCTCTTCTCCCCCAGCTTAAACGCAACCGTCGGCATGGTCGGTCCTGCGATCACATCCACCTCGGAAAAGATACGGGCAAAGTCCTTTTTTACATTCTCGCGGGCAACCTGTGCCTTGGCATAGTACTTCCCGTAGTATCCTGATGAGAGCGCAAATGTCCCGAGCATGATGCGGCGCCGCACTTCCGTGCCGAATCCCGCCCTGCGCACTTCCTGATACGCTTCGTGCCAGGACTTCTTAGTGTCGGCCGCAGGACCGTATCGCACACCGTCAAACCGTGCGAGATTGGAGCTTGCCTCGCATGTGCAGATCACATAGTATGCGGCAAGTGCGTACTCCATGGATGGGATGCTGCAGGGAACGGCGGTGGCGCCGAGTTCTTCGAGCCTCCCGATGGCCTTACTCACGACAGCAGCTACCCCCGGGTCAACACCGGCACTAAAATATTCCTGCGGGATGCCTATTTTTATGCCTCTGATATCAGCACAGGGGGTATGGGTATAGGGTTTGTTGTACGAGGTCGAGTCGCGGCGGTCATACCCGGCAATGACCTGCATGAGGTCCGACACATCGGCGACCGTATGCCCCATGGGCCCGATCTGCTCAAGTGAATTAGCATAGGCGATAAGCCCGTACCGCGAGACCCGCCCGTAGGTCGGTTTCAGCCCGGCTATCCCACAGAATGCTGCAGGACAGCGGATTGACCCGCCGGTATCGGTACCGAGAGCCATTCGCACCATACCGCCTGATATTGCAGCGGCGCTGCCTCCCGATGACCCGCCCGGCACCCGACCGGTATCACAGGGATTGAGCGTGGGGCCGAACGCGGAATTCTCTGTGGTGGTCCCCATGCCGAACTCGTCCATATTCGTCTTACCCACGATCGCCGCACCTGATTTTTTGAGGAGCTCAACAACATGCGCATCGTAGGGAGGGATGTAGCCCTTGAGGATTTTTGAGGCGCAGGTCGTCTCGATACCCTTTGTCGAGATATTATCTTTCACGGCAATGGCTACGCCAGCGAGCTTTCCCTGCCCGTGCGGGGCTCTTTTGCAGGTCGTGAGGAATGCGTTATACCGGTCTGCCGGTTCAAAACAGATCTCGTTTTCTCCCACTACATCACCCGTGGCGCTTTGATAAAACCGTCTTCCTGTGCCGCTGCGTTCCGCAGCACTTCCTTTCTGGGGAGGGAGGGTTCAGGTACATCTTCCCGCATCACGTTGATGAGATCAAAGGTGACCGCGGTATCTCCCGAAACCCGGTCAAGCACGTCAAAGTATTCAAGAATTGCATTGAACTGGTGAGTAAAGGTACCCAGTTCTTCTGCATTGATGCCGACGTCGGCAAGTTCTGCGATATGGTTTACTTCCTGTTCAGTGGCCATGTTCCACCCTGATGATGTGGTCTATGTAATCTTGTATGGACGTTTTATAACCATTTTTACGGGCAAGATTCTGCAGTACCTTCCAGACACCGCTCCCGTACTGCATCGCTTTCTTCTCGTACCAGGCGAATTCTGCGGGGATGTGGCGTTCTGCGACCTTCCTGAGCGGGATCTTCCGGCGTCCTCCCTGCACCTTGTCCTGAGCCGGGATCTTACGTGCAGCGCGCACTACCCGCACGTCCATATACGGCATGGAAAGGTAGGTGCCATGGAGTGCCGCGACAGCCTGGTCGCGGTCGGCCTGCTGTCCGAGTCCTGCAAAATCGCGCTCGAGATCATCAGCAAGCGTCGGTGTTTCGAGATACCGGCTATATCCCCCGAACAGTTCATCTGCCCCCTGCCCGGTGATGATCCGCTGGCAGCCATGCTGTCCGGCCCAGCGGGCAATAAAGTACTGGGTGAGGGCGATGCCGGCATTGAGCGGATCCTTTACCGGGATTGCCCTGATGACGAGCGGAAGTGCGGTTTCAATTTCCTTCGGCGTAATCGTGACACAGGTCAGGGAAAGCCCCAGCACATCGGCGGCATGGCGTGCCTGCCGGAGGTCGTGGGAGTCCTTAAGACCCACTGCCACGCACTCACGCCCGGCAAGACGGGCGACAAGAGTCGAGTCCACACCTCCCGAGAGCGCAGTTACTCCCTCGTCGCCGCGCAACCGCACTGCGGTAATAATCGCCTCTTCAAGCGGCAGGTCCGGAACAGGGGGATTGATCGCCCCTTTCACCACACCGTCGCAGATCAGGGTCCCTTTCGGGCAGTTGCCCGGCATGATCCCAAAGTGGTCCCGTGCCCGGCACCCGCTCCCGGCAAAGAAGAATTCCCCCCCGAACCTGAGGATTTCTTCCGGGCGGTTATTCAGGATGGATTCGATCTCCTGCGGCAGGAGTCGCTGCCCATTGATCTCAACCCATCCGGAAAGTTTCAGCGTACTCATCGGCAACTCATCATTCTTTGATTGTCCACATTCAATACCCCTGCTTTCTAATTTAACGTATCTTTTGGGAGTAAGAGAAGAGCGATTACCGTATAGTGGGGAACAGGGTGAAGGACAGGAGAAAGAATGATACCTGGAAAATAAAAATGATCCTCTGAGGTGCGGATACGGGAGGGCATAATGCCTGTCCCCCTCTCTCCGCACCTAAGCTGACATTTTTTATTGAAGGAATAAAAACCAGATGCAATCTTTTTTTTTGTTGTACGGTTAATAATTCAGAGCGTTCGGATAGATCTGTCCGGTCGATACAACCGGGCTCAAGATATCAGAGCGCAATTTCAGCAACGATATATATGCGAGGGTAGGAAAGCCCGGCCAACTCCGATGGACTTAAGATCCATTCCTGTAGAGGTTCATGCGTTCGAATCGCATCCCTCGCATTTTTTTTTCCGAATAGTAACATTTCAAAATACACCTTGGTATCGCGTTCTGGAACAGCTGAATGTAAACCCAACTCACCTACCAAATGGTGAATCCCGATTTTCTGATAAACAAAAGAATAGACAATAACGGGAAATGGGGTAAGAGGAAAGCTAACTTCCCAGTTCCATAGATTTATTTTTTGGTTATTTGAATTCACCCGGAATAGTACAACAATTTATAAGTTTAATAGCGTAAGCCATTGTATCGCACTAATGCATTACATTAGTGCCATGCATTTGATTCTTATAATATAACGGTCTTGAGAGTTAGGATATATCAGGAGGATGAAAGACGTGAAAAAACTAGTAATACTTGGAATAACTTTAGTGCTGCTTCTCGCATGTGTTGGAGCAGTATCTGCAAACCTCGTGTCGAACCCGAGTTTTGAATCTCCTATAAATTCGCAGAGCTGGCAATGGTATCCTGATGGGACCGCGACACTTGAGTGGCATGTTGAACAAGGATTAGGTGCACCAGCAGGTACTCCATTGCTCGAATATCAGACGCTAAGTACCATTGGGCTTACTCCAGCTGATGGTAATCAGTATGCAGAACTGGATTCCGATGCAAATGTAAACATTTCTCAAATGATATCAGTGAACGCAGGAAAAACCTATCAGATTTCCTTTGCACAGGCTTGCAGGTCTGATGGTGGAGAAAATCCCAGCCTGCTCGGTGTTTATTGGGGCGATAACTATTTGGGCCAGACATCCTGCACTCAGACAAAGACTTGGATTACCCATAGTTATTCACCAACTGCTTCTTCGACTGGTCAAGTTAAGTTGATGTTTGTCGATGAAGGTCCCTCAAACTCTTATGGCGTACTGCTGGATAATGTGGTTGTAACAGAAGAAAACAATGTTCCTATCCCAGAATTCCCTGCTGTCGCCCTCCTGGCAGCATTGATCGTTGGCTTTATTGGTGCAGTCTTCTTTATCAAAATCACAAAAGAAAACTAATTTTTTTTTGAAGTTATCCATCCGGATTCTTCGCAAATTTTAGTGTTTCAGGAATCTTTCCTTATTGCCATGAATCAATGCTATCATCTTACAAAACTTTTGCATGAGATTATCCTTTTATTTGTATAATTGATTCTCCCCTTTTTGAGAACAGAATTCTCCGCGATAGTCGTCCAGGAGATAGGATTGAACATAACCCATTTAGCATGGCATGCATTCATTATGGTAAATTACACTATATTCAGCAAGTTGTGTTTCATATTCAATTAATTATTAGGGGTTAAAAAGCGCCGGTTTATATGTAAATATAGACTTGTAACTTAATGATTTACATCAGTGCCTTGCATTGGTTTAATAATATATAACTACAAGTCACATATAATTTATGAGGACTGATTGAAATGAAAAGACTGTTAGTAATGGGAATAAGTTTAGTGCTGCTTCTCGCATGTGTTGGAGCAGTATCTGCAAACCTCGTATCGAACCCGAGTTTTGAATCTCCTATAAATTCGCAGAGCTGGCAATGGTATCCGGATGGGACCGCGACACTTGAGTGGCATGTTGAACAAGGATTAGGTGCACCAGCAGGTATAGCGCCATTGCTCGAATATCAGACAATAAGTACCATTGGGCTTACTCCAGCTGATGGTAATCAATATGCAGAACTGGATTCGGATGCAAATGTAAACATTTCTCAAATGATATCAGTGAACGCAGGAAAAACCTATCAGATTTCCTTTGCACAGGCTTGCAGGTCTGACGGTGGGGAAAATCCCAGCCTGCTCGGTGTTTATTGGGGCGATAACTATTTGGGCCAGACATCCTGCACTCAGACAAAGACTTGGGTTACCCATAGTTATTCACCCACTGCTACTTCGACTGGTCAAGTTAAGTTGATGTTTGTCGATGAAGGTCCCTCAAACTCTTATGGCGTACTGCTGGATAATGTGGTTGTAACAGAAGAAAACAATGTTCCCGTCCCCGAATTCCCGACTGTCGCCTTCCCGACAGCATTAATTGTCGGATTCATTGGTGCCGCCCTCTTTATCAAGAGCACCAAAGAGAACTAATTTTTTTTAAATTATTTATTTTCCTGAACCGTTTTAACATCCTTTCCCGTTCACCTCTAATCTCCGGATCATCTATTATGGGTAACGTTTCCTGTCTGTCAGAGTTCGCAGACTTCATGTACGACACTATTCAAATATTGAATCCCAGAAAATCTAAAAAAACATCGTAATTTCAATAGCAATGGAGATGACCTTATGATATCGTGGTGATTATTGTTTTTGGGATATATTTTAAAAACAAAGGTTGATGGTTCCTCTCTGTCTCTTCTATTCCGCAACAAAATATTTTAAGGTTACCCGGATAAAATTGGTTGAAATATTATCTATACAAAGAACCCTGAATACATTCAAGGTCTTCTTTATTACCCGTTAGTAACGCCGTCCCGTACATTGTTGATTCCAACCCTGAATTTTTTGACAGCCTGTTTCCCTTTGATTAATTCCTTTGGTTAAATCGATTCGATGAGGAGAGAAAGGATCGGGGGTATACCCGGCCGTCCCGAAGAGCGGAAATCATATAATCCGGGATGACAGGATGTGAAATACCGGAAGAGGTAACTGCAGCATCAAAAAATGGAGGATTACTGGGGGTTGATGGTGAAGTAATTATTGCTCGTGTCGTTGACAGTGGGCAGGCTTATGCTCTGGACGCTGACCTTGAAATCACTGCCTGTCGTCATGCCAGCTGCCGCTGACATCGGCCAGCTGTAGGATCCTGTTCCGCCACTTCCTATTGATGTGCTGGCGCTAATAGTGCCAACTTCGGTACCGGATTTCAACAGCACTATCTTCACGGTCGACCCGGGACTGCCCGTGTAACTCCAACTGATTGTCTGTGTAGTGCCTCGTTGCCACGTCTCCCCTCCATTCGGTGATGTGACGGTGATTGCGGCTGGAGCTTGTGTTGTTGCCGCGGTGATAGTGAAGTAATTATCGCTCGTATCGTTGACAGTGGGCAGGCTTATGCTCTGGACGCTGACCTTGAAATCACTGCCTGTCGTCATGCCAGCTGCCGCTGACATCGGCCAGCTGTAGGATCCTGT
>JACTUB010000022.1 GCA_015660885.1 Methanoregulaceae archaeon | reverse complement strand
GTGGTCGTGGTTCCCTGCGCTTCTCGCGGCAGGAGTGCGTTCCTCTCCCTTCTTCTCGGTGCGGAAATCCTCTGGGTTCTCATCACCGGTATTGCAATCATAATGGCTATGTTGATAGTAGTGCACTAGTGCACTGAACCGGCTTCGTGTAGACGCGGTGTCCATCAATATTGGTATTTACTGGTCTCATGAAACGAGCATCACCAAAAAAACGCAGGAATTTTGCGTGGATTGACATTCCGACCAATAAAATCCGGCGATAAACCAAAAAAAAACTACTGTTTTTTCTATCAGGCCACTCTTTTCGAGGGGGCAGCTGAAACTTAAGGCAGGATGTATCACGATTGATGATAAAATCCAGGTGCTGGAGAATCATAAAAAATCTTGCAGGAACAGATTGAGGTTGTCGATAAGAGACTGATTGCAATAAAAACCATGAAAAAATAATGAATGCTATTAAGATAAGCTTCCCGTCAGGAAATGTGGCACAATCAGTGCAGTAAACAATGTCAGCCCGAGACAGGGAGATGATCTGAATAATCACTCAATCTGTATTTATAAATCCGAAATCACATGGATTGCCGTTGCCTTGATAGAGATCCATACTTGTTTCCCAAAACTCAGACCTAGTTCCTCAGCAGAGCTAAGTGTTACTAAGGCATTAATATCTTGACCACAGTCAATTATCACATTGACAAAGGGACCTGTTGGAATAAGGCTTTTAATTTTTCCTCTGAATATATTTCTTGCACTGGTTTTCGAAATCTCTTCAAGGTGAATAGTAACGTCCTCCGCTCTAAAAAGAACACTGACCTTATAACCTTCCGTGAGATCGGCAACAGCCTGAATCATCTTCCCCTGAATGTCGATTGTTACCTCACCGTTCTTGTTTCCTGTTATCGTGCCAGGAAATATATTTTCAACCCCGACAAACAAGGCAATATTCGTAGTAGCTGGCTTATGGAATATCTCGTTTGTTGTCCCTGTCTGGAGGATTTTCCCGTCAAGGATTACCCCGATACGAGTTGCGAGTTTCTGGCCCTGAAGCATATCATGTGTGCTGAGTACTATTGTTGTATCATATTCTTTATTGATTTCAAGAACAAGTTCTTCGATCTTCTTTGTTGAATGGGGGTCGAGATTGGCGGTTGGCTCATCGAGAAAAAGGATCTCCGGTTTCGTGACGATGGACCTGGCTAGTGCTACACGCTGGGCCTCCCCTCCTGAAAGTGTACGGGCCATCCTGTTGCCATACCCGTGTAATCCAATCACTTCCAGTACATCATGAACTGCATCATTGATCTCCTGCCTGCTTTTTCTCCGGTATTTCATGCCGAGCGCTATATTATCATACACCGACATGCCAAAAATTACCGGTTTCTGGTTCAACAGGGCCATACGATTCCGTAAATCAAACCGGGAACGGGAAGCGAGTGCATCTGTCCCCAGTATCGACAACTTTCCTCCTGCCGGCATTTCGAGGAGGTCTAGCAGGCGGATAAGGGTACTTTTTCCTGAGCCACTGGGTCCGATCAGCCCAAAGATCTCTCCTTTATCAATGGAGAAAGATACATCTCTGAGAATATCTTTTCCTTCGTACTGTTTCGAAAGGGACTCTGCTTTGATGACTATTTCGCTCATGGTTAATTCTGCCGTTTTTTCAGGATGAGGTATAACTCTTCCAGACACTGCCTTCCTGGACCACATTCAGGCCGAAATTTACCAGTACTGCTACTCCGAGCAGGATAATCCCGAGGGCAATTGCAAGGGGGAAATCTCCCTGCGAGGTTTCAAGGGAAATTGCAGTTGTCAGGACTCTGGTGCCCGAATAATTGAGCACTCCACGGATATTGCCTCCGATTATCATCGCTGCACCGACCTCGGATATTGCTCTCCCGAAACCAAGTATCACAGCGGCCAGTATCGCGAATCTCACTTCTCTGATGAGGGTAAAAATGGACTGGAATTTGGTCGCCCCCAGTGAAATTACAATAATTTTCATATCCCGGTCGACCCCGCTTAGAGCGCTGATGGTGAACCCGGTGATGAGAGGCATTACAAGGATCATCTGGGCAAGTATCATCCCCTGCGGGGTAAAAAGAAGACTTAAAAAGCCGAGTGGTCCGGCATTCGAAAGCAGGAGGAATAGGAGCAGCCCCGCAAGCACGGTCGGCAGTGCATACAATGTCTGAACTATATTGATAATGAACCGTTTTCCAAAAAATTCATGGTAATAGATTAATGAACCGAGAGGAATGGATAGCACAGCAGACAAAAAAGTCGACGAGAGTGAAATTTCCAGGGAGAGTAATGTGATTCGCATTACCTCCGGATTAAGCGTTATAATGAGGTTAATTGCCTGGAGAAACCCTGATACTATTTCGCTTACCATTTACCTTGCACCGTCCACTACTTAAGCTATAATTTAGTAATAGTTAAATAGAATAGCATTTTCTATTAGTTTTCATGAACTCCTTAAAAACTTCTTACCTATGGGTGCTTGTTTTGTCGGTGATGATAATGGGGATCCTCAGTGCAGGATGTACATCCCCATCAACATCGCCTGCTACCATGACACCTACCGCAACTCCGGTTACTACAACAGCAATTCCAACCACTCCGGCACCCCATGACCCGAACGCGCTCCTTATTGCAACAACCACGAGCCTGTATGATACCGGGCTTCTCAATCAGATCCAGAATATTTACCAGAATGAAACGGGTGTCACGGTGAAAATCACCTCACAGGGTACTGGTCAGGCAATACAACTTGCACAGCGGGGAGATGCGGATCTCCTTCTTGTGCATTCTCCATCTCAGGAGCAGACGTTCATTAACAACGGATATGGTATCAACCAGCGGTGTTTTGCCTATAATTACTTCGTAATCGTTGGTCCTGCAAGTGATCCTGCAGGAGTTGTAAACATGACACCGACAGCTGCATTCACCAAGATCAGGGCCATGGGGTTGAACGGGACTCCGGGTGTCTACTTCGCATCCCGCGGAGACCAGTCCGGCACCAACACGGCAGAAATAAACCTCTGGACGAAAGCAGGGTTTAATTTCACCAACAACGTCTCGAATTCAGGTCCATGGTATCTTTCTGTCGGCAAGGGGATGGGGGACACGCTGACCTTTGCAGGACAGAAAGGTGCGTACACGCTCAGCGATGAAGGAACCTTCCTTGCCTACAAGAGCAAGTTAAACCTGGTTATCCTGATACAGAATAACTCCCAGCTCCTAAACCGGTATAGTGCGATAGCCGTTAATCCTGCAAAGAACCCGAACGTTAATATCGTACAGGCGGACAGGTTCATCAACTGGCTTCTGTCACCTGAAGGAAGGACCGTTGTCGGGACATATGGTGTTGCAAATTATGGAAAGCCCTTATTCAACCCGTTGATCCCTGATGCATGCAGCGCTTCACAATTTAACTGCACATGCGGCGGAAACGTTACTCCCGTGTGATTGAATTCAATTTTTTTTCTAGTTTCCTCAACGGAGATTAAAGTGAACCTCTCATTTTTTGTAAAACCGTTGACAACAATCGTCGCATTGGAATTTTCCTGAACTATTCTGTCACTGGCAGAAGGATCCGTATCTGCCGTTTTGGTTTCATTACAGACAGAGCCACTTTACCCACGAGTCTCTGGATTTCTGAGAACCTGTTCAGTAACCGGACTGGTTTTCGCGGGACAGCCGAATATCCCCTTTATATCTGTTTAAGCAGTATCAGGAAAAAATAAGAACCTCTTCTCGGGACACTACCCGTGGTGCTGGGTTATGGTATGATCATATCTGCATTCAACCCTGTCTGAATCAAAATTGGGAATTTTTTATGATTTCCTGGAAAACAGAAAATCCGAGGACATCTTCGGTCTCCTGGAGATATTTTTCCTTCATCATGGTGATCATTTTCCGGCTCCCCTTCGGGGTGGTCAGGACCCCCACGCGTTCTGCGCGGGTGACAAGTTCTTCCTGCTCCATCGTGGCAAAGAAGGGCAGGACATAATAATGGGGGACTTCGAGATATTCCGCCAGCCTTCGTGTCGTCGGGAATTTTATCAGGGCAGCATCCGGCACGAATGTTATTGATATCGATCGCTCCGCGAGCTGAATGCGGATTGCCGCATCAAAAAGGAGATCAACTGAAAGAATTACCATGGTACGTTGAAGTGTTGTTGGCGGCAGAAGAGCATAAAGATTCAGGGCACACTGTTTGGTTCAGGTGAAAATAGAAAAATCCGGATTCCTTCAATGCTTCCTTTTCTTCTGAGCATCAGGAACCGGGGTCAGATAGACCAGTTCAGCCTTGATATCCTTTGCAATCTGCTCTATCTCGAATTTCCGGAAATGGGTTGCTTCAATCTGGATCTGGCCACCTGTTACAGCGACTACGCGGTACTTCGGTGACTCGACACCTTCGCCGACTTTCTGGCGTTCACGGACGTAAATTTTCATTTTTATCCCTCTACCCTGCTCAATCCCTTATCCTGTTAATTGTATTGAAAGGGAATGGTCAGTGTCTGATATACCAACTGGTTTACAATGACTTATACCTTATCTTTGTGATACACATGATGTCGTGGTATAGCATGAATAAGCGGTTTGAGATAAATAGCGGGATGCGGGGAGAGACTCTCGTGTTAAAAGGTGTTCACAGGAAGAAGAAGAGCGGAGAGCAGATCCGTATTACGCCGGACCTGAACGTGATTAAGATCGGTGGCCATGCAGCGATCGATTATGGCCGAGAGGTGATGTACCCCCTTGTAAAAGAGATCGGAGAACTCTCAAAGGAACATCAGCTCCTTATCGTGACAGGAGGCGGGGGACGGGTACGGCATATCATGGATGTCGGGATAGATCTTGGCATGCCGACCGGCGTGCTTGCCGAACTTTCCTCAAAGATCTCCGAGCAGAACGCAATCATGGTTTCCATCCTGCTCTCAAAATACAACGGTGTCAGAATCCATACCGGTGATCTCCTTGAACTTCCCAGTCTGCTCAAGCTCGGTATGCTGCCGGTGATGCACGGGACCCCGCCTTACGGGCTCTATGAACATCCTGCCAAATCCGGATCAATCCCCCCGCACCGCACGGACACCGGAGCGTTCCTGATCGCTGAAGTCATGGGAGCAAAGAACTGCATTATCGGAAAAAATGTCAACGGGCTGTACATGCAGGATCCTATAACACACCCTGATGCGGAATTTATCAAGGATATTACTGCGTCTGAACTGCTCGAGATGAACCTTGAGAACATGGTGATTGAACCGATGGTCGTCGAGCTGTTGAAAGACGCAGTCCATATAAAAGAGGTAAAAATCATCAACTGTCACGTCAAGGGAAATATCGAAAAAACTATCAAAGGAAAGAATGTTGGCACCATTATCCGGGCATAAGTACTCAACACTCACTTTTTTCTTGAAGAGGGCTAAAATGAATGCCTTAAAATGGAGAATCTTTTTCCTTCTTAAATCCTGTTCGATCCAGAAGGAAAAAGGCATATGGGTGTCTTTTTATCGTGGCAACGATATGGTGTTGGGAAAACAACATCCCAAGACTTAAACCCGATTTTTGCCCATGATAGGGCATCAAAATATCAGCAGTATCTAATAAATATATTTTGTTAACATTTTTAGTTTAACATAAAAATGGATACGCCAGATAAAAACGTTAATGCGTGGATTTTTTCACTGAATGCCCAAAATTTGCTATAATTTTATGTTTTGTACAATAAAAGATAGCGTTTTAGTTAAATTGTTTAACATACTATTTTTATTTCTAAAAATACGAAACTATGTGAGAAATTATGGGTATTTGTACGGATATTATGCATGATTTCGTATTGCAGGAGATCAAACGTATTTATTCCAGTTACGACGGATGGAAAATTACTCCCCGCGTGAACGGCAACAATTATGATACGGTTGTTCTCCTTGAACGCATGGTCAAAGGACATCGTGAGATTGTAAAAGTCCTTATTACTTTTAAGGAAAGAGTGACTCCTGACATGCTCGAAGAGCTGAAAAAACCTGAAAAGGCCAACGATGGTATTATTTCCCGATACGACTTTGCTGTGATCGTGCCAGGTCACGCAGATACGTCAGCCCTCCTATCAAACGTACGGATATATTCGATGAAATCATTCGCTTTTGAAGGAAAAGAACTCATCTGGATAAAAAAGCCTGTTCGGAAAACGCAGGAAGCACCAAGCGATCCTGCAGCAAAACAGGTTGCGTAAATTTTTTGGATTATATGTCGATGTTCATCCGGATACCGGAATAATTGTAACCCCTACAGGTTTTTATTCTCCCGTCTGGAGAAAGCTGTTTGAGGATAAAAAACAGAGTATGCCCATGACAGAAAAAACCACACCGTCGCCTGCTATTACCCAGGAATACGATATCATTGACATTACCGAAAACGGCATCAGTCAAACCTGGGTGGAGGTCTGCATTGAAGACAGCATCAACCTTCTGGTGAATGGAACACGGGTTGCAAGCTTGACAATCTCACCAAGCGACCTCGAAGCATATGCATACGGATATCTGATCTGTGAAGGAATTGTGTCGGGTATTGACGCTATCACCGAAGTGTATGTTGATTATCCCAATATCTATGCAGAAGTAACTTCGTTTTCCCGTGAAATCTCACCAGAACAAACTGAGATTCGAAGTTCAGGGTGTGTTGGCATACGGACGACGTGGGCAACATTGTGTGAACCGCTTGGTGAAGGAATAACAATTGATCTTCAGACACTCTTCACTGGTATGCGTGTAATCAACGAACGTGCCCCGTTGTGGAAAATCACCGGGGGGACTCATTGTGCCATCATTCTTGATGAGTGCGGAAATGTCAAGTCTGCGATTGAGGACATGGGGCGACATAATGCTGTCGATAAGGCGGTTGGTAAAGCACTCCTCGATAGTGTTGACCTCTCCCGGTGTTTCATGGTCTGCACCGGCAGGTTGCCTGCAGGGATGGTTGCGAAAGCGTACCGGGCCGGGATATCTATTGTCGCGAGCAATACTGCGCCTTTTTCAACAGGTATCTGCCTGGCGCGACAGGTAAATATGACCCTTGCCGGTTTTGTACGTCCCCCACGCGCGATGATCTACAGCGTTCCTGAAAGGATACAATTTGATCGAATGCAATAAAAAAAAGGAGAGGGAATCCCACCCGGTTTTTTAATTATCCTGAAATCTTTTCATAATATTTCATTGACCCGCATCCCCCGCACCGGTCGTTTTCGAACAGGTAATCCGGTATAATGTCACCGCAGTACGGGCAGGTAACGGATTTCCATTTTTGTTTGGGTGCGGCACTGACACGTACATGTTCAGATGAGAGGATGTTACGTCCCGCACGGAATATCTCTTCCTGAAGCGGGATCTCCATTGTCGATTTATTAAATGCCGGGCTGTTTGCGTACCATGTGTCAATGATAGGATACTGTTTCAGTTTTTTGAGATCAATATAAACCCGTACCGCTTCTGCAGTCGGATTCGTGGTTGCGGTATTCACGGTCACTGCAAATTTTCCGATAGGAATCACGCGAAGCCGGTTATTGCCGGTCGTAATGTTTGCAATCACCTGGAGGGCGTCTGGAGCGCACTTGGGGGTCTCGCAGATGCCAAAGAGTTTTTCCCCCGGTGCAACACCAAGGAGTTCGAGAGCCAAGTCCACCATAAATGAACCTATGAGCACCCCGGGAGCCGGTGAGGCATGGAAGGCCACAACCCGGTTTATGTAATCCTTCATTTTCGGGCTGAGCCCGCAGGCATCCATGCGGGCGTTGAACTCCTCAGGTGAAAATCTATGCTTTCCGGGTGTCATTAGATTAAATCTACCCTCATCTGATAAACAATTTATTGATTATAACCGCTTGTGGTTAATTACAGAATGTAACATGAAATTTTCTTAGTTCTTTTTTCTATCGAAGGGTGAACGCAGACCCCGGCTTGAGGATATTTATACTAACATGGCTCGAATGAAGCTTGGTAAGGCGGAGAGTCTGTCTGTTTCAATGAAGGTATTGAATGCCTTAAGGATTTGGCAGTTCATTAAAATACGATATCCTCTTCCTGAGCATTCACTCAGCTCAAACCACGGAGACAATCAACCTGTGCGAGACCTTGGTCATATTCTGACATCCCTCAAAACGATCCCTTTATTAACTACCCACTAATATTCACCATTTTTTGATACAATTTGATAATTCTTATATATTCAAAATTGAAAAGCTGTGTTAAATCATCAAATCTTATTAATTATTTCAAAAAACAACTGCTTTTTCCAAAACGAGGGAGCAGACATCAGGAGAACATGCATGGTAGAATCAAAAGAAATGCTGAAATATGTGCCCACGACCTGCCCGTATTGTGGGGTAGGCTGTGGACTGAACCTTGTTGTCAATGACGGGAAGCTGGTAGGGGTCGAGCCCTATAAAAGAAGCCCTATCAACGAAGGCAAGCTCTGTCCGAAGGGAGAGACCTGCTGGGAATTTGTCCAAAGTCCTGACCGGCTGACAAAGCCGCTGATCAAGAAGGATGGAAAGTTTGTTGAAGCTTCCTGGGAGGAAGCCCTTGACCTGATTGTAAAGAAGTTCAAGGAGACTTCTGACAAGTTCGGTCCAAAATCGCTTGGTTTCCAGTCCTCGTGCCGTACCGTCAACGAGGACTGCTACGCGCTGCAGAAATGGGCGCGGTGCGGGTTTTTGACCAACAATGTAGACAACTGCGCCCGTATCTGCCACGGGCCATCTGTTGCGGGGCTCTCGCTCTCGTTCGGTTCCGGAGCGGCGACCAACCCGTTTGAGGATGTCCTGAACTCTGACCTGATCGTCATGTGGGGTTCGAACGCAGTCGAGGCGCACCCGCTTGCCGGCAGGCGTGTGATGCAGGCAAAGAAGAAAGGGATCAAGGTCATTGTCGTTGACCCGAGGCTCAGCGCGACAGCACGGATTGCAGATGAATGGATCCAGTTCAACCCGTCAACCCATATCGCGCTTGCCAACTCCATGATGTACTGGATCATCAAGGAAGGCCTTGAGGATAAGGAATTCATCGAGAAGCGCACGAAGGGCTTTGAAGACCTCAAGAAGACTGTCGAGAAGTACGCTGACGTCGAGTCGATCCATGGTGTCCCGCTTGAGAAGGTCAAGGATTTTGCCCGCCAGTATGCCAAGGCAAAGAACGCGGTCATCATCTACTGCCTCGGCATCACCGAGCTGACCACGGGTACCGACAACGTCCGTTCAATGGGCAACCTTTCGATGCTCACCGGCAACATCGGACGCCCGGGTACGGGTGTGAACCCGCTCCGTGGCCAGAACAATGTGCAGGGCGCCTGCGATATGGGTGCATACCCGAACGTCTTTTCCGGGTACCAAGCTGTCGCACTTCCCGCTAACCGTGAAAAGATGGAGAAGTTGTGGTTCCTGAAGGAAGGTTCCCTGCCCGACTGGTACGGCGTGACCTTAACCGAGCAGATCAACCAGTGCGGCGACCCGATCAAGGCGATGTATTTCATGGGTTTAAACCCCGTAGTCTCCTACCCGGACTCAAACCACGTGAAGAGATCGCTTGACAAACTCGATTTCTGTGTTGTGCAGGATATCTTCTGGAACGAGAGCTGTGAGTATGCGGATGTTGTCCTGCCCGGTACCTGCTTTGCAGAAAAGGACGGGACGTTTACCAGCGGCGAGAGGCGGGTCAACCGCGTCCGGAAGGCTGTAGACGGCCCCGGTGAGTCGAAGTATGACTGGGAGATCATCACCCTGCTCGCCAAGAAGATGGGCCTCAAGGGCTTTGACTGGAAGTCTGCAAAGGACGTCTGGGACGACATGCGGGCATGCACCCCGGGCCAGTTCGGTGTAACCTACGAGAAGATCGAGAAGCCCGAGGCGATCCACTGGCCCTGTCCGACCATCGAACACCCGGGGACGCCCATCCTCCACAAGGAGAAGTTCTCAGCAGCAGATGGTCTGGGCACATTCTTCGGCCTTGAGTACCGCCCACCGGCTGAAGTGGCGGATAAGGAATATCCATACACGCTCATGACCGGTCGTGTGATATTCCACTACCATACCAGGACCCAGACCGATCGATGCAAGGTGTTGCACTACGAAGTGCCCGAGTCATTCATCCAGATGAACACGAAGGATGCAGCTGAGCTCGGCATCAAAAACCTCGAGAAGATCAAAGTGCGCAGCCGCCGTGGTGAAACTATAACCATTGCACGAGTGTCCAATGATGTTGCTCCTAAGGTGCTGTATATGCCGATGCATTTCGCTGAAGGTGCCAACAATCTCACCAACACGGCCCTTGACCCGCTGTCCAAGATGCCGGAACTGAAGCACTGTGCTGTTGCTGTCGAAAAGATTGCGGAGGGGAAGTAAATGGCCAAGAAAGGCGATATGCTCTACGCATGGACCAACGACGCAGAGATCAAGAAAAAAGCCGAACTTGGTGGAGCGGTCACCAGCCTGTGGAAGTACGCCCTCGAATCCAAGCTGGTGGACGCTGTACTGGTCATAACAAAGGGAGTCGATTTATACGATGCCAAACCGGTGATCATCACCGACCCTGCCAAACTCAAAGATACTGCCGGCTCGCTTCACTGCGGCACGCTGCTGTTGCCAAAGCTCGTCAAGAAATACCTGAACGGTGCTTTTGACAAGAAGATTGGTGTGACCGTTAAGGGCTGTGACATGATGGCGTTCTACGAGCTTGCCAAGCGTAAACAGATAAATCTCGACAATATCATCATGATCGGTGTCAACTGTGGGGGATCGGTCAGCCCGGTTATGGCACGAAAGATGATCACCGACAAGTTTGGTGTCGATCCCGAGACCGTTCATAAGGAAGAGATTGACAAGGGCCAGTTTATCATCGAGTATGAAGGCGGGCACAAAGGCATCTCCATGGATGAACTGGAGGAGGCCGGGTATGGACGCAGATCCAACTGCCGCCGCTGCAAACTGAAGGTCCCGCGACAGGCAGACCTTGCCTGCGGGAACTGGGGTGTCATCGGCGACAAAGCCGGAAAGGCGACCTTTGTTGAAGTCTGCAGCGAGAAAGGTGCAAGCCTCCTGAATGGTGCGGTGAAATCCGGTATTCTCGCAACTGAAGCAGCCAACCCCAAGGGTCTTGAGATCCGAGGCAAGGTCGAAGGTGCCATGTTAAAGCTCGGCGACAAGTGGCGCAAGAAGGATTTCGAGAGACTTGGTGAAGGCAAAGAACGGCTCAAAAAAATTATGGCGGAAACCGCACGCTGTATCAAGTGTTACGGGTGCATCGATCAGTGTCCGATCTGTTATTGTGTTGATTGCACGACAAAGAACCCGGCATATGTGCCTCCCGGTTATCTTCCTGTCAACTTTATGTTCCACCTCATCCGGTATGCACACATCGCTGATTCTTGTGTGAACTGCGGTCAGTGTGAGGAAGTCTGCCCGGCTGAGATCCCGAATGCACTCTTCATGCATGCCCAGCAGGTCGAACTCGAGAAGATGTTCGGTCATGTGCCCGGCGTAAACATGGAACTCCCGCTTCTTGCACTGGTCGAGGAGAAAGAGGAGCGTTCACGGTTGCACAATACAGGCAGCGACATGATTTACGAGAACGTGTTTAACCCGGTGCCGAAATAACAACCGATTTCCCCTTTTTTCCCTCACAAATTATAATCAGCTGGACTTAATGTCCAGCAGGAGGAGTGCCGGGTGGAATTCCTCAAGGGTATTATTTTCTGATAGACTGCGGAGCAATCCCGTTTGCGAACAGTCATACCCGCCAGTTTTTTCCAGCTTTGTTTTATAGGTAGGTGATTTGATCAGAGAAACAAGCGTGCAGATACGCGGGTCATCCAGCATTTCACGCTTCATGGCAAGTTCGTAATCCTCGTTTGCAATCGGCACGAACTGGAGGCCGTAGGTTTCTGCTACACCGGATGTACAGACACCGGCGTCAGCAAATCCGTTGCGGATAGCTGCGGCTACAGCCTGAGGGCCATTCACCTCATGAAGATACCCATCGATCCGAGACGATTCTACACCCCGCGAACTGAGCAGGGCGTCAAATACCATGCGTGTTGGTAAATCCTTCCGCGTATTTATGAACCGAACTTTGAACAGATCCTCAAAGTCAAGACCATTACGGGACGCAATCCCCTGTTCGATTGTCGCAATGTGGACAAAGGCGATATCCTGTGCCGGCAGGTGCTGCATCAGGAACCGGGACTCTGGCAGTAACGATAATGCTGGCAGGTCCATCGGGGCAGCATGACAGGCATTACGCTTGAGTGCAAGCAGGGCACCACTATTCCCAACATTGCTTGCATGAACGAACAATCCTTCATCATGGACGAGATTGGCAAGTTCTTCTATTGCGGGGTCCAATGAACCGGTGAGGATAAGGGTCCTCTCTATCCTACCTGGATCGGTGGTCAGCAAGACATCAAGTTCACTTTCAGCTTCGTAGCCCTCCAGCGAAGCCGGAATGCGCGTATACCCGTTGGCTTTTACTGTTGCCATCTGGACCCCATGACCCCGGTGATGGGGTATCCCCCATAAGGTTGATTCTATGCGCCCTACAAAGACCGGGACGAATACGTCAAATCCGAGATCGGAATTGAGCGGTTGGGATAACTTGACCCGGACTGGATACCGGGAAGCCGGTGCAAAACCCCACGATTCAAGCAATGGTGCAGCAAACTCCCGAAGTATTGTCTGGGCAGCAAGCGGATATCCAGGGAGCCCGAGCACCGGTTTTCCTTCAATCCTTCCCAGCATCACCGGCTTTCCGGGTTTGACCGCAACCCCATGAAAGAGTAACTCACCCAGCGAACTGATGACTTCTGCAGTAAAGTCACGAGTCCCGGCTGAAGAGCCTGCCGAGATGATAACCAGATCATTAGACCTGATTGCCAAACGAAGTGCATCAGTAATTAATTTTGGATCATCGGGCACAATCGGAAACCTGGTACAGTGGGCCCCCATCGAACTCAGAAACACCTCTGCCATGATGGTATTGCTTTCTACTACCTGCCCGGGCCCAGGGCGGACACCGAGCGGGACCAGCTCGCTTCCTGTCGGAATAATGCCGACCTGTATTGCCCTGACTTCAACATGGGTAATTCCATACGTTGCAAGTGCCCCGATGTCAAACGCCCGGATGATGTGCCCCCGGGGAAGCACCAGACGGTTCTCTCTGATATCTTCGCCGGCCGGACGGATATGCTGCCATGGAGCAGCGGATTTATGGATCTGGAATCGGTCACCGGCTTCCCACGTGTCCTCAATCATAATAACGGTATCGAACTCCGGGGGTACAATGTTGCCGGTATTAACCCGTGCGAAGTGATCAATCGTGACGGGTGTCTGGTCAGCTGCTCCGACCGTGTCCCGGCTCCGGACAGCAATACCATCCATCGCGGATGTATTTACTTCAGGAACAGTATATTTCGCATAGACTGGTTTGGCAATGACACGACCTATTGCCTGCATAATCGGAATTTTTTCAAAACGATCAAGATCGGGAAAAGACTCCTTCATGATTGAGCGAGCCTGTTCAAGTGACGTGAGCGTCAGATATCTTGTCACCATTGAGGTCCTTCCTCTAATCTTGTTGTGGAAATTCCATCTTCAGATTCATTAATCCCATCTATCGTTCTGGTGTAGCGTTCATATTCATGCCGAATCTCAAATAATGAGTTGAAAGGGTTTATTCAGGATTAAGGCCCTTAAGGAAGTAATGGTATTTGAGATCGAATGCTTTTGATACCACTTTTCTCACAGAGTACAGGTCGAATACTAATTTAACACTTCATATTTACTTTTTTTGAAATATAATATTTTACTTTTGTGTATCCTTTTTTTTATGGAGAAAGTTTCAATTAAAAGAATTTCTCATCACGACCCAATGCTGCATTTTACCATTTCAAACAATATGTAGAGCATCTCCTTTCCGACGTTGCATAACCGGATCATTTCAATAACAAATACTATAACGGCGGATAAGTAGCAATATCAACCGACTTAGGTAAACACAATCCTTTTATTAATCAGAATTAAATCGTTATTGCCCGAGAGGGCGCTGCGTCCCGTTACATTGTACCAGGTTCTAATCTCGAACACCCCTTGTATAATGTTGCCAGTCGTACCAGCTATTAATGGGGGAAAACGGGATTCCTCCATTATTCTGAAATACCGCTCAGAATGGTATAGATTTTCCTTCTTATCAATGGGTCGATTGTATAGATTTCGAGCGCGTTGACCGGGCATGTGGCAACTTGGGGGCATAAGGCGATTCAGTCTAACTGCATAAGGAGGCATTAATGAAAAAATTGTCCCTTGGTCTGGGAAAAGCACTCAGTATAACCCTTGAATACATTAAGCCTTTAGCGGTGGAAAGTATTCAACTGGCCGAAAGTACTGACCATATTGCTGCATCGGATCTCTATGCACTTGTAGACTCCCCGTCAATGGATTCCTCCTTAAAAGACGGATATGCGGTATTATCTCATGAAGTAGCCGATGCAACACCGGAAATGCCTGTACGCCTGAAGCTGGCCGGTCATCTGGCACCTGGTGGGAAAAAGGACATTGAACTGAAGCCGGGAACAACTGTCCGGGTTCTGACCGGAGCCCGGATCCCAGCAGGGGCCGATGCCGTTGTGTCCGAAGAATTCGTGAAACCAGAAGGCAATGATGTATTGGTCATGAATTTTGCAGAACCAGGAAGGAATATTCTGCCTCGTGGGAGAGATGTAGAATCCCGTAAATGTATCATAAAGCACGGTCAACAGATATCTCCGGGAATTATCGGTCTCATCGCTGCTGCCGGACACAGCATGGTTCCTGTCTTCAAAAATCCGACAGTAGCTATCATAGGCACCGGTGATGAGATTGTAGTACCTGGCGAGCCTCTTGAAGAGGGCAAGCTTTACGCAAGCAATATCATGACTATCAATGCATGGTGCAAAAGGTACAGGATGAAGACCCTCATGACGGTTGTACACGATGACTTTGATTCCCTTACCATCACGTTGAAAACACTATCTGCAGATGCAGATGCTGTAATAACAAGTGGAGGAGCGTGGACAGGTGACCGCGACCTGGTAGCTCAGACGCTTGAAGGTCTTGGATGGCAGGAATACTTTCACCGGATTCGCATAGGTCCGGGCAAGGCTGTCGGATTTGGCATGCTGAATGGGAAACCTGTATTCATTCTGCCCGGCGGACCGTCTTCGAACCTGATGGGGTTCCTGCAGATCGCCCTGCCCGGCCTGCTTGCCCTCGCCGGTCATGCCAATCCCAACCTCCCCATGATTAATGCCCGGCTTGCCGCTGATCTGGAAGGACGTCAACGTGATTGGACCGATTTTTTCTTCGGCAGACTTGAAGAAGAGGAGGGATTTCCGGTTTTTTATCCGTTAAAAGGCAGCAGCCGTTTGCGAGTAATAGCCGAGGCTGAGGCAATAGCCTCCATACCCGAAGGACAGGGATCTCTATCAAAAGGGTCAGTGATTTCAGTTCAGTTGCTGAAATAATGGTCATCTCCAAATTACTTGATTGACGTAATGATTCGAGGATCCCAGAAGTTGAGGACCTAAGTGAAATATTATAGTATTTTATGACCATGGCCTAAGAATAATAATAAATTTAATTACAAACACTTGACCCCACAAATCCTCAGCCCTGGAGTTTTAAGAAGGGATCTCTTAAAATTTTAACCCACTATTTTCCCAATGCCCGGTTATAAGGTGATCGTTGTAGAAGATACGGAACCTGTCCTCTTGCCCGTTTTCCTGTTTCGAATTCTATTTTGTATATTTTTTAGTAAAAAGGACATTTATTTAACCAGAGGTTAATTATACTAACTCCTTTAATTGTTCTTATTTAGTAAATTATATTTACTTTAATTACAAAATTACAGAAAGTGTTAACCATGAGTCTGAACAACATTGATGTCAAACAGATCAAGGACTACAAAGCAGAGATCAAAAAAGATCCCAAGGAAGCAAAATTCACAGCGAAGATCGAGGGTGACTGGCTCTTTAAAGAAGGCGGTCCGCAGTTCCGCTCAACAGTCAAGGTGAAAGATGGAGTATATACCCTGGAAGCAAGCCACCCGAACTTCACGGGTCCCGGCATCAGGCCCGGCCCTATGGCTTTTGGCCTCTTCTGGTTCGCTTCATGCTACACCAGCACTTATGTGACTGAGGCGGCGATGCGTGGTATCCGGCTCACGTCCGTGAAGACTAAAGTTGAGGCAGAGCTTGATTATACCGCCCAGTTCGATCTTGGCGACAACCCCCTGATCACCGAGTACCGGGTCTTCATGGATGTCAAAGGTACGATAACTGATGCGCAGGTGATGGATCTCAAAGAGTATGCCCTCAAGCGGTGCATGGGGATGTTCACCATCAAGAATGCGATTGCCCTCAAAGTGGAAGTCAGAAAAAATTAATGATATTGGATAGTTAACCAGGAAGGTCTTAAACCATGTCAGATTACACAAAAATGTGGTCGTCAATCGGTCTTGATTTGAAGGGTCATGACGCACTTCTCTCGGTTCTTGGAAACGCCTATTCAGATATTTTTCTCTCACAAAAGAACCGCCCGCAAGGAATGAAGTACTTTGATTTTGTCATGAGCGAAGTTCATGGACTGCGCATCAAGGAACTTATGGATGCTAAAGCGCAGGGCCGGAAAGTGATCGGCTCTTATTGCGTTTTCGTTCCGGAAGAGCTGGTCCTTGCTGTGGACGGTGTAGCGGTCGGATTGTGCGCCGGTGCAGAATTCAATTTTGAAGGCGCCGAAACGTTACTGCCGAGGAACACGTGTTCGCTCATCAAAGCCGCCTTCGGGTTCAAGCTCGGAAAGGTATGCCCTTATCTGGAAGCCAGCGACGTTGTGGTGGGAGAGAATACCTGTGATGGTAAGAAAAAGGCCTATGAGATATTTGGCCCGCTCGTTAAGGACCTGTACGTCATGGACCTCCCCCAGACAAAAAGTGAGATGGGCAGGGCTTTGTTAAAGGAGGAATACCGCAAGTTTATCAAAAAACTTGAGAAAGTGAGCGGAAAAAAGGTGACCGTCGCATCGCTCAAAAAGGCGGTTGAGATCGTCAATGCGAAACGGAAGGCAGTGAAAAGACTTGCCGCGATTCGCGCTGCCGATCCGGCGCCGATATCAGGACTTGATGCCCTGCTGGTAAACCAGGTCTTTTTCCATGATGACCCGATCCGGTTTACTGACTCGGTCAATAACCTTTGTGACGAGCTGGATCACCGTGTGAAAAACGGAACAGGCGTATTTCCGAAGGGAACAACACGTGTAGTGGTTTCAGGATGCCCCATGGCCGTTCCGAACTGGAAACTGCCCATGCTTATTGAGTCAAGCAAGGCTGTCATCGTGGGCGAGGAATCGTGCGTGGGTGAACGGGGCTCGCGATTCCTGACTGAAGTAAAAGGTAACACGCTGGATGAGATTCTTGATTCCATCACTGACCGGTATTTCAACATCGACTGCGCTGTGTTTACACCGAACCCGTCACGGTGCGATTACGTGAAAGAGATGACGAAAAAGCTCCATGCACGGGGGGTCATCCATTACAGCCTGCAGTTCTGCCAGCCCTACCTCATGGAAAGCGGTCCGGTTGAAAAGGAGCTGGAAACGTCGGGCATACCGACCCTGCGCTTGGAAACTGATTACAACCAGGAAGACGCCGGACAGCTCAAGACACGGATCGAGGCATTCTTCGAGCGCATCAAGAGAAAATGAGATACGCGGGAATTGATATCGGATCGCGTACCATCAAGCTTGCCGTGATTGAAAACGGCAGGCTTGTCCTTTCCCGCAAGTCGGCCACGTCTCACAACCCGCTCGAAATGGCGCAGGATCTTATGGACGATGCGGTATTCGATGTTATCACGGCTACCGGATACGGGAGGCATTTGATCAGAGGGCATTTGGCCTGTCCGGTGATCACCGAGATAACGGCGTTTGTCTTGGGAGCCCGCTTTTTCTCGACCAGCTGCGGATCAATTCTTGACATCGGAGGACAGGACACAAAGGCCATTTCACTGGATAATGAAGGCAATTTATGTAAATTCGAAATGAACGACAGGTGTGCTGCTGGGACAGGCCGTTTCCTTGAAGTCATGGCGACCGTACTTGGGTTCACTCTGGAAGAATTCTCAGCAGCGGCTCTTTCTGCCAAGAGAGCAGTGAAGATCAACAGCATGTGTACCGTGTTTGCAGAATCTGAGGTTGTGTCTCTCACTTCACAGGGAGCGAAGCGCAATGAGGTGGCGCTGGGTATTCACAAGGCCATTGTAAGCCGTTCTGCGTGCCTACTGAAACGGGTTGCACCAATGGAGAAAATATTTTTTGCCGGAGGCGTTGCGTTGAATGACTGTGTGAAAATCCTTCTCGAAAACGAGATGGGAAGACCTGTTTTTGTACCACCCGATCCTCAAATCGTGGGTGCGATTGGGGCCGCGCTGAGCGCATCAGAAGATGTGTAGGTTCACATCCAGTTTATTTGTCAATATGGTGCTTGGGTTCTGTTGCATCTGCGGGATGTTTAAATACCTGACGTTGAAGTGTTTTGAGGATATCACTTTCTATTAAGTCCCGTTAATGCAACAGCACCGATTAACATAATCCATAAATAATCAGGTTCAAAAAGTATGTTGAGAGAGCTCCGTCATGACGTCCCATTTTTTTCTTCTCGGAACACATTTAACCCAGGAGCGTCTCAGCTGGATCGACGAATGCCTGAAATTTTTCTTCGTGAAATTGTATCCCGAAACCCTGCGGCATCATGTAAAACTTAAGGAAACTGTTTTTACATTCCTGATAACCGGAGATGCATTATACAGCTTGTATGAACCAGAGATACAGCAGGTCTGGGAAAAAATTCTCCTGCTGCCGTCAGTGAGAATTATCTGTGATCGTCAGGAACTTGACCTCAGGGGTATTTCCGTAGAACGCCTGAAAATGAAATATCCCGACCAGGTAATCGATCACAACAGCATGAGCTTAAACGGGCAGACATCATTCTGGCGAGATGTCGTGAAAATTGCACGACAGCATGAGCAGCCGGTTCCCAGCACCATCGCGTACCTTCAGCACGAATCCCCCTATATGCACCGCTCGGCACTCTCTGCGGTGCAGTGCCTGACTGCCGCCCTTGAGGTACAGGCAGACATAGAACTCTATGCATATCTTGACGGCGTCCATAATGGACATATCGGCCAGAGCCCAACTGAGTTTGACAATATCGGCAAAGGTCTTGAAGATCTGGCAGACTTGGCATTTAAAAGAAATCTGCACTGCCATATGCTGGCCTGCGGCCGGTGTGCAGCCGCACGCGGGTATAGTACATGGGATGACGGGGAGGGCGTAGTCATCTCGACCTGCACGATAAAACCTTTCAAAATCCGGAACCTTAATGAGATGATCGCACGGTTTGATCGCAATCACCTTATCCTTGGGGAAAATGTTGCGTCTGTCCAGCTGGGAAAAAAAAGACAGCCGATAACCCTGGCTGGATCGGATAAAGGCCATGCGCCGCCAGTAACGATTCTTATCACCCGATTTCCCTATGGAACCGAGCACGCATTCGGTGCACTTTCATTTGCGGTCGCATGTGCATATAACGGGATTCTGACTCGTGTAATCTTCATTGAAGATGGTGTGTATACCCTTGTCGGAACCCACCAGTTAGGTAAGGATACGCAATATTTTAACCTGCAGGAAGTGATCGATGTGGTTGCCGGAAGCGAGAATCTCCAGCTCTATGTATTCCAGCCCTCACTCCAACGACGAGGTATCTCGAAAAACAAGGAAATGACTGCAGTACTCGATATTGGTATAGCAGAACTTGGACAACTTTTTTTCAATCCCCCGCAGGGTGTTCTGGCGAACCACCAAAGGATATTATTTTTTTAACGGGATGGGAGTGTTGCATTACTAGGGAAATACAAAAGAAGATACCGGATTTTTCTGACCTCACCTGCACAAACCAGATGATTAGGTTGAAGAGGCTTCTGAAAAATATCCCATCTGATTCGGTAGTTGAAATTTATTGTTCGACGCGACCAGAGGGATACTATCATTGTTCCGTTTTCACAGACAGGGTATGATGTGAAAATTCGTAAAATTGATACCAATCTCTTCCGCTTCAGGTAGCAGAAACGGGATACCGGAGCAGGCAGTTGATACCTCAACTTGTCATGATCGGAAAAATCCATCAAGAATTTGCCCGGTGTGACCGGAATTATTGCATTTTTTCAGTAAATAATTCCGCGGACACATACATCTATTTCTCGCACACTTCACGCCCGCTGCGGTCATTGTTCTTTGGGAAAGACTTCTTGGAGCAGATCCATGAGCTGCCGGAAACCATGATCTCCGTATCGAATGCGGGCTGGGATTTAGGATTGGCAGGTGGTGTTGCGCTGGACAACGGCGACTGTATCGTGTGGCATTGTTCGGTCTCAGAAGCGAACAGGGTGCTGGCCAGACTCCGGGACAGACTGGGTGATGAAGGGCATGGATCGAATTGTTCTGAAACGAAACAGGCCTTCATGCCACAACTCCTGATCAGTAAACACAACGATTCCGGAGGAGTTACCGGCATCGATCTGGGTTCAACCCGGATCAAGGTCGTTATTTATAACGGTTCATCCGGTGCTGTTGCGTTAACGGGACTTAATGGAAAATGATATCCTCGAAACACTTCAACGTCAAGTATTCAAACGGTCCCGCAGATGCAATAGAACCTGTTAATCGTACTTTGTTCCTATCTGGTGAGCCGGATCAGCTGTACACTGGAGAAATCTTCTTTGAATCGATCTTCATACCATTATCCTGTTCAAACTAAAGGATAGAGGCAGTTGTCGCCGGATGATGGTCGCACATGGTGACCAGTTCATTCGATGGGTTCAATTAAAAATTATTGAGCTGAATTCTCTGCTATTTTTTCCCGGACTTCTTCGGTATGCATCACTTCATCGAAATTGTTGCCGGTCAGGCAGTATCCCTGGCGATCGAGAGCATATACGGGAAATTTTTTGAATTCGTCCGGGACAGGTTGAGCTGTCAGTTTCTGGAAGTTGATGAGATCTTCCATATGTAATCCCACCTTGTCACAGATCTCCTTGAGCTCTTTTATCCAGCGTTTGAGATCCCGCACATCATTGCCGTCCCACTTGAAGATCTGGTAGATCTTCATATAAGCGTCCCTTTCAAGGATAATATGGGTAGAGGCCTTATCAGATTTGAGATAGAATTCAAGAAACTGGCGTGAATCTTTTATCTGCTGGGCGAACTCGTATGCGGACGCCCGGCATTCCTTTATCGTCCCTTTAAACTCCTCCGGGCTCAGATTTCCGCCGAGTTTGGCGATATCGCTGGAAAGATCCTTTAAGTTGTCTTCGATTTCCTTGAGATCACTTATCATATCCGCAAACTTCTGGTTGAGCTCCACTCCAAAAAAAGCCTCCATATATTCTGACTGCTTTGTCATACGTGTATAATAGGTAATTATTTGCTATAATTATTTGTCATTGAGTAATCTCTAATATTTAACACGAACAATCTATTCTGCATATGTCAAGCCGCATGCCGATCAACCAGGGCCTCTATACGAAAGGGGGGATCATTACTGAGCGCGATCCTGATTTCTGTATCGTCCGGCTTCGCATACCTGCCGGAATGATCTCTCCCACCCAGATGAAGGAGGCCGGGGCAATCGCGGAACGGTACGGTATCGAACAGATCCACCTGACTACACGCCAGACCATGGAATTCCCGCATATCGACCCTTCACAGCTGGAAGGACTGCTTGCGGAACTTGAAGCGAACGGGACACCACTCGGGGCTGAACGAGAAGAGGTCGTAAACGTAACTGCGTGCATGGGTACCCGGCACTGCAAGTTTGGCATCATCGACAGCGTTGCACTCGCAAAGGAAATCGACCGGAAATTTTTTGGGAAAGAGCTGCCAGTCAAGGTGAGAATTGCAATATCTTCCTGCCCGAACGGGTGCGAGAGCGAGCGGCTCAACGAGATCGGCATCACCGGTATCCGGAAACCCATCCGTGATCCCGAGCTTTGTACCGGATGCGGTACCTGTACGCATTATTGCCGGGAAAAGGCAATCTGGGTGGAAAACGGTGTCATTATCCTGGATAAGACGAAATGTATGGAGTGCGGGTTTTGTATCCTATCCTGCCAGTTCCAGATCCTTACTGGTTCCGAGCCAGAATACCGGATTACGATTGGTGGGCATCGGGGCAGGCATCCCAAGATCGGTAGGTACCTAATCACAGTCAAAACACCGGAAGATGTGATCCGGGTTGTGGACAAGATCATCAACTGGATCTACCGGCAGGCGTCGGCGGGAAGCCTTCTGCCGGAACAACTTGACGAGCTGGAATTTGACGAGTTCAAGAAAACCATAACTGCACTGGTGCAGTAAAAAATTTTTTTTTAAAAAAGTTACCAATCCTTTTTCAAAGTTCTCAGGCAAGTGTCCTGAGGCTGGCCAGCCGTTCCGGCATTTGTTTACGGAAGTAGGACTTCAGAGCACCGCACACCGGGCATTTCCAGTCATCCGGCAGGGCTGAGAAATCAGTTCCGGCTTTAACATACGGACTGTTTGCCTGTGCCGTTCCGGCTTCTCCGACACCTGTCAGGAGTATCGTGTATTTCTTCGCTTCTCCTTTTGCCGGGTCATAGACATGACCACACATCCTGCAAATATATTTGTCCATAGTAGTAACCTCTCAAAAATTATTTTTTTAAGAAAATTTTTCCGTAGACCGGTTCACCCTTTCTCTTGGGGTGGCGCTCGCCAAGGTCACCGACATACTCGGCGAAATTTGCCTTGGTCCCGTCAACCTCAAGATCTACATCTTTGGTGTACTTGTAGCCTGGCATCATCAGCCCGATCTTACCAAAGACAATGACTTCACCTTTCACCATCTGGCCCCCGACACGGCGGTTGACATTGCCCTTGATGACGATCTTGCCTCCCTCTGCATGGGTAGCAATATGGACATCGGCATTGCCTTCGACAATCAATTCACCACCGTTCATAAAGGTGCAGATATCGGATCCGACATTGCCCTTCACCCGTATGATTCCGCCCTGCATTCCTCGCCAGTCACCCCGGTATGAAGCGCCCAGGTAGTTGCCGGCATTGCCTTCAATGATGAATTCGCCCCCTTCCATACCAAGGCCGCAGAAGGAGTGGACATCTCCCTTGACAACAAGTTTACCGCCCTTCATCCAGCCACCGGTGTACATATCCGTGCTGGAATTGACGATGACTTCACCGGCAGTCATTTTAATGCCGATATATTTCATCTTGGAGCAGTCACCCTTGAGAATGATCTGGGTCTCAGCTGCAGTTGCTCCGGCCTCGCCGGCTATAGTGAAATATTCGCCCAGCGTGGTGTCTTCTTTTCCCTGATATGCCGGCAGTTGTGCGATCTCATCGGCTTTTTTTCCTGCAAACGTGTCGGGTGTGATGTTCTCACATTCCAGATAGAGTTCTGGTGCCTGTTTCACCGTCAGTGTTACCGTCTTCATTTTCTTGTCACCTCACTGGGTTGCATCCACTGCAATCACATAGGGATGCGGCGCAAAACTGTCAGGAACAGGATAATTCCCCTCATTGACACTGTAATACTTGAGGAATTTCTCTTTCACATCGTGCGCAACCTGCTTATTCGGTTTGACCTTAACATCCACCCAGAACGTCCGTTTATTGCCATTATCGACAACTGTCCCGTCTTTGACGCAGATCTTCCCATCCTTGAAGAGGTAGGCAACACCCGAGAATGCCTTTTCGATTTCCTCGGGATCTGACGGCATATTGTCAGGATTGATATTGTAGATGGCAATATCGGCATTCATCCCTGGTTTGAGCCCCCCGTAATCCTTGCCCAGCCCGAGCGATGCTGCGGGACCGGCACGGGTCATTGCAGCGAGTTCGTAGAGAGTGATCTCACGGTCCATGGTGGCGATATTGGTTGCCGCAACCACCTTATCGCTGTTCTTGAATGCCTTGATCTGGGCATCCCGTGCCTTCTTGCTCATCAGCCACTTGATGACGCGGGGGTACCGGGTGAACGGACCCGCGTTCGGGTGGTCGGTCGTGATGAAGCATCGCATCGGGTCCTTTGCATAGAGTGCTAGCTCCAGCCCGATCGCCCACTGGATCCCACAGACGGTAATATTTGGGCTGTAGATATACGGAACGACACCGGCGGCAGTCTCCAGTTCCACATCCACATTTGCCCACTTCAGGTGATTGAGCCCGCCAAGGTGGTGCTCGAACGGCCCGTCAGCAGTCATCGTTGTCGTCTCGTCAAGTGTCACGTTGCCTGTGTCCATTGTGATACTCTTCTCCATATTGACATAGTCCATGATCTCTTTTGCTTTGGACTCGAAGTTCCCCCAATTGTCTCCGCCATAGGCATGGAACTGGACATGGGTTGCATGCATTACCTGTTTTCGTCCGAAGTTATTTTTTGCCTTATATCCTTCGACAAGTTTGAGGGTATCCAGCGTAACATTGTAATTGCCCGGGTTGCCGAGATTGTTGCCGTGGATATGGATGGAATGCGGCAGACCGAGGTATTCATTGGTTTCTATGAGACCTTTGATAATTTCAGCCGGTGTGATCTCGAAATACGGGACCGGATCATTGACGGTGAGGCAGTTCAGTCCCCATGCCCAGGCTTCAGTTCCGCCAGGGTTGACGATTTTAATGCCGTATCCCTTGGTCTGGTTGAGAGTCCACGCAACATAAGCTGCATTGTTCTCGATCTCATGGTTCTTGAGATATTCGAGCATGAACCAGTTGTTACCGAAAACCGGGAGTGCTGCCTCATCAATGATTGGGGTATCGTGAATCTCTTCGTGTACATGACGTGCATAGAGCGGGGGCATTGCGGCTTCCATCGCAAACGTGTATCCCATGCGGGCGTAACTGTACCCGGTCTTGAAGACTGTCGGAATTGATTTGCCGCCTTCAATCCGGGTCATGCCGGGTGTCTTATGCGAATCAAAGAGCTTGTCCTCGGGACGGTACCAGCGACCCAGGTTGACCTTTGGCCCGGCAACGTGTGCGTGGACTTCCATGGCTCCTGCCATGATCGACTTTCCTTTTGCATCGATCTGTTTTGCCGATGCGGACAGTGCCGAAGTCTCGACGATCTTTCCGTCTTTTACTGCGATGTCTTTCTTGTCGCCCTTGATGCCCTGTACCGGGTCAAAGACGTGTCCGTTCCTGATGATGTATTCCGACATTATTTCGCCCCCATCAGCTGGTCTACTCTTTCATTGATCTTTGTCAGCAGCTCCACATCTGTGAGCATGCCATCCGGCGCATCGACAACCTTCCTGGTCTCGATTGGCACGTTATCCATACGATAGGCGCACCCGCCAGTCTCGACCCCTACCATCGCTACCGGTATATGGATGTCAGAGATCTCTGTCGACATGTTAATGTGCGGGTCAACGGTCACGGTTGGTTTCTTGGACATGCTGACGACCGCATCGATTGGGAAGTGAGCACCTGGATCGGTGGCGATATTGAAACATGCTTCCACTTCATTTCTCACGAGGAGATCGACTGAGGTTGTCTCGCCGGTCTGGTAGCGGGCTTTGTTCCTGCGGGAGAGATCTACTGCATAGGGAAACCCGTACTGCCAAGACAGTACCTGGCCGGATCCGGTCACGTTCCAGTGTCCCCGCATGGCAATGATCGAGAACTTCGTGAAGTCGTTCATGTCGCGGGTAAAGCTGATCGCCTCATCGATATTGTGGTTCCTGCCCAGCGTGTGGGTGAGACCCATACCGAAAAAGATAACGCCGAACCGACCGGCCTTCAAATCCTCTACTATCTTGTAGACCTTCTCCTTGGGGACGCCACCGATGGTATCGGGTAATGCTTCGCCCCGGGCCGCGGTACGAAATGCATCGAGGAGTTCGTAGTCATAGCCCTGCTGGATCTGGATGAACTCATCTGCAACGCGTGCGGTGTCCGTGTGCCGGCAATCAACGCAGTAGATCTTACGTCCTTTGTGTCCCTTGACCGTGAAGAAACCCCGGGGGAAGATGGAGTACCGGGACATGTGGCGCGGGTGAGCGTGTGCCGGGTTGCAGCCCCAGAATATCACGCGGTCTGCACGGTTCTTGACTTCTCCAAGGGTGCAGCTCGGGATACCAACATCCTGGATTGCAATCAGGGATGAGCCGTGGCAGACAGTTGCACAGTTGTCGACAACACCACCGACTTTTTCGGCAATTTCGTGCCCTACGCTCATTGCCTGACAGCTGGTAGATGCCCAGCCGTACATCAGGGTCTTTTTAGACTTGACCAGCATGTTTGCCGTCCAGTCAATTGCTTCATCATAGGTAATCTCTTTAAATGTCCCGTCAGGCTGGCGCTTGCGGGGGCGGGTGACCCGGCCGGGAAGGCTGGTGTGGTTGAACTTCTCTGAACCTATTGCGCAGGCATTGCGGACAGAGAGTATCTTCTTATTGTCATCTGATACGGTCACTTCGAGATCATCGCAGAGTGTCCCGCAGAACGGACAGGTTACATCAGTTACTACTTTTGGCATTGCACATCACTTCTTTAAAAGCCCACAGGCATTCTTGACCACATCCACTGCACTCATGATCGGTTCATTCATGGCAACTTCCACAGTAACCGGGAAACCTTTGAAACATGGTTCACCAGTAGAGAATGTATATGCCGGAACAATCTGGTTTGCCCATGGTCCCATCGGTATATGACCGAGACCCGGGTAGAGGTCCTGCCGTGTCTCGACTGCCTTGACAATCACACTCCCGACCGAACTGGTGACCTTGACATTGGTATTCTTCCAGATGCCGAGTTTCTTAAAATCATCTGCGTGCATCTCAATGATTGAACAGGCATCGAAGTACTTCTGGGACGTCTTACCTGCTTCCATGCCGACACCCTGCTTGATGCTCCGGCATGTGATCATATTAAGTGAAATCTTGTTTGTCATCAAATCTCCTCGTGAATTTTGATCGAACGCATACAAAATGGAATCAGATCCCTCATCACCTGTGATTTAGGTATGAGCCATGGATCGGTCTTCGCCCTTTCCGGAAAGGGTGATCACATCCATGGGACAGGCTTCAACGCAAACACCGCAACCGGCACAGAGCTCATCTTTGAAGTCAAGACTGATTGCGGCACCATTCTGAACCACATAAATCTTCTCCGTCGATGCAGTTGACGCAGGATCCACTGAATGTAACTCAAGGGCATTGACCGGGCAGGCGGCTACACAATTACCGCACCCGGTACATCGTTCTATATTAACGTGTACTGAAAACGCCATACATATCACAAACTGATTGCCTAATTTTAGAGTTAATCCGGCACTTTATTAAAGATTGTTAATTTTTCAGATGGTAAATATGAATAAATTAATATAAAATATTTTTTTCAGGATCAAGTTAACTCGCCTTCTTATCGTTTGTATTCGTTTAACCCACGAGAGAGATAAAATGGAATGAAAATTAAAAAATATAACTACTAATATTTATGTTGTATTTTCAATCATTTTTTTTCCATCAAATTGCACAGTATGAGTAAAACGCGCAACAAGAATCAGGGTTTTGTTCCCGTCGCGGAACCTGCATGCGGGCGGATCGCCAGGTTTTCCTTTCCATATATTTTTTACTCTGGCACAGCAGGCACATCCGGTTACCTTCTTCACGGGTATCAACGATCCAGTGCATCACAATAAAACAGGGTATTCGCCGTTGTTCAACAAATGTCCTGACCAGATGTTATACAGAATCCATGCTATCAACATCAATCCTTCTACAAAAGGTAAACAATTATATTTAATTTATTAAAAAAGTTTAAAGAAAAGTATTATAATGATGATTGCCAATATGAATATGGTCCCTTGTAAAATATGCACACCAAGCGGACCAAAACGTCATAGTAGGATATATCACAAAGTAGCCATGCAGGCAAACAATGCCATGATGACCCGGCATTCAGTTCCATTTGCACTCTGATGCCGGGGATCATGATCTTCCTCCGGACTGGTACTCTTTTCTATTCTGGTTACCGGTTACTGTATTGAGATGCTTCTTCCGGATATCCCCATGAAAGTCCCGATAAGTTTATTTATTGGATAAAATTACCCGGCATTTCCACGAGCATCTGAAAAAATAAAAGAACAGTCCTCCTCCTTCCCTTTGCCTATGTTGGATTCTGTTGCTTCTGCGGGACGTTTAAATAGTCAACATTGAAGGTCACGACAGTATAATTTTCATTAAGTCCCGTTAACACAACAGCATTACGCGAGCCAAAGATTTCAAACTCGAATGGATGTTAAAATACCATTAACTGTATTGGCTTTCGCTCAGGTTGCCGGAGTTTGAATACCCCCGCTGCTCCCAGTAGCCCCGGTAATTCGGGTCATCGCTGAGCTCGATCTTGTCGATCCACTTTATCCATTTATATCCCCATTTATCCTCCGCTACCAGTTGGAAAGGAAAGCCATTCGCGGCAGAAAGGGTCACATTGTTCATCTTATACGCGATGATGATGTCGTTGTCCATTACGTAGCTGAGCGGGAATGATGTCGTATACCCGTCAGTGGCATGAAAGATTACCGTATTTGCCCGTGAGTCGATACCTGCATCCCTTATGAGATCGCGGACCATCAAGCCCTCCCAGAGGATCGTTGCCTCCCAGCCTTCCACGCAGAAGAGGGTGACAACCTTGGAATAATGCTGGTGGTTGCCGAGGATATCACGGTACGTCGACACTTTAGTCGTCGATGTAAGGCCTGTTACGGTGAGGTTATAATCAGACTCGTTCACGTACTGGGTGCCGATGATTGCATTCTCGCGGACATCATTGACCGAGGAGAGGGCCTTTCCTTGGTATGACCGGACTTCGACAGCGGCAAGTTGCTTTGTCTCATTTGAAGTTGATCCGGGCAGGAATACCGGGCTCAAAAAGGCTGCCACAAGAGCGATAATTAGAACCGTTATCACGAGTGCGATCACACGGTACGAGCGGGGGTTCATTGATTGATACCTGCACCCTCAATCACATTTAAGGTTGGGATTGGGGAACAGGACCAGTGTCTGCCAGCTGGGAAATGGCGGGATCTTACCGGTCCGGCAATACCTTTTTTTTCGAACATTGGTACGCGACAAGTTTTACCGTAGCGCCGATAACAATGCCAATGATAAAACCCTATGGGGGACAGATCATTCCGCTCATGTTCTCAATGACCCCGAGTACCGGAAGTTCCAGTTTCTCAATGAATTTTGCCGCCTTGCTATGCCTCACAGAAAATATTCGAGACACAGTCGCCGTAAATCATGGAGCGAGGGACCGGTTCTTATTGCACGGTACTTTCATGGGAATTCCGGCAAGCGGACTTCGCACGGATGGGTAATGGGTACTGCGAGGGCTTTTATTGCACTCATGAAATCCGATTCAGTTGAAAGGAGCGGGAAGAATTCAGGTTCCGCAGCAATCACTTCTGCAGCGAAGGAGAACAGTATCACCCGGGAAAATTCATCAAGATTCCCCGCCCGTTCTCGTGCTTTGTGCGGGTCGTCCGGCTTGTCAACACGATTCACGACCAGGATTATATGTCCGATTCCCAGTTGTCTCGCCAATGCAAAGTGTATAGTCCATAACTATTCCATGCCAAATCCACAGGCTGGGAGCGTTGCATATACCGGCTTTCCCGCCCGGTAACCAACGATGATATCCAGGCGTTTTTTAAAAAGCGAGGACCTTTACGTGCGGGACACGGCAGCAGGCCCGGTACATATCATTCACAAATACGGCCTTCTTGAGATTCACTCTCTTATCGGCAAACAGCATGTCGAGGTCTGGTTCAATCCGGACAAAGGAGCCTATCCCTCGGAATATTTGGATGCCCTGCTTTCGACCCGGTTTAATTAGGGCCGGGCGTCCTGAAAATAAGAAAAAGAGTTTTTAATCGATCCCTACCATCACTTCGGATGCTTTGACGATCGCGTAGACTTTCAATCCTTCATGGAGATTCATTTTTTCTGCAGAATGGGTGGTAATGGATGAGACAACCTCATTGCCGCCGGCAATGGAGATAACGACTTCCGTGCTCACCGGGCCTTTCTTGATCTTCTTCACCGTTCCTGGTATCTGGTTTCGTGCACTGATTCTCATGGTTTTCACCATGCGTACTTGTTATCGAGGATATTTAAGCATTTCAACCTAGGCAAAGGAGAGGAAGAGAACTGATTTTTCTGTTTTTCAGATATGCGGAAACGTGTTGGTATTTTCATCCTACAAGTATCCATACGTTGTATAAGAGAATTAAAATATCCAATATGATCACTCACAATGGTCACAAAAACGCCTGTCGGATTTCTTCGATATGACCTTGTGCTCACAGCCGGCAAGCCAGCCAGACTTTTCATCCGGATAGCAATCAAAGACCGGTACATACGGTTTGATATCAAGGAGCGGCGTTCCATTAAGAACGTCGACACCCTCAATAATTAGCTCGCAGCCGTTGACGGCAACAAGCCGCACTATAGAGAGACCGATTGCGTTCGGGCGGCGGGGAGCGCGGGTAGCAAAGATGCCGTGCCTTGCCGTGTCCAGAAACGGGGTTACGGTAAGCTGGCAGGAAGCGCACTTGTGAAAAGCATAGATAAGGATGATCCGGGAGAAACCATCGAGATCAGAAAGCCCTTCTGCATATTCCCCGAAAATTACCACGGTGCCCTGAACATCCCGCGCTCCGATAGGCTGAATGGGCATACCGGAAATATCGGTATAAGGTGATTGGATGGTACCGATCGTTATATAAGTGAACTGTGCAGTCGGATTTGTGCTCTTTTTCATTTTATCTATCCATTATACTGCTCTTATAAACGAAAACAGTACCGGTTCTGATCATCGGACGAAAATTTTTCTGCAGGCAGGGAGCAATCCAAAGAACCGGTTACGCCAGGAATTATAAAGGGACCAGGTTTGCCGGGCGGGAATTTTCCGCCAGCTGGCAGGAGGTTTCGATCCGAACATCGGAGAACCAGACCATCATAATAAGGCAGGAGCTGAGGGCAACCAAACTCAGCAGTAATGAAGTGGCCTGCGACCACACTCCTCCATGGAGCAGAATAAAGATGATGACAGCCACCGAGCAGTGGTGGAATTGGTACTTCGTGATCCGGGTGTCGGCCCGGTCACATGGGCGAATCGAACCGGAGATCTTTGCCGCGCAAAACGGGAAGAGGGGGGAGAACCCCTTGCGCGTGCAGGAATCCTGGATGAGGTGGAAGGCAAGCCCGGCCAGTACTCCGGCAACGAAAGCGATGAGCAGAGGAGGAACCGGGGAGAGGCGGAAGAGGAGAACCGGAACGACCGAAATACCTGCAACCGTACTACCGATGATGAAGATTCCCGGGACCGAGTGGGAGAGCCGCTTATCTGACGGATCTAAGGATATCCCGTTTACTGCATGGCACAGCCGGATGAGGACCGGGGAGCAGAAAAGGACCGTGAACCGGCTGATGTAAAAGGCAATCGTGCGGAGACCGGTCCGCTTTGGTTTTTTCATATGAACGTCCGGAAGGACTGCTCCCGCACAGGAACCTACAGCAAGCATGCCCAGCTGGATACCATCCGATGGGTAAATCGCGACACCCAGGATAAGGGTGCACATCAGGACCAGTATTAGGTGGTGCCGGGTGATCATGGATCCTGTTCCTTGTGAAGTATACTCATGGTGATTTCAGGAAGCCGTGAGAGCTGGTAGCTCGCTCATGAACTTTTTAGCGTTCTTCTTCTTTGTCAGCCAAACCAGTTTCCCGGCATCGTAGCCAAAACTTGACATGGTGATCACCCGGATATCTCCCTGAACGGAAGCTATATCCGCATTTTTTGGGACCATCAGGACAATCCTGTTTTTTGCGTAACCGTTCTGGTACTGGCTGCGGATCGCGGCAAGTTTCTCCCTGTTTACGATCGGTTCATACAGGACGACGGCCGTGACATGCTCACTACCAACCCACAGGTCCCGCTTGAATACATGAATACTGCCGATGGTTCCGTGGTTGACCGGTGGAACCTGTTTCCAACCATCTGAGATATGAAATACCTGGTGCAATTCCTTTGTCTCAAATTGGCGCATCGTGTCTTCGATTGATCCCATACCTTATCATCAACCATTGGAATCAATGAGAAATAAAAGTTTTGGTAAATTGTTTAATTTTTTTAAAAAATTAAATATTTATAATTGATATTATGATAGGTTCGTCGCACTTTTACCGATAGATCCAGGAACTCGAAGTCATCCGGTAGGTAAAAGGCACCCCCACTGTTGCGAAGTATGGTGCAATAAAGGAATAGATCATTCAAATTATTGATATATTGTACCACTAACAATCCGCATGTTCAGATTGATGCAAACATTCACTATAATCCCTCCCCGCTTTTTCAGCCATTCTGATCAGCTGCGTCCGGGAGACCCCCCGTTTTACGTGGATATTTCATATCTCTTTTGTCTCGTTTGGCACCTGAATTCAAAAAGTGTCATTGATGACAATAACCGGAAAAATAACTTCACCCTATCTTGAGAAGCCATTCAGATCTGATTTCTAACTATTGGAATGAATAAACGGAACTAGGAAGATCCTGACTGTTCTTGATCCTCCATGGCGCCGTATCTGTATAACGGATTGCATAGAAATACTATGACATACATGCAACCGTGCATGTGTCCGCATGGTATGTGCATCCCATGAGACAATGATCTGGTTTGAATCTTATAGTTAAATTGTATCAATAATGTCCAAGTGGAGAGAGGAGAGAGAGAAACATATTGAAAAGCAGGGGGGAAAGGAGTCCTTCTTGGCATACTAGATTAGTTAAAGAAATTATATAAAAAAATAATTATATCCGACCGAGCTAATCGATTATGAACTATTTAAAAACATTCAGTTACAAATGAAAAATGTAAATGAAAAAACTTTTACATCTGCTGAACGTTCTTACATACTGGAATGATGTTTTATGGATAAATCATACCGGATATTTACCACCATCAGTATTGTATGTGCACTCCTGATCATTGCGGCATTCTTTGCCGGCTGCACGACATCTCAGCCCACCACTAAGCCTGTCACTACCCCACCTGCAACGACAGCTCCTGTTCAATCCATGACAACGACTGTGGTTTCAACACCGGCACCGACAACTGTCGTACCTCCGACAACAACCGCAGTCGTGGTAACTTCAACACCTGTACCGAATTATACACCATCGGAAAAAACGCTGATAGTGTATACTGCAGCTTCACTCAAGGGAGTTTCCGGTAAACTCGGAACTGAGTTTTCGCAGGCATATCCCGGCCATACAGCCGTCTTCAACCTTGATGGCACACAGGCCCTCAAGACACAAGTAGAGAACGGGGCTTATGCCGATGTATTCATATCTGCAAGCAACTCGTATACCAACACCCTTAAGGGTGAAGGATATTTCATGAACAGTACCGTCAAACCGCTGACAACAAACTATGTGATAGTGATCCTACCGGCAACCAATCCCGGTAATATAAAGACACTTGCTGACCTTGCAAAGCCGGGTGTGAAAATCGCTATGGAGGACAAGACAGTACCGGCCGGCACAGCAACCTACGCTGTACTTGCAAACCTTGCAAAATCGACCTACAACCAGGACTGGAACAAATCCGTATTTAGTAACGTTGTGACCTATGAGACTTCAGAACCCGGAGTCGCGACCAAGGTGTCCCTCGGTGAAGTGGACGCCGGCTTTGTCTACGAATCCACATACACCGCTGCCCCCAAAGACACCTACAGTGCGATCACTATCCCGAAGGCAGATAATTACCTCCAGACCTACACTATCGGAGTGATGCAACAAACCCAGAACAGCGGGACGGCACAGGAATTTGAGGATTTCATGCTCTCAAGCATTGGGCAACAGATACTCAAGGATTATGGATTCAGACCAGTTTCCTAACTTTTTTTTGAGGATTAAGATTGCAGGAACACGGACTGTTGTTTTTCCTTCATGACACGCTCGTTCCTCGAACCAAACAACCTCCTCCGCACTCTGACAGTTATTGGTGCAGCCGGCCTGATCATTTTGGTCACCCTTTACCTCGCCCTGCCTGTTGCCGCACTCTTCTTCCGTACAACACCGGAACTCTTCTTCTCTTCCCTTTCAGACGCGGATGTCCAGAGTGCTCTCCGGCTAAGCCTGATCACTTCAGTTATCTCGCTCGGAATCGTCATCCTTGTGGGCACCCCGTTTGCCTATATCCACTGCCGGAACACTTACCCTGGGAAGATGATCGTAGACACACTCATCGATTTGCCACTGGTTCTGCCACCTGCAGTCGCTGGAGTCGCCTTGCTTGTCCTGTACGGGAGGGTCGGACTCATCGGGCGATACCTGAATATATTCGGCATCACGCTTGCATTCACGACAGTGGCCGTCATCATGGCCCAGATCTTCGTCGCATCGCCATTTTACCTCCGTCAGGCAAAATCCCTTTTTGAACAGCTCGATCCTGCGTACGAACAGACTGCGAGAACGCTCGGGGCTTCAGCGTTTCGCATCTTTATAACTATTACCATTCCCCTCACTGCCAGCGGGCTCGTATCTGGTGCAGTTATGACGTTCGGGAGGGCCCTTGGCGAGTTCGGGGCAACCATCATGTTTGCCGGTAACCTCCCGGGAGTTACGCAGACCATGCCCTTAGCGGTATATGTCGGTATGGAAGGAAACTTCAATATCGGTCTCACGATCTCCATCCTGCTGGTTCTCATCTCGTTTGCTATCATGATTGCCGTCAGATTCCTTGCCAGCCGGGAAGTGCAGCATGCTTGAAGCCAATCTCCATAAACAGCTCCGGGACTTCCCCCTCGACCTGAATCTCCGGGTGAACCCGGGAGAGATCCTTGTTCTTATGGGGGAGAACGGGGCAGGAAAGTCGACAGTACTCAACAGTATATCCGGCCTGCTTAAACCGGATAACGGATCCATCACACTTAATAAAACCCCCTTCTTTGATTCCGCAAATGCAATTAATCTGCCGGTCGAAGATCGCCATATAGGATACGTCCTCCAGAACATTGCCGCATTTCCCCACCTTTCCGTAGCTGAGAATATTGCCTACGGGATGAAGGTGCAGCACATACAAAAAGACCTCATCATACAACGCGTCAATCACTGGATGGAACTGATGGATGTCCAAGAACTAGCCGGTGTGAGGGCAGGCAACCTTTCCGGGGGACAGAAGCAGAGGGTTGCCCTTGCACGCGCACTTGCCATCGAACCCGGACTCCTTATGCTTGACGAACCGTTCACTGCACTCGATGCCAGCAGTATGGATTCTGTGAAACACATGGTCAAAGATTTTGTTGCAGAACGGCGAATTCCCTGTATTGTTGTAACACACAGGGTAGAAGATGCCCACGACATGGGTGACCGGATCTGCATACTTAGCCAAGGTACAAATATATGGGAGGGAAAATCCCGTGATCTACCCGCAGTGGGTAACGGCAGTGTATCCAAATATGCAGAGTGAGTAAGATATCAGTGAATGATCTTAAGTTTAACGTTACTTGTCTAAATTATTCTTGAGATATTAAAGAGGGATTGTTTTTATTTTAATATCATTGACCTAGAGCCTGATAGCGGTCTGACAAAGGGGAACGGAGAAGGTATGCATATCATTGAGACAAAAAAATTGACGAAAAAATATAGTAACCTCACCGCTGTGGATAACCTTGACTTGAAGATCGAGAAAGGGGAGGTATTCGGGCTTCTTGGCCCCAACGGGGCGGGAAAGTCGACAACCCTCCTGATGCTGACCACCCTAATCCAGCCGACATCCGGGACGGCGCTCGTGAATAATTTTGACATCATACGCCAGCCCGACCAGGTCAGGAAATCTATCGGAATCGTCTTCCAGGACCCAAGTTCAGATGAGGTGCTGACCGGGTACGAGAACTTGAAGCTCCACGGCCTTCTTTACGATATGGACGCTGAAGTGAGAGAGGAAAGAATCGTGGAGGTACTTGCGCTCGTTGACCTTACTAACAGAAAAGATGACATGGTCAAGAAATATTCCGGAGGAATGCGGAGAAGGCTTGAGCTTGCACGGGGCCTGATGCATCACCCCGAGGTTTTATTTTTGGATGAACCGACGCTCGGCCTCGACCCCCAGACGCGGGAGCATATCTGGGAATACATTAAGAAACTGGCAACAGAGAAGAATATCACCATCATCATTACCACCCACTATATGGACGAGGCCGACCGGCTCTGCGACCGGCTCGCGATCATAGACCGTGGGAAGATCGTTGCACTTGGTCCTCCGGACCAGCTGAAAAAAGACCTTGGCGGCGATATCATCCGCATGAGAGTGAGAAACTTCAGCATGGAATCGCTCATGAAGCTGGACTATGTCAAAAATGTCAATAAAGACGACGAGGGTATCAGCGTGACTGTCCAGGATGCCAGCCAGCACCTGCAGGACCTTCTGGGCCGCGTAGGAACGGTGGAAGCCGTCGAGGTCCGTCCGCTGACACTAGAGGACGTGTTTATCCACTATACCGGCAGAGCGATCCGGGAAGGGGCCCCTGAGGGGGGCTGGGCCGAAAAAGTAATGCAGGCAGGATTGAGAAAATGAGCGATCTGAAAGGGATCTATGCACTCTGGTACCGCGAATTCAAGGTCTTCCAGCGGGAGAGGTCCCGGATAGTTGCATCAATCGTCAACCCGGTACTCTGGCTCCTGATTATCGGAGGAGGCCTTGGATCCGTATTATCCTTCGGGGGAGTGGATTACTTAACTTTCCTGTACCCGGGAATCCTTATCCAGTCGTTATTGTTTTCGGCGGTCTTTTTCGGTGTATATATCGTCTGGGATAAAAAAATTGATTTCTTAAAAGAAGTTCTGGTATCCCCGATGTCAAGGACATCCATTTTTATCGGCAAGATCCTCGGGGGCTCTACTGATACACTCCTGCAGTCAGCCATCCTGCTCGTAATCGGCTATGCATTCACGGCGACCGGTGTGCTGGCAGGGATTACCTTCTCACCACTTACAGTCGCCATTTCATGCGCTTTTTTGTTCGTAACGACAGTTGGGCTTGTCAGCATCGGCCTTATTATCGGCTCACAGATGGAGAGCCCTGAAGGGTTCCAGCTCATAAGCAGCTTCCTGATATTCCCGATGTTTTTCCTTTCCGGAGCCCTCTTTCCTATCGAGAATCTGCCATCATGGCTCGCTCCGTTCGTATTGCTTAATCCTGCAACCTATTCAGTGGACGGATTGCGGGGGACGCTCATCGGGTTGCACCGATTCAACCTTGGTCTCGATCTCCTCGTCATAAGCGTATTTTCACTTGTCATGATCCTCGTCGGTACGTATGCCTTCAGGAAGATTAAACTGTGAGTGTTTTGTTGTTCCTACGGGTTCTGTTGCTTCTGTGGGACGTTTAAATAGTCAACATTGATAGGTCACTACGGTATAATTTTCATTAAGTCCCGTTAACACAACAGCACTCTCTGTTGGAATGTTTAAATACAACCAATAACGAGTATGCATGGTGAAAACCATGAAGATAAGTGCACGAAACCAGATCCCGGGAACCGTGAAGATGATCAAGAAAGGCCCGGTGAGCACGGAAGTAATTATCTCCATTGCCGGCGGCAATGAGGTTGTCTCATCCATTACCACCCATTCTGCGGAAAAAATGAATCTCCGGGAAGGATTGAAAGTCTCCGCGATCGTCAAAGCATCCGAAGTGATGGTAGGACTCGATTAACAACCTTTTTTTAGAATTCTTATATGACGCCATTCTAATTAAACACGAGTTGAAAATAAGGCATCCACATATTCCCCACAGATGCTGTATTTTTCTTATGAGCGGATGCTCATGAACGGGTGGTTCGCATGGGATCCTTGTAGTATTTCCCGGCAACAACGCGACGGACTCCTCCCCGGGGGTTATCGGTATCCCCCTCGTACCTGGGGATGAAATGGCAGTGGCAGTGCATGACCGTCTGGCCGGCTGCGCTGCCGATATTAAACCCGATATTATAACCGTCTGGCTTAAAATTATCCTCAACAATGGCCTTACATTCTTCAATGAGCTCCGCCAGTGCCAGCTTCTCTTCGGGGATCAGGGTAAAATAATCCGGGGTGTGCCGGAATGGCATTATCAGCAGGTGTCCTTTGGATACCGGGAACCGGTCCCATCGGGCATAACACAACGTGTTCCGTGTTATGATGTCGTCGCCGAACGGTGAGCAGAATGGGCAGGTGGAGTTATTGTGCATCACGGTTTTTTTGTTGTTCAAGAAAATAAATGCCGTGTTTCAAAGCTCTGCCCATAGACAGGGCATTTTGCCGGAATGTTTTATTTAATAAAACTATTTTGTTTTCAAATAGTAATTTACATTTTTTAATAACTTTGCCTTCGCCGATGAAACCATAGTTTTTTATTGAATATCGGGTAACTATCACTGATTGAATATGGGAAGCAACAAGGATATTATGCACCAGTTTGCCAGGCAGGAGATCAACCGGTTTTTATCTACCTATGATGGCTGGAAAATAACCCCTTCTTCTTCATCAGGAGGATATGACCAGGAATTTATTGCTGAACGCACTATTTCCGGAAAAAAAGAATCCAAAAAAGTCCTTGTTTCATTTGAAAAGACCGTTCCTAAAGAAAAACTTGAAAGCATGCGTTCCAGTATAACCGGGCCCTACGGGCAGGTCCAGAAGAGTGATATTCTCCTTATCGTTCCACAAAATGCAGATACATCAACCGTGCCTGATGATATCAGGATATCCTTCATGAATTCGTTCTCTTTCGATGGTGACATACTGGTGTGGACGAAAAAACCTGTTCAAAAATCCGTTGAAGAAAAAACGAAAGCAAAGGTATCGGCAAAATAATTAAAATACTGTGAGCGGAAGGATTAATTCCCTTCAACTCCTGTGTTGTTTTCCTGATTATGTGTATGGCTATCGACCGATATAGAGTTGAGCGCAATCTGCCCGGCAAGAATCGCGACGCCAGGCAGATCGACACAACAAACGAAACTCTGTACAGACCTAAAACGATCGATGATGTACCATTATATGATCACTGACAGGATGGTTCCCGGGAATTATACTTTCTTCAAATCCACATGGAGGTCAAGGATGCCCATGGGGGATGCGATTGTGCTGCGTTTGACCATCTTGCCGTTTTTATAGATTTCAACTGTGAGCACATTTCCCGATCCGTCCTGCTTCTGGATAGTTGCCTCTATTAGGTCGTCTATCGTCGGTATCCGGTAAAACTGATTCACGGAACCGTTTATCTGCTGCATTCCTCCCGAAATTCCAACGAGTCCCGTAAAATTTCCCGCGTACTGCACCCGCACCCAGACACCGGTATCGGGAATAATCACCTCGGGCTGAGTTGTGGGTAGCGGGGTAACAGGTGGTGTGGGGTTTTGTTCAGGGACGATTGTTGTCGGAACAGGAGTCGCAATCGTTGTTATTGGCAATGGAGTGATAGTTGCTGGAAGCTCCGGAGGGGTCCCCTGCGGGATATGGGAATACATAAACACCCCTCCGGCAACCGCAAGGATAACGATAATGATTGCTGCAATGGCAGTGAAATTCGGTTTATCCGGTGAAGCAGGGGCTGGATGGAAACGGGAAGATAAAGGGATTTTTGGGGGTAGTTCCATCGCAGACTCAGCACCGGATCGGCCTGAAGCCAGTTCTTCATGAGTGGCATTGTGCGGTAATGCCGCTCCTCCCCAGTTACCTTTTTGCGGCGGTATCACGACAGGTTCCTGCGGTGCAGGACTAATCCTTGGTGGTACTGAACCATCATGGCCATAGTCGGTACCGGTAGTTATGGTATCATCAAATATAATGTCTGTATCCAGGTCAGCGGGAGTTTCCATGGCGGGGGATGCTTTCTGCCGGAATGCTGTGACCTGTTCTTTGAGTCGTTTTACCCAGTCGTTGCATTCCTGCTTCCGTTCGCCCCTCGTCTTCTGGGAAAAGACGAGATCTTTTGATTGAGTCGCGCCGCCGGGAATCGTTGCTGCCAGGGAAAGGGTGATAATCGGGTTACCGTATGCGTCCTCTCCGGGAATTACCGTCTCAATGGTCGCGAGGGAAATTGTCAGTGGTTTGAACTGGGCATAGCCTGCATCAATAAGGATAAGGCGCTGGCTGGTGAGCATGACGTCTGACGTGGCAGAGTCGAAATTCACCTTGTGCGCTGTCAGAATAATGGATTCATCACGGTTAAAGTACGGGGTGCCCATAGTACCACATTC
>JACTUB010000021.1 GCA_015660885.1 Methanoregulaceae archaeon | reverse complement strand
ATGAGCTTCTTAGGATCCATACGAACATGTTTTTTGTATATGTGGGAATACCAGAGTAATCACGTGTCATTATTTATTTCCCTGTACTGTCGCCAGTACCTGTTCCCTGAACCTTGCCAGATCAAAGTATCGTGCTCGTGCCTGACAGGCCTCCCTATATCGTGCAGGATCCTGTGAGATAAAACGTACAGCCTCAGTAATCGAATCTATATTTGGTTCAACAAGTAATCCGGTCTTTTCTGTCATCGTCTCACAATACCCCCCTTCATTCACCGCAACCACCGGTTTCCCGCTTGCCATAGCTTCTAGTGGTGTAAGCCCATAATCTTCATCTAGTGCTGTACAGATATGCGCCTTGCATTTGGCATACAAATCACACAGTTCATCTTCTGGTACTTCTCCACGAAGTGTAACATTGGGAGGCAGGGTCCGACCAATCTTTCCTGCATAGATTGAGGCATGATCTCCCTGAGCATAACCACCCACGATGACAAGCTGTTCCTCTGGTATCTTTCGGAACGCTTCAATCTGGAGCTCGATGCGTTTCTCAGGGTAGAGCCGGTTCACCGAGAGCCAGAAATCACCATACTCGATACACTGGTATTGTGAAGTATCAACTGGGGGATAGATCACATCAGCATCGCGATGATGATACTGAAGAATCCGGTCATGCACATTCCGGGAAATGGCGATAATGCGATCGATATGCATTACCGATCGCTGATCAAACCAACGGTGAAGAGAAACCCAGTATCGAAACAATTGCCGGGTCGCAAAATTCTGGCGGGAAAGAAATGTCGGATACAGATCATAAAATGCCCTGACCGGCGTATAACAATACCACAAATTCGGATGATGACGGTATGCTGCGTAGTGTGACCAGTTTCCGCTGAAGATAAAAAAATCATATTTTTCAGAAAAATCACAGAAATAAAATTTTAATGACGCTGATATCTGCTTGAGTGGAGGAAATTTTATCGTCTTTCCCAGACTGATAACGTGGACATTAGGGTCAATTTTTTTTATTGCATCGGTGTCTGTTGTGATAATATCTGCATCAAGGATCTTTGCCATCGCAATGACAACCCGCTCCCCCCCGCCAATTGCCCCAAAATAATCGTGGAATATTGCAATTCTCACGATATTTCACCAATCTCATCAATCCCGTTTCCACCATTTCTCCGGGAATTTTTTTGCAATAATCGCATCGTTCTATCCCGTTGGAATTAGATCTGCATGGTTCAATCGTTGTTTCCAGCAATCGGTCATCGATTGCAGCGTCTCTTCAAAATGTATGGCCGGGCTCCAGTGCAATTCAGAAGCGATCTTTTCATTGTTACCGACGATTCGCGGATTGTCGATAGGCCGGATCTGTGACTGTTCCTGGCTGATATCGACCTGAATATCAAGAGCACGAGAAAGTTTAATTACGATGTCCATAATAGATCGCCCATAGCCGCTGCAGATATTATACGTTTCTCCCCGTCTTCCGCATTTGAGCAACAGATAATACGCTCTGACAACATCACGGACGTCGACAAAATCTCTTACTATTGCCCCGTTCCCCAAGTGAATGACGGGTTTTTGGAGGCCCCTTTCTATCAGCACAAACTGTTTTACTATTGAACTAATAACAAAGCGCTCGTCTTGGCCAGGACCGCAATGGTTGAATGATCGCGTACAACAGATATCCAGTCCGTATCCCTCAGCGTAGATCCTGGCCAATTGTTCCTGGGCAACCCTTGCTACTGCGTAGGGATTTGCCGGCTGCTGAGGGGCAGTCTCACGGAGCGGAAGGTCTTTTTCGGATACGATGCCGTACTGTTCAGATGATCCAACAGAAAGGACTCTTGCAGCATTGTCATTGAGCCTGACCGTGTCGATGATGTTGAGAAAGATGTTGGTATTGTTCAAAAATGATGAAACCGGTGTCTTCCAACTCTCGGCAACAGAGCTCTGTGCAGCGAGGTGAAGAATATACTCCGGCTGAATTTCTTTGATGAGTGATGAAATCTTGGGGATATCCATTAGATCCGCTTTATGGAAATAGTGGCTACGAAGAAACTCCTGTTTCGACGGAACAAAGTCCCAGGAAGGGATTGATCTGCTCACTCCATGGATCTCAAATTCACCCTTTTGCGACAGTAGGTAATGAACAAAATGCCCGCCGACAAAACCGCTGATACCGGTAATCAGAATTTTTTTCATATGTCCCCCTCAATGGCGTACTCTGATCCGAGGTTTTGATGATAAAGTCAGCTCTCCAATATTTCGCCGTGCCAGATATAGTTGTATTTGATTTGAAATGAACGTATGCAAAATGTTATTGTTACCAAAAATCCGGATTTAAGACAATGCCCGGGTGATGAAGGGTTCAGAACGTTTATACGTGGATAGATCTGCGTGATAATGTAAATACCATAACAAAAAGCTGCATTCAAAATCCAATCTCCGCATATCCCTTTTTTATCACAAAACAATCGGATATTGGAATTTCCCGCCAAATCCTTTTTTTGATCTGGTCATATATACAAACCCGAAAAAGCTGAAAATCGATATCAGATAACCCACAATAGTAATATTCCAGTTGATCACTTCGACATTATAGCTGGGTGTAAGATTTTCCCGGACTTTCAATAATACGGTTGATCCATAATCATCCGTAGAATATTTTACAACTTCAAAATAAGCGGGGTTGTTGAACACATCGATTCCACTCTTTTCAATGGCAGGGTTCCACATCAGGTTCCGGGATTCATGATACGGAATAACAATATAATTCACCCCATACTTTCGGATGAATTCCATCTTCACGTTAATATCAGGACTATTGATTATCGTATCGCTGTCGCTGTTTCCCTGATACCCCACATCGAGCATCTGTGATGACTCGCCGCCGAGAACACGGACCCCGGGGATCGCGGAAAACCAGAAACTCTGTATGCCGGGAGGGGTCACTACTAGGGTTCCGGAGGGGAGACCTCGCATATAGTCGACCATGGCAATATCTGATGGGTATCCCCATTTCCCGAATGTGGTATCAAAATGCAATGCACCGTATAGTGGTACAACCAGGATCACCAGTAAAAAATAACCCTGATATTTGCCATCGATTTTTTTGATTTTATTCAGTTTATCAATTAAAAGAGCGATAATAATGCCAGCCAATAATAAGAGTGCTATATCAAAAAACTGGAAGTACCGGTCAACCCACAAAATCGGTTTAAAGAGATAGGATTCCATAAGAACAAATGTCAAGACCAGCCATATAGCAAGCAGAAATTTTTGGAAGTCCCACTGAATTTTTTTAACGACAAGAAGTGCAATAACCCCGAGGACTATTGTAATTACCGTACCACTTGAATAGGTTATGATCTGGGTAAAGGTCCAAGGCTGGTTCGTAAAAGCAGACGGCGCAATAGTAATAATATCATCGACTGCTGTGGTGAAAAATTGTGTAACACCATGACGCCAAACGATGGGAAGCCAGAAAAATGTAAGCAAGATCCCTGTCATCGACGGCAGAAGAACAAAGGTCTTTAATAATTTTTTACTCCCGAAACTCCAGAACGCCAAAGACACCAGCACGATCAGGAAATAGACAAACGCTGCAATATAACTTGCAAGAATGATCAGACCCGACAAGACCGCGGCAAAGAAAAGATCCTTGAATTTTTCCGATTTAATATAACGAATTAAAAAAAAGCATGCGAGAGGCATAATTGTCATCGCGAGGATCTGCGGATAATAATTCACATAACCCAATATCTGGATTTTACTTACTGCAATCAAAAATGCGCTGACGAGTGCCGCTACTTTGTTATTGAATATTTCAAGAGAAAGGACATATACGGTCAGGCAAAGTGCTGCCCCGCTGATAACCGCCAGCCATGAGGTAATTCCAACGAGAGACGCTGAGGAAATTTTGTATATAAATGCAACAGTGTAGGGGAAAAGTACCTGATACTCATAGTATTCTCCGAGATTAAAATACGGATTATATTGCGGGATAAGGGGGAATGACTGGATAGCCGCACGTGCGTATACGATGTTCTTTCCGGGATCGTAATGAAACGGCATATTGGGATCTGCATGAATCCTGATAAAAATTGCTAATAAAAAAATGGCAAGAAGTATAAGGTGCTCTTTTTTTATCGATAATTTCCATTGGTTTACGACATTTTCTGATTCATGAACATTTCTTTTTTTGATTTTGGCCATATTCCAATCTGTAATCTCATTTAACATCAATTTGTAATAGTTATTTTGCATACGTCTTAACAAAATCACTTCGTAGGAAAATAGTGATTTTGATTCAAATACGGACGTTTCCCTCACGGCGAGAATGAATGAATCAACTGCAGTTTTCCCGGAATCCATAGTACATTAAGATCAGCTGAATAGTTGAAGTAAAAGAACACTAATGACCAAAGAACACATTTAAATGTTCCATCAGTAACTGGAAAAATGATTCTATTTTTCAAACATGCTATATCCACGGTAACCCGGTTTTTTTCTTCATATTCGTGTTCGCTCCTTTTTCGATAATAGCCAGACTATAAACGGAGAATCAAAAAAATCAAAGTTAACAGGATCACCAGAATATGAATCATGACATGTATTGAAAAAAGACAACATTTTATTCCGACCGGTTTTCCAACCTTTTTCCCGAATCAAAACATCGGGTATTTTTTACCATCGCACGAAACTGTTTAGGGACAGACAATGGATGCGGAATCAGATAGGAAATCTAAGGTTGATGTATCAGTCATACTTCCAGCCCTTGACGAGGAACATACCATCGCCGAGTGTCTAACAAAAATTCAGAAAGTATTCCGGGAAAATGCCATCAACGGTGAAATAATTGTAGTGGATTCCTCAACGGATCGGACTGCAGAAATTGCCCGGTCCCTTGGAGCATTTGTCATAAATGAAGAAAGTAAGGGATATGGAAATGCATACCTCGCAGGATTCAGGCATGCACAGGGGAAATATATTGTTCTGGGTGACGCCGACAATACGTATGATTTTTTTGAGATCCCAAAACTTATTGAGCCCTTAAAAAATGGTGCTGACTTTGTTATCGGCTCGCGTTTTGAGGGAACCATACGTCCCGGGTCAATGACCGCACTCCACCGTTATATCGGGAATCCGCTCCTTACGTGGATGATTAATTTTATTTTCAAGATGCACTTTTCCGATGCGCACAGCGGGTTTCGTGCGATTACGAAAAAAGCCCTTGACCGGCTTCAGTTAAAGACCGGAGGTATGGAATTTGCATCAGAGATGCTTGTTATGGCATCAAAAGAACAGTTGAAAATTGTCGAGGTTCCCATCGATTATTATCCGCGACGGACCCCATCAAAATTGCATAGTTTTGCTGACGGCTGGCGACACATCCGTTTTGTCCTCCTCATGAAACCTCTCCCCTTTGTGGCAATACCGGGGCTTTTATTCTCTCTTATTGGATTGCTGCTGATGACGTTTTTTTATGTTGAGGGAAATGTTGAATCCTCTCATCTCCACACATTTATTCTTGGTGCGATACTGGTCATGGGCGGTATCCAGGTTATTCTGACAGGATTTTTGATGAAAACCTATTCGGTCATTCATGGATATGAGAATAAGGAGGGGATCATAGAGATGCTGATGAAGTACTCAAATCTGGAAAAATTCCTTATACTTGGATTTTTTTTACTGCTTGGCGGTGCACTTCTCGGACTTAACATCCTTATACGCTGGGTCTCGATGAGTTTTGGTTTTCTCTCAGAAATCTCCACAGCAATTATATCTCTTGTGTTGATCGTCAGCGGAACACAAATTTTCCTCTTTGCAGTATTCCAGAGTATGATGCTCCTCAATGAGAACAAAAATCACTTGTAGGTCGGCTGGATGAAGATTGCATTCGTCTACGATGTCATCTATCCTTACGTAAAAGGAGGAGTGGAAAAGCGAGTATGGGAACTTGCAACCCGGCTCACTCGTCGCGGACACGAGGTACATCTTTTCGGCATGAAATTCTGGGATGGCGAAGACATCCTCATCCGCGAAGGCATCTGCCTTCATGGGGTCTGTGCCGCTCAAAACCTATATACCGGCGGCAGGAGGTCGCTCTGGGAGCCCTTCAACTTCAGTATACATCTCATGATCCCCTTACTCAGGGAAAAATTTGATATTATCGATTGCCAGCAGTTTCCCCTTTTTCCCTGTTTCACATCAAAGATCGTCTCGCTCATCAAAAAAACGCCTCTGGTCATTACGTGGTATGAAGTCTGGGGAGACTATTGGCTTGAATATCTTGGATATCCAGGTCTACTAGGGAAGGTAATCGAACGGGATATTGCAACTTTTAATTGTGCTACGATAACCGTTTCAGCGACAACGGCAAGCCGTTTCAAAACCTGTTTTAAGAAACCCGTGACTACCGTAATTCCTGTAGGGATTGATATATCATATATACAATCAATCCCTCCGTCAATGGAACAATCAGATATCATATTTGCGGGCCGATTGATCAAAGAAAAAAATGTTATACTTCTCGTCCGGGCATTTCATTCACTCTCCCAGCAACACCCCCATATCAGGCTGACCATTATCGGCAGTGGACCGGAGCGAGAAAAGATTTCTGCTCTGATCCACAATCTCTCACTTGAAGATCTGGTGTCTTTACGCGGATTTGCGGATGAGCATGATGATCTCATTGCCCTGTTAAAGTCTTCAAAGGTATTTGTGCTTCCTTCATCGAGGGAAGGGTTCGGGATTTCCGCACTTGAAGCACTGGCATGCGGGCTCCCAGTTGTCACTGTTAATCATCCAGCTAATGCGATCCGTGATTTAATTACCGTAAACAATGGATTTCAGTGTTCATTGTCTGCCAAAGATCTTGCCGCTTCAATCTGGATGGCGCTCCAGAACCACGAAGAGATGCGAAATTCCTGTATTCTCTCTGCTGGATTATTTGACTGGGAGCACATTACCTTGGATATAGAAGCCTTTTATCATACAGTGATTGCTGGATAACAAAGAGCGCGTTCGGATAACAGGGTAAAAATTCAACGTTTCCTTATTCACCCGTTTTCCATGATCATCTATCCGATGACTTGGTTGCCTTCTGTTACATCATTTTCCATTACCGCAATGTATCGTGATGTGCCTACAATATGATACTCGGCGGCAGCACGAACATCATAGGGACTCCCCTGGGTCGGGTAGGGAACGATAAATATACCATTCTCGCTCTCCTGCCGGTACACAAATGTCCGCCCGGTATTTGTCACAACGGGCAGCTCAATGATGCCTTCACCGGGTATCTGCGCACCTTTAACAAATTCAAATATTTTCACATTTTTGATCCCGGGGAGAGTGATCGGCATGGATTCGGGAAATGGAGTGACTGAAGCATTTTCCATGGACTCATAAACCAGCCGATAATGTTTTAGTGCTGGAACTTTCTGTAATGGCATGTTCGGGAGGTCAGAAAACACGTTTGCATACTGCGTGGGAAGGAGTTCCGGCCCCTCTTTCATGATGGGGGTGCTCGTATCAATGATCGACGCATTGATCGATCTATCATTCGTAATTACCCGGGCATAACCAGATATCTCTGAAGTTTCACTTCCGGTAGGCTGCCGTATTTCATACCGAACATAATTTACCGTTTCCGGAAGGGTCATCGACCCATCGAAATTGTGGAGACGCACTACCATTGTCTGGAAATAATCATTATCATACTTATGGATTTTTTTCAGTCTTGTAGGATCGATGCTGTCAGGGATGAGGAAATATTTTATATACGGGGATATATCAACTGAATTACTTTGCCACGGAACCAGGTTTGTGAATGTGTCGACAGCCATCTTTGAATCGGTGACAACATATTTTCCTCCCAGGTTCCCTAGGATATTATTGGCTTTCGATTCATTCATGTTAAGGAAAAATGCAGCAGTACCATTGGGACCGCCAAGATTATCCTGGAAGGGATTCGTGATGGGAATTCTTTGCGCGAAAAACGTGATCCAGTGGCCGGCGTCCCACAGGCCCATGATTCCGTAGGATTCAGCCGGATACGCGAATCCTTTTGCGTCATAGGATTTGTAGTAATCAACACCAGTCTGGGGCGTAGCGGATTGCATCCATTCCAGCGATTCAATCCAGTCGCGGGAGATCTCATTATTTGGGGTGTTAAGACCATACTTGATCTCCTGAGCAACAGAAAATACAATAATTCCGATGGTAAGAAGCATGATTATAAGAATCGTAAAAGTTTTAATTGTATCGGTATAAAGAAACGATTTTTTTACCGGATATTTTGCAGTTCTCTTTTTATCCCGTTTTGCAGTCACCGGATTTTTTTTCGATGAATCGCTTTCCTTATCCGTTGGCAGTTCGGGAGATTTGGAAAACCGGGAAAGCACTGCTCCCCAATATCGGGCTAACGAACTTTCTCTCCATGTGAGAGGCTCAGCGATAAAGATGGCGGACAACAAGACAACATTGACGGTAAAAAAATATGCGAATCTTTGGAACCGGATAGTGACAAGAAGCATCACCAAGGACCAGATTACCACGAAAATATACCGGCTCTCTCTTTTTTTTACTGCATAATATCCCATCACCAGCAATCCCCCGGCCATCAGGATAAGTGCACCATTAAAATTTTCCCAGGCACCTGACAATGTCCAGGGAAGTGTCTCAACGACACTTACCGAATATTCTGAGGAGCCGAAAAAAAGTACCATAGCCTGCTGGCTTAAGGTTTGGAGAGGCGGATAGATTTGCATAAAAGTAAAGCTCACAACAGAAAGTACGACAAGACTCATCAGGTATGTGATTTTTTTACCCTGACATAGGAATGAAAGAATAAACAGCCCTATCGTTTCAGCGATGAGGGCGAGCAGTAAGTATGGTATTCCGATTGAATATCGGGTTATTGACAGACCCTCAGATTTGATTCCAAAGAGGAAGAGGAGAATTATTGATACTGTTAATAATACTACATTGACTACTGATAAATAAATGGAATTGCGCTTCAGGAAATAATCCAGAATATACTGGACAAATGTATAGATCGCAATAACGACGAGAGTAAGAATTACGGTGGTTGACGTAAGAATAGCAAGGAAAAAAAGTATGCCGGTCATAGTTGAAAGGACCAGCGGGAATAAAAGACTTTTACTTTCTTTCAGATTCACCGGGTGATCTTTCATATATAATAGCGTAGAGATATAACCGAGGAAAAAGAGTGTGCTGAAAAGGACTTCCCCGATATGATGGTCAACCCATCCATACGCTGAGAGGGAAAAATATTGGATAGAAACAACTGAAATCAGTCCTGCAGCGATAATTCCTGCCTTCCGGTTCCACACAGTTTTTCCCAGCTGAAACATCACCGGGACCATGATCATGGCCATGAGCGGGGCGACCCAGCCTGCAGTAAAAACAATCGCGCTGCGTGTGGTTGCTCCGGTAATCAGACATAGTATTGCAGCAGTAAACGGATAGAGTGGTCCCCAGTCGATTACTTTTCCGGTCGGATAAGCGGTCATCGGATCAAACCAGTTATACTGGGGAAAATTATGGACCATTACCTCGATTTGTCTCAGTGTATACCATGAATCCGTATCATACGTATACAAAAAACCTGGATCTTTGATGAAAAATGCGGGAATTATCCTGAGAATGAGCGCAATCCCCATAAAAATGAGGATGACTGTAACAATAATGTAAGACTGGTGTTTTTTAAAGCTGGCCAAATCCATTAATACATACTAATGAAGTAAAAATATAATAAACCTTCAAAATCATTGCTGAATTTTCAATATCAGTTAATAAATAATGCGTATTGAGGTGAGCAGAAATTAAGAAGGATATATAATTTTTCAAAATATTGGCGTGCTCTTATGCTACCGGACTTGAAAATCCAGGCCTGCTCCAAAAAAATCGTAAACGAACGATTTGACTGTGCAAACCCGATCTCCCTGTTGGACGCGAGTTGTTTCTACGCCATCATTTTGCACGAGAAGTATTTGTTTTTATTAAAAGAGGGTCTCTTTTCCTGTGCTGCAGAAATCTTTCAAAAATCTCCGTGAAGGAAATTCATGGACGCTTGTCACGATAATTCTCCCGTTACCCACCTTCTTTTCGATAATTACATCAGAGGATTCAGCTATTCCCCTGCGTTCTCCTTCGTGGAATGGGAATGAACCATCGCATTCGACAGACATTGGATCATAATCATCGATGATAGTTCCGCAATCGGAATCTGATGTGCACTCAATCTTTCGCGGATGGCAGTCATGCCTGTATGTTACCGGGAAAGGGAGCCAGTCATAGGCATCCGGTTTATCGGCGGCAGCGCCAAAGACGAGGAGGTTTCCGCCATTTTCAATGAATTTTTTAATCCGTGAAGAGGCAGAGCGGAGTGCCGGGAGCAGGTTTGAATAGGCAGGATTTGCAAAACCTGTGGGAATGATAAGGCAGTTGAATGTACCCCGGTAAAAAGGTGCTGCAAGCATATGTGGGGTGACAAGTTCACACGTAATCCCGCAATCTTCGATATACCGGTTGAAATGTTGTTTTGTCTGCCAGACAAATGCGGCACGACAGCTCATCCTTTAATCACCCCCAATGGTGAGAGGCGTGCTACGAGCCGGGATATCCCCACCTCATGGACTACATTTACGACTTCATCGCTGGGTTTGTAGACCCCCGGAGCTTCATCAGCGATAGCATTTTCACTATGTGCCCTGACAATAATGCCTTCTTTTAACAGATTTGCGGTGATTTCCCTGCCGTTAAGATTCTTTTTCGCCTGTGTGCGGCTCATGATTCGCCCGGCACCATGGCAGGTACTCCCGAATGTTCTGTCCATGGCAAGCTGCGTTCCGTGTAAAACATATGAGGAAGTCCCCATACTGCCAGGGATGATCACCGGCTGCCCGATTGAAGTAAGGTCGGGAGGAAGATCCCGTGATCCCGGCCCGAAGGCCCGTGTGGCGCCTTTCCGGTGCACACAGACTTTCCTGCTCTTTCCATTCAGGATATGTTCCTCGATCTTTGCAACGTTGTGCGCGACATCATAGATAAGTGGCATTTCCTCATATTCGACCCTGAACATCTTTGAGAGTACCTGACGCGTAGTATGAGTAATCATTTGCCGGTTTGCCCAAGCATAGTTAGCGGAGGCGGCCATCGCACCAAAATATGCCCTTCCTTCCGGTGAGGTTATCGGGGCACAGGCAAGTTGTCGGTCGGGGATCGTGATGTGATACTTTTTCGTAGCACTTTCGAGAATTTTTAAGTGATCGGTGCACACCTGATGACCAAGCCCTCTTGAACCGCAATGGATCATGCAACAGACCTGGCCTAAGGTAAGGCCAAATGCCTTAGCTGCATCCGGGTCAAAAATTTCACGGACAACCTGGATCTCAAGAAAATGATTGCCTGATCCAAGCGTCCCACCCTGAGGTATTCCGCGTTGTTTTGCCTTTGCAGAGATGAAACGAGTATCTGCAGCATTCATGACCCCTCCCTCTTCACATCTCATCAGATCGCGCTCAACACCATAGCCCGCGCTGACTGCCCATCGGGCGCCTTTTACCATCATACCATCGAGCGACTGTGAAGATACCTTGAGGCAGCTCTTCGCGCCGACACCCGTAGGTACCGTACGGAAGAGTTCATCGATAAGATCACGGCGGCCGCTGACATCCTTATGGAGCAGTGGCGTTGAGAGTAATCGGACCCCGCAGTTAATATCAAAGCCGACCCCCCCCGGGGAGATAACCCACTCATCAACAGAAAACGCAGCAACACCCCCGATAGGAAATCCATACCCCCAGTGGATATCCGGCATTGCCAGCGAATTTTTCAGAATTCCTGGCAGGGTTGCCACGTTGGCGAGCTGCTGGACTGCGCCTGGTTCGAGGGTTTTTGCTAACGATTCAGAAAGAAAAAATCTTCCCGCAACCCGCATACCCGGAACATATCCGATGGGTACTTCCCATTCATATATCCCGACACGGTTTAAACCCTCAAGCATACTTCCACCTCATTTCGCCTGTTCTTAGACATCAAATATGATGTCCAGCATATATCCGTTCGCATCGTGCATGATTTCAAGTCCCGAATAGGAGATCCCTTTCACTTCTGAACCGCCGGAATGTCGTGCAGGATCAAACGACTCCCCCCTGAGCTCCGCGATGAGACAATAACCGTTAATCCTGATTCGAGCGTCTGAAAAAACGAGACCCTCTACTTCTGATAGAAAAAGGGCTTCAGAAAGGAAGTCCGCCAAGAGCGATTCATTATCAGTCGATTCGATCCTGATCTTCCTGATGGTACCATCGCCACGCTCTGTTCCATACATCACCTGCATCAGGGCTTTGAAGGTTTCTGAAAAAAGCGCTTCAAGCGTAGGGGCGGATGCATGAATTTTCACATCTGCAGTATGGGGAATCTCTTCAAAACTCATCCGTATTCATGTCCCCCACTATCGTCATCATCAAAAAAAGGGATCATGTCCATCCGGATGCTATGGAGGAATCGTGCCTGGTGGACAGAAACATAGATCATGTGATCCCCTGCGTTGAGAAGGAGGTCGGTTTTCTTCGGTGGTTTAACACGGATGGGTAATAGAATCGGCCCGCCGCATGAAGTGCATATACGAAAATCACAGTCCCGCTGGTTGATATATTCGATTACTTCCGGAACAATAGTAATCTCGTTTATGCAGCCGTTGTCTTTGGTATGCATGATGCTATAATAATAGGAACGGAGAGTAAAAACCGTTGTGGATCGGCAGAGGTTTTAATTAACCCCGACAATCCTTACAACTACATCAAAATATTTTTCTTTGAGTTCGTACGTGTTTGATCCGTCAGCATTTCGTAGTGCGTGGAGAATACCGATTCTTGAGGCAATGATGCCAACCATAGAAGCGATTGCATGGAATGTAACTGCAAACTGAGTCTGAAGTTCAGCGACGAGCTCCGCAATAGTGAGCGATTTGATTTTAACAAAAAGTCTGAGCACTTCGCGCCGGATTCCGGTCCTATCCCGAGAAAGGTATGACTGTAACCGTCCTTCAACGACTCGTTTGATCTCTGAAGGAGATCTCATAAGTTTACTGTCACAGGTCTCTCTATTTATATTTTTTTATTTTGTGCGCGTATTAATCCTTAAAGGGAGATTTCATTGGTTTTGAAGTGAATGTATTTTTTTGTGCAGGTTTTAATATAATTCTCTTCATGGAACTTCTTCCTGGAACTAGATGGATTGCCAGCCGATAGGATGCACTCTGGTAACTATTTAATTGTTCATAAACAGATGATTACGCTATGGGATTGTTCAACTATAACATCGAGAAATATTCGCCAAAACAGTTGGTGATAATCCCTCTCGTAATCCTGGCAATATCTCTTGTTCTGATCGCTCTGAACACGGTTGCAACCGGTATGCCGGTTACACCAGGAATTGATTTCTCCGGAGGGACTGCGGTAACGGTTATTACCACTGACACCAAGGAACAGATTACTTCCTATTTTGCCAATTATCCCCTCATTGAAGTAAGTGATATGAACAACGGAAAATTTTTAAAGTTTGGATTGATGGATGATGCAAAGTATACCTCACTCACGTCATTAGTCAACCAAAAGTATCCTAATGCACGGATTGACCAAATCGGAGAAACGTTCGGAAAAGCCCTGCAATCACAGGCAGTTCTTGCCCTGATTTTTTCCTTCATTGGCATGTCAATTGTGATTTTCCTCTCATTCAGGACATTTGTTCCGGCAGTAGCAGTTGTGCTTTCAGCTTTTGCTGATATGGTAATGACTGCTGCGACAATGAACATAATCGGAATTCCGCTCTCCCTTGGTACTCTTGCTGCGCTGCTTATGTTGATCGGTTACTCGGTTGACAGCGATATCCTGCTCACAAATAGGGTACTCAAACGACAGGGAAAGCTCAATGATAAACTCTCTGGAGCATTCCATACCGGTATCATCATGACTTCAACAACCCTTGCAGCTGCTGCGGCGATGCTTATCGTCTCATGGTTTGGGGCTATCCAGATCCTTTTGGAGATATCGACCGTGCTTCTTATCGGGCTTCTGTTTGATATTATGAATACCTGGCTCACGAATGTCGGCATACTTAAATGGTATGTCCAGAAGGGAGGTGGCAAATGAACTCAAAAGAATTAAAAGCCCTTGTCACTGACTGGAGAGTTGCGACGCTCCTCATACTTCTTGTCCTATCCGTTATTGCAATATACCCTCATATTGACCAGGACGGGCATCTTGCATCCAATCTCCAGTACGGGCTTGACCTCCAGCAAGGTTCATGGATCCAGCTCGAATTTCGCGCAGAAGTGGTAGGGTTTACTACCAATCAACCGGTCGAAGCATTTGTCACCAATCTCTCCAAGAAGCTTGGTACCGAAGTAGTCGTAGTGGAATCCACGAATCCCAGTCATCTCGAAATCCTGAAATACTATTCACAGGCAGAACTTGAACCAATCTTCATCAGTGAGCAGGGGAAGCTCACCTCCTACCAGCAAGGTGTATCAAAATCCACGGCAGACACGGTGAAGGGTGTCCTTGAAAATAAGATTAATACACTTGGGACTAAGGATGCAAAGGTCAACACTCTCACCGGTTTAAATAATGTCGCCCGGTTTATCCGTGTCGAACTTGCCGGTGTGGATATGACAGAGGCGCAGGAAATTGTCGGAAAACAGGGAAAATTCGAGATTCGTATTCAGACAACCGGAAACCAGACCGAGCATGTCCTGTCTGGTGATACTATTACCAGTGTCCAGGTGCCCAGCCAGGAGCCAGCGGGTAGCGATAACTGGGGCGTAGGGTTTACCTTAAGTGATAGTGGTGCTGATGCATTTCGCGCTGCCGCGATCAAATATGGCGCGACTACAGACCCTGCGAAACATAATCTGATCATGCTCCTTGATAACAGCACCGTTTACTCTGCTCCTCTCTCAGCAGATCTCGCAGGAAAACTCCAGAGTGATACCATCCGTCAGCTCTTCGCTTCTACAGGAAAAGGTAAGTCCGGGACCCAGGAGGCAACCAATCTTGAAATCCACCTCAGGGCCGGGGCATTACCCGTCGATGTGAATATTGCAGGATCCGGGGGTGTCTCGGCACCTCTCGGAGAGCACTATAAGGTGATGGCACTTCTTGCCGGTGTCTTAGCACTTATCACGGTCGGATGTGTCATTTATTACCGCTACCGCGAACCCGGTATTGTTCTCCCGATGGTCATGATCAATGCATCTGAAATTATCATCCTGCTTGGATTCATCAGCCTGATCCAGTTCCAGATGGATCTGCCGACAATCGCCGGTCTCATCGCGGTGCTCGGAACCGGGATAGATCAGCTGGTAGTAATAACGGATGAGATCCTGCACGAAGGAAGGGTTCCTTCACCGAGTCTTTATATAAAACGGCTCTCCCGGGCGTTGAGCATTATCGTCATCGCCGCAGCAACTGTAGTGATTGCAATGGCTCCCCTTGCAGTGATGGACTTATCAACGCTCAAGGGATTTGCGATTATCACTATCCTTGGTGTTCTGGTTGGTGTAATTGTCACTCGTCCCGCATATGGAAAAATTATCATGCAAATCCTCTCCAAATAAAATACCATACCTTTATCTTTTTTTTAATCGACTCTTCTTCCGGGTATGTTCAATGAGCAAACCGGTTTTATTTGATTTTTTTGCGACCTGGTGTGGTCCCTGTAGGATGCAGACACCCATTTTAGAAGAACTCGGAAAAAAAATGGGTGACGCAATCGAGATACGAAAGGTTGATGTTGACCAGCATATGGATCAGGCAGAAAAATATGGGATCCGTGTCGTTCCGACCCTTATAATTGAAAAGGATGGAAAGATTATACAGTCCCTTGAGGGGGTTACCGACGCTGCAACACTCGAAAAAATCTTAAGGCCGCTGGTGGGTTAAGTGAAAATTGGTATTGTGGGGGGGACCGGAGATATCGGTGAAGGGATGGCTTTGCGCCTTTCCCCCGTATTCGATGTAATTGTTGGTTCGCGGGAGAGAGACAAAGCTGAAACTACCTGTACGATCGGTATTGAAACCTTAAGAAAACGAGGAAAAAAATGTTCGCTCAAAGGAGTTTCCAATCAGACTGCTGTGGATGATGCAGATATCGTTATCCTTGCAATTCCCTTCAAGCACCTCCTCGGAACATTAGAAACCCTTGGTGGGTTTGAAGGAAAGATAGTAATAAGCCCGGTAAATCCGATGGAAAAACGGGATTTCTTCACTTTCGTCCCTCCTGCTGAAGGTTCTGCTGCACTCCTGATAAGACGGCTTCTTCCCCAGTCTGCCAGGATCTGCACAGCATTTAATACCATTGCGGCAAATCGCTGGAAACTGCTTGATGAAGAGCTCAACTACTCTGTGCCTGTCTGTGGGGATGATCAAAGAGCAAAACAGCAGGTTATGGAAATTGTTAACCGCATTTCAAAACTTCAGGCATTTGATGCAGGTCCCCTGGCGGCTTCAAACCTGGTCGAGTCCCTAACTCCCCTGCTTCTGAATATTGCGCGATATAACAAGATGAAAGATGTCGGAATCCAGTTCCGTTAAAATTAAACACCTCTTCTGTTGCACACCAACCGCTTTGGTGAGATAGAATGGTGGCCGGGAAACACAGACGAAGTGATGATGGGGGGCACTCCTTACCCGGCAGAGCCGATGGGAGAACGTTGAATATGCTCTTGCAAATCCCAAAAAAGGGACTCCGTTCCCTTTACACAATTTTTCCGGCAGACATGCAGGAAATTGAAAATTCAGTCCGGTGTAGGGATTTTATGTGTAGAAACACGATGTTTGAAATCCCTTGCCACACATGTGATGGAAATGAAGGGAAGTGGTGGCGGCAAGGCATATCCGACAGGACAACTCAGGAAAGGTTTATCAAATATATAAGGGCAGGCACATGCAATCATCGTTGAATATGGAAAAGAATTCTATGGGAAAAAGAGGTGTTCTGAATGTATTCGACTGAGTTCGAACGTATAGGGAAACGGCTCTTTGCCGAGCACCTTGTCGGAGGAAATTTTGGGAATATCAGTATTCGAAATGGTAAAGAGGGTTTTTTCATCAAACGCAGCGGTACTTTTCTTGACGTAGCCGGTGAACTTGTCTTTGTCCCTCTCAAAGGAGACGCGCCACCGGAAGCGTCAAGTGAATATCGTGTGCATCGTGAGGTGTACAGAAAGACCAACCATGAAGCAATTGTACATGCTCACCCCCCACATACCATTGCTGCATCACTTGTCATGGATGAAATTGTACCCGAAGACAGTGAAGGCAGGATGTTTTGCCCAAAAATTCCGGTTGTTCTGGGTGCACCCGGTTCTCAGGAGATTGCAGAGAATGTTACCAACGCTCTTTCGTCTTCAAAACTGGTGATCGTTCGCGGGCATGGTACCTTTGCTGCAGGAAAGACACTTGATGAGGCATATGTTTACACCTCGCTGGTGGAGCACTCCTGTCGGATAATAAGTTTAAAGTGGAGTTTATCCTCCTGAAACTGTTGAATCATCGCTTCCCGAATAATTTTTTTTCAAGGCCACGATTTTCGAAAGTTTTTTTAAAGGATTTTGATGTATCCTGCAGGATATTTTAGAGAGAAACAGGGACTGAAAGATTCTTGTTTCAGTGCACGGAATGATAGCGCATTCGCTAACAAACCATTTTCAGGAACCACTGCGGGAGCGGCATCAATCGCTCAAAAAAAAGCGAAAAATCAAAAATAATACTATTATTTTGGAGGTTTCTGGGGCTGCAACAGTTGAACTTCCCGGATGATCTCCCGGTGGAATACCAGCAGCATATCGCTAATCATACCAAACATAAAAATTTCAATCCCCACGACAATCAGGAGTACGGTAAGTATAGTGAGGGGAATGTGATTTATGCCTTGAAACCATTCAAGCAAAACATAAATTCCTGTAAGAATACCAAGAACCGATGTGAAGACCCCCATCATCCCGAAGTAGAACATGGGGTTGTTCATCCGTGCAAGCCGATAAATAGTGCTTACAATCTTGATGCCATCATGAAACGGAGAGAGTTTCGTTCTCGTCCCCGGTCGGCGGGAATATTTGATCGGCACAACCATAATGTGTTGCCCGTTTCGAACTGCTTCAACCGAGATCTCGGTTTCAATTTCGAATCCTTTCTCTTTTAAGTTCATCTGCTGTATAGCAAGGCGGGTAAATGCCCGGTACCCGGAAAGAATATCGTGAAGATCACGGCTGTGGGCAATTTTGAAAAGAAGATTTAACATTTGATTTCCAAAAAGATTGAGGCGCGAGAATGCACCCTCCTCGGCGTTAGCGAGCCGGTCGCCGATGACCTGATCAAATCCCAAAAACAAGGGGGTAAGCATTTTTTCTGCATCTCTCGGAGCGTACGTGCCATCCCCGTCAAGCATAAGTATATATTGTTGTTCGATGAGTTCAAACGCCTCAATGATGGCATTTCCTTTACCCATACCAGACTGCGTACGAACATACGCACCGGCCTCCCTGGCGACTTTCACCGTGTTATCAGTACTTTTACCATCGATGACGAGAATATAGTTATATCCCAACTCCCTGAACTCATGGATTATCTTCCCAATCGTCTGATCTTCATTTAAAGTTGGAATTAAGATACAAACCTCATCTTTTTCAAATTTCATTGACATAGTATTTTTAATCGGGTAACATAAGTGCTTCTATGCATATCCCGAAAAAAGGGCTTCGGGCGCTGGGTATTGCAGAAAGCTATACCGGACGATCTGTCTCAAAACTCGCAGGAGTGGTGATGCGAAAAGATCTTCGCATAGACGGTTTTATATTTTCAACGGTCACCGTCGGCGGAATGGATGCTACTACATCTGTTCTCCGTATGGTGGATGAGCTTGAACGCTGCGATATAAATTTTATTATGCTTTCGGGATGTATTATCGCGTGGTTTAATATTATTAACCCCGGGAAGATTGCTCAGGAGACCGGAAAACCGGTAATCTGCGTCACGTATGAAGACTCGGATGGGCTTCTTGCGGAGATCCGTCACCATTTTCCTGATGACATCGAACGAATCTCCGCGTATAAGAATCTGGGAGAACGCATTCGAGTAAAACTTCATACACAACAGACGATCTTCATCAGGTGCTGGGGGATCGAGGTCTGTGACGGGGCGCGTCTCTGTAATGATTTCACCGTGGAGGGGAAGATTCCAGAACCGTTACGAGTTGCACGACTGTGTGCCAGAACATTAATTCCCACTTCCTAGAAAACGGCGGTATCATTTTTAAAATTACGTTACATGAAACAGAAAATTCATAATAATTAGGGAAAACATAATTTTTCCCAGTAAATTTATTGGAGATAATTAATGAAAATGTCAACGGGAGTTAAATTCGCACGATGGGTCTGTCTTGAATGCCACTATATCCATGATCCAGAAAAAGGAGATCCCAAAGGGGGATTTGTTCCGGGACCCCCTTTGAGGATCTTCCCGACATATGGCACTGTCCTGAATGCAAAATCCTCAAAGAAAAAAAAAGGGTATTCAAACGGCTGGTGGATGAATAATAGATCCGATGATATCGGTATCAAGGGATATACAACAGGTTTTATTCATACCTGTATACATGTCGTGAGATGATTATATCCATATTTTTGTCAATAATATCCACTTGTACTCTGTCGCCAGGATGAAATGTTCCATCCGTGAAATCGATGCAGATCCGCTCTCCGGGACTCCAGGTCGCCTCGGAACATCCGGATCCCCCCATCCATTGGACGCCGTAATGCGATGTACCGATGAAATCATGCCCGTTCATGGTAATAATTGTACTGGATACGGGTTGTCCGTTTTTAAAAAAATTTGCCTTAAGATTCTTATTCTGATAGGTTATCTGACCTTTATGGAGAAGAATCACACGACTATCGAAATTCAGATGCCCGGTTATTTCATCGATACTCTCAATGGATGTAATGGTAAAAATTTCCGGGATTTCCTTTTCCAGGGTCCAGGCAAAAGGTTGAACCTTGATCATAAGGAGAACGAGGAGAGCAAGAAGAATAGTGACTGCCACTAGAAGGATAACACCGAATGAATTAGAGAACGCATTATCCTTTCTGCAGTAAGAGTACACTAATTCTCCATCGATTGATGATCATATTAATCCGGCTAGGTTGATTTATCAAATTATCTTTTTTATCCCCATTATTTTTTAACGTGATACAGATGTTTCATTCTTTAAACTATTCAACAGAGAATAACTCTGATTTCATGTAATATAATCCATTAACATAAATATCACTTACACTAAGTTTTTTATCATTAACAAAATCCTGTTCAATGGATTTCCTTCAATGTCTGAGTCACCGGAGATACTGGAAAATTTGCAGTCCCCCGCGAATGGCTGGGAATTCTATCTTAAGGGACATACTCTTGGCAGGGAGGGAAGGCATGAAGACGCTCTTTTAGCATTTTCTCATGCCCTTTCCATTGATCCAAATCTTGCACTTGCATGGGCCGGCAAGGGTTTTGCCCTCGGTAAATTAGGCCGGTATGAAGAAGAAATCGAGTGTTGCAGAACGGCAATCTCCCTTGATCCCTATTGTGTCGATGCATGGAATTTCAAGGGATTTGCTTTGGGGATGCTCGGTCGGTTTCAGGACAAACTTGAATGTTGTGAGAAAGCGTTGCAAATTAATCCCGAGAGCGCGACGGCATGGAACAACAAAGGTGTTGCTCTGGGGATGTTGGGAAGGTTTGAGGCGGAGATACAATGTTGTGACCGTGCATTGGAACTCAGGCCACGCTATCTGTCAGCATGGGTGAACAGGGGATATGCTTTTGGTAAGCTGAAATGGTACGAAGAAGAAATCATATGCTACGATCGGGCCCTTAAAATTTATCCTTTTTATTTTTCCGCGCTGATAAAAAAAGGGATAGCCCTGATTAATTTAAAAAGATATTTAGAAGCGATCGATATTCTCGATCGTGCCCATTTAATCGAACCCGGGAATGCCAAAGCGCTTTATCTTAAAGGACTCTCCCTCAGCATGCTCGGGAAACATGAAGATGCAGTTCACAGTCTTGAACGTGCTCTTGAAATAAATCCTACTATAGCTGATGCCTGGGTTGTCATGAGCAATTCATGCTTCATGCTTGGCAGACTTGAAGAATCTGCACGGGCATTTGATAAGGCGTATTATATTGACGTCAAGGATGTCCGATCAGGTCTTGTGAAGGGATTGTCTCTTTTAAAGATGGGAAAGTTTGATGATGCCATTGGAAGTTTCTCCAATGTCCTGGGGGTTCTCCTAAGATAAGCATTAGATTCTGTTTTTTTAAAAGAAAATAATCAATACCCCCCTTTTTTATGCCTCTCGCACGTACCCAAAACTATGGATGTTGAGGAGTTTGTCCGCAGAAGAATTGCGGACGGAACAGATGAAGATGCCTTACAAAACAATCTGGCCGATTATATTATTGAAATAAAAAAGGTAAAACCCTCCTATGCATCCGCTTTCGCCCGGGCTGTGATTGATGAAGTGAAAAACACCCGGGGCCTGACAGGTGATTTTTTTGAATTTGTACCGGCCGGAGTAAAAATGGGGGAGTTCGGAGTAGGATCGCGGGGGAAAGGGGATTTTTTTGCCCATCGCCAAATCGCCCGCATCATCGGAAAAACTTCAGCCTCGGTTGGAGTAGATGAGATGGATGATGCTGGTGCAGTATGCGCCAGTGGTCACTATATTATCTGTACAGTTGACGGTATGCATTCCCGCCTTTCCGATTACCCGTTCCTTGCGGGATTTCATGTTACGCGCGCGACACTCCGGGATGTGTATGTCATGGGAGCAAAACCGATCATGCTCTTTTCAGATATTCATGTAGCTGATGACGGGGATGTAGCAAAAATTTTTGATTATACTGCCGGAATTACAACTGTTGGTGAGGTAATGGATGTGCCTCTTGTCACCGGTTCTACCCTCCGTATCGGGGGAGATATGGTGCTTGGAAGTCGTCTTACCGGCTGTGTGGGGGCCGTTGGTGTGGCAGAACACCTCACTGCCCGGAAATCCATGCGACCGGAGGACGTCCTGCTGATGACAGAAGGTGCGGGTGGAGGAACCATTGCGACTGCGGCAATTTATTCAGGATTTCCGGATGTTGTAGAACAGACGATAAATCTCAATTTCCTTGTGGCCTGTGAAACGCTGATGAAAAGCGACGTCTTTCATAAAATCCATGCGATGACCGATGTAACGAATGGCGGGTTGAGGGGTGATGCATTTGAGATGGCAGAGACCGCTGGCTGCAGGATCATTATTGATGAAAATACAACAGGGAGTTTGGTGGAACCTCATGTACGGAATATGCTCGAGACCTTACATATCGACTATCTTGGTGTTTCTCTCGATGCCCTCCTCATCGCGGCCCCTCCTGAAGTGTCAGATGAGATTTGCCGAATAGTGAAATCTGTGGGAGTGACCATGCATGAAATCGGGTACGTTGAAAAAGGGAAGCCGGAATCAGTTCTTAAGATTAACGGGGAGGAACGCGATTTCTCGCCACGGTTCCGTGAATCGGCTTATACTCCGGTGAAGAAGATTGTTGACACCGATATGCGCGACTTTGATGAGATGAAAGAAGGAGTCATGCGTGCCGCAGAAGCTGCGATCCAGAAAAAACAGCGTGTGTTGAAGGATCTGATGGAAAAGAAAAAAATCGCATAAACCTATTTTTGGGGTTTTTTTCCACTTATACAAATATTATAGGCGAGCTGAGGGACGCATTTTTCAACAAATGGTTCGATTTTCTGTGCAAGAAAGAAGAGAGGATCGATCATATCGATGTGAGCAAAGGAACACCATTTCACCTGGATATCTGAAAATCCGGCATGATTAAACAGTTCATGCATCTCCTCCCTATCATAATAGCGCTCCCCGAAATTTTTCATGACAACATGATTCACGTTCATCTTTTCGCTGATATGGTAGATCGCCGGAATCCCCCGGGTAAGCAATTTTTTCCCCAGCGTGCAGATTGCAATCGCGCCACCGGGCTTCAGTACCCGGTATGCCTCACTCATCATGGCTTCGGGATCCCGTACGTAGCTGAATACAAGCAGGCTGGTAATTGCATCAAATGAATTATCATAAAACGGGATTTTTTCCCCGGTCCCGACCGTATAATCACATTCCCCGCACCTGCGTCGCGCCCGTTCGATCATTCTTCTGCTGATATCCAGCCCGACAGCGCTCCGGCCATCCACAATATACCTTTCCACAAAGAGGCCTGTTCCGCATCCGATATCCAGGAGTTTCCCGCTCTGCGGCAGAGCGTTCATGACATACGTGCTCAGGTGCGTATAATAGCATCGTCCCCGGCGTTGGTCATAATGATGGTCATATACGTCAGCGATAGTATCATAGTGCTCCTGGATTTTTTTCTGTTTGATAGCACTCACGTGAAGACCTCCTGCAATCCGGAGGCAAATGCTCCAATCTGGATAAATTCGTTGTTTCCGTGGAGCAGACGATATTCAGCATTGGCAAGCGCGATTGCAAGCAAGGGATGATTGTACTCACGTTGCATAATGGTACGGATTTCAAGGAATACTTCGCCGCCGGCAAGCCCATAGTCAATTATCAGTGATTCGAGGCGCCGGATCGCGTTGCGTACCTCTCCTTTTTTGAGAGATTCAATAGCAGAAGCGGCCACGTTTGTCGTTTCTGACTGAGCCAGCGCAGAAAGATCCCTGCACCTTCCCGCTTCAAGAGCAACCTGCAGGAGCAGGATTGCCCGGCGCATGTCTCCCTGAGCGGCCTGGGCAATCAGATCAAGATCATCATCAGTACAGGGGTGCAAACCTGAATTTTCCCTTTCTCGGATCCTACGGAGATGGCTGAGCATACTATCCTGATCAACCGGTGAAAAGAAGAGTGGCAGGCAGCGGGATGCAACGGGTGGGATAATGGCACTCTGGTTCGTCGTAGAGAAAATAAACCGGCACGTGGTGCTTGCACGTTCCATAATCCTTCTGAGTGCATGCTGGGCATCCTTCGTAAGTGTATGGGCATCCTCAAAAACCATTAGCTTGAATTCAGCATCAAGTGGACGGAGAGAGGCATACCATCTTATTATGTACTTAAAATTTGTTATAAGAGACTGGTTTTTCTGGTAGAGATGGGTATAACGATCATCATGTTCGAGGTATGCTTTCCCCAGTAAAAAGAGATCGGCTGTCTGGAAAACCGAGGTATTTAACTCCCAGTTTTCCTTGTAGAGTGCTTTTGCAAGACATTCAATCGCCGCACTTTTCCCGGTCCCGTGGGGTCCGGAAAGAATCAGGTGGGGGACAACTCCGGATGCTGCAAAAGAGGAGAGATGGCGGACTGCTGTATCCTGACCTACAATATCGGTAAGTTTTTCCGGGCGGTATCTCTCAATCCAGAGCATGGGAAAGCCTCAGAGTCATCTCACGTATTGCTTCTGACAAAAGATAATGATTGTCAACTGATCTAAGGAGCTGTTGTTGTTCAATATCAGAAATATCACAACATGCCCTGGTAATCTGAGGAATTGCACGGGTCAGTTCATCCACTATCGTAAGGGTTGCCGATCGTGCAGTGCGGGAGAGCGGGTTCAGATCGACTGCAATCACGGTCTTTCCCATTCCAACAAGAGCCTCGCACCGGTCCCCGTCCTCAAGCGGAACGAGAACAACATCAGCAGAGAATACCCCATCTCTCCTGCACCATGCCCGATCATGAGAGAGGGGGAGTAATTTCTCTGCTTCGCCGGTTAATACATCCACTCCCGAGTTGCGGAGAAAATCCTCAATCATTTCCACACGCTTTTTTGTCCGATGAAAAAGATTCACCTCGACACGGGCTCTGCAAGTTTTTTGAAGTTCAGAAATTTCTTTGGCTGCAAGAGCTGCTGTGTTGCCATTCACGGAAATCAACGGATTACTGGCAGACAGAAGCATTGCAGCAGCAGTCCTCTCAGCAAGAAGGGCACTTGGGGTTGTTCTCTCCCCTATCATATAATCAAAGGCTTCACCGCGTCCATGGGCAGTGAGTCCCTCCCATGCAACAATTCCGGTTTTTGCACATTCCGTTAGATGTTCACGGGTCACAAGAGAACGATAGCGGGGATGATCCTTCGGTATCATACCTTATCCTCGATAATACGGGCTCCGGCATCTGCTACCCGAAATTCATATACAGCGCCGAAAGGCAATAGCACATCGCGTGCATTCCTGCCATATGCAAAAACACCATTGCCCAGCATCGTCATACTTGAGGGCACACCTGCGGTATCACAGAGCCGGGTAACCTCTTTTACTTCACGTGTCATAAGTCCGCTCTGTTCGGCAAAATAGCGCGAGAGATGGAAAAAATCCATCGCATTAGCCGGTGTTGTTTTAGGAAATGCGGATGACACGCGTTCCATCTGTTCAGGAGAGCCTAACACGGATGGGGTGTGGATTGGTCCGAAACTTACTGCATACAATGGTTCTGGCATATCAAATCTCCGTTCAATGAATCCATGGATCCCCGGCCCATATCTGATGACCCTCCCCCCTCCCTGACAGGCCGCTACATCACCAAGTCCGGTCCGGTGTTCAATCTCAGTCCTGTGGGCATATTGTGCAATTTCTTCCTGATGCATTCCCAGCTCATAAAGCCTGTTCACCGCAGTGAGAGTGGCAAGCAATGCAGCAGCAGACAACCCGAACCCGGCACCAATTGGCAGCAGGCATTCGGTTATAATGGATGCAGTCACATCAAGCCGTTCCATGACATGTATAAGGAGATGCGAACCGGAGTCAATCTCAAAAGGTGTTCTCGACCCGCCCCTTTGTTTTATGATTACGGTTGTTGTTTCTGAAGGTTCAACAGTTGCCGTGACCCCTTCACTGATAACAACCCCGGCACCGATACTTCCCGTTGTAGCAATCGTATCTCCCTCTATTCGTCTGAAATAGCCGGAAATATGACCGGGACAGTACGCGACAACGGCAATCGGTTTCATGGATTTATGCAGAGTAATATAAAACGATAGGGTGTTTTCCCACATTAAAGAATCCCGGCAGGAATTCTGGTAAATATTTACATTATCCAAAATCAGCCGTATCTGGCGGACAACGCCGGTTATCTTAATAAGATAATACCGTTGAGGTACTCCGACTGCGGGAACATTATTTTGACGAAGAACTATAATGGAGAATAGTATTCCAGATTGCGGCTGCGATCTCATCTTTTGTACCTTTCATAGGATACTCCCCATCCCGCGTGAGGAGCATATATTCGCCACAGGCACTCCCCATTGTCTCTAATTCGTTCATCAGAACCATCGCGGCACCCCGTGCAATCATCGTCTTTGCCGTTTTTTCGGACGAATTTCCGAGTTTGAATGCAATTGTCAAAGGATTATACTTCTGCATTACTTCGGCAAGTAATTTCGGGAGAGGCTCAAGTACAAGATTTATCTGGCTGCCGCTCGGGATTTTCCCTTTCACTCTTTTTGGTGCAAAATCGGAAATTGCCGCTGCACTGATATAGATGTCCGCTCCCTCCTCTGAAAAATACCGGTGCACAGCACGCCGCATATCATCTGCAGTTTCTGCAAAAACATTGTTTACGCAGGGGAAGGTATTCCGGTGGACTACCGTTACATCAGCACCGAGACGGAACGCCTGGAGCGCGAGCGCCCGGCCCATCTGCCCGCTTGATCGTGTTGTCAGAATGCGGATATCATCAACCGGTTCTTGGCAGGGTCCGCTGGTAATAAGTACTTTTCTGCCGGAAAATGTTTTGCCCGTGACGGCACGCTCGCAGTGGAGAATAATCTCTTCACTATCTGCAATCTTGGCTTTCCCTTCGTCGAGTCTGGGATCAACAATCTCCACACCCCATTTCTTCAGTTTTGCAAGGTTCTCGATTACCGCCGGGTGGCGGTACATGCTGTGGTGCATTGCCGGCACGAGAATGACGGGCTTCCTGCTGCCAATTGCTGTCGTTGCGAACGTAGTAACCGGAGTATCGTCGATTCCACAGGCGATTTTACTTATCGTGTTTGCCGTGCACGGAGCAATCAATAAAAGATCAGCACTTCCTTCATTTCCGCAATAGGTGATATGTTCGACCCGGCCTGATAACTGTGTAATAGTTTCCCGTCCGCTGGCGTACGTCAGTGAATCAGGGTGTATGATACCCGATGCTGCCTGACTCATCACCGGCTGCACCAGTGCACCGTGCCGGCGGAGAGAACGTATCAGTTTCACGACTTCGACGGCGGCTATACTTCCGGTAACACCAATAACTATCTGTTTGCCGGCAAGTGTCTGCATCATTGTCATGCAATAGTTACATCCTGCACCACATGCCAGACATGGGGGCGGTATTTTTTTACTTTATGTATGTGAATGGTTGCAGAAAAACCTGCTCTCTCTATCTCCTCTCTGATTTTATCTTCAAGGGGATCGATACTGTGGAGATGAATAACACTTCCCTTACGTACATGTAACAGTACTGATGGAAGTAGAGATAGTGCATCAAAGTGACCCATAACAACACGGTCATAGGTACCGGACAGGAGGTTCCGGCAATCTCCCAATGAGGTATTGACCCGACTGGAAAGATCGTTTTCCCGGATATTCCGTTTCAGGTACTCGAAGGCGATCGGATTGATCTCCATTGCATGAACAGAGGCACCACTGCCAGCAATCGGGATGGTAAAGTACCCTATACCAGCAAACATGTCAGCCACTCGTTCAACTGTATTACTCATGCGAACCAGCTGAGCAACTCTCATTTTCTCGGTTCTGTTACCCTTCGCAAACATCACTTTTGTCGGGTCGAGAATATAGGTATATCCGTTCTCATGGTGTTGAACCTCACCGGCATCACCCCAGAGGATTTCGGTTTTTGGGGTTCTTGTTAGATCCTGAAGTGATTCAATCCAGAGTACCCCCCGGGGATGTCGGAAACTCACTATCTCCTCAACGTCAGCCTGAACAGGTTTTTTACCATGGATGACTGCAACATCACCCAGCATAAAAAACCCTTTTCCCCGGTACCGCATTCGATGCGGGAGCTCGCATTCGCAGGGGTAATCATCTCTGACCGGGACCCATGCAACGTTTTCATCGACATACGAACTCCGTGTGTGGTCAATCCAGTCTTCGCCGGCGATATCCCTGAGCTTTTCATTCGGTACTGCTTTTACCCGCATCAATTACCCGACCACGACGAGATTTTCATTGTCACGAAGGACCAGCACATGTTGCCCGGCTTTAACGTCAAGCCACGGGACCTTCCTGAGCTCTTTTGTCTGGCAGGTTTCCGGATCGAGGACCCCCATGATATGGCTGTCAGCGAACGCCACTAATGCCGATACGGCATCCCGCAGATTCCCGACGGAACGTTCAATATCTTCCTCGCGCACCGATGTCGGGACTCCCTTGGCAAGATCAAGGGCTTTGATATGGCTGGATTCGATACGTGTCACTTCAAGATATCGCCCATGGCTAAATACAACATCCTGTTTCTGAAACCGGGGGAGGCGGACCGAGTAGGTGATACGATATAGTTGTCGTCCATTTTTCTCCCCGACCAGTTTTGGATGAGTGGTGAACCTTCCGCCAAGCTGAGCGATTATTCCCTGTGAAATAAGGGTCCCGATGTGTTGAGATCCCACCGTTATGTTCAGACCCTCGCGAGTTTCATTCATGTCTGCGATAAATGAAAGCCGTTCTCCCCCCGCCTGTAACGAGTCTTCTACCTGTTGCGCAATTCCCGCTGACATCTGAAGTTCAAAGGTACTGGGGGGTCTTCCATCTGCACGGACCTGGACTATACCTTCATAATAACTCCCGCTGATTCGGTTACACCGATCGCACTGCTCTTTATGCCAGACGATTTCAACGCTACAGGTGGCTTCAAGGGGGGTATTGTGCAGCAGTCCTTTCAGAGAGATGGTAGCTGTTGAGCGATTAAGGGTGTTGTCCTCAACGGTCACAACCAACGAGGGTTTCCTCACATCAGGATGAAAATGTACTGCGGTCTTAGCAAGCTCAGGTGCCAAATCTGCCCATTCGCGTTCGGAATCTGTCCATGTATTTGCCTGCTTTAATGCACCGCAGCTCGGACAACGGATGCTCTTAACGCGGCGATCGCAGACAAACCATGGTGTGTTGTCAATCCTGCAGTTGGTGCAGAGCCCTTCATGTTCGGTGGCTTTTCCACATTTTGGACAAAAACAATCCTGAATGCTCATAGCGAGTAGACCTGAGCATGGGGGATTTTCCCTATCATTATGCACCCTGATTGAGTGATGAGCCCCATATCAATCGCAATGCTCACCGCACGTTCGCCCATCAGGTTGATATTACCGGCCTTTTTTAGTGCAGCTCTCACCTCATCTTCACCGGCAGGAAAGTTGCCATAGAACGCTTCAGTGATCCTGACAGAAAGCTCTCCATGGCTGATGGTGGTATTCAGCAGTTCGCGATCGCACACAGCCACGATATCACCTGCCCCAGGTGAACGATGAACCTTCAGAAACATTGAATACCTATTGTCGGGTAGGGATAAAAAAGGTGAGTTGGAACACTTTCACAGCATGATTGTCACACCGTACACTTTTCCAACGGTCTCAGCATGAATTCTGAAGCAGTCTTCTTCAGTAATCAGGCCCTGCCCTAGCAGATGATTCGTATAACGGGGTACTGATTTTGGCCCCATAACCGCTCCCGGGCGCGCATTTTCATCCATAAAATCGCTTTCCATAGTAAACGCCCGTCGCTCGCTTGTCATCAGCGGTATAGCTTCATGTTTTGCAATAAGGGAGGGATGCAGAGGAGTGTCTGGAGAACCATAGTGTTTCACAACATGTTCCACGGGGATACCCACATGCTGAGCCATTTCTGCGATATCTGAACAGGGGCCGCTTTCAGCATGCACCTGCAATGCGCACCCGCATTCGGCTGCACGTTTTAGCGCATGCACGAGAATATCGTTGGATGCAGCCCAGACTTCCGGATTCACTTCGTAGTGCGGTCTCCCGCTCTTAAGGGCAATTGCAGTTCCTTCCCGTATGTATCCTGTCGCACAATCTATCCCGTCTTTCATGACCTTAGTAGCCTCGGGTAATGACATGCGTTCAGAAAGCCTGTTTATCTCAGCGGGATGAACCCCGAGAACCGGAAATACGACCACCCCGATCGCTTCGATGAGCTTCGCTACACGGATCGTCTCATCAAAAACAGTGGTATAGTCTGCACCGCAGCAAGGATGGACGGAGGATGACCATGACGGTTTTGAGACAAGAAAGATATGTGTCCCACCAGCCCGCAAAAAATCTTTTGCAGCCTCTATCCCCCGACCATTTACCGGATCGATATGGATATGATCATCCGTTACGGGAAAGCGAGAGGGTTTCATTGCATTCCATAATCTGCATAAGCGGGTATCCATCTTTTGGAGCCAGGTATGCACGGCAATAGGTAAACCCGACACGTGTTACGATCTCTATATTGAACATGAGCCCGGACAACTCGCAATACCCAAATTTGTTCTCAGTCATCAGGTTACGATCAAGCCTGACCGTGATCTTTTCTACGAATGGCTGAAGGATCACCGCTTGTTCAATTGCGCTCTCGACACTTGCAGCAGATTTCAGAGATATGGGGGTGCCAACCCACTGGTGGTAGAGTGCCCCCAGTTTTATCCCTGCTTCAAAGACGGCCTTGTCCCGGTCAGATGTCATTATCGCTCCTCCTTTAGATCAACTGCAGGATCCCCAGTTTTGGTTCCATTGCCTCTCCTGATCGAACGAGCATCTCGATTCCTGCTTCAACTTTGTCCCGCGAAAACCCTTTTGATACGACAACATCAACAACCTGGTCCTTTGAAGCCCGCCTTCCTTCACCGCCAATGTCCCGAATCGCATCCTTTATCACCCGTACAATATCCCGCTTCTCCTTGGATATGCCGGTTGCAATCTTATCAATATCGAAACTTCCGGTCCTCGCATCGTATGCAATCTGGCGCAGGCATGCGTCAACAATATGAATGACCCGTTCAGCATCATGTTGTTCAATAGTATCCGAAAGACGTATGCGCGCGCTTGCCTCTGCAAGCCTGACAAGGGCCTCAAGCTGGCGGGCCGTCACGGGTACCGGCTTGTTTGGCTCGGCAATCCCCCTGAGCTTAAGGTAATAGCTGACAAGCGCCTCTTTAGCTTCAATGGATAGAATGGGAAAGCAGGATCGCTTGGAATACGCGACGTACTTGCGGAAAAAGGAAGGATCGATATCCGGCATGACCGGTTTCAGCTGTTGCTGAATATATTCGTCAGTAACGCCGGGGATCGGGGTCTTCCTGTGCTGAGCGATAAGTTCACCAATGCCATGGGATTTAAGGATATGTTCAGCTATGGCAAGATCACGTTTCTGTTCGGGCTGATCAGTCATAATGAAAATCAGATCAAACCGGGATAGCAGAGAGGCTGGCATATTGATCTGGTCGGAAATATCGCCATACATATCGAATCTTCCATATTTCGGGTTTGCAGCCCCGAGAAGAGCACAGCGGGATTTGAGAGTGGCCGTTATGCCGGCTTTGGCGACGCTGATGGATTGTTGCTCCATCGCTTCATGCAGTGCTGAACGGTCCTCTTTTTGCATTTTATCCATCTCGTCTACAGCTGCCACTCCCATATCAGCCAGTACAAGAGCCCCTGCTTCGAGTGTCCATCGCCCCTCACCGAATTCATCTTTCACTGCGGTTGCGGTTAAACCGGCTGAGGTGGAGGACTGTCCGCTGGTATAGATTGCACGAGGTGAAAGCTTCACGACATACCGGAGCAGTTGACTCTTGGCAATCCCCGGGTCACCGATGAGGAGTACATGGATATCGCCCCGAAGGTGGGTGCCATCCGGCATCTCCTTGGCAATGCCCCCGAAGAGCTGGAGTGCAATTGCCTCTTTGACATCCTCGCTGCCGTAAATAGTAGGGGCAATTGAATGAGTAATCTTCCGGTAGATCAGGGGATCGATGCTGAGAGTTTTGATTTCATCCTCGTCTTTTTCATTGATCTCCACTTCCTCAAATTCTTTTTCGGCGATTTCGATGGAGTTGCATTCAAGGAAAATGTCAAAGACCGTACTCTTTTCACCTCTTACGATCCTCTGCATCGAACGGAGAATCCCATTGATAACTACGCGGTCTCCGGGAGCCACTCTGCCGGAGAGATCATCAGTTACATCCACATCGAGAGTCTGAGGCTGTTCGCCACCGCGAAGTCCTTCAGGGGACTCCTGTATCCGGAGCTTTTGTGAGTCTACAAACTTTGAGCGTTTGGGTAATAGTTCAAGTTTCTTGAATGAACACCCGTCGGTTGAACACCCTTCTGGTTCAATGAATTTCCCGTATTTCTGTTTTTTTAATGTGAAGTGTCCTGCAGGGCACCGGAAGGTTGCTTCAACAATGCGTGGCCTGACTTCTGTAGTCTTGCGCAAGATACCTTCAACCGATACAAAAGAGTTGATGTCATCCGATCTGATACTGCGGATACCAACCTTTTTCGGAAGATTGGTGAACCTGATATTGATGCCTTTAGGTTCTTTTCCCTCTTTGATCCTGATCAGCTGACTTTTTTTAATCGCTTCCCATACGTCTTCGAGGACTTTACCGGGATTTTCCAAAAGCTCATCGGCAAGAGCGATACCCGCTTTACCGAACCGCTCGACATCCCGGTAATCGATATTGAGGGAACGTTTATGGGGATATTCACGGGATATCTCAGCAAGCTCTTTTTTATATTTGCTTTTTAATAATCTGCTCCAGTCTTCGGTCTTATCGGTATTTTGCAGGTCCGGGTTTTTATCCATTCCTTTACCTCATCTGCATTTCTGTGAAGAGAGGACGAACCGGGCGATGAGTGCTTCCATCTGGATATCACTATTCGCCCCCTCGGAGAGCCGGAAATCTGTCTCTCCTAAATGGTCGATTAACTCCACTTTTAAGCCCTTGATCATTTCAAATTTGACGATGGCTCGGTAACACTGGTTGATCAGTTCATTGGGAGCGATCCCGCGTTCATGGAGAAGATTTGCAAGGAGAGATTCAGCACTATCAAAGTCTCCGCCAAGAGAGAGTTTCAGGAGCTCTTCGATTTCATCCGGCCGTGCAGTGGATGTTATCGCATATACCATCTTCTCATCTATCGTAGAACAGATAATTGCGGCACCCTGAAGTGCGTTGATAGCCTTACGCATATCGCCCTGTGCAATATAGACAATGGCATCCATCGCATCATCCGTTACCCTGAGTCCTTCGCGGCTGGCGATCCGACAAATCTCTTCTTTCACCGCTTCCGGTCCAAGGGGTTTAAACCGGTATATTGCACACCTGCTCTGGATAGGGTCAATAATCTTGGAAGAATAATTACAGGAAAGAATAAACCGGCAGGTCTGCGCGTAACTCTCCATTGTCCGCCGCAGGGCTGCCTGTGCATCGGTGGTCAGTGCGTCGGCTTCGTCCAGAAACAGAATTTTAAATTGTGCCTCGCCGAGTGGTGTCGTCCGGGCGAATTGCTTGATCTGGTTGCGTACCACATCGATCCCGCGTTCATCTGATGCATTGAGTTCGCGGAAATTCATCTGCCAGGAGTCCTTAAAGAATTCACGTGCAAGGGTTATAGCAGCAGTTGTCTTGCCCACACCGGCACTGCCCGTGAAGAGAAGGTGAGGCAGGTTACCACTCTTTACATATGACGACAATCGCTCCACAATTTCATCCTGCCCGACAATATCAGCAAGTTTTGATGGCCGGTATTTTTCAATCCAGATGGTGTGGTTCTCTTCCTTGGGCATCCTCTCTTCCCCCAATTACTCTTTCACCCGGGAACGGATAGTTTAGGCAGTCATTCCATGAGAACTCTGCGAACAGGCAAAATCACGCGCTCTTTTTAATGAATGTCATAATGTTTATCATAAGGGTTTTGAAATTACTTTCCATGCAAGGAAAATATGTCATACTCGCTTTTATTATCATTTTAATCGGCGCCGCACCTGTGGAGGGTACTACTGCAAAAATTGCCGCAGGTGCTCCAGTCTATATCGGTGAGAGCAATCTGGATATATCTAGCGCATTAAACGGGTGCCATACTATTGCGTGGTGGCAGGAAGGCGCAAATACCAGCGCGCCACCCCAAAAAACCATGACAATCTATGAAATAAATACCGTATCGGATAAAATATATCATTATAATATCAGCCTGGAAAGTTTTACCGGGTATTCCGGGTCATGGTACTGCATCGATAAGCAACCTAATAACGTGGTTTTCGAAGTTTTTGAACCGCAGCTTAATATCAAAGTCTGGGATCTGGATCATAACCAGGACGTGAGCGGGAAATCCATCCCGATCTCTACAAATGTCACCTACCGGGTAGATACAAACCTGTATCCGGCGCTCCTGCCGTTAAATCGACCCGGTATCAATCCTTCGGATTCTTTTTTTACGGTAGTATTGGTTAATCCTCTCGGACGGGTAATCAGCACTATCTATACAGGAAACGCCGGGAATGCAAAAACCCAGATTCTGTCCTTTGAAAAACAGCCCTTTATCACCGTATCCCCTTATTACTGGAAGAACGGGAAAGACTGGGATCATACTGCACGGAGTTCTTTTGGTGAAACTCTCTATCCTCTGGGGACGTACACATTCACTATAAGTCAGGATCTTGATTCTCTTCAGGAATCATATACTACCAGCAGCGTTACAAATCTCACAGGAACAACGACGAAATCAGCTTCGGTTACCTTCATCAAAGATACCTCTACCATTGTTACACCACTAGATATGCAATTGGTAAGTACGACAGTCCCTGGACATACTCCATCTTCATCACAAACCGGGGAAACTGCGACTCCGACTTCTTTACTGCTACCAGTAAAGACCACCTATACCCCCCTGCCAGAATGGATTGGGCTGGCCGGTATTATTATAGCAGGGTTGATCGTGCTGGGTAAAAACTGATAAGTTTCACTTTTTTATATGATGCACCTTCAATATCTGAGAAATGGAGAAAACATATGTATTACAGAAGATATTTTATGGTTATTCTCATCAGTTTCAGTTTGATTCTGCCTGTATTTGCCACTGATACTTCTGCGGGGGCTCTCTATTCAAAGAGCGTTGATCTTGCGAATGCAGGAAATTATACCGGTGCACTTATAGCGTCGGACGAAGCCCTTGCACTCAACGAATCCGCATGGGTTCCGCTTATTCAGGCAAACAGGGCCGGGATTCTGGTGATGCTCGGTCGGTTTGAAGAAGCCAATGCGGCGGCAGATGCAGCACTGGCCATTGAGGGCAACTTGACATCTGCTCATTCTATTGCCTGGTATAATAAGGGCAATGCCCTTCGGTCACTTGGCAGATGTGACGAAGCAAAAACAGCATACGCACGGGCTGCTGGGCTCGACCCGACGCTTGTTCCCCCGGATCTGAACTCATGCATCTCACCATCATTGCCAACACCCACGAAATCCCCGATGTCATGGGACACTGTTCTCTTTGCACTCGCAATTCTTTCCGTTCTCTCTTTTACCTATCGTCACAACGGGAAATAATATTGTTTTTTTAAATTTTTTCTGTTTATAATCGGATATTGACCGTACCTCTAGTGAAGATACCAATCTCCTGTCTTAGAAATCTGCGGCATTCGTATTTTCCATTTTACCACGTGTGGTGTGTTCTGGAAACTTTGGGGTGGTACAGACTTGGCACAGACTATATCTTGAATACGATCATCTGACAAAACTGATACGACACTATGGAAGGGGCTGCACGGGTATTTGCCGGGGAGTATGGCGGTTCAACACTATCCTTTCCGGATGATGATCCGGGAAGCCCTGCATGGGTGGTGACACCGGGAGGAGCGTGGTGCCGTTCCATGTTTCTTTCAGGTGCCCTTACTGAGGTTACAGAATCCGGAGATATGGTGCACACCCGCATGGCTGATCCGACCGGAGCATTTGATCTGGTAATCGGTGGCAGGAACACCCCTCTTGCAGTAACATTCTGTAAAATCCCTGTGCCATCATTTATTACGGTCTCCGGTAGGGCCCAGATGTACGTGAAAAATGGTGTTGCAAATCTGTCTGTGCGCCCGGATCAAATCAGAATTGTGGACCGTATGGTTCGTGACCAGTGGGTGCTGGTAACAGCAAAATCGACTCTCAGGCGTCTTAACCTGATTAACCTCGCCATGCTGGGTTCGTATACCGATAAACGCGCCCTTGCGGCGATCCGCCACTATTCAATAACCAAAGCCAGGCTCCAGGAACTCGCTATTATGGTTGAAGGTGCGGTTCAGACCGTTCGTTCAGCCGGGTGTGAAACATCCTCTCCTCCCGATATCCGCATGCTGGTGATGGAACTCATGACAGCAGGAAACGGACCAAGGGGGATTGCCGTGGAAGAGATAATCAGACTGGCAACGGCAAGAGGTGCATCTTCGGAGGCAGTCCTCACTGCCATTGAATCTCTCATTATCAATGATGAATGTTACCAGCCTCAGAAAGGATTTGTTAAACCATTATGAAGATGGAATTTTTCGGGGACGGCCCGGCACTCGTCATTGAAGGTGAATACCGGCTGCTGATTGTTGCAGACCTCCATTTTGGGATAGAGGCTGACCTAGCTGCTCACGGTCTGCATTTCAGGAGCCGGAGTACTGATCGACTTGAACGCCTACTGAAGATCATCGATATGGCAGACCCGGATATGCTCGTCCTGCTCGGCGACATCAAACACAGCATTCCATCGATCACCCGTCAGGAATATGATGAGTTACCGGTAATTCTCGATACACTTCGTAGTCGCATCCCGCTGAAAGTATTTCCCGGCAACCACGATATTGGAATTGAACCGTATCTCCGTGATGCCGAACTCCAGCCGAAAGATGGAACGATCCTTGACGGTGTCGGATACCTCCATGGACACATGTACCCCTCCCCGAATCTTACAGGGCACCTGATGGTAATCGGTCACCACCATCCTCTGCTCCTGCTTAAAGATGAGGTGGGTTGTGCCCTTCAGACCCCGGCATACCTGCGTGCAGGGCTGGATACTGATAAGCTGGGGATGAATACATTAGTTGAAAATACTCCCCCTACCCGGGTGTTGTTTATGCCTGCTTTTAATGAGATAGCAGGATATGATATACTCCAGATTGTCAAAAATCCGTTTTCGCCCCTGTCGCGGTTCATGAAAACAGAGGATGCAGAGATTATCCTTGCCGATGGGACATACATCGGTTCCCTGAGTTCGCTGCAATCAGATGAAACAGCTTGAATTGTTGGATCCAAAAGTCCAGGTGTGTATTAAAAAGCGCGGGTTTTCCGTGCTTTCCGAAGCCCAGAAGCAGGCAATCCCGTTGATCCACGACGGAAACCATGTTGTCCTTATCGCACCGACTGGTACTGGCAAGACGGAAAGCGCGATGTTTCCCGTTTTCAATGCTCTCCTGTCAATGCCTTCCCGCGGAGGATTCAAAGCGATCTATATTACACCTCTGCGCTCGCTGAACCGTGATATCCTTGCGCGTATGCAATGGTGGTGCAGAGAACTCGGGCTTACCGTAGGGGTGAGACATGGAGATACACCGATGGGTGAACGGCGCAAGCAGGCATTGGCCCCACCGGATCTCCTGATCACCACCCCGGAGACATTCCAGGCCCTTTTCATGGGAAAACGGCTCCGGAAACACCTCACTCAGGTCAGGTTTGTGATCATTGATGAGATCCATGAGCTGGCAGGAAGCAAACGCGGCGCACAACTCGTAGTTGCACTTGAACGTCTTCATGTGTATGCAGGCGAATTCCAGCGTATAGGCCTTTCGGCAACAGTGGGAAATCCCGATGAAATTGCGCGTTTCCTTTGCGGTAAACGCCCATTCTCTGTTGTTCAGGTACCTGTTGCAAAACAGCTGGACATTACCGTGCGGTTTGTCGGTGATGATTTTCAGAAGCAGACGGAGATTCTTTCAAAAATACTGAAACGGGAAGGATCCACGCTGGTCTTTGTAAATACCCGGGTAACTGCCGAAGCACTGGGACATGCCCTTTACGAACATGGGGATGTGGAGGTGCATCATGGATCACTTTCAAAAGAGGTGAGGATCGATGCAGAGGAGCGATTCAAAAAAGGTGAGATACGGATACTCATCTGCACATCGTCTATGGAGCTTGGCATCGATATCGGGAGGGTTGACCATGTAATCCAGTTTGGATCCCCACGGGAAGTCTCCCGGCTCGTGCAACGTGTGGGGCGGGCTGGCCACCAGCTGAATACGATCTCGCGCGGGACGATCCTTGCAACAGGTTTTGATGACCTGCTTGAATCCCTGGTTATTGTAAAAAAGGCAAAGGCAAACGAGATAGAACGTGTAGTGCCTCAAAGATGTGCTGCTGACGTACTAGCAAATCAGGTTGCTGGCATAGCGGTAGAGTATGGAGAGATCGAGCAGTCGAAAATCCGTGAGATTCTCGAACGAACTTCTGTTTTTGCGGATTGCGGAACACTTCTCGACGATGTATGCCGGCAAATGGAGGAACATCTTTTAATCCGGTTAGACGGGACACGGATTATTACGACTGCACGCGCACGGCGTTATCTTTCAGGGAACCTCTCCATGATCCACGATGAACGGAAAGTTCCGATCTTCGACATGGTCTCCAGAAGAACGGTAGGCACACTCGATGAGTCTTTCGTGGTCGGATGGGTGCACACCGGCGTAGTCTTCATTACTAAAGGGCAGCTCTGGCGCGTGATCGAGATCGCTGATGGCAAACTGACCGTGGAGCCCGCAAAGAAAGCACTGGGAGAACTACCCTCGTGGGAAGGAGAGCAGATTCCCGTACCCTTCTCGGTCGCACGTGAGGTTGGGGAGATCCGGAGAAGGCGTAATATCTCTGCGTATACAACTGAAAGGGATAGTATCCGCTTTGCACAGATGTTCCTGACTGAAATGGATAAAAACCGCTCCCTGGTCCCCAGCGATCATCTCATAACTCTGGAAAATACCGATGAGGGGGTGGTCTGTAATATCTGCGCCGGGCATAAAACAAATGAAGCCCTGGGACGTGTTCTTTCCATTCTTATATCAGCCCGGTATGGAACGACGGTCGGCCTTGAACTTGATGCATACCGGATGCTCCTGCATCTCCCCTCATCCATCAGGAGCTCAGACGTGCGGGATTTCTTACTCTCCCTTGAACCTTCACATATGCCGGGTATTCTCCGGCTTGCGTTGAAACGAACTGCACTGTTCAAGTGGAAACTGGTTCAGATTGCGAAGAAATTCGGTGCGATCGATCCTGATGCCGATTATGAAAAGATCAGCATCCAGCGTCTTTTAGAATACTTTGAAGGATCTGTCGTACAACAGGAGACATTTCGGGAACTGCTCTCTGAATATATGGATATCGATACTGCCGCCGAGGTTGTCAATAAGATTAAACGGGGAGATATCAGTGTTGCTCTTGGACCCTTTTCGATGATCGGCGCCGGGGGATTGTTTTCATCCCGTGATCTGGTACCGCCACCAACTGCAGATCAAGCGGTACTTGCTACGCTGAAGAGAAGGCTCGACCAGGATGATGTATTTCTTGCCTGCATGAACTGTCGGGACTGGAAGATCAGGACCGCTGTTTCCCGTGTGCCCGATCATCCCCAGTGCCCAAAATGCGGGGCACGTCTTATTGCAGCACTCAAACCTTATGAGGACGAATTGTATCTGGCCATGAGGAAACCCCGGAAAACTCAGGCCGATCATGCTATAGAACAACGTTTACTGAAAAATGCCAATATCGTTTTATCCAGCGGAAAAAAGGCAGTGATTGCACTTTCTGCCCGGGGTGTCGGACCGGAGAACGCATCCCGTATTCTTGCGACCCTTACTGACGGCGATGCATTCTATCGCGAGATTATGAAAGCAGAACGAAATTTTATCCAGACCCACCGGTACTGGTCATAAATACCAAAAAAGGGTCATCACGTTTTTTTTTGTGTGGGGAAACCAAGACGGTGATCTGGTGAATTAAAGGCTGGTTACTCATACTTTTGTATATGATGCTTATCCACAGTCCGTGTTTACTCGGGTGAATAAAAACAGCCAATTATCCCTGGCAAATTATGAAGAGACAAAAAGAGAAACAATTCTTTTAAAATCTACATTATACTCTCGAGTTTCTGCTCAAGAAAATCAAGGCCTTTCTTGATATCTTCAAGATTCTTGCCTCCGGTAAGAATAATCTTACCTGAAGAAAAGAGAAGCGCAACGATCTTGGGATCTTTAATGCGATATACAAGCCCCGGGAATTGTTCTGGTTCATATTCGATATTTTCAAGGTTGAGAGTGATGACCACCTTGTTCAGGTTGATGTATTTCCCTATATCGTATGAACAGACGATATTTGTTATCGCCACTTTGGGTTCAGTGTACGTATCAACACCGGCCTCTTTGAGAGATTTCATGATGATTCTTAACCCGTCGGTGAGCGCTTTTTTATCCCGGATACCGGTAAGAACAACTTTGCCTGATGAAAAAATCAGGGATGCAATCTTCGGTTTCTCAATCCGGTAGACTGCGCCAGGGAATCGTTTCGTATTGAGCTCGCAGCTTTTAATCTTGCCGGAAACATCAGCAAGATCTATGGAATCGGCAATAACTCCCGATGCGACAATATTCTCAATTTTTAATGAATCGTACTTTTTATCTGCCATCCACTATACTATGCTTTTCCCTGAATCATAATACTAATGGACAATCTTTATGTTCTTTCGGTGGAGACAGGAAATTCCAGGATGGTCTGAATCTGGATCTGCAGAGTTTATTTCAGTGTCAGAGATTGCATTTCATACGAAATCATAACGTCAGATAAAACATGAAAAACACTGATTTTTAGGGAACCGGAACCGGGTGCACGATACATAATTACGAGCAGACCAACGGGTTTTCTCCATTGATGTCCCGGGTATTTCAGCGGGTTTGACATTATCGATGCATAATGCCTTTGGATATTTATCCGGCTTATATCTCCGCGTGTGGTGTGCTTAACTATCGAAAAACCTATCTGGTGCACCATCAAACCGATCTAGAATGGTGCGATATTCTGTTACGATGGATGACAACCTGACGACTACCATCGACAAATCATGTGAAAAACGAAAAATATCAAGGTCAGAGTGGATCAACGAGGCATGCACTACATACCTCAGCACGAGTTCAGGTTCTGACACAATCAGGGCAAACATCCTGCCACCTGCCGGGAGAAAAATCGGTCATAATGATCATAACATGCCCGATTACGATGATATGTACCGTTCTTTTACCATCGAAGTTCCCGAGTATTTTAACTTCGGTTTTGACGTTATCGATGCATGGGCCAACAGGGACCGGAACAAGCTCGCAATGATCTGGGTGAACCAGGATGGTGATGAAAAGAAATTCTCTTTCTGGGACCTCATGCGACTTTCAAACCAGATTGTAAACATGATGATCAAATACGGGGTTAACAAGGGAGACCGGGTGCTCATTATGCTCCCGCGTGTTCCTGAGTGGTGGACATTTACCCTGGCATTGATCAAGCGGGGTGCAGTTTACTGCCCGGCTCCAACAATGCTCACCCCAAAAGATCTGAAATACCGCATTAACATCGCCGATATCAAGATGGTCATAACGAATGAAGAGCATGCTGATAAGATAGATGCGATTGCAAAAGAATGCCCTACACTTTCCTGCAGGATGCTGGTTGACGGAAGAAGACCGGGATGGATTAGCTATCCTGTGGAGCTTGAGTACCCTGCCCCTGTTTCGGCTAAGCTGGTAAATCTTCCCAGTATGAAAAAGACCAAGAGCACAGATCCGCTTCTGATATTTTTCACATCAGGAACCACCGGCGAGCCGAAAATGGTAATTCATGATCACAGTTATCCCCTCGGGCATATGGTAACTGCCAGATTCTGGCACGATATCCGCACCACGGATCTCCACTTTACCCTTTCAGATACGGGATGGGCGAAAAGTGCATGGGGAAAATTGTATGGGCAATGGATTGAGGGGGCGGCGATTTTTGTCTATGATATCAGGACCAAATTCAACCCTACCGAGATCCTTCCCCTTATTGAAAAGTACGGCATAAACACCTTCTGTTGTCCTCCGACAATTTACCGTATGCTGATCCTCGCTGATCTTGACAAGTTCGATTTTACCGAGCTCCGGCATTGCACGAGTGCAGGAGAACCCTTGAACCCCGAGGTTATCAAAGCGTGGAAAGATGCAACCGGCCTGACGATTTTTGAAGGCTACGGGCAGACTGAGACCGTTCTTTGTATCGGTACATTTCCCGGCATGACACCAAAGTTTGGTTCTATGGGAAAACCGTCGCCCGGCTGGCAGATTGAGCTGCATGATGATAAGGGAAAGCCTGTTGGCCTGCACGAGGAAGGCCGTATCGCCATCAGGCTTGATCCCCGTCCTGTTGGTTTATTCCGGGAATATCTGAACAATGAAGAAGAGAACAAAAAATCATTCGTGAATGGTTTTTACTATTCCGGGGATAAGGCATACAAGGATGAGGATGGCTATTTCTGGTTTATCGGGAGAGACGATGATGTTATAAAGGCATCCGGATACCGTATCGGACCCTTCGAGGTTGAGAGTGCATTGATCGAGCACCCCGCAGTTCAGGAAGCAGCTGTTGTTGGATCACCGGATGATATTCGTGGACTTATCGTCAAAGCCTTCGTAATACTCAAACCGGGCGCCAAACCATCGGAGGCGCTTATCCGTGAAATACAGAATCATGTAAAAAATGTAACTGCACCGTACAAGTACCCGCGGTCGATCGAATTTGTGGACTCGCTTCCCAAAACCATATCAGGAAAGATCAAGCGTAACGAGCTTCGTGATCGGGAAAAGAAGAAATCCCTAAGCGGGAACAACGCTGGTAGAGGGGAATGATCCCCTATCTTTATGTAATTTCATTTATAATGTATACAAGCGCGAGGGTAGCCAAGCCAGGTCAACGGCGTCAGGTTCAGGGCTTCATGCCGGATCATGGCATCTGGTTACGTCGTGAAGGAAGAGAGCGAGGGTAGCCAAGCCTGGTCAACGGCGCTGGATTCAGGGTCCAGTCTCGTAGTCCCTCGCATACTTTTATTGTCTCATAATAAATATTCTGAATCCTTAAAATGGACAATAAACCGGGCCGGTTGCTATTTTTTGATATCCTGCGGATCGGAAGCGTCGCTGCGATTGTATTTTACCACATTGCCCTCACCCTTAACTGGATTCCTTTCTCCGAAGAGAACCTGATATTTAACGTTTTTTACCTGGATGCAGGTATGATCGGCGTCGCGATCCTAATCTTTGTGAGTGGGGCTATGCTGGAATACATGCATCCTAAATTATCGGGTCTCGACGAGATATCGAAATTCTATGTCAAGAGGTTGTTCCGGATTTACCCGGCTTTCTGGATAAGTTTATTAATCGGGCTGATCTGCGCTCCAACTCTTTTGAAATTACCCCTCATCTCGATGTTCCTACAGTTCACTGGATTCAATGCATGGAGCGGGCAGTGGGGAGGACAGATTAATCAAATCGGATGGTTTATCGGATTGATTATCACCCTCTATTTCCTTTACCCCTTCTTCTCTGCTTCAATACGGAGATACCCTTATCAGATGTTATGCCTGATTGCATTCGCCGAGATTTTTTTCAGATATGCCCTTAATTATCGTTGCATTTTGTTTTTAGGAATAGGACCGGACCGCTGGCTACCAGTCTGCAATTTCCTTGAATTCGGCCTCGGGATCTGGATCGTCCAGCAGAACTTTTATCCAAAATGGACACATGAGAACAGGTGGGTCTCTCTCCTTGCAGAATTCTCGTTTTATGTATTCCTGATCCACATCCTCGTTTTAGAGGTAATCCATATTTCCCCGGTATTTTATTTCATTGAGGTTGCACTCCTCTCGTGGCTGGTCATGCTGGGCGATCGGAAGATCCAAAAATCTTTGAAAAAATGGGTATTTGGACCGGTTATACATACGACCTGACATATAGGTCGGTTGTCCCGTGCCATCCAAAACAAATGTCTTTGATGAAGATCTGGACGGTGTTTGGACCGGGATTTAAAATGCTATTAATGCAAAATGGGGGAACCCATGGCGTTACACCCAGTTCCGGGGTGACAATTATACTTCCTGCTGGTCCGTAGATGGTTAATTCATCGTCAATCCCGATATAACGGGGAGCTGGTTGAGCCCAAGACAAAAAAGCCCCTCCTGCCTGTGGACCGGATAAATAAATATTCGTCCGCCCATCCCAATTGAACGGCAAGGGACCGTTAAAGATTTCATAGGTCTCGGGCACTACATCGCTGGAGATTTCCTGTCCTACAAGGAGTAAAGCATCGACGGATTGAGCTGCGAGGTTGAATTTCAGCAAATTAAAATTAAAATCCAGTTTGAAATTAAAACCGGCGAATTGGAAAGACGGCACGACGAAGGAATAATCATTCAGATTGAAAATGAGGGACGGGACTGCCAGACGCTGGCCGTTGCCGAGATTATAGAGGATCACTGTATCCCCGATCGCTGGTGTTGTTACGGGCGTGAATGTCGCATAAACCGATCCGGCTGCGAATGTCAGGCCTTTATCCCCTACAGTTACTGGCATTATGTGATTATCCTGGCAGTCACGGTCCGCCCATCTTCCAGGGTGATGGTTGCAGTGTTGCCATCGATCGCGGTCACGGTCCCGACTTCGTTCTGGGGCACCAACGCCATCTTCCCGTCGAAGATGGTTTCAGTCTCGATCACGGAATCCGGAGAATTGCTGCGATACATCCTGGTAATATTGGAGTATGCCTGGTCGGTCGTAAACTCAATAACAACCGTCTTCTCCGCGCCCTTCCCTATCGTATACCGGATCGATGTGATCCGCATCCAGTCTTCAGTGACTCCCTGACTGGTATACCCCATGAACTTTATTTTCTGCAGCAGCTGCAGGTCCGTGCGGTCCGAGAATGTTGCAGTCCAGACCGTTGATGGATTGATATAGAAATTATAAAGTTCCAGGCATCGGGCATTAACCTGGTCTTGGGTGGTCCATGCCCCGCTGTTCTCGATGAACTCAACGGGCAGCTCATCGCCGTTCGTCAGGCCCGGGCTGCTCAATACGGCCGTGTAAACAACTCCGCCTGAGTCCCGACCGATTACGGTGATGCGGTTATACCGTTCGGTCACTTTGCTGACGATAGTGATCTTCTCTTTCAGGTATGAATCCGGCGCGGTGATGGTTACTGCAGCAGGCAGGTCCAGCTCGGTGTCGATATCATTCTCATCGATGAAATACCCGGTCGGGCGGTAATATGAACCGCTGACAAGCCGCCATTTTACGATAAACATGAACCGGCAATAATCGCAGATCCGCTGGATTGCGACCATCTTTGTAGTCTGCCCATCGAAATCAAAGACCCGGGATGCCAGGGTCGATCCCCACGCTGTAACAGAGTTAATGTTATATGGTTCAATGCCCGTCGTAGTCTCCCAGTCATCGCCGCCAAGAAGGCCCGCGATCACGGTCGCCGGGTTTGTGCCTGCCGTGTTGTGCTGGTATGCTGCCGGCACCATCTGGTTTGCAAGATACCAGCCGAAGTCCTGGGCGGTCAGCACGGTCCGATCTTTCGATTGACCTATCTCTGGCGCTGTCTGGGGCACAATGCCCGAGAAAATACAATGCGAGGCACCCAGATGGTCTGTTGTCGCATAGATGATGTTCCGTAGAGCGGTCAGGTCCAGGTTGTAGAATTGATCCAGGGTGACTGTGCAATTCCAGAGTTTGTCCTGGACGTTCCTCGATACGGCGATCTCCTGCAGTTTCAGGGTTGCAAGGTTGACAAAGATCTTCCCGACAACCTTTGCGGCGAACTTCGCGGTTGCTGCGATAATGCACTGGTAAAGGGTGACGGGTGCCGATGCTGAAAATTTCGCCGTCACATCCGCTTCAGGAGGGCAGA